>NZ_JAVDSG010000001.1:4325000-4942500 GCF_031455225.1 Saccharothrix longispora
CGAGCGTCGTCCGGCCACACAGCCGTGACCAGCGCGAAATCCCCGGATCGGCCCAGTGCGCTGGGCCGGCTGTCGGCCGCGGAAGGCCCCCGCCGTCACCCGCCGGAATGCGCGTTGGGCCACCTGAACGGTCCACCGCCGGCAAAGGGGTGACCGGCACGCCCCATTTCTGCCGAAAGCCCACCGGTGTTTCCCGACCGCGGTAACGCGCCTCGCGGGGAGCCCGACTCCGTGGTGTCACGTGACGGGAATGCCCAGTTCTCCCCACCCCCAGAAGGGCAGATCCATGCGTCATCCACGAAGATCAGTCGCCGTGGTGGCCGTCGGGGCGCTGCTGCTCCCGGTCGGCCTCCCCGCGACGGCGTCGGCGGCCCCGGTCGCCGGCGAGGACGTGCTCTACACGCTCGACGCCGACTTCGACCAGGGCGTGCTCCAGGACGTGAACCACGACGCGCCGAACGGCGACCAGCTCCAGCTCGACCGGCGCACCACCTTCTTCCCCTACGTCAACGTCGCCGCCTCCGCGCGCGGCACGATGGTGCGCATCGACGTGGACACCGGCGAGATCCTCGGCGAGTGGCTGTCCGCGCCGGACGGCCAGGGCCGCAACCCCTCCCGCACCACCGTCGACAAGCTCGGCAACACCTGGCTGTCCAACCGGAACGAGGCGGGCGGCGGCCAGGGCTCGGTGACCCGCGTCGGCGTCATCCGGGGCGGCACGCGCGTGAACGGCGACGGCACGCCGAACCCGAGCGGCGACCACCTGGTCGGCCCGTTCTCGTACAACACCTGCGAGGACCGCGACCAGGACGGCCTGTTCGCCACCTCGCGAGGGCTGGGCGACATCCGACCGTGGACCAACGCTGGCGGGGTCGACACCGACGGCGGGGTCGAGACCGCCGCCGACGAGTGCCTGATCACCTACAGCAGGGTCGCGGGCACGAACACCCGCACGGTCGCCGTGGACGCCGACAACAACCTGTGGACCGGCGGGTCCAACACGCGGCACCAGCTGATCTCCGGGGCGGACGGCAGCCCGCTGACGGCGCCGGTCAGCTTCGGCTGCGGCGGGTACGGCGGCCTGGTCGACCAGGCGGGCACGCTGTGGTCGGCCCGGTACGGGGCCAACCTGCTGCGCTACGAGCCGGGCACCGGCACGGGCGCGTGCCTCGACACCTCCCACGGCGACTACGGCCTGGGCATGGACCCGAACACCGGCGAGATCTGGCACACCGGTGTCGGCACCGGCCACACGGTCAAGATGGACGCGGCGGGCAACGTGCTCGGCTCGTTCCCGCACGGCCACCCGCGCGCCCAGGGCGTGGCGGTCGACGTGGACGGCAACGTGTGGGTCGCCCACGCGCTGGACAACGGCACGAACACGGTCGGGCACCTGCGCACCGACGGCACGTTCGTCGGCAACGTGGTGCTGCCCGGCGGCAACGGGCCCACCGGTGTCGCGGTGGACAGCAACGGCAAGGTGTGGGTCACCAACATCAACTCGGACAACGCGCAGCGCATCGACCCGGACGCCGGTCCGGTGGGCGGCGGCGGGTTCCCGGTGGGCGCGGTCGACCTGACCGTGGACCTCGGCGCGGGCGCCGGGCCGTACAACTACAGCGACATGACCGGTTCGGTGCTGGGCGAGATCACCGCGCCGATCGGCACGTGGTCGGTGGTGCAGGACGGCGGTGTCGCGGGCCAGACGTGGGGCACGGTCACCTGGAACACCGAGGCGCAGGGCAGCGTGCCGCCGGGTACCTCGATCACGGTGGAGGCGCGCGCGTCCGACACCGAGGCCGGGTTGGCGGGCGAGGCGTTCGCACCGGTGTCCAACGGGGTGGAGTTCGCCCTGGTCGGGCGGTACGTCGAGGTGCGGGCGACGTTGACCGCGTCGCCGTCGGGCGCGAGCCCGGTGCTGTCGGACCTGCGGATCACCACGTCCGAGCGGACCGGCGTGTTCTCCTGCCAGGCCACCGCGCTGAACCTCGCCGGGGTGGTCGTGGCGCGGGCGAACCCGCCGGACGTGCCGTGCGTGGACGACGCCGTGACCGTGGCGGACGTGAACCTGCCCGCGGGCATCCTGAACGTCCGGGCGACCGCGCTGACCGCGCGCACCGACCAGACGCCGGACGACCTGCTCGCGCTGCCGCCGGCACCCGGCGACGGCGCGGTGTCCACGGCGCGCGTGGAGACCACCCGGATCACGAGCCTGCTCGTGACGATCGAGGTGGGCGTGATCCGGGCGAACGCCTCGGTCACGTGCGACGCGGGGCTGAACCCGGTGTTCGCCGGCTCCTCGCAGATCGCGAGCCTGCGGATCAACGGGGTGAACATCGCGGTGGGCAGCGCGCCCCTGACGATCCCCCTGGTCATCGGCTCGCTGCGGCTCAACGGCACGACGACGACCTCGTCCAGCCTGGTGCAGCAGGCGTTCGCGCTCGACACCGCGCTGACCGACGTGGTGCTCGGTGAGGCGCGGGTGAACCTGGAGGCGTTGCCGGGTGAGCCCGGCGGCAGCCCCTGCCGGGTCTGAGCCACCCGCCCCACTAGTAGCCGTACTATATGTAGGACGGCTACTAGTGGGGGTTCGCCGATGAGTCGGAAAATGCTGGTCTGGACGCACGTCGTGTCGTCCACCGGGTGGATGTTCATGGCGCTGGCGTTGTTCGTGGTGGTCGACTACGCGCTGTCCGCGCCCGGTCGGCTCGCCGCGTTCGACGCGGCGCTGCTGCTCGACGTCGAGGTGCTCCAGTTCATGGCCACCACGTCGGCGTTCAGCGGGCTGATGCTGTCCGGCCTCACACCGTGGGGCTACTTCCGGCACTGGTGGGTACTGCTGAAGACGGTCGTCACGTTCACCCAGCTCTACGTCGGGATCTTCGTGCTCAGCCCCAACCTGCACCCCGGCGGGTCGCCGCTGATGATGCGGGTCGGGTCGCTGCTGATGGCCTCGGCGCTGGCGTGCCAGGTGTGGCTGTCGGTGGCGAAGCCGTTCCGGCGCACGCCGTGGGCCGGAACGGCCAAGCCGAGGACGGCGCCCGGCTGGGCGTTCGCGCTGTGCCTGGCCGTGCCGGCGGCGGACTACGCGCTGGGCGAGCTCGTGCTGGGGCGGTCGACGCCGGTGCTCGCCCTGGCGATCGTGGTGATCTTCCCGGTCGTGCGCGCCGTTCGACGACCGGCGCGTAGTCGGGTGGTAACTTCCGGTGACCGATGACGGCCGCCGAGACCCGGAAGGCACGAGACGTGAAACGCCCTGTCGCCCTGTTCGCCGGTGCCCTGGTGGCATCCCTGGTGACCGCTCCGCCGGCCGAGGCCGCACCCGCCACCGGCGGTGTGGCCGTGACCGTGGCCCGCTTCGCCGCACCGGGTGCCGCGACCCGCGCCTACACCTACGACACCGCCCTGATCGCGCCCGGCGCGGTCGTCGTGGTCGTCGCCACGCCGACGCGCGGCGGCACCAGGGCGCTGCTGAGCGTCCGCGGCCTGCTGCCGGACCGCACGTACGGCGCGCACGCCCACCAGCACCCGTGCGGGGCGCTGCCCACCGACGCCGGGGCTCACCACCAGCACGAGGTGGACCCGGCCCAGCCGTCGGTGGACCCGGCGTACGCCAACCCCGCCAACGAGATCTGGCTGGACTTCACCACCGACCACCGGGGCCGCGCCACCGTCGCCACGACCGTCGGCTGGCGCTTCGCCGACCGCCGCGCGGGCTCGGTCGTGGTGCACGCCCAGCGCACCGCCACGGAACCGGGCAAGGCGGGCACCGCGGGTCCGCGCCTGGGGTGCGCGACGGTGGACTTCTAGCCCCGGCGGACTCCCGGCCCCGGCTCCCTACCGCCGTGCCCGCGTCCGCGCGGCGGCGGCCAGGGTGCGGAGCAGGGGCAGGGTGTTGTCCCAGCCCAGGCAGGCGTCCGTCACGCTCAGGTCCGGGCGCAGCCGGCCCGCCGCCAGGTCCTGCCTGCCGTCCGCCAGGTAGGACTCGACCATGACGCCGACCAGGGCGCGGTTGCCGTCCTCGACCTGCGCCGCCAGGTCGGCGACCACGCCCGGTTGCCTGCGGTGGTCCTTGCCGCTGTTGCCGTGCGAGGCGTCGACCACCACGCGGGGCGGGAGGCCGGCCCCGGCCAGGGCGGCGAGGGCGTCCGCCACGTGCGCGGCGCCGTAGTTGGGGGTCGGGCCGCCCCGCAGGACCAGGTGGGCGTCCGCGTTGCCGGTGCTGCGCAGGGTGGTGAGCCTGCCGTCGGCGGCCACCCCCGGGAAGGCGTGGGGCAGGCCGGCGGCGCGGATGGCGTCCACCGCCGTGTCCAGGCGGCCGGAGACGCAGTTCTTCATGCCGATCGGCATGGGCAGCCACGACGCCAGGTGCCGGTGCGGTTGGCTGGCCACGGTGCGCGCGCCGACCGCGCCCCACGTCACGACGTCGGCCACGTAGTGCGCCAGCATCGGGTCGACGAACTCGTAGGCCAGGGGCAGGCCGGTCGCCGCGGCCTCGACCAGGAACGACCGGCCCCGCCGGACGCCGGTCGCGATGTCGCCCTTGCCGTCGAGCGTCGGGTCGGGGAGCAGGCCGGTCCACCCCGCGACGGTGCGCGGCTTCTCCAGGTAGGCGCGCATGACCACGACGAGGTCGTCGGCGAACCGGTCGGCGGCGTCCTTGAGCAGGCCCGCGTAGTCCAGCGTCGCCGCCGGGTCGTGCACGGAGCAGGGGCCGACCACGACGAGCAGCCTGGAGTCGCGCCCGCCGAGGACGTCGGCGACGGTCCCCCGGTGCCGGGCCACCGCCTCCGCCACCGAGCGGTCCGCGCCCACCTCGGCCGGTGTGGGCAGGGTGTCCTGGTCAGGCATCTGCGTGGCCCTTCTCGTGAACGGGGCGGGGCAACCTGGTCGCCCCCAGTGCGGCCACCAGCGCGAAGCCGAGCACCCACCAGAAGGTGTCGGCGAACGCGGCGGGCGTGTCGGGTCCGCGGGCCGTCAACCTGGTGCTCAGCACGACCGCGAGGACGGCGGTGCCGACGGAGCCGCCGACCGTGTTGAGCAGGTTGAGCGCGCCGGCGGCCCTGGGCAGCTGCGCGGGTTCGATCCGGCTGTAGACGATGTTCATCACCGGTGCGCCGATCATGGCCGCGCCCGCGCCGCGCACGAGCAGCGACAGCGCGATGACGACGTCCGGCAGGTCCTGGTGGAGCTGCGTGAACGGGGCCGTGCCGACCGCCACCAGCGCGATGCCGGTCAGCACCAGGGTGCGCGGGGCGACGGTGTCCACCGCGCGGGTGACCAGGACCGACCCGATCGCCGCGCCCACCCCCTGCGGCGCGAGCAGCAGCCCGGTCTCCCAGGCCGAGAGCCCACCGCCGGTCTGGAGGAACAGCGGCAGCAGGAACATCGTGCCGAACACCGAGGCGCCGAGGACGACCAGCGCCAGCGCGGCCACGCCGAACGGGGGCCTGGC
The DNA here is from genome assembly GCF_031455225.1 of Saccharothrix longispora. Lineage (GTDB taxonomy): Bacteria > Actinomycetota > Actinomycetes > Mycobacteriales > Pseudonocardiaceae > Actinosynnema > Actinosynnema longispora. The sequence continues at coordinate 4,330,456 of NZ_JAVDSG010000001.1, forward strand.
GAACAGGCGCGGGTCGATCAGCGGGGTGCCGCGGGTGCGCAGGCCGTGCACGACGAACCCGGCCAGCATCGCCAGGCCCGCGGCGATCGACGCGGCGGCCACCGCCGGCGGGACGGCCTGGTCCACGGCGGTGAGGCCGAAGACGAGCACGGCGAGCCCCGGCGACAGCAGCAGCGCGCCGCGCACGTCGAACGGCGTGCGCCCGCCGGCGGCCGGCACGGCGGGCACGGTGCGGCGGGCGAGCAGGATGGCCACCGCGCCGATCGGCAGGTTCACGTAGAACAGCCACGGCCAGTCCGCCACGGCCAGGATCGATCCGCCGGCCAGCGGGCCGAGCACCGGCGACAGCAGGGGCACCACCGAGACGACGCCCAGCACGCGGCCGATCCGCTCCCGCCCGGCGGCCCGCGCGAGCAGGGCCTGGCCGGTCGCCGGCAGCAGCCCGCCGGCCAGGCCCTGGAGCACCCGGAACGCCACCAGGGCCGGCAGCGACCAGGCCAGCGCGCACAGCACCGAGGCCAGCAGGAACACCGCCACGGCGGTGATCCACACGCGCCGGCCGCCGAACCGGTCCGCGAGCCAGCCCGACGCGGGCACGGCGGTGACCACCGCGAGCAGGTAGGCCGTGGTGACCCACTGGATGTCGGTGACCCGCGCGTCGAACCGGTCGGCCAGGGCGTCGATGCCGACGAGGACGATCGTGCTGTCCAGCGTCGCCATGAACGTGCCGAGCACCAGCGTGAACGCCGTGCGCCACAGCGCCGCGTCCACCTCCACCCCCGTCGCCCCGCTCACGGCCGCGCCCCGATCAGGGCGGTGACGTCGCCGTCCAGGTGCGCGGGCAGGTCCCGCAGCACGCGCAGCAGGTCGGCGGCCAGCGCCTCGACCTCGTCCCGCTCGAACACCCCGGCCTGGTGGCCGAGGACGCCCGTCCAGCCCTCGTCCCCCGGCACGACGGTCAGCGTCACCGGGTGGTGCGTCCGCTCGCGGAACCGGGTGCCGGTGACGGTGAGGCCGGGGGCCGGTTCGCGCAGCCGCGCCGGGTCCACCGGGTAGTTCTCGAACACCACGAGGCTGTCGAAGAGCCGGTCGCGGCCGGTCAGCCGCTCCAGCTCGGGCAGGCCGACGTGGTCGTGCTCCGCCATCGCCTGCCGGCGGGCCTGCGCGTCGACCAGCGACTCCGCCACCGTCCCGGTGAACCGGACGCGCACCGGCACCGTGCCGGCCAGCAGACCGATGATCTCCTCGACGCCGTCCACGTCGGCGGCCCGGTTGGCGACCATCGCGCCGAAGCACACGTCACGCCGTCCCGAGCGGGCCGCGAGCACCACCGCCCACGCGCCCTGGAGGACCGCGTTCGGCGTCAGGCCGCGCCGCGCCGCCTCCCGCGTCAGCGCCGCCACCAGCGGGGCGTCCACCCGGAACAGCACCGGCTCCGCCGCGCCGACGACGAGGTCCCGGCCCCGGGTCAGGTAGTCGCCCTCGGGCAGGTCCGCCAGTTCCGCGCCCCACGCCCGCAGGTGCCCCTCGCGGTCCGCGGTGGACAGGTGGCGCAGGTAGCGGCTGAACGGGACGGGTTCGGGCAGCGCGCGGCCGGCGTAGAGCGCGAACAGTTCGGTGAGGATGCGCGGCGCGGACCACCCGTCCGACAGCACGTGGTGGCTGGTCAGGGCGAGCACGTGCCGCCCGGGCGCGGACTGCAGCACGGTCAGCCGCAGCGGCGGCCCGACGGCCAGGTCGAACGGCTCCGCCAGGTCCTCGTCGAGCGCGCGTTCCGCGTCGTCCACGTCGCGGAGCCGGAACCCGGGGCGCGGGTCGCGCGGGATCACCTGCACGGCGGGCGACTCCGGGAACAGCGCGCCCAGGTTGGGGTGCCGCCGCAGCAGGGCCTCGCCCGCCGCGCGCAGGGCCTCGACGTCGAGCGGGCCGGACAGCGAGAACGCCGCCTGCACGGTGTACGGGTCGGTCGCGTGCGCCCGCGCGTGCCGCAGCATCACCTGCTGCAACGGGGTCGGCGGCAGCACGTCGGCCACCGGTCCCCTCGCCTCCAGGGCGTCGATCTGCCGCTGGTCGAGCCGGACCAGCGGCAGGTCGGAGGGGGTGAGCCCGGCCCCCGCCGACACGTCGGGGTCGTCCGCGAGGCGGGTCAGGGCGTCCACCAGGCGCCGCGCGAGGTCGCCGACCTCCGCGCCGTCGAACAGGGCGGCGGGCCACGTGAACCGGATGCCGAGCGCCTCGCCGTCACCGTCGTCGCGCGCCAGGGCGTTGATCATCAGCGCGTGCGGCAGCGGCAGGTCGTCACCGCCGCCCGAGCCGAGCGGGTCGGCGTCCGCCGGGGCCTGCCACGGGGTGTCCGCGCCGGTCCGGGTCGGGAAGCGGCCGAGGTAGTTCCAGCTGATCTCCGGCGCGCAGGGCGGCGCCTCGTCGCCGAGGATGCCGTAGCCGAGGCCGTCACCGGCGGCGTTCAACTGCTCCTTGACCGCCTTCAGCGCCCCGGCCGCGCCGGTGTCCGGCACCCGCACGCGCGCCGGGTGCACGGCGGTGAACCAGCCGACGGTCTGGGACAGCTCGACGGGCCCCGAGTGGTCGGGGGCGTGCGGCGGGCGGCCGTGGCCCTCCAGGGCCACCAGCAGGTCCGGCTCGGTGCCGCGCCACTCCCCCACGGCCCGGGCGAGGGCGGTGAGCAGGACGGTGTCCGGGGTGGTGCGGTACGCGGCGGGCAGGGTGGTGAGGACGGTCCGCGTCGTGGCGGGGTCGAGGTGGACGACGTGGTGGACGGCGGTGGCCGCGGTGTCCCGGACGGGGTCCGGCGTGACGCGGGCCGGTGGCGCGGCGGCCACGTGCCGCCAGTGCGGGAGTTCCGCGCGGCGGTGCGGCACGGCGTCGCGCAGCGCCTTCGCCCAGCCGAGGAACGACTGGCCGTGCCGGGCCGGCGGGCGGCCGGTGTCGTGGACGTGGGCGATGTCGTCGAGCAGCACGCGCCAGGACACGGCGTCCACGACGGCGTGGTGCGCGACCAGGGCGAGCCGACCGGGGCGCGTCGGCCCTGCGTCGACCCACACGGCGCGCAGCAGCGGTCCCGCGCGCAGGTCCATGCGGTCGCGGGCGTCGGCGACGTGCCGGTCGACGAGCGCGCGCGGGTCGTCGGCCCAGGGGACGCGGGTCAGCACGTCCGCGCCGGTCACCGCGCCGACGGCGGGGATGCGCAGGACGTCGCCGGCCAGGTGGGCGCGCAGCACGTCGTGCCTGGCGAGCACGGCGTCGAACACGGCGTGCCACGTCGCGAGGTCGCCGCCCGCGGGGACGACCACCTCGACCCACTGGCAGAACCCGTCGGCCGCCGGGCCGGAGCGCCGCAGCAGGTCCCGCATGACCGGGAGCAGCGGGGCGTCACCGGTCGCGGGGGCCTCCTCGGAACGCCCGACGGCGCCGCAGCGCGCGGCGATCCCGGCGACGGTGCGCCCCTCGAAGACGTCCCGCGCGGTCAGGGACAGCCCTTCGCGGCGCGCCCGGGAGACGACCCGCAGCGACACGATGCTGTCGCCGCCGACGTCGAGGAACGCGTCGTCCGGGCCGACCTCGTCGGTGCCCAGCACCTCGCGGAACACGGCAAGCAGCACGGCTTCCGCGCGCGTGGCCGGTTCCCGGGCCGGCGCGGTGGCGCCCGAGCCCGGCGCGGGCAGCGCGGCCCGGTCGAGCTTGCCGCTGGGGCCGAGCGGCAGCCGGTCGAGCAGCACGAACGCGCCCGGCACCATGTGGTCGGGCAGCTCGGCGGACAGGTGCCCGCGCAGCGCCTCGACGTCGGGGGCGGCGTCGTCGGCGGGGATCACGTAGCCGACGAGCCTGCGGTCGCCGGGCCGGTCCTCGCGGACGACCACGGCGCACGCCCGCACGTCGGGGTGCCGGGTCAGCACGGTCTCGACCTCGGACAGCTCGATGCGGAAGCCGCGCACCTTGACCTGGTGGTCGGCGCGGCCCAGGAACACCAACTGCCCGTCCGGTCGCCACCGCACCAGGTCGCCGGTGCGGTACATGCGCTCACCCGGCCGGGCGCCGAGGGAACCGGCGAACGGGTCCGCCACGAACCGCTCGGCGGTCAGGGCGGGCCGGTTGAGGTAGCCGCGCGCCAGCTTCGGCCCGGCCAGGTACAGCTCGCCGGTCACGCCGACGCCGACCGGCTGGAGGCCGCCGTCGAGCACGTAGGCGCGCACCTCGGGGTCCGGGCGGCCGATCGGCAGCGGTCCGTCGTCGTCGGGCTCGTACTTCCAGGTCACCGAGTTGATCGTGACCTCGGTGGGGCCGTAGGCGTTGAACAGCGCGCGCCGCCCGGTGCCCCAGCGGCGGGCCAGTTCGGGGTCGAGGCGCTCCGCGCCGACGACGAAGAACACGTCCGGGTCGACCTCGCGGTCGTCGGGCACGGCGGCCAGGAACGACGGCAGCAGGTTCACGCCGGTGCACCGGTGCTCGGCGATGTAGTCCATGAGCTCGTCACCGGGCACCCGCACCTCCTCCGGCGCGATGACCGACGTGCCGCCGGACAGCAGCGGCAGCATGAACTGCCAGAACGCCACGTCGAAGCTGGTCGAGGCGAAGTGCAGGTACCGCTCGCCGCGCCCGATGCCGACGACGTCCTCCTGGAGCGCGACCAGGCTGGGCACGCCGCGGTGCGGCACGGCGACGCCCTTGGGCCTGCCGGTCGTGCCGGAGGTGTAGATGACGTAGGCCAGCGAGTCCTCGGTGAGGTCGCGGCGCGCGTCGACGGGGTCGGCGTCCCAGCCGTCCGGACCGTCCAGGGTGGACGGGTCGGCGAGGTCCAGCACGGGCAGGGCGGACAGCACGACCGGTGTGCCGCCGGACGTCACGGCGGCGGCGGGCGCGGCGTCGCGGAGCATGTGCGCCAGCCGCTCCCCCGGGTAGTCCGGGTCCATGGGCACGTACACCGCGCCCGCCTTGAGGACGCCGAACAGCGCCACGACCATCTCCACGTCGCGGCCGAGCAGCACGGCGACGGTGTCCTGCGGGCGCACGCCGCGGGCCAGCAGGGCGTGCGCGAGCCGGTTGGCCCGCCGGTCCAGCTCCGCGTAGCCCAGCGACCGGTCGCGGCACACCACGGCCTCCGCGTCCGGCGTGCGGTCGACCCACGTGCCGAACTCCGCCAGGCAGCCGCCGCGCTCGCGGGCGGGTTCCGCGCCGAGGCCCAGGCGCAGCAGGCGGTCGCGCTCCCCGTCGTCCACGGCGCGCAGCCGCTCCACCGGCCGGTCCGGGTCGTCGACGACCTCGTGCAGCAGGGTGCGCAGCCGCCGGCCGCAGTCGCGGACGGTCTCCTCGTCGAAGGCGTGCGGCTGGTAGCCGAGGCCGATGACGATCTCGTCCTCCGGGATGACGATCACGGTCAGCGGGTAGTGCGTGGCGTCGGTGATGTCCACGCCCGCCAGCTCCAGGCCGGGCGCGAGCGGGGCGCGACGCCGGCTGGAGAGCGGGAAGTTCTCCATCACCAGCATCGTGTCGAACAGCTCGCCGACGCCGACGGCCCGCTGCACGTCCGACAGCCCGACGTGGTGGTGCTCGGCGAGCGCGACGCTCTCCTCGTGCACGCGGCCCAGCAGCGCCGCGGCGGTCTCGCCCGCCGAGTGCCGCACCCGCACCGGGATGGTGCCGCCGAGCTGGCCGATCATGGCCTCGACACCGTCGACCTCGGCGGGCCGACCGGACACGGGGCAGCCGAAGACGACGTCGCGCCGCCCGGTGAGCCTGCCCAGCAGCACGCCCCACGCGGTCTGGAACACGGTGGTCGGCGTGACGCCGCGATCGCGGGCGAACGCGCGCAGCCGGTCGCTGAACTCCACGCCCAGGCCGATCGTCACCCGCTCCGGGCGGTCCACTGCGGACGCCGCGCCGGCGGGGGCGAGCCGGGTGCCCTCGTCGACGCCGGCCAGCGCCTCGCGCCACGCGTCCAGCGCGGCGTCGTGGTCGCGCCCGGCCAGCCAGCGGTGGTACTCGGCGGGCGACGGCGCGACGGGCGCGGCCGGGCCGCCGCCGAGCTCGGCGTAGATCGCCGGCAGCGTGCGGCCGACCAGCGGCATGGACCAGCCGTCGAGCAGGGCGTGGTGGTTGGTGATGGCCAGCCGGTGCTCGTCCGGGCCCAGCGTGCACAGCAGGAAGCGGATCAGCGGCGGCGCGGTCGGGGTGAAGGGGCGCTCCAGCTCGGCGCGGCAGTGCTCGGCGAGCAGGGCGTCGCGCCCGGCGTGGTCCGCGTGGTCCGACAGGTCCACGTGCCGCCAGTCCAGGGTGACGTCGGCGGGCACGACCTGGACGACGTCGCCGGCGGCCGTGGTGTGCAGGTGCACGCGCAGCGCGGGGTGGCGGCGCAGCAGCTCCGCGGCCGCCGCCCGCATCCGGTCGGCGTCCAGTTCGCCGCGCAGCAGCGTCATCGCCTGCACGACGTACACGTCGGCGTCGTCGTCGCCGCGCACCAGGCTGTGGAAGGACAGCCCGACCTGCAACGGGGTGGCGGGCAGCACGTCGGCGACCCGGCCGCCGGCCTCGATGGCGTCGACGGCGGCCTGGTCGAGGGAGACCAGCGGCAGGTCGGACGGGGTGAGGCCGCCGCCGTCGGGTCCGATGCGGTCGGCGTGCGCGGCCAGCGCGGCCAGCGCGGTCGCCCACGCCTCCTGGAGGCCGGCGACGGCGGCGGGCGGCAGCACCAGCCCGGCCGCGGTCCACTCGACCGCGATGCGCGGCCCCCCGTCCCCGTGCCCCCCGTCCTCGTGCACGAAGCAGTTGAGCGCCAGCACCTGTTCGAGGGCCTTGCCCGCGGGCTCGACCACGGCGAACGGGTCGTGCTCGGGCAGCCGCCACCCGGTGCCGGGCAGCGCGGCGAACCGGCCCAGGTAGTTCAGCAGCAGGTCGGGCGGCCCGGCGGCGGCGAACTCGTCGTGCGTCACCGGGTCCAGGTGCCGCAGCACGCCGTGGCCGATGCCGCCGTCGGGCGCGGCGCGCCGGGCCTCCTTGGCCGCCTTCAGCAGCCGCCCGGCCGCGTCGCCGCCCGCCAGCGCGTCGGCCAGGTCCGCCTCGGCCCGCACGGCGTCGGCCGGCACCCGCACCGGGTGCTCGGAGGTGAACCAGCCGACCGTGCGGGACAGGTCCGTGCCGGGCGCCAGTTCCTCCCGGCCGTGCCCCTCCACGGTCACCGCCACCGCGTCGCGGGCCTCGCCCCGCCACACCCGCACGGCCAGCACCAGGGCGGCCAGCAGCACCTCGTCCACGCCCGCGCGGTAGGCGGCGGGCAGGGCGTCCAGCAGCGCGGCGGTCACCTCGGGGGACGCGGTGGTGGTGGTCCGGTCCGCGGTGGCCACCACGTCCACGGTCTGGTCCAGGGCGCGGGAGCCCAGGCGCGCGTGGTCGACCGCGCCGCGCCAGTGCGCCAGCTCGCCGCGCCGCGCGCCGGTCTTCCCCTGCTCCGCGAGCAGCACCGCGTGCCTGCGCCACGACGTGCCGACGGGCGGGAGCGCGCCGCCGGTGGACGCCGTGCGCAGGTCGGGCAGCAGCACGCGCCAGGACACGCCGTCCACGACGAGGTGGTGCACCACCACGACGACCCGGTCCGGCACATCGGACGGGGTGCGCACCAGGGCCACCTTCACCAGGTCGCCCGACCTCGGGTCCAGGGACGCGGCCAGTCGCCCGGCCAGCGGGACGACCTCGTCCTCCCCCGCGACGACCTCCTCCGCGGACGCCGGCACGGCACCGCGCGGGCGCACGACCAGGCCGTCGTCGGTCACCAGCAGGCGCAGGGCGTCGTGCGCGTCCAGCACCGCGGCCACGCCCGCCGCCAGGTCGTCCAGGGCGAGGGGTTCGTCGACCCGCACCGCGGTCCACTGCGCGTACCCGGCCACGGCGGCCGGGTCGGGGTTCGCGTCGAGCAGGGCGCGCACGATCGGCGGCGCGGGCACGGGGCCCGTCGGGTCGTCGGCCACCGGGGCGGGTCCGCCGCCGACGTCGCGGCCCGCCGCCGCGAGGTCGGCGAGGGAGCGGCGGGCCAGCAGGTCCCGCGGCCGCAGCTCCAGGCCGTGCGCGCGCAACCGGCTGCTGACGCTGATCGCGGTGATGCTGTCGCCGCCCAGGGCGAAGAAGTCGTCGTCCACGCCGACGTGCTCGGCGCCCATCACCTCGGCGACGGTCGCGCACAGCAGCCGTTCGCGCCCGGTGGTGGGGGCGCGGCCGCCGCCGGTGGCGCGGGGCGCGGGCAGCGCGGCGCGGTTCAGCTTGCCGTTGACCGTGACCGGCAGCTCGTCCAGCACCACGACCGCGGCGGGCACGAGGTGGTCGGGTACCCGGTCGGCGAGGTGGTGCCGCACGGACTCGGGCGTGACGGCCGCGCCGGCCGCGGGCACGACGTAGCCGACCAGCCGGGCCGGCCCGGAGTCGGTGCGGACCGCGGCGGCCGCCGCGCTCACACCGGGCACCGCGCCCAACGCGGCCTCGACCTCGCCGACCTCCACCCGGTGACCGCGGATCTTGACCTGGCCGTCGTGCCGGCCCAGGTACTCCAGCCCCCGACCCGGCACCCAGCGGGCCTGGTCGCCGGTGCGGTACATCCGGTCCCCGGGCCCGCCGAACGGGTCGGCGACGAACCGCTCGGCGGTGAGCCCGGGCCGCCCCAGGTAGCCGCGGGCCAGGTGCGGCCCGGCCAGGTACAGCTCGCCGCGCTCACCGTGCGGCACGGGGTGCAGGGCGTTGTCCAGCAGGTAGGCGCGGGTGCCGGGGAGCGGGACGCCGATGGTCGGCACGTCGCCGTCGAGGCGGGCACTGGTGCTGTCCACCGCGGCCTCGGTGGGGCCGTACATGTTGCGCGCGGGGACACCGGACGCGACGACGCGCTTCCACAGCCCCGGCGGGGTGGCCTCGCCGCCCAGCACGAGCAGCGCGGGCCGGTGGTCCCCGTGCAGCAGGCCTCCGTCGACCAGTGGCGCGGCCATCGACGGGGTGGTGTCCACGACATCGATCCGGTCGCGCCGGTAGGCGGCCAGCAGCGCGTCCGCGTCCCGGGCCAGGTCGGCGTCGTAGAGGTGCAGCTCGTGCCCGCACAGCAGCCACGACAGCTGGTCCAGCGCCGAGTCGAAGGCGAACGAGTAGGTGTGCGCGACGCGCAGCCGCCTGCCCGCGGCGCGCTCCGCCTCGGCGACGGTGGTGGACCGGTGGTGGTGCAGCAGCCCCAGCAGCCCGCCGAGCCTGCCGAGCACGCCCTTGGGACGGCCCGTCGACCCGGAGGTGTGGATGACGTACGCCAGGCGCTCCGGGTCGCGGTCCACGGTGGACGTGTCGTCGACGGTCGGCCCGGCGCTGTCCGGGGAGAGCCGCGCGACGCCGTCCGGGACGACGTCGGCCGTCCCGGGGGCGCACAGCACGAGCACCGCGCCGGTGTCGGTGATCAGCTCGCGGAGCCGCTCGGCCGGGTGCTCGACGTCGAGCGGCTGGAAGGCCGCGCCGGCGTCCAGCACCGCGAGCAGGGACACCACGAGGTCCGCCGAACGCGGCAGGGCGAGCGCCACCACGTCGTCCGGCCCGACCCCCGCGGCGCGCAACGCGCCCGACAGGCGGCGCACCCGTGCCACGAGCTCGTGCCCGGTGAGCCGTTCGTCGCCGTGCACCAGCGCGGTCGCCCCCGAGGCGAGGTCGTCCAGCAGGGCGGGCACGTCGCGCGGGACGCCCGGCAGCGCGGGCGTCGCCCAGTCCGCCAGCAGCGCGGCCCGCTCCTCCGCGCCCACCAGCGCGACCGCGCCGATCGAGGGCGCGTCGGCACGGGCGAGCAGGGTGCGGAAGGCGGTGAGCTTGCGCTCCACGGCCGCCTGGTCGTGCGTGCGGGCGTCGACCTCGAAGCCCAGCAGCAGGCCGCCGTCCCGGGTCGGCAGCACGCTGAGCCCCATGTCCTCCGGCGGGCCGCCCGCGACGTTGCGCATGACGCCGGTGGCGCCCGCGAAGTCCAGCGCCAGGTCGAACGCCTTGAGGTTGACGCCCCGGCCGTGCAGCAGCGCGCCCGCGCCGGGCGCCGCCAGGTCGCGCGGCAGGTCCTCGCCCCGGTAGCGCTGGTGGGCGCGCATCTCGCGCATCACGCCCGCGACCCGCCTGCCCAGCACGCCCAGGTCGTCGTCGCCGCGCACCTCGACCCGCAGCGGCAGCACGTTGACCGCCATCGCGGGGGTGCGCAGCCCGACGCCGGAGCGGCACATCAGCGGCAGGGCGAACACGACGTCCGTGCGGCCCAGCACCCGGTGCAGGAACGCGGCGTAGCAGGCGATCAGCGCCTCGCCCCAGGTGATGCCCGCGCCCTCGGCGAACTCCCGCAGCCGGGTCACCTCGTCGGCGGGCACCACCGCGCGTGCGGTGACCGTGCGGTCGGGCGGACCGGACGCCGCGGCGTCGGCCGGGTCGAACTCGGGCAGCGGCGTGAGCCGGTCGAGCCAGTAGGCCCGGTCGCGCTCGAACTGCTCGCCCTCCCGGTAGGCGCGGTCGGCGGCGACGAGGTCGGCGAACCGGCCGAACGTCGACTTCGGCGCGGGCGCCCCGGCGACCAGCGCCGTGTGGTGCGCGGCGGTGCGGCGGGCGAGCATGGCCGCGGTGTAGCCGTCGAACACGAGGTGGTGGCCCAGCTGGGTGTACCAGACCTCGTGGTCGGACAACCGGATCACGGTGCAGGAGAACAACTCCCGGTCCACCATGCCCCGGCACGCCTCGGCGACGCGGGCCCGTTCGGCCTCGACGAACGCCTGGGCCGCGGCCCTCGGGTCGGCCTCACCGCCCAGGTCGACGACCTCCGGGAGCGCGACGGGCTCGTCGGACACGACCTGGCGCGGCCCCGACGGCGTGTCGAACACGCGCAGCCGCAGGCTCTCCGCCTCCTCGAACGCGGCCCGCACGGCGCGCGCGACCAGTCCCGCGTCGACCGGGTGCTCCCCCGAGACCTCGACGACGTCGCCGACGACGTAGTAGGGCGAGTCCGGTTCCAGCCGCTGCGCGTTCCAGATGCCCAGTTGGGCGCCGGTCAGGTCGAGGACCCCGTCGGCCGGTGTCACGTCCGCGGTCGTCGGGCGCTGGGCGTGGGCAGTGCTCAACTCGTGCTCCTGGGATCGTGGGTGTGCCGCGCTCAGAGCGACGGCACGACCATGGGCGTGCCGGTCGCCGGGTCGGGCACGACGATGCTGGGCAGGTCGAAGACCTCCTTGACCAGCGCGGCGTCGACGATGTCGGCGGCGGCGCCCTGGGCGACGACGCGGCCTTCCTTCATGGCGACCAGGTGGTCGGCGTACCGGCACGCCTGGTTGATGTCGTGCAGCACCGCGATGACGGTGCGGCCCTCGTCGCGCAGGCGGGCCAGCAGGGCCAGCAGCTGGTACTGGTGGGCGATGTCGAGGAACGAGGTGGGTTCGTCGAGCAGCAGGTACGGCGTCCGCTGGGCCAGCACGACGGCCACCCACACGCGTTGCCGCTGCCCGCCGGACAGCTCCTGCACGGGCCGGTCGGCGAGCCCCGTGACGCCCGCGGCGTCCATCGCCCCGACGACGGCGGCCTCGTCCTGCTCCGACCAGGTGGACAGCAGCGACTGGTGCGGGAAGCGGCCCCGCGCGACCAGCTGCCGCACCCGGATGTCGTCGGGTGCGATCGGGTCCTGCGGCAGGAAGCCGAGTTCCCGGGCCAGCGCCTTGCCCGGGTACGAGCCGACCTCGCGCCCGTCGAACAGCACGTGCCCGTCTGACGGGCGCAGCAGCCGCACGAAGGCTCGCAGCAGGGTGGACTTGCCGCAGGCGTTGGGGCCGACGATGGCGGTGAAGGCGCCGTCGGGGACGTCCAGCTCCAGTCGCGTGGACACCACGCGGTCGCCGTAGCGCAGCGTCAGGTCCCTGGCGGTCAGGCGCGTGGTCACGCTCGCCGCACCTCCTTGGTGAGCAGCCAGATCAGGTAGCAGCCGCCGATGGCCGTGCTGACCACGCCGACGGGCAGGGCGACGGGCGCCAGCAGCATCTGCGCGACCAGGTCGGCGCCCTGGAGCAGCACCGCGCCGGTCAGGGCGGCGGGCAGCAGCGGCACGCCGGGGGCGCGGGCCAGCCGCCTGCCGATCTGCGGCGCGGCCAGCGCGATGAAGGCGATGGGGCCGGCGACGGCGGTGACGGTGGCCGTGCAGCCGACGCCGATGAGCACGAGGTGCAGGCGCAGCCGGTCCACGCGGACGCCGGTGGTGACGGCGAGGGCCGTGCCCAGCGCGTCCTGGTGCAGCGCCGGGGACCGGAGGACCAGCAGGACCAGCAGCACGCCGATGACGGCGAACGGGATGCGCACGTCCTCCCAGTCGACGCCGTTGAGGGAGCCGGCGCTCCACCCCACGGCGGCGATGGCGACCTCCAGCTCCGCCCGCAGCACGATCCACGAGTTCATCGCGGTCAGCACCGCGTTGACCGCGATGCCGATGACGACCAGCCGCAGCCCGGAGAGCCCTCCGCCGGACGAGAGCAGGTAGACGGCCGCGGCGGCGAGCACACCGCCCGCCAGCGAGCCGGCGGTCAGCTGCGCGGACGTGCCGGACAGCACGGTGATCGCGACCAGCGCGCCGGTGTAGGCGCCCGCGTCGAGGCCGATGACGTCGGGGCTGCCCATGGGGTTGCGGGTGACGTTCTGGAAGATCGCCCCGGCCACGCCGAGCGCCGCGCCGAACACCAGGCAGGAGAGCACGCGCGGCAGCCGCCACTCGCGGATCACCACGCCCGACCCGCCGCCCGACCCGGTGAGCGCGGCGAACACCTTCGCCGGGTCCGCCCACGTCGCGCCGTAGGACAGGCCGAGGAAGCCGAGGACGAGGACGACCAGGGCCATCGCCGCGACCAGGACCAGCGTCCGCCGCTCGACCCGGAGCGAGACCGGGCCGCGGCGCAGCACGACCGCGCTCACAGCGCCCCCGCCCCGTACCGCCGGACCGCCCAGATCAGCACCGGGCCGCCGAGGAACGCGGTCACGATCGCGACCGGCACCTCGCCGGTCGGCAGCAGGACGCGCGAGCCGATGTCGGACAGCAGCAGCAGGACCGGGCCGAGCACGGCGGCGTAGCCCACGAGCCAGGGCACCGAGCTGCCCGCCATCCGCCGCGCCAGGTGCGGCACGATCAGGCCGACGAACAGGATGGGCCCGGCCACCGCGGTCGCCGCGCCGGCCAGCACGGTGGTCAGCACCAGCGTGGCGACCCGGACGCGGGCGACGTTCGCGCCCAGCACGTGCGCCACGGTGTCGCCGAGCGCGACCGCGTTGAGCTGCCTGCTCAGCAGCAGCGCCCCCACCACCGCGGCGGCGATCACCAGCAGCGGCAGCGTCGTCGGGGACTGCTCGCGACCGGCCAGCGACCCGACGGACCAGAAGCGGTAGCGGTCGAACACGTCCGGCAGCACCAGCCGCAGCCCCAGGGACACGCCCGCCAGCACGGAGCTGAGGGCGACGCCGGTGAGCACGAGCCGCAGCGGCGACCGGCGGCCCACCGAGTACACGAGCACGGCGGCGATCACCGCGCCGACGACGGCGAGGGCCAGTTCCCCCGCCGCCGAGGCGGCGACGCCCAGCGCCGAGCCGACGGTGATCGCGAACCCGGCGCCCGCGGTGACGCCGAGGACGCCGGGCTCCGCCAGCGGGTTCCTCGACAGCACCTGGATCAGCACGCCCGCCACGGCGAGCGCGGCGCCCGCGCCGACCGCCAGGACGGCGCGGGGCACCCGGATCTCCCGGACCACGATGTGGTCGCTCGACCCGTCGTAGTCCACCAGTGCCCGCACGACCTCGGCCGGGGCGACGGCGTGGGCGCCGATCCCGACGCTGATCACCGCCATCCCGACCAGCAGGGCCAGTGCGGCCACCAGCAGCACGACCCGCGCACCCGGCAGCCGGCGCGTGGCGGTCACTTGGTCAGCAGCGGCGCGAACGCCTCGTCGACCGCGTCCAGCGTCTTCATCGCGGAGCGGTAGGTGGCCGCCTCGGTGTAGCGGAACGGGAAGGTCTTGCCGGCCTTGACGGCGGGCAGTTCCTTCCACAGCGGCGAGTCCATGACGTACTGGACCGAGGCCGGGACCTTGCCGTCCGCGGCCACCGAGTAGGTGATGGCGTCGGCGTCGGCGAACGCCGCGGTCAGCTCCTCGATGGACGGGTACTCGCTGACGGCCGCGGACCCGTTGCCCTTGACCTTCACCTCGCCGTAGTAGGTCGCGCCGATGTCCTGGGCGATGTTGGTGCCCCAGGAGCCGTTGAACTCGCGCTGGAAGTTGCCCTTGGCGACCTCGCCGTAGGCGCCGACGTGGCCGAGCTTGAGCGTCGGCAGCACGGAGGCGTACTTCTCCTTGAGCCCCTTGGCCTTCTCGTCGTACTCGGCCTTCACGGCGTCGAACGCGGACAGCGCGCCCGCCGCGTCGGCCTGCTTGCGGGACAGGTCGCGCCACGCCGAGGGCAGCGAGGGGCCGATGGCCACGACCGGCGCGATGGCCTCCAGGCGCTTGAGGTCGACGTCGGCCAGCACCGGCTTGGGCACGCCGATGACGATCAGGTCCGGCTCGGCCTGCGCGATGGCCTCGTAGTTGGTCTCGGCCGCCGACTCGCCCGCGACCTTGGTCAGCTCCCGGTACTTCTTCAGGTCCTCCTCGGTCATCAGCGGCTCGCCCCGCTTCCACGAGGAGATCCCGACGAGGGGCGCGTCCGCCTCCAGCAGGGCGGGCACGGCGTACCCGGTGGCCACCACCCGCTTGGGCTGGACCGGGATCGTGATGTCGCCGTTGTCGGCGGTGAAGACCCTGGTCGTGGGTTCGGCGGCACCCGTCTCGCCGGTGGCGGTGTTCTCGGCCGAGCCGCAGCCGACGGCGGCGACGAGGGTGAGCGCCAGCGCGGCGGCGAGGCGGGGGGTTCTGGCGATGGACATCGGGTTTTTTCCTCGGGGGATTCGGTATTGCGGGGGGGTCAGTGGTCGTGGTCGTCGTCGAAGTCGGCGACGCCGCGCTTCCAGTAGCCGGTGATGTCGTGGTCGGCCTTGGCCAGGCCGAGCTCGTCGCGGACCCAGCGGCGCAGCGGTTTGATCGAGCCCGCCTCGCCCGCGACCCAGGCGTAGAGGCGTTCGCCCCCGGGCACCCGGATCGCGCGCACGGCGTCCGCCAGCAGGGTCGTCGTGCCGGCCGGGGCGTCGCCGCGGTGCAGCCAGCGCACCTCGACGTCCTCGGGCGCGGACAGCGCGATCTCCTCGTCGGCGTTCGCGACCTCGACGAACGCCCAGCCCGCGGCGGTGCGGGGCAGCTCCTCCAGCCACCGGGCGATGGCGGGCAGGGCGGTGAGGTCGCCGGCGAGCAGGTAGCGGTCGTAGTCGTGCGGCACGATCAGGCCGCCGGGCGGGCCGGCGACGTGCACGACCGCGCCGGGTTCGACCGAGCGCGCCCAGTCCGAGCCGAGGCCGCCGTCGTGCAGCGCCACGTCGAGGTCCAGCTCGCCGGTCGCCGGGTCGTAGCGGCGCACGGTGTACTCGCGCGACGTCGGCGAGGGGCGGGGCCAGCGCAGCATGTTCCCGTTCGGCTCGGGCAGCCGCAGCGTGCCGTCCTCCTCGGGGAAGAGCAGCTTCACGTGCTCGTCGGGCGAGTGCGCCTCGAAGCCCTCGGTGCCGGGCCCGCCCAGCGTCACGCGCAGCAGGCCGGCGCCGACCATCGCGGTGCGCACGACCTCGGCCGCGCGGACGCGGATGGGGTAGCCGACCTTCTCCGCGCCGCGTCCCTCGCCACCGCCGGCGCGCACCTCGGCGATGCGCTCCAGGTGCCGGTCGCGGTGGTCGACGCGGCTCACGCGGACGCCCCGGCGACCAGCTCGGTCCAGCGCGCCAGCCGGGGGTCCTCGGCGAGGTCGGCGAACTCCAGGCCGGTGGCGCCGGCGGCGCGCCAGCGCTCGACGAGGCTCATGATCCGCATCGAGTCCAGCCCGAGGTCGAGCAGGTCGGCGTCCGCGCCCACCTCGGCGGGCTCGACGCCGAGCAGGTCGGCGACGTCGGCGCGGACGCGGTCGGCGGTCAGGGTTCCGGTGGTCATCGCGGTGCTCCAGCGGGGATCTGTTCCGTGGTGGTGGCGGTCAGCGCGGCCAGCGCGTCGGCGGTGGTGGTGACGACCCCGCAGCGCTGGGCGACGTACTCGCACGCCTGGTCGTGCCTCTCCCGGGAGAAGTCGGCGACGGCGTCGTTGACGAGGAACGGCCGGACGTCGCGCATGAACGCCTCCACGGCCGTGGCCTGGCAGCCGATGTGCGCGTACACGCCGGTGATCAGCAGCTGGTCGCGGCCGGCGTCGGCGAGCTGGTCGGCGAACGCGCTGCGCTGGAACGCGCTGTAGCGCCACTTGGTCAGCACGGTGTCGCCCGGCGCGGGCGCCAGCTCGGGGATGATGTCGGCGGCGCGCGGGTCGTCGTCGATGACCCCGCCGATGCCCGCTCCCCAGAACTCGGTGAGCAGGCCGCGGTCGGCGGCGTCCTGCCGGCCGGGCTGCGCGGTGTAGAACACCGGCACGCCCCGCTCGCGCGCCACCGCGACCAGCGCGGCGATGTTCGCCGTCATCTCCGGGACCGGCGCCCCCGCGTACGGCGCCAGGAAGTAGCGCTGCACGTCGTGCACCAGCAGCGCCGCGCGGGACGCGTCGGGCCGCCAGGACACCCGGCCGATCGGTACCTCGTCCGCCGTGGGCAGCGGGTAGGGCTGGATCTTCGGCAGGGACACGGGGGTCACCCCTTCTTCTCGGCCAGGGCGGCCAGTGCCGCCCGCAGCTCGCGCTTGCTGGTCTTGCCGACCCCGGTCACCGGGAACTCCCCGACGACCTGGACCAGGTCGGGCACCTTGAACGCCGCGACGCCGCGTTCGCGCACGAACCGGCGCAGTTCGGCCCCGGTCGGGGCGGCGCCGGCGGCGGGCACGACGTAGGCGCACGTCCGCTCGCCCAGGTAGGCGTCGGGCACCGCGACCACGGCGGCGTCGAGCACGTCGGGGTGGGCCATCAGGTGGTTCTCCACCTCTTCGGCGGCCACCTTCTCCCCGCCCCGGTTGATCTGCTCCTTGGCCCGGCCGACGACCTCCAGGTGCCCGGTCGGGGTACGCCGCACCAGGTCCCCGGTCCGGTAGAAGCCGTCCGGGGTGAACGCGGCCGCGTTGTGCGCCGCGGCCCGGAAGTAGCCGCGGATCGTGTACGGGCCGCGGGTGAGCAGCGCACCGGTCGCACCGTCGGGCACGACGGCGTCCGAGGGCGCGGCGGGGTCGTCCGGGTCGACGACGCGGATCTCGTCGTCGAGCGAGATCGGACGGCCCTGCGTGCCCAGCACGACCTCGTCCGGGTCGTCGAGCCGGGTGTAGCAGACCAGGCCCTCGGCCATGCCGAACACCTGCTGCAACCGGCAGCCCAGGGCGGGGCCGATCCGCTCGGCGAGTTCGCGCCCGCACTTGGCGCCGCCGACCAGCAGGACCTCCAGCGAGGACAGGTCGTGCCCGGTGCGCGCGGCGGCCTGCACCCAGGCGGCGGCGAGCGGCGGCACCACCCCGCTGATCGTGACGCGCTCGGCCTCGATCAGCCGGAACGCGGTGTCCGCGTCGGGGCGCGGCGCCAGCACGGTCGCCGCGCCCGCGTGCAGCGCGCCGAGGACGCCCGGCGAGCTGAGCGGGTAGTTGTGCGCGACCGGCAGCGCGGCCAGGTAGACGCTGTCCGGGCGCAGCGCGCAGATGCGGGCGCTCTCCCGGACGCTGTAGAGGTAGTCGTCGTGGGTCCGCGGGATCAGCTTCGGCAACCCGGTGCTGCCGCCGGAGAGCTGGAGGAACGCCACGCCGGACGGGTCGGGGTCCGGGAGGTCGCGCGGCTCGGCGGCGGCGAGGCCGGCGAACTCCGCCGAGCCGACCACGAGCACGTCGCGCACCGACGGCACGTCGGCCGCCACCTGGCGCGCGGTGCCCGCGTGGTCGTGCCGCTCGTGCCGGTCCACGGTGACGATCGCGACGGCCTCGGCCTGTTCGGCGAAGTGCCGCAGCTCGCTGTGCCGGTGGGCGGGCAGCGCGAACACCGGCCAGGCGCCGACGCGCCACAGCCCGAAGACGACCGGCAGGAACTCGGGCACGTTCGGCAGCTGCACCACGACCCGGTCGCCGGGCCGGACGCCGGAGCCGACCAGCCCGGCGGCGATCCGGTGCGCCCGCTCGTCGAGTTCGGCGAACGTCCAGCGCGACGTCACGCCGTCCCGCTCCCCCACCACGGCGGTCCGCCCGGAGTGGGCGGCGGCCAGCGCGGTGAGCCACGCGCCGAACGTCTGCCCGCGCCAGTGCCCGGACGCCCGGTAGCGGGCCGCGACGTCGGCGGGCCAGGCGACGTGGTCCACGCCCGCGCTCACGCCGCGCCCTCCAGGCCCAGCGCGCGCAGCAGCGTGCGGAACTTGGCGCTGGTCTCGGCCAGTTCGGCGGCCGGGTCGGAGCCCGCGACGACGCCGGCGCCGGCGAACAGCCGCACGGTCCGGTCGCACACCTCCGCGCTGCGGATGGTGACGACCCACTCGCCGTCGCCCTCCAGGCCGGTCCAGCCGACCAGGCCCGAGTAGTAGCCGCGGTCCTCCGGCTCCAGCCCGGCGATCGCGTCGCGGGCGCGTCCGACCGGCACGCCGCACACGGCGGGGGTCGGGTGCAACGCCTCGGCCAGCGCGAGGGACGAGGAGCCGGGGTCGGTCGGGTCGGCGAGCCGCCCGGTGATCCGGGTGGACAGGTGCCACATCGTGGGCGTGCCGATCACCACCGGTTCGGCGGGCACGTCGAGGTCGGCGCAGAACCCGCCCAGCACCTCGGCGACCTGCGCGGCGACGTGCGCGTGCTCGTGCCGGTCCTTCTCGGAGGCCAGCAGTTCGGCGACGCGCCTCCGGTTCTCCGCCTCGTCGGCGACGCGCGGGCGCGACCCGGCCAGCGGGTTGGACGTGACCACCGCGCCGCGGCGCGACAGCAGCAGCTCCGGGCTCGCGCCGACCAGGGTGCGCGGCGCGGGGTCGCCCGGCGCGCTGACGTCGGCGGCGAAGGCGTGCGCGGCCGGGTCGGCGCGCACCAGCCGGGCCAGCAGCGACGGCACGGACACCGGGTCGCCGGCGACGAGTTCGAGGCAGCGGGCCAGCACGACCTTGGCCAGCTCGCCGCCGCCGATCAGCTCCAGCGCCTCGCGCACGCCGTCGGCGTAGGCCTCCGGCTCGGGCCGGGGCGTGATGGCCCACCTGGTGGAGCCGAACGGCGTGGCCGGCACGTCGACGGCCGTGTTGGCGCCCGCCCGGCGCACCAGGGCGGGCACGACCAGGCTGGCCTCGGCCTCGGGTCGGAACCCGATCGCACCGACCACCAGCGGTTCGTCGACCCCGCCCACCGCCGCCGCGTCGAGCACCTCGGCCGCCGCGCGCGCCCGCGCGCCGTGCCCGGCCCGGACGGTCGTGTGCACGCCGTCGGCGAGCAGCGACCCGCGTGCCGAGGCGAAGTAGAACGACCCCGGCAGGTAGGCGGCCAGCAGGTCGGCTGCCCGGTGCACGGGCCGGGGGCGGACCAGAGCGGGTGGGGGCACGTCGTGTTTCCCTTTCGGTGACAGCGCGACAGCGCTGACCGGTCAGTGTCGGCCGAGCACGGCGGAAGGTCGCGGTCCCGGCGACCCGGGAGCGCAACTTTGGTTAGCCTAACCTAAGTTTCGCCATGACGAAAGGTCCTCGTCACGCGCGCAGCGTCGCCCCGCCGTCCACGAACAGGTTCTGCATCGTGATGTGGCGGGCCCGGTCGGAGGCGAGGAAGAGGACCGCGTCGGCGATGTCCGCCGGGTCCGCGATGCGCCCCAGCGGGATGCCGACCCGGAACTGGTCCGGGGACCCCGAGACCACCGCCTCCGCGCCGTTCCCGTCCGTCCACAGCAGACGTTGCATGTCGGTGTCCGTCGAACCCGGCGACACCACGTTGCACCGGATGCCCGACCCGGCCAACTCCAGGCCGAGGCAGCGGGTCAGCATCGTGGCCGCCGCCTTGGACGCGGCGTAGGCGCCCATGCCGGTGCGGGGCACGCCGGAGGCGTTCGACCCGACGGTCACCAGCACCCCGGCGCCGCGCGGCACCATCCTGCGCGCCACCGCCCGCAGCACGTGGAACACGCCGGTCGCGTTGACGGCGAACGTGGCCGCCCAGTCCTCGTCGGTGGTGTCGCACACCGCGGCGGGCCGCAGCACGCCCGCCACGGACACCCCAATGCCGATCGGGCCGAGGGTCCGCTCCACGTCGTCCACGACGCGCGCGACCGCCGCCGGGTCGCCGACGTCGGCGGTGAAGGGCGTGACCCGCTCGGCCGAGCGGAGGTGGACGTCGGGGTCGACGTCCACCGCGGCGACCGTCGCGCCGGCGCGGACCAGGCCGTCCACCACCGCCGCCCCGATGCCGCGGGCCGCGCCGGTCACCAGCGCGACCCTGCCCTCGATGCCCGCACCCCAGCGCTCAGACACAACACCCTCCACGACGAGAACTTCGCTTAGGCTTGCCTAAGCTTGCCGCCGTGTCCAGCCCCCCGAACGGCCCATCGGCGTGATCTGGATCTCCAGCCGCCCTTCCAGTCCACTGTGGACGAGCGCGGCCGCGCCCCGCCCGCCGCCTGTCGCCGTGCTGTCGCCTGCCGGACCATCCATCCGGAGAGCGGATGTATGGTCCGAGTCAACCGCCGGGAGGGTGAGGTGTCCGTGCCGAACGGATCAGGGGCCGCCGGGAACGTGACCGGCCGGCGGGTCGACGCGACCGCGCCGAGGAGTCGGCGCGCGGCAAGCCGGTCGACCGCCTGGACCGCGCCGAGCGGCTCGTCCTGCTGCGCGCGTGCTCGACGACCGGGGCGCCTTCGCCGTGCGCGGCGCGTTCACCCGCGTCACGGCGCGGCTGGGCGTGTCCCGCTCCGGGCTGTACTCCGACCTCGCCGACAGCCGCAGGACCGACAGCCGCGGCACCGACAGCCGCGAGGACACACGTCGACGAGAGGGGCGAGCATGGGGCACGAGGCGCTGGACCGGGTGGCGACACCGTTCCTGGCACTGGACCGGTCGGTGGTGGAGGCCAACGCCGCCCGCCTCCGCGCGCACCTGGACGGCCTGGGCGCGGTGCTGCGCCCGCACGTCAAGACGGCGAAGTCCGTCGAGGTGGCGCGACTGCTGTTCGACGGCGGGGTCGGCCCGATCACCGTCTCCACGCTCGCCGAGGCCGAGGCGTTCGCGGACGCCGGGTTCACCGATGTCGTCTACGCGGTCGGCATCGCGCCGGACAAGCTCGACCGGGTGATCGCCCTGCGCCGGCGCGGCGTGGACCTCGTCGTGCTGCTGGACAGCGCGGCCCAGGCCGTCGAGGTGGCCCGCGCGTCGCGGGAGCGCGGCGTGCCGGTCCCGGCGCTGGTCGAGGTGGACTGCGACGGCCACCGCGGCGGCGTGCTCCCCGGCGACCCGGCCGTGCTCGCCATCGCCGAGGCCCTCGTGTCGGGCGGCGCGGAACTGCGCGGCGTGCTGACCCACGCGGGCGAGTCGTACTTCGCGTACACACCGGAGGCGCTGACCGCCGCCGCGGAGGCCGAGCGCCTCGCCGCGGTGCGCGTCGCGGAGGACCTGCGCGCGGCGGGCCACGAGGTGCCCGTGGTGAGCGTCGGGTCCACCCCGACCGCCCACGCCGTCACCGACCTGACCGGCGCCACCGAGGTCCGGGCGGGCAACTACGTGTTCTTCGACCTGGTGATGGCCGGCATCGGCGTGTGCCGGGTGGACGACCTGGCCCTGTCGGTGGTGACCACCGTCATCGGGCACCGCCCGGACAAGGGCTGGATCATGACCGACGGCGGGTGGATGGCGACCTCGCGCGACCGGGGCACCGCCCGCCAGCCCGTGGACCAGGGCTACGGCCTCGTCGCCGACCTGGACGGCACGCCGTACCCGGACCTGCTGATGACCGACGCCAGCCAGGAGCACGGCACGCTGTCCGTGCGGCCGGGCAGCGCCGCCGCGCTGCCGGACCTGCCCGTGGGGACACGGGTGCGCGTCCTGCCGAACCACGCGTGCGCGACCGCCGCGCAGCACGACCGCTACCACGTGACCTCCCCCGGTTCCCGGGCCGTCGAGGCCGTGTGGCCGCGCGTGCGGGGCTGGTGAGCCGTGCGCTTCCTCTCCGAGGCCGAGTCCGCGGCCCTGATCGACGAACAGCTCGCCTACGACGCCGTCCGCGCCGCGTTCCTCGCCGCCGCCGGCTCCGCGTCCTTCCCCACCGTGCACGGGCACGGGTCCGACCCGGCCAACCGCTTCACGGTCAAGTCCGCCTCGTCCGCCGACCTGGCGGGCGTCAAGGTCGGCAGCTACTGGCCCGCCAACGACGCCGCGGGCCTGCCGCGCCACAACTCGACCGTGCTGCTGGTCGACCAGGAGACGGGCCGGATCGGTGCGGTGGTCGAGGCCGGGAAGGTCAACGCCTACCGCACCGCCGCGGCGGACGCGGTGGCGGCCGACGCCCTGGCCCGGCCCGACGCGACCACGCTGGCGGTCTTCGGCACCGGGCACCAGGCGCTGTACGAGTGCGCCGCGCTGGCCCGCGTCCGTCCACTGGAGACGGTCCACGTGGTTGCCCGGTCGGTGGAGCGCGGCGAGCGCTTCACCGCCGCGCTGGCCGCCCGCGGCCTGCCCGCCCGGCTCACGCCCGCCCGCGAGGCGTGCCGCGCCGACCTCGTCGTCACCGCGACCACGGCCACCGCCCCGCTGTTCGACGCGGACTGGATCGCGCCCGGCACCCACGTGGCGAGCATGGGTTCCGACGCGCGGGGCAAGCAGGAGCTGCCGCCGGACCTCCTCGCGCGGGCGCGGCTGTTCTGCGACCTGCCGGCGCAGTCGGTCGCCATCGGCGAGTTCCAGCACGTGGCCGACCGGGTCGTGGACGGCTCGCTGCGCGTGACCGCCGTGGGCGACGTGCTGGCCGGGCGCGCCGAGGGACGGCTCTCCCCCGACGACATCACGGTCTTCGACAGCTCCGGCCTGGCGCTCCAGGACCTGCACGTGGCCGCGGCGCTGCTGGCGGTGGCGCCGTGAAGCGGACCGCCGGCGCCGTCCTCGCGCTGGCCGTGCTCACCGGGTGCGCGAGCGGGCCGGCCCCGGTCGAGTCGCCGCCCGCAGCGACCACTACGGCGACCACCACGGCGCCGACCGCGAGCATCGCCACCGCTGTCCCGGACGGCGCGTTCGCCCGGCTGGAGGAGGAGTTCGGCGCCACGCTCGGCGTGTACGCCCTGGACACCGGCACGGGCCGCGAGATCGCCTACCGCGCCGACCACCGGTTCGCCCACGCCTCGACGATCAAGGCCCTCGCCGTGGGGGCCCTGCTGCGGCGCGAGCCGGTCGAGGCGCTCGACGAGGTGGTCACCTACTCGCGGGCCGACGTGGTCCCCCACTCACCGGTCACCGGGGAGCGGGTGGACACCGGCGTCACGCTGCGCGAGGCGGCCGACGCCGCCGTCCGCCTGAGCGACAACACGGCGGCGAACCTCCTGTTCCGCGCGCTGGGCGGCCCGGAGGGCCTGGGTGCGGTGCTGCGCGGGATCGGCGACACCACCACGCACGTGGACCGCGTGGAGACAGGGCTGAACGAGGCGACGCCGGGCGACGTCCGCGACACCAGCACGCCCCGCGCCCTGGCGACCGGCCTGCGCGCTTTCACGCTCGGCGACGCCCTCCCGCCGGACCGGCGGGAGTTCCTCGTGGACCTGCTGCGCCGCAACACCACCGGTGACGACCTGATCCGCGCCGGCCTGCCCGCCGACTGGGTCGTCGGGGACAAGACGGGGTCGGGCGGCTACGGGACGCGCAACGACATCGCCGTCGCCTGGCCGCCCGGTGGCGCGGCCCCCGTCGTGCTCGCGGTCATGTCGACCCGCGGCACGCCGGACGCCGAGCACGACGACGCGCTGATCGCCCGCGCCGCCGCGGTGGTGGCCGGCCACCTCCGGTGAGCGCGGTCAGTGGCAGTCGCCCTCGCGGCCGAGCGTCTCCACGGGGGTCGCGCCGGGGCGGGTCCACTGCGGCACGGGGCGGCTGGTCGGGCCCCAGGTGGCGTTCCCGTCGGCGTCGGCGCGCCAGTACCAGCACGAGCGCTGTCCCTCGGGCCACCCCTCCGGCTTGTCCTCCCACGCCTCACCGCGGCCGTACGGCGTCATGTCGAGCAGGGCGAAGGAGCCGCTGAACGCCTCGTTGCCGCGCGACGTCGTGGAGTAGGTCAGGAACGTGCGGTCGCCGTCGCGCAGGAAGCAGGTGAGGTACCCCATCTCACCGCCGACCGGCTCCGGCACGTCGCGCACCGAGTACCAGGGCGTGGTGTAGCCCATGAACTCGACGTAGGGGGCCACCTCGTCCCACCGGCCCGTGGTCAGGACGGCCGACGCGATGCCCCGGGCGTCGAGGTAGACGGGGTCCTTCAGGTGCCAGGCGGCGTTGGTGCAGCCCTCGCACTGCCCCTGGTGCGGCGCGCCGTCGTGCCACATGTGCTTGTACACCACGAGTTCCTCCCGGCCCCGGAACAGGTCCAGGAACGGGACCGGGCCGTCCGCCCCGACGACCTCGACCGTCCCGTCGAACTCCACCATCGGCAGCCTGCGGCGCGCTGCGGCGATGGCGTCGCCCTCGCGGGTGTGGGCCTTCTCGCGGACCAGCAGCTCGTCGCGGGCGGCCTGCCAGGTGGCGAGGTCCGCGACGGGCGGTCGGCCGGGCAGCGCGGTGGTCGGATCGTCGGACGTGGTCGTCATGGTGTCTCCGGTGTCTCGTGCCGGGCAGCGTCGTACGAGGTCCTACCAGAGGGGTCCGACACGAACCGGCCGACGCGGGGCCGTCGTCGTCACGAGCGCAGGTACGCGAGCACGGCCAGCACGCGCCGGTGGCCGACGTCGTCCGGCGGCAGGTCGAGCTTGGCGAAGATGTTGCGGATGTGCTTGCTCACCGCCGTCTCGGTGACCACGAGCAGCTCGGCGATGGTCTGGTTGGCGCGGCCCTCGGCCATCAGCCCCAGCACCTCGCGCTCGCGCGGGGTCAGCGAGCCGATCGGGTCGCCGGTGCGGCGGCGCACCATCAGCTGCGACACCACCTCCGGGTCCAGCACGGTGCCGCCCGCGACCACCCGGTCCAGCGCGTCCAGGAACGCCGACACCTTGCCCACCCGTTCCTTGAGCAGGTACCCGACGCCCTCGGCGCCGCGGGCCAGCAGGTCGCCCGCGTAGCTGTCCTCCACGTACGCCGACAGCACCAGGATCGGCAGGCCCGGCACGCGGCGACGTGCCTCCACGGCGGCGCGCAACCCCTCGTCGGTGAACGTCGGCGGCAGCCGCACGTCGAGCACGGCGACGTCCGGCCGGTGCTCGTCGACCGCCACGAGCAGGTCGTCCGGGTTGTCCACGGCGGCCACCACGTCGATGCCCTCGCTGCCCAGCAGCAGGACCAGGCCCTCGCGCAGCAGCGCGTCGTCCTCGGCGATCACGACCCGCACGGCAGCTCCACGCGCAGCAGCGTAGGGCCACCGGGCGGGCTGGTGAGCAGCGCGGTCCCGTCGAACGCCTCGACGCGGCGGCGGATGCCCGCGAGCCCGCTGCCCGCGCCCTCGTCGGCGCCGCCCCGGCCGTCGTCGCGGACCTCGACCACGAGCGTCGAGTCGCACGCCAGGTGCACGGAGGCGTGCGACGCGCCGCTGTGCTTGGCCACGTTGGTCAGCGCCTCGGCGATCACGAAGTAGGCCGCCGACTCGACGGCGGTGGGCGCGCGCCGCAGGGCGCTCGCGGTCAGCGTGCACGGCACCGGGCAGGCGGCGACGAGGCCGGCCACCGCGCCGTCGAGACCGCGTTCGGCGAGCACCGGCGGGTAGATGGCGCGCACCACCTCGCGCAGGCCGGCGAGCGCGTCGGTGGCGGCGTCCTGGGCGCGCAGCACGAGCGGCAGGGCGGACGCGGGGTCGCGGCGCAGCGCGCGTTCCACGATGCCCAGGTGCATCGCCACCGCGACGAGCCGGTTCTGCGTGCCGTCGTGCAGGTCGCGCTCGATGCGGCGCAGCTCCGCCCCGTGCGCCTCCAGCGCGGCGGCCCGGCTGGCGGTCAGCTCGGCGACCCGCTGCTCCAGGCCGGTGGCGCCCGGCGGGGTCAGCAGGCGGCGGCCGGTCGCGGCCTGCCACCGCGCCGCCGGCGGCACGAGCAGCAGCGCGAGCAGCAGGTAGCCGACGGCCAGCAGCGGCGACGTCAGCGCGAGGGCCCACGACGTGATCGGGTACAGCGTCACCACCGGCTCGTCGCCGGGCACCGCCCACCAGTAGAGCGGCACGACGGCCGCGCTCAGCGCGGCGAGCGGCAGCAGGACCGCGACGACGCCGAGCACGAACCCGGTGCCCGCGTGCCGCGCGAGCCAGCGCCACTCGCCGGGGGTCGTGTCGTCCCCCGGCTCCGTGACCGGGTGGAGGACCTCCTCCCCGGTGAACCGCGTGATCCTCCGCCGCTCCCGGTCCGCCCAGCGGCGCAGCACCCGCGCGGCCCGGTCGGGACCGGCGGCCGAGGCGACGACCGGGCCCAGGGCCGCCACGGCGCTCGCCGCGCCCGCCCCGGTGAACGCGGCGTCCCGCAGGAGCCGCCGGAGCACCGCCGCGGCCGCGGGGAAGGGGTCCATCACGGTGGGCAGGGTATAGCGGGCTCCACCACGAACCGTGGTCCCCGGGGGATCGTGCGCGGACGTGGCCGGACCTAGCGTCGGTGCCGTGATCGAAACGACAACAGCGCCGGCCATCAGGCTGTCCTCGGTGTCCAAGGTGCACGGGTCGGGCGACGGGGCGGTGACCGCGCTGGACCGGGTCACCGTCGACCTGCCGCGCGGCACGTTCACCGCCGTGATGGGGCCCTCCGGGTCGGGCAAGAGCACGTTCCTGCACTGCGCGGCGGGGCTGGAGAAGCCGACGTCCGGCTCCGTGCTGCTGGGCGGCACGGAGTTGTCCACCATGGACGAGAACGCGCTGACGGCCGTGCGGCGCGAGCGCATCGGCTTCGTCTTCCAGTCCTACAACCTGGTGCCCGCGCTGACCGTGGAGCAGAACATCGCCCTGCCGCTGCTGCTCGGCGCGGCGGAGGCCGACCCGGAGTGGCTGCGGCACGTCGTGGAGCGCGTCGGCCTCGCCGACCGGCTGCACCACCGCCCGCACCAGCTCTCCGGCGGCCAGCAGCAGCGGGTGGCCATCGCCCGCGCGCTGGTCACCCGGCCGGACGCGGTGCTCGCCGACGAGCCGACCGGCGCGCTGGACAGCCGGACCGGCCGGCAGGTGCTCGACCTGCTGCGCGGCGTCGTCGACGGCTTCGGCCAGACCGTGCTGATGGTGACGCACGACCCGGTGGCGGCGTCCTGCGCCGACCAGGTCCTGTTCCTCACCGACGGCAGGCTCGCCGGTTCGCTGCACCGCCCCTCCCCCGAGGCCATCGCGGAGCGCATGACGCAGTTGGGCGAGTGGTGACGGTGCGGCTGTTGGCGATGGCGTCGATCCGGTACCGGCGGGGCGGGTTCGCCGGGGTGTTCGTCGCGGTGCTGTGCGCCTCGGCGCTGCTCACCGCGCTCGGCGTGCTGTTCGAGTCCGGCCTGCGCGCGGGCGTGGAGCCCCAGCGGTACGCGGGCGCGGCGGTGGTGGTGGCGGCGCGGCAGGCGCTGCCGGTGGCGGGCGACCTGGACGTGCCGCTGGCCGAGCGGGTGCCGCTGCCCGCCGACGCGGTGGCGCGCGTGGCGGCCGTGCCCGGCGTGGACCGGGCCGTGGGCGAGGTGTCCGCGCCGGTCGTGCTGCCGGGTGAGCCGGCCGCGCGGGCGTACGGCTGGGGTTCGGCCGCGCTGGCGCCGCTGGAGGTCCGCGAGGGCGTCGCACCGGCGCGCCCGCGTGACGCCGTGCTCGACGCCGCCCTGGCGGACCGGCTCGGCGTGCGCGTCGGCGACCGGCTCCCGGTGGCCCTGGGCGGCGAGCCGCGCGAGTACACGGTGACGGGCGTCGCGGCGGGCGCGGGCGACACCGGCCGGCAGGCCGCGCTGTACGTCACCGACGAGGAGGCGCGGGTGCTGTCCGGTCGCCCGGACCAGGTGGACGTGATCGGCGTGCTCGCCGGCGCCGGCGAGCACGCCGACGGGCTGGCCGCGCGGATCGGGGCGGCGCTGCCCGACCTCGACGTGGAGGTCCACACCGGGGACCGGCGCGCCGACGCGGAGTTCCTGGACGTGGGCCGGGTCCGTGCGGAGCTGGTGGTGCTGTCGCTGTCGTTCGCGGGCACCACGTTGATGATCTCGGTGCTGGTGGTGGCGGGCACGCTGGGCCTGTCGGTCCAGCAGCGCCGCCGGGAGCTGGCGCTGCTGCGCGCGATCGTCGCGACGCCGAGGCAGGTGCACCGCCTGGTCGGGGCGGAGGTCCTGCTGGTGGCCGGCACGGCGGCGGTCCTGGGCGCGCTGCCGGGCATCGGCGTGGCCCACCTGATGCGCGACGCGTTCGCGTCGGCGGGCATGCTGCCGCCGGACTTCGGGCTCGTGACCGGCCCGGTGCCGCCGGTCGCCGCGGTGCTGCTGGTGCTGGTCACGGCACGGGTCGCCGCGTGGGTCGCGGTCCGCCGGGCCGCCTCGGCTCCCCCGGTCGAGGCGTTGCGCGACGCGGCCGTCGAACCGCCCCGGCTGGGTGCGGTCCGCGCGGCGTCCGGGTGGGTGTTCGCCGCGCTGGGCGCGGGCGCGGCCCTGGTGCCGCTGTTCCTGCCCGGTGAGCAGGCGCTCGCGGGCGCGGGTGCGTCGGCGATCTGCCTGGTGGTGGCCGCCGGGCTGCTCGGTCCGCGCCTGGTGACCGGGGCGACCCGGCTGGTGGCCGGCCCGCTGCGGCGGCTGTCCCCGGTCGGCGGCCACCTCGCGGTGGAGGGCGTGCTGGCGAACGCGCGCCGGCTGGCGGCGGTCGTGACGCCGATGGTGCTGGCCGTGGCGATGGCGTCGGTGCAGCTGTTCACGCAGACCACGGTGCGCGCGGCGGCGGCGGAGCAGGCGGCCGGCGGTGTGGTCGCCGACGTGGTGGTGACCGGCCCGGCCGGGTTGGCCCCGGGCGTCACCGAGGCGATCCGGCGGGCGCCCGGCGTCGAGGCGGTGACGCCGGTCGTGCGCGGGCAGGCGTTCGTGCGGCACCTGGCGCTGGGCGAGGAGCAGGTGTCGGCGTACGCCGTGCAGGGCCTGGTCGCCGACGGCCTGGACCGCACGCTGGACCTGCGCACGACGGCGGGCGACCTCGGGCGGTTGACCGGGGACGCGGTGGCCCTGAGCGAGCAGGCGGCCGGGGCGCTCGGGCTGGGCGTCGGCGACCGGGTGGACCTGCTGCTCGGCGACGGCGCGTCCGCGCGGCCGGAGGTCGTCGCGATCTACGGCCGCGGCCTGGGCTTCGGCGACGTGGCGCTGCCGCGCGACGTGCTGGCCGCGCACACCCCGACCGGTTTCGACCACTCGGTGCTCGTGCGCACGGACGGTTCGGGCGCACTGGCCGCCGCGGTGGCCGAGCGCTTCCCCGGCGTCGTCGTGCAGGACCGGGCGGCCCTCGACGCCGCCGGGCAGGAGCAGCGCGACACCCAGTCGTGGATCAGCCTGATCGCCCTGCTGGTGGTGCTCGGCTACCTGGCCATCTCGGTGGTCAACACGCTGGTCATGGCCACCGCCGAGCGGTCGCGCGAGTTCGCCCTGCTGCGCCTGGTCGGCACGAGGCGCCGCCAGGTGGTCCGGATGACCCGCGTGGAGGCCCTGCTGGTGGTCGGCATCGCGATCGTCGTGGGCACCGCCGCGGCCCTGCCGGCGCTGGTCGGGGTGAGCATCGGCCTGACCGGTTCCCCGGTGCCCTCCGCCCCGCCGCTGCTGTACCTGGCGATCACCGGCACCGTGGCGGTCCTGGGCCTGGCGGCGATCGGCGTGCCGACCCGGATGGCCCTGCGCGCCCGCCCGGTGGACGCGATCGGCGCGCGGGACTGAGCCGCGCGGCGGGCACGGGCCCAGGCCGGTCGCCGGTCGCGATCAGCCCGTCGGTCGCCGGCTCCGCGCCGCCCGCCACGCCGCTGGTCGTGCGACCGTCCACGACGGCCTGCCCGGGGCCGCCGGCCTGCCCGGCCCCGGCCCCGGGCAGGCCGGGAGGTGCGGGTCGAGGACGGACGCGCCGCCGGACACCCGGATCGGCACGGTCCCGCGCGGGCTCGGCAGGGTCGGGGTGAGGCGGTGGCTGCCCGCGCCGGCGTCCACGCCCGGGACACCCGGTCCTCCAGGTCGGCCGACCGCACCACCGGCAGGGCCGCCAGGACCGGTGCGAAACCGCGTTCGAGCGTCACGCGGCCGTGGTTTCCGCTCGTGCGGACCGGCGGGCCGGCCCGAGGTCAGGGGGTGCAGGCGGTCGTCAGCGCGGCGACCTGCTGGGCCTTGGTCTCCAGCCACGCGGCGGGTCGCACGACCAGGTCGTCCAGCGTCACGCCGCTCAGCGTGTCGGCGAGCGCGGTGATGGCCTGGTTGACCGTGGTGTCGGCGGCCTGCGACGCCAGGTCGCCGAGCGACGCGGCGGTCTCGTGCGCCTGGTCCACGGCCCGCTCGGGCGACGAGGTGTCGAACGAGGTCGTGGCCCGGGACAGCGCGTCGGCACAGACCTGGACGGCGTTCGCGGTGTTCGCGACGGCGTTGGCGGTGTCGGCGGCCTCCTGCACCGCGCCGCAGGCGGTGAGCGCGGCGACGGCGACGAGACCGGTGACGGCGGTGGCGAGGCGGGTGGAGGTGCGCATGGTCCGTCCTTCCAGGACGTGAGGAGGGGGTTGTCGCTGCGGTGACACCGGCGAACAGGCGGGTCTAGCCGAGAACGACCATGCGCGCACCTCCGGTTCTCGAACGAACCAGAGGTCTCCCCGACCACCGCGAGCGGTGGCGCCGTGACCGAACCGCCATCGAGCGGTCGTAATGACGATCACGGGCTGGGTGGGTACTCCCCTCCGCACCCCCAGGATGGCGAAACCCCGCCCAGCTGTCAAAGAGCGCCCCGTCACACGACGGGGCGCTCCTGACAGCGGGCGGGGGCCGGCGACCGGCGCGACGTCAGACGTGCGCCTCGGTCTCGGGCTTGCCGCCCTTGATCACCAGGGAACCGGCCACCGCCACCAGCGACAGGACCGCCGCGAGCAGGAACGCGCTGTGCATGCCGCCCATCTGTGCGGCGACCTCCCCCTCGCCGGACGCGGCCAGCTCGGCGGCGCCCGCGCTCATCACGCTCACCAGCAGCGCCACGCCGGCCGCGGCGGCCAGCTGCTGGGTGGTGCTGAAGACGGCGCTGCCGTGCGAGTAGAGCCGGGACGGCAGCGCGCCCAGGCCCGCGGAGAACAGCGGCGTGAAGGAGAACGCCAGGCCGAAGCTCAGCGCGAGGTGGAACACCAGGACCATGGCGGGGGCCGTGGCGGCGTCGAACCCGGTCGCGAACCACAGGGACCCGCTGGTCGCGATCGTGCCGACGACGAGCAGGACGCGCGCTCCCACCCGGTCGTAGAGCCGGCCGACGAACGGCGACAGCAGGCCCATCAGCAGACCGCCGGGCAGCAGCAGGAGTCCCGTGGTCAGCGGGCTCAGCAGCAGCACGTTCTGCATGTAGATCGGCAGCACCGTGACGACGCCCAGCAGCAGCCCCATCATCACCATCATCAGGGCGCTGCTCACGGTGAACGTGCGGAACGTGAACGTCCGCAGGTCCAGCAGGGCGCGTTCGCGGCGCTGGAGCGAGACCTGGCGCAGCACGAACGCCGTGATGCCGAGCACGCCCACCGCGAGCGAACCCCACAGCACGGTGGAGGAGCCCTCACCGGAGTGGCCGATGCTGGACAGGCCGTAGACCAGGCCGCCGAACCCGACCACGGACAGCACGACCGACAGCACGTCCATCGGCGCGTCGCTCGACTCGCCGATCGGCGTCACCCGGCGCAGGCCCAGGACCAGCGTCGCCACCGCGATCGGCAGCACCACCCAGAACATCGCGCGCCAGCCGGACAGGTTCAGCACCACGCCGCCCACGGTGGGGCCGATGGCGGGCGCGACGGAGATGACGATCGAGATGTTGCCCATCACGGCGCCGCGGCGGGCCGGCGGCACGAGCGTCATGACGGTCGTCATCAGCAGCGGCAGCATGATCGCGGTGCCGAACGCCTGCACGACGCGCGCCGCCATCAGCACCTCGAAGCCGGGGGCGAGGGCGGCGATCAGCGTGCCCGCGCTGAACAAGCTCATCGCCACGCCGAACAGCACGCGCGTGGGCACCCGCTGGATCAGGTAGCCCGTGATCGGGATGACCACGGCCATGGTGAGCAGGAACCCCGCGGTGAGCCACTGGCCCACCGCCGCGGTCACGTCCAGCTCGACCAGCAGCACGGGCAGCGCCACGCCCATGATCGTCTCGTTGAGGATGACGACGAACGTGGCGACGAGCAGCACGGCGATCACGACGCGGTCGCCGCGACTGAGCGCGGGCGGTGACGCCACGACGTCGGACACACCTGCTGAAGTCATGCGAGATCCCCCAGAACGGATTTCGGGCGCGGAAAAGGGCGACAGCGCCCCGAACATGGGTAACCCTACCGTCGCGGGTTCTATTCCAGGCCCCCATTTCCGACGCCGGTCGCACGTCCCCGGCACGTGCGACCCGGACGTGCGACCGGGGTGCCCCCGCGGCCGGGCGCGGAAATCCGGGTGACCGCCCACGTCGATCGCGGCATCATCACCTCGTGCCCGCCTCGATCCTCGTGAACTTCGTCTACTGCCACCCCGTGGGGCACGCCGTGGAGGCGCTGCACCGCGTCCACGGGTACCGCGCCGCCAACCCCGACGCCCGCCTCGGCGTGGTGCTCAACGCGCACACGCCGGTGGAGCTGACCCGGCTCGCCCCGTTCGTGGACGAGGTGCACTCCGTCCCGGTCGACGTGTTCGACGCCACCGCCGACCACTCGGCCGCGCTGGCCGCCATCCCCGCGGACTGGGACCACGTGCAGGACGACCTGCGGTCGAAGCTGCCCGACCAGATGGCCCTCTTCCCCGGCCTGAACGCCTACTACGAGGCGTCGCGGGCGCACTTCGCGGGCAGCGCGCCCGGCGTGGCCGGGTACGGGCCGGTGCCCTACGCGCGCGGCACGCACTGGACGTTCACCGTGCCCGACGTGCCGCGCCCGGCCGTCCCCCGCATCGCGCTGCTGCCCGGCGGGAGCGCGCCGCGCGCCCTGTACCCCTCGGTGCGGTCGTGGCGCCTGGTCGTGGCGGCGCTGCTGGAACGACACCCCGACGCCGAGTTCGTGCTGTTCGGCAAGGTGCGGGCGGACGACCGCACGGCGACCACGTTCACCCGCGCCGAGCTGGACGCGATCGCCTCCGCCGCGCCGCGCGTGGTCGACGCGGTGGACCTGCCGCTGCTGGAGCAGCTCGCCGCGATCCGGGCCTGCGACGTGCTGGTGTCGCCGCACTCCGGGTTCGGCATGGCGGCGCTGGCGGCCGGCACGCCGTGGCTGGTGATCGGCGGCAACCGGTGGCCGGAGTACTTCTTCAACGGGGTGCCGTTCCACAGCGTGCTGCCCGACGTGACCCGCTTCCCCGCGTACGCGCTGTCCGGGCCCGACCCCGATCCGGTGGAGGACGAGGGGCCGCGGTCGCCGAGCATGTCGTACGAGCGGTTCACCGCCGACCTCGACGAGATCGTGGAGTTCACCTCCAGGCTGATCGCGGGCGAGGTGGCGTTCGAGGACGCGCTGCGCCGCCAGGTGCGGGGGATGCTGCGGCTGCGCGGCGGCGACCCGACGTCGCTGTGGTCGCTGGACGACGTGCACCTGAACGTCCTGGCGCCGTGACCCCGACCGGGCGGACGACGTCCCGGCTGCGCCTGCGGCGCGTGGTGGCGGACGACCTGGCGGCGTTCGTCGCGCTGGAAGCGGCCCTGCGCGCCCGGGAGACCCCGCCGCGCGACCCGCCGGACCCGGCGGAGTCCGCCCGCTACCTCACCGCGTTCACGTCGGTGTGGGACCGCGGGGAGCTGGGTTACTGGGCGATCGGGTTCCGGGACGCCCGGTCCGGGGGCGGCGTCGTCGGGTTCGGCGGCGTGCAGCCGAAGTCCTGGCGGGGCCTGCGCTGCTGGAACCTGTACTACCGCGTCCACCCCGACCTGTGGGGCCTGGGCGTGGCGACCGAGACCGCGCGCGAGGCCGTCGCCGCCGCGCGGG
Source organism: Saccharothrix longispora (assembly GCF_031455225.1). GTDB lineage: Bacteria > Actinomycetota > Actinomycetes > Mycobacteriales > Pseudonocardiaceae > Actinosynnema > Actinosynnema longispora. The sequence goes on from NZ_JAVDSG010000001.1 coordinate 4,364,757, forward strand.
AGGCGCACCCGTCGTGGCCGGTCGTGGTGGAGACCCGCCCGGGCAACGCCGCCGCCGTCGCGGTGGCCGAACGGGTCGGGCTCACCCCGCGCGAACCCGACGGCGGCTGGGCCGTGCTCGTCCTCGACCCGGCCTGACGGTCAGGCCGTCCGCGTCGCCGTGACCACGACGGCGGCGTAGCCCATGGTGAAGGTGCCGCCCAGCGCGTCGAGGGCCTCACCGGTCCCCGCCACCAGGGCGGCGAACGCGTCCGGCGGGACGAGGCCGGCGACGCCCGCGGTGGGCATCTGGTCGAGCCACTCGTCGCGCCGGTAGGGCCTCTCCCAGTCGAACCGCCACCGCTCCGGCTCGTCGAACGCGCCCGTGCCCCGCACCCCGTCCGCCGCCTTGTCGAACAGCAGCGAGTAGCCGGGCAGGGCGGGCGCGGCCCACGGGTTGTGCGGCGAGTCGGGCAGGACCCGGCGGTGCACCTCGTCGAAGGCCGCCGCGACCTCGGGCGGCGGCTGGAAGACGTTCCAGAACAGGGCCAGCCGGCCGCCGGGGCGCAGCACCGCCGCCGCCTTGGCCGCGCCGGCGGCCGGGTCCACCCAGTGCCAGGTCTGACCGGCGACGACGGCGTCGAACGAGCGCCCGGCGGGGTCCCAGTCCTCGAAGGCCGCCACCTCGACGGCCGACCCGCCCCGGCGGGCGAACGCGGCCATCCGGGGGTCGATGTCGACCCCGAGCACCCGGCAGCCGGCCGCCCGGAACTGCCGCGACGCGATGCCGGTGCCGCAGCCGACGTCGAGCACGTCGGGACCGGGGCTCGCGGCGACGACGGCCTCCACCAGCGCGTCGGGGTACCGGGGCCGGGTCCGGTCGTAGCGCTCGGCGTCCACGCCGAAGGACTCGGCGGCCTCCCGGGCCCGGTGCGGTTCGAGGGCGGACGACTGTCCGAACGGCGAAGTGGGCATGTGCCCACTATTAGTGGGCACATGCCCACTCGTCAACCTGTGAGGATGGCGGGGTGCCTACCGGAGTGGCCCTGCGCGACGTGCGGGAGCAACTGTTCGACGCGGCCGAGCGCGTCCTGCTCGACGGCGGCCCCAGCGCGCTGACCAGCCGCGCGGTCACCGCCGAGGCGGGGGTCGCGAAGGGCGTGCTGCACCGGCACTTCGCCGACTTCGACGACTTCCTCGCGGACTTCGTGCTCGACCGCGTCGACCGGTTCGCGCCCCGGGCCGCCGCCCTGCGCGACTCCGCCGGGACCGGTGACGTCGCCGACAACGTCACCGCCGCCCTGACCGACCTGTTCGGGTCGGTCGCGGTCGCCGTGGTCGCACTCGTGACGTTCCGCGACGGCCTGCGCGAACGGTTGCGGCGGGCCTGGCCGGCCGGCGTCCCGGTGCTGACCGAGGCGGCGACGACGATCGGCGCCTACCTGGCCGCCGAACGGGACCTGGGGCGCCTCGCACCCGAGTCCGATGTGGACGTGCTCGCGGCCGTGCTCGTCGGCACCGCGCACCTGCTGCACGCCGACCGGGGCAGCGCCCCGCCGACCACCGAGGCCGTGCACCGGGTCGTGACGACCGTGCTGGCGGGCCGCACCCGCCGACCGGGTTGACTCCGCCGTGCACTGTGGACGGTCGCGCGGTCACGACAGGAACCGCGACGCGGTCCGGTGCGGGACTTGCCGACCCCCCGCACCGGGACCGCGCGCCGGTCACCTCGCGGTGCAGGTGGGCGACATGCCCGCGCCGGAACCGGTCGCCTGGTAGCCGAACTCGGTCGACTGCCCCGCGGCGATGGAGCCGTTGAAGCTCACGTTGGTGAAGTCGACCGCACCGCTGTTGCCGCTGCGGTTGGCGTTCCACGCGTTGGTGATGGTGGCGCCCGAGGGCAGCGTCATCGCGACCGTCCACCCGTTGACCGGCGAAGCGCCGGCCGTGACCCGCACCGTGGCGACGAAACCGCCCGTCCACTGGTTGAGCGACACCGACGCCGTGCACCCGGCTCCGCCCGGCGTCGTCGTGGTCGTCGTGGTCGTGGTCGTCGTGGTCGTCGTGGTGGTGGTGCCGGTGGTGGTGGTTGTGGTTGTGGTGGTGGGGTTGTCGGTGAGGGTGGGGGTGGTCCAGTCGCGCCATTGGGCGAGGTTGGCGGTGGCTTTGGTGTGCATGGTGATGCCGCCGGTGAAGGTGCCGGTGTTGCGGAGGAATTTTCCGATGGCTTGTTGGAGGGGGGTGCGCCATTCGGTGCGGTTGGCGCAGTGGGTGCCGTCGGTGATGTTGGAGTGGTAGAGGAGGTTGTCGGGGGTGCCGAGGGCTTTGTAGACCTCGGCGCCGGCGAGGGCGGCGGCGGCGGCGGAGCGGGGGCCGAGGTTGGTGATGTGGGGGTTGTCCATGACGAGCAGGCCGCGGGGGGCGATCATGGCGACGAGGGAGTGGGTGTCGATGGGGAGGGTGTTGGGGTTGGTGGTGTGGGGGGCGAAGGCGTCGCCGAACCAGGGTTGTTCGCCGTAGGCGCTGGAGAGGGTCTGGCCGCCTTCGGCGTTGACGCCGCGGTAGATCGGGAGGCCGGCGGTGCCGGATTCGATGGGCATGGTGAGGTTGACGCGTTGGTCGAGGACGCCGATGGAGAAGGCGGCTTTGCCGTAGCGGGAGCAGCCGGTGACGCCGAAGGCGTCGCGGCGCAGGACGGTGCCGGTGGATTGTTCGACGACGTCGATGATGCGGCTGGCGCCCCAGGCCCAGGCGGCGAGCAGGCCGGTGGTGCTGGTGTTGCCGTAGAGGGTGTAGAAGGCGCCTTGTTTGTTGGCGCGTCCGGTGCCTTCGCGGCCCACGGTGGTGGGGTCGTAGGTGATGACGGCGGCGCCGGCGGCGCGGATGGTGGCGGTGTCGGCGCCGAAGCCGCCCACGACGAGCACGGCGGGGAAGGGGCCGGTGCCGGTGGGGAGTTGGACGCCGGCGGTGAAGCTCGCGGTGCGGCCGTTGTGGGTGGTGTTGACGGTGATGGCGGTGGTGGTGACGGTGCCGGTGACGCCGGCGGGTCGGGTGGGTTTGTCGCCGTGGACGTGGCGTTCGGTGGCTTCGCGGATTTCGGCGCGGCGGCAGCGCCAGTCGGCTTTGGTGGTGATGCGTTGGCCGTTGAAGCGGGTGAAGGGGTCGGGCAGGCGTGGGGTGGGGGGGAAGGTGGCGGGGAGGGTGACGGGGCAGTCGGTGCCGTCGTCCTCCACCGCGGTGGTGCCGATGTCGTCGGCGGCGCGGGCGGTGGTGGTGCCGGTGGTGAGGGTGGCCGTGCCGAGGACGGTGAGGGCGGCTATCGCGAGCATGGCGATCGCCGAGCGTGTCTTCGCGCGGCCCGAATCGATGATCACCGGTGATCTCCTCCGGGGCGTGGGTGGGGAAGGGATGGCGGTCGGCGGCCCGCACAGCGACGGCCTAAAGTTTCGTGGAGCCTTCCGAAACATGTCAATGCCGCCATTCCCCGCCCGATCTCACATGGCCCTCACCCCAGGTGGGCAGGTGTGGGCCACCCGTCTCAGGTGGCCGGGAACGATCTTCGACAGGCGGTCCTACGGGCGCGGACGCACGCGCGTCCACCGGCGCCCGCCCCGCTCGGCCCTCGGCGTGGTGGCGGCGACGCAGCGCGGGCACAGCGCCACGACCTGCTCGGCGGTCTGCGACAACCACACGGCGTCCGCCCACGGGACGTGCCGGAAGCGGCCGAGCCGGCTGCGGCTGAGCGCCAGCCCGCACAGGGTCTGGTTGGTGCCAGGCGTCCAGGCGTGCACGTCGCCCGACGGCTGCCGGACACCATCCTCGTCCACCCACTGGCTGGATGCGGCGACACACGGCTGGGAACTCACCTCGGCGGTGTACCCGCCAGGACGCCGACGACACGGGACACCCACGAGCGGCGGTGGCAAGGGGCGGCGGCCCTCTCGCGCACGGGCGTCCGTCGTGGCGGCGCAGCACTCGACGACCAGGCGCGGCCCGGACCTCCGCCGGCCGAGCGGGTCGACGCGCTCACCGCGTGGAGCCGGGCCCCGCCCCCGTCCTGTCGTGCGGAACGACCACGCGGCACTACCGGTGTGACGAAGCCCCGCGGCGTGCCGCCGCCCGGCGAGGACGCGGTGCACCCGGTCGCCCGGCCGGTGGACCGCGCGCCGAACGCGCCGCAGGTCCTCTGCAGACAGCGGTGCCGCGGGGTCCTCCGACGAGGTCGTCCGGGACTACCCGGTGGCGGCCGGCGCGCTCCCCCCGCGCCGGCCGCCGCGGACGCGGTGGTCCGCACCGCCGCCCCTCCCCCCGGTCTGCGCCGCGACCAGCGCGGCGAGCACGACCGCGGCGCCGACGAGCTGGGCCGCCGTCAGCTCCTGGTCCAGCGCGAGCCACCCCACCGCAGCGGCCACCACGGGGCTGAGCAGCGTCAGGAACGTGACCTCGGTGGCGGGCAGCAGGCGGATGCCGCGGAACCACAGGGCGTAGGCCAGCACCGCTCCGACGAGGGCGAGGTAGGCGTAGCCCGCGACGTTCTCCCCCGTCACGCGCGGGGGCAGCCCCTCGACGGCGAGCGTGACCGGCAGCAGCAGCACGCCGCCCGCCGCCAACTGCCACCCGGTGGTCGCGAGCACCGGCGCGGGCGGGGTCCAGCGCTTGCCCAGGACGGTGCCGAGCGCCATCACCACCGCGCCGCCCAGCGCCGCCGCGACGCCGAGCCAGTCGAGCGCGGCGTTCGCCCGCAGCACGAGCAGGCTCACCCCCGCCACGCCCGCGACGCCGGCCAGGGCGACGCGCGCGGTCGAGCGCTGCCCGAGGAACAGCGCCGCGAACCCGGCCACCACCAGCGGTTGGACCGCGCCCACGGTGGCCGCCACGCCACCCGGCAGCCGGTAGGCGGCCACGTACAGCAGCGGCAGGAACGCGGCCATGTTCAGCGCGCCGAGCAGCAGCGACCGCCACCACCAGATGCCGACCGGCAGCCGCCGCGTGACGGCGAGCAGCAGCAGGCCGGCGGGCAGCGACCGCAGCAGGGCGGCCAGCAGCGGCCGGTCCGGGGGCAGGTGCTCGGTGGTGACGAAGTAGGTCGTCCCCCAGATCGCCGGCCCCAGCGCCGTCACCACGCGATTGCTTAGCACTAAGACAAAGTAACTCACCACTAAGACATCTGACCGGTGACATACCTCACCACTAAGGTAAGCAGGCGTGGCGGATCACGTGGACCTCGTGCTGGACCAGTGGCGCGCACAGCGCCCCGACCTCGACGTGTCCCCCATGGCGGTGATCGGGCGGTTGTCGCGACTGGCCCGACTCGTCGACGGCCGACTGGGCGCGACGTTCGCCGCGCACGGCCTGGACCGCGCGTCGTTCGACGTGCTGGCCACCCTGCGGCGCAGCGGACCGCCGCACCGCCTCACCCCCACCGGGCTGATGCGCGCGTCCATGGTCACCTCGGGCGCGATCACCCAGCGCCTGGACCGCCTGGAGGCACGCGGCCTGGTCACCCGGGGGCCCAGCGAGGTCGACGGCCGGGGCGTCGTCGTGGAGTTGACCCCGGAGGGGCTGCGCCTGGTGGACGACACCCTGCCCGACCACCTCGCGACGGAGCACGACCTGCTCGGCGCACTGTCCGCGCGGGAGCGGGAGGAGTTGGCGGCGGCGCTGCGGACGGTCCTGGAGTCGCTGGGCGACCTGCGGCCGTGAGCCGCTTGTCGGGAATGCCATTTCACCCCTCAATACAGCACGATAGAGCGCAATAAACCACTCGTTCGTGTGCATTTTTCACCCTTTCAATACACTCGATCACGATCAATGACCTCGGTGGTACCGTTCCGCGCTCGAACAGCGTCCCCTCCCCGAGGAGAATCCCTTGCTCGACGAATTGATCGTCATCCTCACCGACACCGTCGGTGTTCCCGTCGAGGACATCGGTCCGGACACGACGTCGGAACAGGTCGAACTGGACTCGCTGGCGCTGGTGGAGCTGTCCGTGGCACTGGAGGAGAAACTGGGCGTCGCCATCACCGAGCGGGAATTGAAGGACCTGCCGACCGTGGGGGCCATCGCCGAACTCCTCGCGGACCGGACCGGTCGGGCCTGACCCCCTCCCCAACCCCCTCCGACCCCACCCCGGTGAACCCACGTGAAAACGACGGAACTGTCCGATTACCCCATTACCGCCGGCCGACTGCGGGAATGGCGACCGCACGTGCCCGACCTGCCGACCGCGTCGGCACTGGCCCACGACCCGACTCCGCCGTCCTACAACCAGGAGCGGCACCTCCGGGTCGTCACCGCACTGCGGCGCGGTGACACCGGTTTCCCGACCTGGATAGGCATCGCCTTCGACGTGGCGGGCGCGCTGGACGTCGAGGCGTTCCGCAGCGCCCTCCGGACGTGGATCGGGCGGCACGAGACGCTCCGGAGCGGCTTCCACGCGTCGGGCGGCGCTTTCCACCGGTTCACGCTCGACCGCGACACCGTGTCCGTCGTCGACACCGTGCTGGGCGACTTCACCCCGGCCGACGACGTGGCGGCGTACCTCGTGGACCGGCTCACGCACGCCACCGACGCCACCCGCTGGCCCAGCTACGTCGTGGAGACCGTCGAGCGGGCGGCCTCGACCACGGTCATCGCCGCGCTCGACCACTCCAACGCGGACGGCTACTCGATCTTCGCGGTCATCCGGGAGCTGCACGACCTCTACGACGCGGCCGTGCACGGGCGGGCGGACGTCCCGGCCGACACCGGCAGCTACGTGGACTTCAGCCGCGCGGAGCGGATCGCCGCGCACCGGGTCGACCGGCACCACCCGGCCGCGGTGCGGTGGGCGGCGTTCCTCGACGCCTGCGGCGGCGGGCTGCCGACGTTCCCCCTCGACCTGGGGGTCGAGGACGGGGTGTGCGTGCCGCAGGGGCTGACGACCGAGCACCTCCTGGACGCGGCGGGGTCCGCCGCGTTCGAGGCGGCGTGCCGGGCCGGGCGCAGCAGCGTCCTCGCGGGCGTGCTCACCGCGACCGCGATCTCGTGCCACGGGCTCCGGCGGCAGCCGGTCCACCGGTTCATCACCCCGCTGCACACGCGGGTCGCGCCGGAGTGGTCGAGGTCCATGGGCTGGTACGTCGGCGCCGGGCCGGTGGAGATCGCGCTGGACGGGGCGGCGGACTTCCGCGACCTCCTGCCCCGCGCGCAGAAGGCCGCCAGGACCGCCAACCGGGTGGCCCAGACGCCGCTGGTGAAGGTGCTCGAAGTCCTCGACGTGCGGCTGCGCCACTCCCACGACATGTTCTCGTTCGTCTCGTTCCTCGACCTGCGCGACGTCCCCGGCTCCGAGCGGTGGGTGGAGTGGAACGCCCGGACCCTGGTCGGGAAGTCCCACAACAGCAAGACGAGCTTCTGGGTGAACCGCACCCACGAGGACCTGCACGTCACCGCCCGCTACCCCGACACGGCGACCGCCCGCGAGAACGTCGGCCACTTCCTCGGCCGGCTCAAGGCCGTCGTGCGCTCGGTGGCCGAGACCGGCAACCACTCCCTGCCCTGAGGACGCCGGCGCGTCCCGTCCCGAGTGGACGGTCCGTGGGACGGCCGGTCCGACCCCGGCGCGAGCGGACCGGCGTCCTCGGACCACCCGCGGGGCCCTCGGACCGCGGACGCGGCGCGCGGCCCGTTCCACCGTCGACCGCGCGCCGCGTCCGTCCCCCACCGGCCCCCGGAGGACATCCTGGCCACGATCCGGAGCCCGGCGGACCGCGCGCGGCGCACCCCGTCCGGTTTCCGGGGATTCCTGTCCGTCCCGGTGGTGTCGGCCGGTCGTACAGTGGCGGGGTGGACGATCGCCTCGTCATCGTGGTCGGGTACGACGGGATCGAGCTGATCGACCTCGCGTGCGTGACGAGCGGGTTCGAGCACGCGAACCGGCAGGGCGCCCGACCCCCGTACCGCGTGGTGTTCACGACGCCGGCGGGCAGGCCGGTCCGCAGCGACACCGGGTTGGAGGTGCGCGGCCACGCCGGGCTCGACCGGGTGGACGGCCGCGTCGACACGCTCGTCGTCTCCGGCGGGCTGGGCCACGAGGCCGCCTCCCGCGACCCGCGCCTGGTCGGCCAGGTCCGGCGCGTCGCCGCCGTGTCGCGGCGCGTCGCCTCGGTGTGCACGGGCGCGACGGTCCTCGCCGCCGCCGGCCTGCTCGACGGTCGCCGCGCCACGACGCACTGGCACTACGCCGACGCCCTCGCCGACCGCTTCCCCCGGGTCCACGTCGACCCGGCGCCGGTCTACGTGCGCGACGGCGTCGTGTCGACCTCCGGCGGCGTCACCGCGGCGCTCGACCTCACCCTGGCGTTCGTGGAGGAGGACCACGGCGCCGAGACCGCGCGCCGCGTGGCGATGGGCATGGTGACCTACCTGCACCGCCCCGGCGACCAGGCCCAGGTGAGCCAGTTCACCGGGGTCCCGCGACCGGAGCAACTGCTGCTCCGGCGGGTGGTGGACCACGTGGTCGGCCACCTCGACGACGACCTGGGCGCCGCCCGCCTGGCCGCGCTGGTCGACGTGAGCGAACGGCACCTGAGCCGGCTGTTCGCGCGACACGTGGGCCGCCCGCCCGCGCGGTACGTGCGCGACGCGCGCCTGGAGGCGGCCTCGCGGATGCTGGTCGCGACGTCCGAGCCGCTGACCGCCGTCGCCCGCCGGTGCGGGTTCGCCTCGGCCGAGTCGCTGCGCCAGGCGTTCGTGGCGCGGTTCGGCCTCACCCCGTCCCGGTTCCGCGCCGAGCACACGCCCCGTCGCGCGACCGGGCGGTGAACGAGGCGGTGCGCGGCGGGACCGCTGCTCCCGGTGCGGCGGGTGGTCAGGCCGGGCGTCGGCCCGCCCACCAGTTGCCGGGCGCGTCCGGGTCGTTGCTCGACCAGAAGTCCACGCTCGCGCCGACGAACTCCTGGGCCGTGAGGTGCCCGTCACCGTCCGCGTCGAGGTGCCGGAACGCCTCCGCCGCCTCGTCCTCGGACAGGCCGGGGAAGTGCCCGCGCTGGAACACGAGGAACTCCGCGGGGCTCACCCGGCCGTCCTCGTCGGTGTCGGCGATGGCCAGGAACGCCTCGGCCACCGCGCCCACGGTGGCCCGCGCGGCGTCCGGGTCGTCGGCGAGCGAGCCGGTGGAGGCGAGGAACTGCTCGCGCGAGATGGTCGTGCCCCCGCCGGGGACGTGCGGCAGGTGCAGGTCGTGCCAGATCCGCAGGTAGGCGTCGACGACGCGCTGCTCCTGGGACGAGCCGGGCGCGTGCCCGAGGGACTCGGCGACCCGCCGGCCCATGAGGACGTGGTCGTGCTCGGTGAGCAACCCGTCCCCGTCGACGTCGAGGTGGTCGAAACCGTGGTTGATCTTGGCCTTGAGCAGGTCGCTGACGGGCACGGAGCTCCTCCGGACGCGGGCGGTCGACGCGGGCGGCACCCAGCATCGGGCCGTTCGCAGCAACCCGGCAAGGTCCGAACGGGGGTGGGTGATCACCCGGTCGGCTGATGTCGGACGGGACGCGCCCCGCACGCCGGCCGGGGTACGCGGTGCACGGCGCGGGCGGCGGCGGCGAGCCTCGCCGAGACCTCCTGCTCCTGCCACACCACCACGTCGAACGTGCCCAGGTCGCGCAGCGCGGTGAACCCGTGGTCGGCCGAGGCCACCACGAACGAGCGGCAGCCGCGGGCGTGGGCGTAGCGGGCGTGGGCTAACAGCACCTTCTCGGCCGCGTCCGTGCCGGGCGGCACGACCCACGTGCACACGCCCATCTCGGCGAGCACGCTCACCACGCGGTCCCCGGCGGGGTCCTGGCGGCTGTAGCCCGCCATGGCGTGGTGCACCGGCCCCGCGGCGGCCAGGAGGGCGCCGATGCGCGAGCGCACCAGCCCCGGGCTCGGGTTCACCGGCCCGACCACGTTCTCCACGTCGATCAGCAGCACCTTCGTCTCGCTCACCTCCCGATCTTCGACCTGGGACGGCGTGCGCGGTGGGACCACAACCCCATCAGGTGACCGGATGCGCGCCACACCCACGCGGTCGGGGAAACCGGGCGCGCGGCCCGGCCGGCGCGGGGCCGACGACGGGGTCCCGGGGTTCACCGCACGGCGGCCCGGAGGAGGCGCAGCTGGCCGATCTCGGTCACGTTCTTCATCAGCTCGGCGTTCACCCACGCCACCACGTGCCCGACCGTCCGGTCCGGCCACGGGAACGTGGACGGCGCGGTCAGGTCGAGCGTCGGCAGCAGCACCGACCACTCGTCGCGCATGGCGCGCAGCCAGTCCACCACCCGCTCGGGACCGGGCCACACCACCTCCGCGCGGTCGCGGGGGCGACGCCCCGCCGCGTGGTCGATCGCGACGGACCACCACCACCCGATGTGCCAGGACACCCACGCGATGGTGGGCACCGGCACGGGGTCGGGTTCCGACTCCGCCCAGTCCGGCACGCCGTCCCGGATCGTCCACACCAGGTCCGCCGGCTCCCACAGGTGGTCCCCGGGCACCAGCCGTTCCAGGTGGTACTCGAACAACCCCCAGGTGAGGTCGAACTGCCAGTGCAGGAGCTCGCGATCGGCCACCCCCCAATCCTGCCGGCGGCCGGCGGTCACCGGCTCGACGACCGCCGTGAACCACAGCGCACCGACAGGAGCCCGGCGACGGGACGGCCCGGGACGGCACGACGCCGACCGCCGCCCCACGGGACCGGACCGCCCGCCTGTGGTACACCGACCACGACGAGGTGATCAGCTCGTCCGCGCCGCGTCGACGCGAGGACGTCCGGACAGGGCCGGGAGCGGTTCCTGCCGGACCTGCCGCGCGGGGAGGCGTGCCGGGGGGTGGGAGGGGAGCACGTGGACGTGGACCGGTGGACGTCGACGGCCGTCGACAAGGCGGCGCTGAGGGCCCGCGCGGACCGGCTCCGCGCACTGCACCGCGGGGAGGTGCTGGTGCTGCCCAACGTCTGGGACGCGGCCAGTGCGGCGATCGTGGCCGGCGCGGGCTTCCCCGCCGTGGCCACCGCCAGCGCCGCCGTCTCGGCGGTGCTCGGCCACCCCGACGGCGAGGGCGCGCCGTGGCAGGAGATGTTCGCCGCCGCCGGGCGGGTCGTCCGGGCGGTGCGGGTCCCGGTCACGGTGGACGCCGAGGCGGGGTACGGCCTGTCGCCGCGCGAGCTGGTGGACCGGCTGCTGGAGATCGGCGCGGTCGGCTGCAACCTGGAGGACACCGACCACCGGGCGGGCGGCCTGGCGGACGCCGGCGCGCACGCCCGGTGGCTGGCGGAGGTCCGCGCGGCGGCGGACGACGCCGGGGTCCCGATCGTGGTCAACGCCCGCGTGGACGTCTTCCTGCCCGACGCGGGGGTGCCCGGACCGGACCGGCTCGCGGAGGCCGTGCGGCGGGGGCGGCTGTACCTGGAGGCCGGCGCGGACTGCGTCTACCCGATCGGCGTGCGGCGCGAGGCCGACATCGCCGCGCTGGTCGCCGAGCTGCCCGGCCCGGTCAACGGCAACACCGGCGACGAGCTGGACCTGGCGACGCTGCGGGCGGTGGGCGTGGCGCGGGTGTCGTACGGCCCGCGCTTCCACCGCGCCGCCATGGCCGGCCTGAAGGCCGCGGTGGAGGAGCTGCGCCAGGTCGGCCCCGACGTCGCCCCGGCGGCCGACGACCGCGGCCGGGGTGTCAGGCCGGACCGGTGAGCCGCAGGCGGAACCGGGTGCGGGTCTCCTCGACCCGGTGTCCCTCGCCGCACGTCAGGGGCGCGTCCTCGGCGGCGTCGGCGAAGCGGTAGACGGACGCCGGGCACGTGGGTTCCGGGCAGCGCCCGAGGTAGGTGCTGTGGCCCACGGTGGCCCGCGAGTTGCCGGGCGCCCCCACGCCCCAGTCCGCCACGCCGGCCGCCGTGCCCAGCGGCACCGGACTGATCACCGACGTGGTCGCCGTCGTCGTGCCGGACCCGGTCGTCGGTTCAGCGCCCATGCACTCCCCCTAAACGATCCAACTGAGTTCGGACACCTTAAGGCAAGCAGCGCCAAAACGGTAACCGAAAGCGATCAGTCCAGGTAGAATCGTTAAAGATCTTGACTCGAGGCAATCAGAGGGTGTCTCACTTCTACTTCCAGCCGAGGAAGAACCGATCCAAGTCCCACCGACAGCACCTCTGATCCGATCCGCCCGGAGTGAGCTCCACCCGATGGCACCGGTACCGGTATGACCGGAACAACATTTTTCTTGTTCGAACGCACACTTTTTGCGACGATCGCTCACGTGAAGCTCCCGGACCGGCACCGCGTGATCGTCGGCCGGCTCCGCTCCGACACCCGGGTGTCGGTCGCGGAGCTGGCGGAGGCCACCGGGGCCTCGGAGATGACGATCCGCCGCGACCTCGACCTGCTCGCGGCGGCCGGCGTGCTGCGGCGCGTGCACGGCGGTGCGGTCCTGACCAGCCCGGCGGGCGTCGAGCCGCCGTTCACCGCGCGCACGGCGACCGCCGCCGACGCCAAGCGCGCCATCGCGGCCGCCGCCGTCGACCTCGTCCGCGACGGCGAGACGGTCGTGCTGGACAGCGGCACGACCGCGCTGGAGGTCGCGAAGCTGCTGCGGGGCCGGAAGGTCACCGTGATGCCGCTCTCCCTGCACGCGGTGCGCGAACTGCTCGACGCGCCCGACGTGCGGCTGCTGCTGCCCGGTGGCGAACCCCGGCCCGGTGAGCTGGCGCTGGTCGGCCCGCTGGCGCTGGCGTCGCTGCGGGCGCTGCGCTTCGACGTGGCCGTGCTGTCGCCGTGCGCGATCGGCCTGGACAGCGGCCTGACCGCGCACACCCTGGCCGACGCGGAGGTCAAGCAGCAGGCCATGGCGGTGTCCTCGCGCACCGTCGTGCTGGCCGACGGCTCGAAGTTCGACCGCACCGCGCTCGCCCACGTCTGCCCCGTCGACCGCCCCGACGTGCTGGTCACCGATTCCGGAGCCCCCGGGGAGGTGCGGCGCGAACTGGCCGCGCGCGGGGTGCTCGTGCACGTAGCCGAACCACTGGAGACCCCGTGACGACCCCCCTGCCGCGCGCCGCCCGCGTCGCGACCTGGATCTACTTCACCCTCAACGGGTTCGCCATGGGCCTGTGGGTGGTGCACATCCCCGTCGTGGAGGACGCCGCCGACATCTCGCACAGCACCCTGGGCGGGCTGCTGCTCGTGCTCGGCGCGGCGGCGTTCGCCGGCATGCAGGTAGCCGGTCCGCTGGCCGACCGGGTCGGGCAGCGAAAGCTCCTGCCCGCGGCGGGCGTGCTGCTCGGCGTCGCGCTGTTCTTCCCGGGCCTGGCGGACTCGTGGTGGACGCTGGGGTTGGCGCTGGTGTGCTTCGGCTTCGGCAACGGCACCATCGACGTGGCGATGAACTCGCACGCCGTGGTCGTCGAACGCGCCTACCCGCGGCCGATCATGGCCTCGTTCCACGCGATGTGGTCGATCGGCGGCGCGTTCGCGGCGCTGGTCGGCGCGGCCACCCTGGGCGCGGACGTGCCCACGGCGGTGACGCTGAGCGCGTGCGGCGCGTTCACGATCGTGGTGTCGCTGCTGACCGGCCGGTTCCTGCTGGACGGGCGCCCCGAGCCCGGCGAGGCCGCGTCGGCGGCGGCCCCGACGGCCAGGCCGTCGACGAAGCTGGTCTGGCTGCTGGGCGCGATCGCGTTCGCGATGATGCTCGCCGAGGGCGTGGCCAACGACTGGGCCGCCCTGCACGCCGAGGACGTCCTGGGCACGTCGACCAGCGCGGCGGCGTTCGCGTACGGCTCGTTCGCGGTGGCCATGACCGTGGGCCGCTTCGCCACCGACCGGGTGTCCGCGCTGATCGGGCCGGTCGCGATCGTGCGCTACGGCGCGGCGCTGGCGGCGTTCGGCCTGGCGCTGGTCGTGGTCGTCCCGTCGTTGCCGGTGGCGCTGCTGGGCTGGGCGCTGTTCGGCCTGGGCCTGTCCGGCAGCGTGCCGCAGCTCTTCAGCGCCGCGGGCAACCTGGACCAGCGCTCGTCCGGCGCGCTGATGGCCCGCGTGGTGGGCCTCGGTTACGTGGGCCTGCTGGCCGGTCCGGCGCTGATCGGCGGCCTGGCCCACTGGATCCCGCTGAACGTGGCGTTCATCGTGCCGGTGGCGCTGTGCCTGGTGGCGGTGGTGTTCGCGGGCGTCCTCGCGCCGCGGGCGGTCGCGGCGGAGGAACTCGTCAGCCGGTAGCCGCGGCCGGCCTACTTCTCGCAGCCGATGCCGTCCCCGTCCGAGTCCAGGCCGTACACGTCGGGGCCGATGACGGTGATCGGGCCGGTCACGTACGCCGGGCCGTTGCCGCTGCCGGGCTTGCAGTCGACGTCGCTCGCGATGGGCACGCACGGCGTGTAGCCGGCGTGGCAGCCCTGGACGGGCGCCGGAGCGGGGGCGGGCGGTGCCGGCTGCGGGTTCGGCTGCGGGTTCGGCTGGGGCTGGGGCTGGGGCTGGGGTTCGGGCTGGGGTTCGGGCTGGGGTTCGGGCTGGGCGGGCGGCGGGGCGCTCGTGGTGGTGGTCGTCGTGGTCGTCGTCGTGGTGGTCGTGCTGGTGGCGGTGGTCGTGGGCGCGGTGGTCGTCGTCGTGCGGGCGGTGGTGGTGATGTCGGCGGCGGTGTTGGCGGTGGACGGCGACTCCTTGTCCGCCAACGCTCCGACGAGGACGAACACGAACACGACGGCCGCCGCCGCGATCCACACGGGCCGGCGCGACGGCCGTGCCGCCGGGGCGGGTGCCGGCAGGGGCCGCGGCGCGAACACGGCGGTCGGCTCCTGCCGCAGCGGCACGACGCCGCTCGTGTCGCGCGGCAGGCGGAGCACGACCTCCAGCCCGCGCACACCGGCCCGCACCGCGGCCTCGCACCCCGGCCGCGCGCCCCGCCCGGTCACCTGCGCGACCAGTCCCGCGTAGCGCTGCGACATCAGGTGCGTCAGCTCGCCGACCCGTCGGCCGTCCAGCCGCACCTCGACGGCCCGCTCCCCCTGGTGCCTGCCGGACGCGATGGTGCACCAGGCCAGTTCGACGGCCACCCGCCGCTCCCGCCCCGGCGCGACGGCGTAGGGGGCCAACGCGTCCTGGTGGTGCTCCTCGCGGGTCACCGTCACGGTCACCTCGGCCTGGAGCACGACCAGGCCGGCCGACGAGTTCTCGATCACTGTGCGCTCCCGGGTGGACTGAACGGGTGTTAGGCCGTTCATCGCAACGCGCGACACCGCGTTACGGCCGGGCACGCAGCGCAGTGAATCACTCACCTGTGGGTGATCTGTATCGCTCACCTATAGGCGACGGTCCGGCGAGGAAGGTCAGCGCACCCGGAGCACGTGCTTGCCGCGCCCGCCGCCGGTCTCCAGCGCCCGGTGCGCGGTCGCGGCGCCGGAGAGCGGGTGGACGGTGTCCACGAGCGGCTCGACCGAGCCGTCCTCCACCAGCGCGGTCAGGTCGGCGAACAGGTCGGTCCTCGGGTTGCCGCTGAAGAACCGCGCACGGCGCGGGCCGAGGGCGGTCGAGGCGAGCAGGTAGCCGACGTCGGCCGCCGAGCGGAACGCGATGGCGACCATGCGGCCTCCCGGCCGGAGCAGGCGGCGGTAGGCACGGAGGTCGCTGCCGTGCGTGTCCAGGACCACGTCGAACGTGCCCAGGTCCGCCGGGTCGGTGCGGTAGTCGACGGCCTCGTCGGCGCCCAGCGAGCGGGCGAGGTCCAGGTTGGCCGCGGACGCCAGGGCGGTGACGTGCGCGCCGTACGCGCGCCCCAACTGGACGGCGACGTGGCCCACGCCGCCGGTGGCGCCGCGCACGAGGAGGCGTTCCCCGGGGCGCAGCCGGGCCTTGTCCCGCAACGCCGTGACGGCCGTGGTGCCGACGCCGGGCAGGGCGGCGGCCCGCACGAGGTCCAGACCCGCCGGGGCGACCGCCACCTGGCGGGGGTGGACGGCGACGTACTCGGCCGCACTGCCGAACGTGCCCCTGGGCAGCGCTCCCCAGACGGGCGTGCCGGGCTCGAATCCCGGACCGGACACGACCTCGCCGGCGAAGTCCACGCCCGTGCGCTTGGGGAAGCGCGGCCCCAGCACGAGCTTCAACCCGCCGGCGCGGGCGGTCGGCTCGCCGCCGTTGACGCTGGCCGCGTGCACCCGCACCAGCAGGTGACCGGGTTTCACCACCAGGTCGGGCACGGTGCCCTCGTACAGGACCTCCGGCGGTCCGTACCGGTCGAACAGCACTGCCCTCATCACGGTCCTCCGAGCTAAGTGGAACGCACCTTCCACTTCGACGCTAACACGGTAACCGGAGAGGTGACTCCACTTGCCGTAAAGTGAGAGACATGGCTGGTGGGACCACTCGGTTGCGCGCGGACGCGCGGCACAACCGCGACCGCGTCGTGGCCGCGGCGCGAGAGGCGTTCGCGGAGCAGGGCCTGTCCGCGTCCATGTCCGGCATCGCCCGCCGCGCCGGGGTGGGCGTGGCGACGCTCTACCGGCGCTTCCCCACCAGGCAGGCCCTGGTCACGGAGGTGTTCACCGACCAGCTGCACCACTGCACGTCCGTGGTGCACGAGGCGCTGGACGACCCCGACCCGTGGCACGGGTTCTGCCGGGTGGTCACCGTGCTGTGCGAGATGCAGGCGCGGGACCGGGGGTTCAGCGCGGCGTTCCTCAGCGCGTTCCCCGACGCCGTGCCGGTGGACGAGCGGCGCGCGCGTGCCGTGGAGGCGTTCACCGCGCTGGTGGCCAGGGCCAAGGAGTCGGGCAGGTTGCGCCCCGACTTCGCGCTCGACGACTTCACCCTGGTGCTGATGGCCAACAACGGCCTGGTCACCGACTCGGTGGAGGCGGCGGTGGCCGCGTCGCGCCGCCTGGTCGCCTTCTTCCTCCAGGCGTTCCAGGCGGACGGCCCGCTCCCGCCGCCGACCCCGCTGGGCCTGCTCGACGTGCTCGGCTGACCCGCCCCCCGATCAGCCCTGCTCCTGCTCGACCTGCCGGTTCCACTCGCCCTTGGACGACTGCCAGCCGTCCTCGTCCGCGCCGAGCCGCCAGTACCCGGAGATCGACATCCGCTCCCGGGCCACGCCGCGCTCCAGCTTCAGGTGCCCGCGCAACTCCTTGACCATGGTCGCCTCGCCGTGCACGAAGACCTGCACCCCGTCGGCCGGGAACTCCAGCCCGCGCACCGCGTCCACGACCAGCCGCCCGCGCGGCCCGCCGGCGCGGTGCAGCCACCGCAGGTCCACCTCGCCCGCGCTGCGCACGACCTGCTCGTCGGCCGGCCCCTCGACCTCGACGAGCACCGTCGCGCGCGCACCCGCCGGCAACGCCTCCACGGCCGCCGCGATGGCCGGCCACGCGCTCTCGTCCCCGGCGAGCAGGTGCCAGGACGCCTCGGCGGACGGCGCGTACCCACCGCCCGGACCGGCGAAGTGCAGCACGTCCCCCGGCTGCGCCTTGGCGGCCCACGGACCGGCGATCCCGTCGTCGCCGTGCACGACGAAGTCGATGGTCAGCTCCCGGGCCGCCGGGTCCCACGACCGCACGGTGTACGTGCGGGTCCTCGGCCACCGCTCGCGCGGCAACGACGCGCGCACCTCGCGCAGGTCGAACGGCTCGGGGTGGACCACGTCGGGGAGCGGGAAGACCAGCTTCACGTAGCTGTCGGTGAACGGACCGGTCTCGAACCCGGCCAACCCCTCGCCGCCGAGGACCACGCGGACCATCTCCCGCGTGAGCCGTTCGGTCCGCGCGACCCGTCCGTACAACGCCATGATCCGTGCTCCGCTCGTCCATTCGGTCGGTCGTCCACCACCGTACGCGTGACTAGGATCGATTCGATGGCTACGGAATTCCGCGTGCTCGGCCCGCTGGAGGTGCGGCGCGGCGGCGAGCCGGTCGCGGTGCCCGCCGGGAAGGCCCGGGTGCTGCTGGCGACGCTGCTGCTGCGCGCCGGCCGGGTGGTCGCCGTCGACGAGCTGGTGGACCGGCTGTGGGACGACGCGCCGGCCAACCCGCGCGCGGCACTGCACATGGTGGTCACCAGGCTGCGGCAGTCGCTCGGACCGGTGGACGCGGTGCGCACCGCTCCCGGCGGGTACGTCGCCGAGGTCGACGAACTGGACCTGCACCGCTTCCGCTCCCTGGTCGGGGAGGGCCACCACGCCGAGGCGCTGGAGCTGTGGCGCGGCGAGCCGCTGTCGGACGTGCGCTCGGACGTGCTGCACCGCGAGGACGTCGCGCCGCTGGTCGAGGAGCGGCTGACCGCGGTCGAACGGCGCGTCGAGGCCGACCTGGTGGCCGGGCGCGCGGACTCGGTCGTCGCCGAACTGCGGGCGCTGACCCGCGAGCACCCGTTCGACGAGCGGTTCTGGGGCCTGCTGGTGCGGGCGCTGCACGCCTCCGGGCGGCAGGCGGAGGCGTTGGCGGCCTACCGGTCGGTGCGCGCGCTGCTGGCCGACGAACTGGGCGTCGACCCCGGTCCGCGACTCCGGGAGCTGCACCGGGAGGTCCTGGCCGACACCGGCGACGCCCCGCCCGCGCCGCGCCAGGTGCCGGTGCACGCGCCGCTGTTCGTGGGACGCGACGAGGAGCTGCACGGGCTCGCGAAGGGGCTGGACGACGGCGAGTTCGCCACCGCCGCGATCACCGGGCCGGCGGGCGTCGGCAAGACGGCGCTGGCCGTCAGGTGGGCGCAGCAGGTGGCCGAGCGGTTCCCGGACGGGCAGCTGTACGTCAACCTGCGCGGGTTCGACCCGACCGGCGTGCCGCTGGAGCCGGACGAGGCGGTGCTGGGGTTCCTGCACGCGCTGGGCGTGCCGCCGGAACGGGTGCCGGCCACGCCCGCCGCGCGCGTCGCCCTGTACCGGGGTGTGCTGACGGGGCGGAAGGTGCTGGTGCTGCTGGACAACGCGCGCGACAGCGAGCAGGTCCGCCCGCTGCTGCCGGGAGTGCCGGGGTGCCTGGCGGTGGTGACCAGCCGGGACGCGCTGACCGGCTTGGTGGCCCGCGAGGGCGCGACGCCGCTGGTGCTGGGCGTGCTGGAGGAGGACGCCGCCGGGGAGCTGCTGCGCCGCCGGATCGGCGCGGACCGGGTGGCCGCCGAACCCGGGGCGGTGCGGGACCTGGTCGCGCACTGCGCCGGGCTGCCGCTGGCGCTGGCCGTGGTCGCCGCGCGGGCCGCCGTGCACCCGTCGTTCCCGCTGCGCGCGCTCGCCGGCGAACTCGCCGAGGCCCGCCTGGAGGCCCTGGACAGCGGCGACGCGTCGACCAGCGTGCGGACCGTGTTCTCCTGGTCGCACGAGCGGCTGGGCGCGGAGGCCGCCCGCATGTTCGACCTGCTGGGCGTGCACCCCGGTCCGGAGGTGTCGGTGCGGGCGGCGGCGAGCCTGGCGGCCGTGCCACCGCGCGCCGCGCGCGCCGCCCTGGCCGAGCTGGGCCGGGTGAACCTGCTCGTGGAGCACGCCCCGGGCCGGTACTCGTTCCACGACCTGGTGCACGAGTACGCGGGCGACCGGGCCGGGCTGCTGGACGCGGCCGAGGCGCAGGCCGCCGTGCACCGCCTGCTGGACCACTACCTGCACGGCGCGCTGGCGGGCAACCGGGCCGTCTTCCCGCACCGCCCCACCGACACCACCGCTCCCCTGCCCGGCGTCGTCACGCCCCCGATCGCCACCCGCGAGGACGCCCTGGCGTGGTTCGACGCCGAACGCGCGACGCTGTTCGCGACGATCCCCCGGGCGGCGCTCCACGGCTTCGACCACGCGTGGCGGATACCGCAGGCGATCATGGTGTTCTGCCGGTCCGCCGGGTACTGGGAGGAGGTGCGCGGCGCGCCGGCCGTGGCGGGCGACCTCGCGCGCGTCGAGTCCTACCTGCACCGCGCCCTGGACCTGGTGGACGACCCGCGCGGCCGGGCCGCGGTGCACCGCAACCTGGCCGCGGTCGCCGAGGCGGCGTCCCGTTACCCGGAGGCGTTGGCGCGCATGCGTTCCGCTCTGTCCGAACTGGACCCGCTGGGTCCTTCCGTGGACCTGGCGTCGGCCCTGAACGCGGTCGGCTGGTTCCACCTGGCGCTCGGCGAGGCCGGTCCGGCGCTGGAGCCGTGCGGACGCGCGCTGGCGATGTTCACCGACCTGGGCGACGTCCTGGGGCGGGCGGTCACCTCGGACAGCCTCGGCCTGGCCCACCACCGCCTCGGCGACCACGACCGCGCGGTGCGGCACTTCCGCGAGGCGCTGCCGCTGTACCGGTCGCTCGGCGAGCGCTACGAGGAAGCCGCCACCCTGGACCGCCTGGGCGACGCGCACCGCGCGGCGGGCGACCCGGACGCGGCGCGCGCGGCGTGGCGCGAGTCCGCGGCCGTCCTCGGCGACCTCGGGCACCCCGAGGCGGCGCGGGTGCGGGCCAAGCTCTGACCGGTCGGGCGCCGACCGCTCACCGGAGCCACCCGGCGATGGCGTCGAGGACCGCGTCGAGCCCGAACCCGAACTCGTCGCCGAAGTCGTAGCCGGGCAGCAGCACGTGCCCGGTCGCCATCTCCACGAGGTGCGGGTAGTCGCCGGGCGAGAACCCGTCCATGATCCGCCCGGTCACGTCGGCCGCGCCGTCGTCGCCCCGGAAGGGCAGCGCGGCCTCCTGGACGACGAACCCGTACACGTAGCTGTCGAGCAGCGCGAACGCGTGGGCGGTCAGGTCCACCGGGAAACCGGCCCGGCGCAGGGTGCCGACGACCGCGTCGTGGTGCCGCAGCGTGGCGGGGCCGGGGGCGGTGCGCGACACCAGCAGCCCCACCGCCCACGGGTGGCGCCCGAGGACCCGGCGGGCGGAGGTGGACCGGCGGTGCAGCTCGTGCCGCCAGTCGCCGTCGGGTGAGGGCAGGTCGATCAGGCCGAAGACGAGGTCGACGATCCCGTCCAGGATCTCGTCCTTGTTCGCGACGTGGTGGTAGAGCGACATGGGCTTGACGTCGAGCTCCCGGGCGAGGGAGCGCATCGTCAACGTGCCGAGGCCCCCCGCGTCGGCGATGGCGACGGCGGCGCGCAGCACCCGTTCCCGGCTGAGCGGGGCGCGGTTCCCCGGCACGTGACCTCCCCGACTGCGTGGTGACAACGGCTCGCTCAGTACGTTACCGTTCACCTTACTAAGTAAGGCCAGTGACCTGCTGGAAGGCGGGAGCCATGTCACCGAGAACCACCGGACGGGCCGTCGGGGCCCTGTTCCTGCTGGCGTTCTTCGCGTACGGCGGGGGCACCGCCCTGGTCGGGGCCGGATCGGTCCCGGCGGGCGCGCTGCTGATGCTGGTCAACTCCGCCGTGGTCGTCGGCATCGGCGTGCTGGCGCTGCCCGTGCTCAGGCCGCACGACGAGCTCACCGCGCACGCCTACCTGACCGGCCGCGCGGCCGAGGCGGTGCTGCTGGCCGTCGGGATCGTCTTCCTGCTCGGGACGTCCGCGAACGAGGGCGACCACTACGCGTACCAACTCGCGATGATCTTCGCGGGCGCCGTCGGCGTGCTGTTCTGCCGCACCCTGCTCCGCGCCCGGCTCGTGCCGCGCGCCCTGGCGGTGTGGGGCGCGGTCGGCTACGCGGTGTTCCTGCTCGGGGCCGTGCTGGAGGTCCTCGGGCACCGGGTCGGCGTGGCGCTGTCCGTGCCGGGCGGCCTGTTCGAGGTGGCGCTGGGCGCGCTGCTGCTCGTGAAGGGCTTTCCCGCGGTCCCCGCCCACGACCCCGTCGTGCGGCGGACCGTTCAGGCGTGACCGGTGATCCAGTCGACCAGCGCCTCCCGGTAGCCGGGGGCCGGACCGCCGTCGACCTGCACGCGGTGGTCGGCGCCCGGGAAGACGCGCACGGTCAGGGTCGCGCCGGGCAACCGGCCGGGGTGGGTCGCGGCGGCGGTGAGGAGGTGCGCGCTGCCGGCGACCGGCACCACCGCGTCCGCGCCGCCGAACACCGCCAGGAGCGGGCAGCGCAGGCCCACCACGTCGGGCGCGGGGTCGTGGTCCTGCTTGCGGCACAGGAAGCCCCAGAGGCGTTCGTCCACGCCCTCCGTGTAGGCGGTGACGGCCGGCGGGAGCCGCGAGGAGCGGATCAGGCGGGTCGCCTCGGCGAAGTCCGCGCCGCGCCTGCCCGCCTCGACGAGGCGGTCGTAGAGGTCCAGCGCGGCCGTCACGTCGTCCGGGGACAGGTCGCGGCGCAGCTCGTTCTCCAGGCCGTAGCGGTCCTGGAGGGCGGGCGTCATGCCGGGGCACCCGTTCACCACGACCCACGGCACGTCGTCCCGCGCGGTCGCGGCGCGCAGCACGACCCAGCCACCCTCGCTGTGGCCGAACAGCCCTGCGCTCGCGACACCGGGCCGCGCGCGCAGGAAGTCCAGCGCGGCGGTGGCGTCGGCCGCGAGGTCGTCCAGCGTCCCGTCCAGCCAGTTCCCCGAAGACCCGCCCACGCCGCGCTTGTCGTAGGACAGCACCGCGATCCCGGCGTCCACCAGGTGCCGGCGGATCGGCGGGAAGTGGACGTCGTTGTGGCGGTCGGACGGCCCGGAGCCTCCGACCAGGACCACGCCGGGCACCGGCCCGCCGCGTTCCGGCACGTCCAGCGCACCGGCCAACTCGACGCCCGGACCGGCGAACACCACGTCACCCACGCGCACCACCTCCACGACCAGTGAACCGGTCGGCGCGGGCGGATGTGGCGCTTTCGCCACATCGCCGCCGCGCCCGCCGGGGTCACGACGTGACGGCGAGGCCCTCCGGCTGCTTGCCCACGGGCACGGTCGACACGACGCTCCCCGACACGGGGTCCAGCAGGGACATCAGGCCCGCCCCGGTGTTGGTCAGGTACACGCGGCTGCCGTCGGGGTTGGCCGACGTGCCCTCGGGCAGGTGGGCGACGGGGACCGCCGGGCCGGCCGGATCGCCGGACGGGGTCAGGACGGACACGGTGTCGGCGCCCGTGTTGGCCACGTGCACCCGGCCGCGCGGGGTGACCGTGACGCCCAGCGGGGCGTTCCCGACCGGGGTGGTCCTGGCCGGGCGGTGGTCGTCGGCGTCGATGACGGTCACCGAGTTCGACCCGGTGTTGGTCACGTACACCCGCTCGCCGTCCGGGCTGACGGCGACGCCCGCCGGGTACAGGCCGACGGGGATCGTGGCCACCGGCTTGTGGCTGCCGGCGTCCAGGACGGTGACGGTGCGGTCGCCGTTGTTGGTCACGTAGACGCGCTTGCCGTTCGGACTCACGGCGACCGAGTGCGGGAAGCGGCCCACCGGGACGTCGCGGACGGGCTTGTTGGTCGCGACGTCCACGACGGTGACCGTGTCCGAGCCGAAGTTGGTCACGTAGGCGTGGGTCGGGGTGACGGCCACGCCGTACGGGTTGCGGCCGACCGGCACCGTGGCCACCACGCCGTGCCCCCGCGCGTCGAGCACGGAGAGCGTGTCGGACTGCTCGTTGGTCACGTACACCCGCTCACCGCCGGGCGCCGCGCCCACGCCGACCGGGTACTTGCCGACCGGCACCGTGGCCACCACCTCGGCCAGGCGCGTGTCGTAGACCGTCACCGAGTCGGAACCGCTGTTGGCGACGAAGACCTTCACCCGCGAGGGGTAGAAGTCGGCCGACGCCGGCGAGGGTGTCAGCAGCGTGGCGACGACAACAAGCAGTACGCCCAATCGAGTGAACAACAGCGGGTGAACTACCAACTGCGAGTAGAAAACGATCATGGGTGACACCCTGCTCATGACTTCCTCATCCTGGGGACATGTGGCGATCAGCGCCGCGACGTAACGCGAAGAACCTCCACGAGCCGGCTTGTGGCCCCTTGCTCGCGAGCGTCGGCGGCCGCACCCCTTCGACGAGGCCGTACCACTGCCGACCGGACACCCGACACTAATGGCCTAGTGGCCGATTTCGCAGAGTGAGGAGCACCTGATTCGCCTCGTCGGGTGGCAAACCCCGCTAACAGGTTGAGCGGGGGGAACCCGCCGATCACGGGCGCGGACCGGCCCCGGCGGGGTGGCCGCGCGCGCAGCGGGGCGACGCGCATAGGCTCCCCGCATGGCGAGGTACTTCGACGTGCACCCGGTGAACCCGCAGCGCAGGGCCATCGACCAGGCGGTCGCGCTGATCAAGGCGGACGGGCTGATCGCCTACCCCACGGACTCCTGCTACGCGCTGGGGTGCCGCCTGGGCAACAAGGACGCCCTGGACCGCATCCGCCGGATCCGCCACCTCGACGACCGCCACCACTTCACGCTGATGTGCCGCGACTTCGCCCAGCTGGGCCAGTTCGTGCACGTGGACAACTCGGTGTTCCGGGCGATCAAGGCGGCCACGCCGGGCAGCTACACGTTCATCCTCCCGGCCACCACCGAGGTGCCGCGCCGGCTGATGCACCCGAAGAAGAAGACCGTGGGCGCCCGCATCCCCGACCACCCCGTGGCGCAGGCCCTGCTGGCCGAGCTGGGCGAGCCGCTGCTGTCGAGCACGCTGCTGCTGCCCGACCAGGAGGAGCCGCTGGTGCAGGGCTGGGAGATCAAGGAGCGCCTGGACCACCTCGTGGACGCGGTGCTGGACTCCGGCGACTGCGGCACCGAACCCACCACGGTGGTCGACTTCTCGCAGGGCGAGCCCGAAGTGGTCCGCGTGGGCGCGGGCGACCCGTCGCGCTTCGACGCCTGACCCCGGCGACGCGGTGGCATAGGATCTTCCGATGAAGTCGCCCGCGCCGCCGGACCCGCTCCACCGGTGCCACCGCTTCGAGGACCGGGCCGAGTTCGAGGCCCGCGCCGCGGAGTTCCTGGCCGAAGGGCTCGCCAAGGGCGAACGCGTCCAGTACGTGGCGCCCGGCGACCCGGGCGGCATCACCCGTGGGCTGCGCGCGACCGGCGTCCTCGACGTGGGTCTGCGGCGCGGTGCCGTGCGGTTCGCCCCTCCCGAGGCCGCCTACCCCTCCGACGCGGTGATCGACCCGCGGGAGCAGGTGCGCGCCTACGCGGCGGCCACCGAGGAGGCGCTGGCGGACGGGTTCACCGGCCTCCGCGTCGCCGCCGACGCCACGTCGCTGGTGCGCACCCCCGACCGACTCGACGCGTTCGCGCGCTACGAACACCTGGCGGACCGCTACATGGCCACCCACCCGATGTCCGCGATGTGCGCCTACGACCGGACCGAACTGGGGGACGACACCATCGCACAGCTCGCCTGCCTGCACCCGCCGGCCGACGACGCCACCGCGCCGTTCCACCTGCACGCGCGCGACGGCGCGTCCGCCGCGCTGGCCGGCCGGCTGGACGCGGAGGCGCGCGAGCTGTGGCCGCTCGCGCTGGAGCGCGCGGAACTGCCGGCCACCGACGGCGAGGTGGTCGTCGACGCGGCCCGGCTGGAGTTCGTCGACCACCGCAACCTGCT
The DNA here is from genome assembly GCF_031455225.1 of Saccharothrix longispora. Taxonomy (GTDB): domain Bacteria; phylum Actinomycetota; class Actinomycetes; order Mycobacteriales; family Pseudonocardiaceae; genus Actinosynnema; species Actinosynnema longispora. The sequence continues at coordinate 4,390,164 of NZ_JAVDSG010000001.1, forward strand.
CGCCCTGGCCGGGCACGCCGAGCGGCGCGGGACGACGGTGGTGCTGCGGACGCCGCTGTCGCACCCCGGGCACCTCCTCCGGCTGCTGGGCGTGACCCGGGTCCGCGTGGAGCCGGTGCGATGAGGACCGACGCCCACGGTCGGGGTTACGACCACTCCGCCGCCTACTACGCCTCCGACGAGGACCTGCTGTCCGTCGTGGTGCCGTTCCTGCTCGACGGGCTGGAGGCGGGCGAGCCGACGGTGGTGTCGCTGGCACCGGAGCGGTCGGAGCTGGTGCGCTCGGCGCTCCCCCGTTCGGCCGGGGTGGTGTTCACCGCCAACGACGACGTCTATGCCCGCCCCGCCTCCGCGATCCGGTCCTACCGGGAGATGATGGCCGGGTTCGTGGCCGACGGCGCGCGCGGCATCCGCATCGCCGGCGAGGTCCCGAAGGCGGCGCTGACCACCTCGTGGGACTGGTGGGCCCGCTACGAGTCGGCGGTCAACCACGCCTACGACGACTTCCCGCTGCGCAGCATGTGCCTCTACGACACCCGCGACACCCCGCGGCACGTGCTCGACGACGTGGCCCGCACGCACCCGTTCGCCCTCACCGCCGGCGGCGGGCGCCACACCGTCGGCGACTACGTGCCGCCGCCCGCGTTCCTCGCCGAACCGCGACCGGCGGCGCCCCTCCCGATCGAGTCCACGCCACCGCTGGTCGACGTGGTCGTCCGCACGTCCGCCGAGGCCCGCCAGGCGGTCGCGGACGCCAACCGGGCCCGGTTGTCCGCGGCGGAGTTCGAGGACCTGCTGCTGTCGGTCAGCGAGGTGGCGACCAACGCGGTGCGGCACGGTTCGCCGCCGGTCCGGCTCAGGGTGTGGGCCGACCGCGACCGGGTGGTCGTCGAGGTCCACGACACCGGGGCCGGACCCACCGACCCGTTCGCCGGCCTGCTGCCCGCCCCGGACCGCGACCTCGGCGGCCTGGGCCTGTGGCTGGTGCACCAGTTGTGCGCGCACGTCGCGCTGCGCCGCGACGAGAGCGGCTTCGCCGTCCGCCTGGTCGCGGGCGACCCCACGGGGGCCTGACCCCGCCGGGGCCTGACCGCACCGGGCCTGACCCGACGCGGCGGAGATCAACCCCGATGCCGCCGGTCAGGGGTATGGGAGCGTTCCCAGAACGGCTAGCTTGCCTTCTGCCCCCTCAGCGCAGAAGGAGCCCCCCGTGCGGAAGCGGTTGTCGTCGGCGGTCCTCGCCGCCCTGTTCTCGGTCGTCGCCCTCCCGGTCGCCGCGGCCGGCCCGGCCGACCACCGGCCCGGCACGTGCGACCGGCCCGGCCTGCTGTTCTGCGAGGACTTCCAGCGCGTCCCCACCGGCGCGGGCACCAGCCTGCGGTGGGGCGTGGACACGAAGAACGGCTCGCTGGAGGTCGAGCGCGACCGGCGCGGGCAGAAGGTGCTGCACGTGCGGGCCGAGGGCAACGGCCGCGCGTTCCTCAAGGTCGACGACTTCAGCCCGCCCGGCAACAGCTTCTGGGGCCGGGTGCGGGTCAAGGTCGCCGGGTTCCCGGCGCAACCCGACTGGGCGCACTACACGCTGGTCGAGGCCACCGGCGACGGGCCGGAGGTCGTGCGCCCGCTCGGCGGCCAGTACGTGCCCACGCTCGACCGGGCGCTGTGGGGCGTGGGCGCGGACGGCGGCCCGACCGGCGACTGGACGAACTGGCGCGAGTCGGCGCCCTCCGAGGCCGGTCGCTGGCAGTGCGTCGAGTGGCGCATGGACGCGACGGACAACCGGGTCGAGCTGTGGTTCGACGGCGAGCCGCGCCCCGACCTCACCGTCTCCACCCGCGAGCACGGCGGCAACCAGGTCGACTTCCTGTTCCCGCGCTTCGACACGGTGAAGATCGGCTGGCAGCTGTACCAGCCGAACGAGGGCGCCTACGACCTCTGGTACGACGACATCGCGCTGGGTTCCCGCCGGATCGGCTGCTAGCCGGGCCTGCGCCAGGTCATGACCCCGGTGGGCGGCACGTGCTCGGCGAAGCCGTCCGCCGAGGTCCGGCGCAGCAGCGCGCGCAGGTCGCGCTCGAAGTCGCCCAGCCGGTCGCCGAACAGGTGCGGGGCGGAGAAGGAGCAGGAGAACACCCACGACACGACGTCGTCCTCGGTCCGCTCGACCACCTGCCCGGCCGGCACGACGAGCCGCGCGAAGCCCTCGAACCCCGCGCGGGCCAGGACGAGGTCCTCGCGGCCGGGCGTGCCGTGCGGGAGCGTGCCCTGCCCGGCGCGGCGCACCGGGCCGAGGTGGCGGCGCACCAGTTCGGCGATCCCCTCGTACGGCGGGACGGGCAGCGGCAGCGGGGTCGCCCCGGCGGGCGGGTCCTTGAGGTCGCCGACGTGGACGAACGCGCCGCCCGGCGCGAGCATCCCGAACACGGCGGCGGCGACGCGGTCGCGGTCCGTCCAGTGGAAGGACTGGGCGAACACCACCGCCCGGAACTCCCCCAGGCCGGCCGGCAGGTCCTCGGCGCGGCCGGTCACCCAGCGCACGCCGGAGACCCCGAGGCGGTCGGCCCGCCGCCCGGCCTCGCCCAGCATGTCCTCGTCCGGGTCGAGGCCGACCGCCTCGGTGAAGAACGGGGCCAGGTCGAGCGTCACCGTGCCCGGCCCGCAGCCGACGTCGAGGACCCGGCCCCGACCGTCCCACCCGAGCGCCCCGGCCACCGCGCCGGCGAAGCCCGGCGCGTACGGCAGCCGGCCGCGCTCGTAGTGCGCCGCGCTCCCCCGGAACAGCGTGCCGTCCCACTGCCACCCCTCGGGCACGTCCACCACCCCCGGCGGTCATCCTGCCGCAGTGGCGTCCTCCACGGGCGCGTCGGTCCGGTCGGCGACCTCGTCGAGGGTCACGCCGGGCGCCAGCGCCACCACCCGGAAGGCGCCGCCGGCGACGTCCAGCACGGCCAGGTCGGTGATCACCCGCGAGACCACGCCGCGGCCGGTCAGGGGCAGCGTGCACGAGCGCAGCAGCTTCGGTTCGCCGCGCCGGGTGGTGTGCTCCATCAGCACGATCACCCGGCCCGCGCCGGAGACGAGGTCCATGGCGCCGCCCATGCCCTTGACCACCGAGCCGGGCACCACCCAGTTGGCCAGGTCGCCGGCGGCGGAGACCTGCATGCCGCCCAGGACGGCGGTGTCGACGTGCCCGCCGCGGATCATCGCGAAGCTGGTGGAGGAGTCGAAGTAGGACGCGCCGGGCAGCACGGTGACGGTCTGCTTGCCCGCGTTGACCAGGTCGGGGTCGACCTCGTCCTCGTAGGGGAAGGGACCGACGCCGAGGATGCCGTTCTCCGCGTGCAGGGTGACCGCCGACCCGGCGGGCAGGTGGTCGGGGATCAGCGTGGGCAGGCCGATGCCGAGGTTGACGTACTCGGCGTCCCCCAGCTCGCCGGCGGCGCGGGCCGCCATCTCGTCACGGGTCCAGGGCACGTCGGGCCTCCTCTCCCGCACCGGGGCGCTCGCCCCGCGTGGTCCGCTGCTCGACGCCCTTGCGCGCCGCCTGCTCGGGTGTGAGCGGCACGACGCGCTGGACGAACACGCCGGGCAGGTGCACCTCGTCCGGGCCGATCCCCCCGGCCTCCACGACGCGCTCGGCCTCCACGACGGTGAGCCGGCCGGCCATCGCCGCCGCCGGGTTGAAGTTGCGGGCCGCCGCGTGGAACACGCAGTTGCCCGCCCGGTCGGCGACCGCGGCGCGCACCAGCGCGACGTCGGTGACGATCGACTCCTCCAGCACCATCTCCCGGCCGTGGAAGGAGCGCACCTCCTTCGGCGGCGAGGCGACGGCGACCGTGCCGTCCGGGTGGTGGCGCCACGGCAGGCCGCCCTCCGCGACGAGCGTGCCGACCCCCGTGGGGGTGTAGAACGCGCCGATGCCCGCGCCACCCGCCCGCAGCCGCTCGGCGAGCGTGCCCTGCGGGGTCAGCTCCACGGTCAGCTCGCCGGAGAGGTACTGCCGGGCGAACTCCTTGTTCTCCCCCACGTAAGAGGCGACGACCCGGCTGATCCGCCGCCGCTCCAGCAGCAGGCCGAGCCCTGCGCCGTCCACGCCGCAGTTGTTCGACACGACGGTGAGGTCGTCGGCGCCCTGCTCCAGCAGCGCCTCGACGAGGACCCACGGGATGCCCGCGAGGCCGAAGCCGCCGACCGCCACGCTCGACCCGGCGGTGACGTCGGCGACCGCCTCGGCCGCGGTGGCGACCACCTTGTCGCGGCTCACGGGGCGACCCGCTCGAAGACCGCGGCGAGCCCCTGGCCGCCGCCGATGCACATCGTCTCCAGGGCGTAGCGGGCCTCGCGCCGCCGCACCTCGTGCGCCATCGTGGCCAGGACGCGCGCGCCGGTCGCGCCCAGCGGGTGCCCGAGCGAGATGCCGGACCCGTTGGGGTTGAGCCGGTCGTCCTCCGGGTCGAGCCCCCACTCGCGCAGGCAGGCCAGCACCTGCGCGGCGAACGCCTCGTTCAGCTCGATCACGTCGACGTCGGCGAGGGTGATCCCGGCGCGGGCGAGCGCGGCCTCCGTCGCGGGCACCGGGCCGAGGCCCATCACCTCCGGTCCGACTCCGGCCACCGCCCACGACCGCAGCGCGAGCAGCGGGCGCAGCCCTCGCCGCTCGGCCTCGTCCCGGGTGGTCACGACGCACGCGGCGGCGCCGTCGTTCTGCCCGCTCGCGTTGCCCGCGGTGACGGTGGCCCCCGGGTCGAGCGCGAGCCGCATCGGCGTGAGCGCGGCCAGCCCTTCCGCCGTGGTGCCGGGGCGCGGGTGCTCGTCGCGGTCCACCACCGCGCCGGGCGCGCCGCGCCGGCCGGGGACGGTGACCGGCACCAGCTCGTCGGCGAACCGGCCGGCCTCGTGGGCGGCGACGGCCCGCCGGTGGGAGCGGGCGGCCAGCTCGTCCTGCTCCTCGCGCGCGATGCCGTACTCGCGCCGCAGGTTCTCGGCGGTCTCCACCATCCCGCCGGGCACCGGGTGGCTCCGGCCGCCGGCCGTCACCCGTGCGCGGTCGAGGCGGTCCACGAGCTGCACGCCGCCCTGCTTCACGCCGGTGCGCAGGCCCAGCGCGTAGTGCTCCACCCGGGACATCGACTCCACTCCCCCGGCGACGACCAGCTGGGCCGCGCCGGTCGCGACCTGCCCCGCGGCGTACAGGACGGCCTGGAGGCCCGAGCCACAGCGGCGGTCGACCTGGAGGCCGGGCACCGCCGCGCCGAGGCCCGCGTCGAGCGCGGCGACCCGGCCGACGGCGGGCGACTCGCCGTTCGGGTGGCACTGGCCGAGCACGACGTCGTCCACGTCGCCCTCGCCGAGCCCCGTGCGGCGCACCAGTTCCGCCAGCACGGTCGTCGCCAGGTCGGTGGCGTCGAGCGCGGCGAGCGCCCCGCCGAACCGGCCGACCGGGGTGCGGACCGGTTCGCAGATCACGACATCGCTCATGCCACCGACCGTAGGCGACGAGCACTGATACGCGGAAATACCCTTCCCGTCGCCTCTGAGACGCTGGGGGTATGACCGAGCTGCGCCACCTGCGCTACTTCCTCGCCGTCGCCGAGGAGCGCCACTTCACCCGCGCCGCCGCCCGGCTGCACATGGCCCAACCGCCGCTGTCCCAGCAGATCCGGCGGCTGGAGGAGGAACTGGGCGTGCTGCTGTTCGACCGGAGCAGGCGGCGGGTCGAGCTGACCGACGCCGGCGCCGCCTACCTGCGGCGGGTGCGGGCGATCCTGGCGGAGGTGGACGACGCGGCGGACGAGGCGCGGCGCGTGGCGTCCGGCGTGCAGGGGCGGCTCGTGGTCGGCTGCGTCGGGTCGGCGACCTACAGCCTGCTGCCCGCCTTCGCCCGCGCGCTGCGCGAGGACTTCCCCGGCATCGACGTCGCGTTCCGCGGCGAGATGCTCGTGCCCGCCCAGGTGGCGGCGCTGCTCGGGCACGAGATCGACCTGGCGCTGCTGCGCCCGCCGGTGGACGAACCGGCGCTGCGGCTGGAGACCCTGCGCACCGACCGGTTGATCGTGGCGCTGCCCGACCGGCACCCCCTGGCCGCGCGCAAGCGGTTGCGGGTGGCGGACCTGCGCGGCGAGGACCTGGTCGTGCACGCGTCCGGCGGGTCGGTGATGCACGGGACCGTGCTCGCGCTGTGCCGGGAGGAGGGCTTCGCTCCGCGCGTGCGCCACGAGGTCGCCGAGACCTCCACCCTGGTCACGTTCGTCGCCGCCGGCCTGGGGATCGCCGTGGTGCCCGAACCGGTGGCCCGGCTGGGGGTGCCGGGCGTCGCCCACCGGCCGCTGTCCGGCCGCGCGGCGCGCATCGACCTCGTGGCCGCCGTCCGGGCCGACGACCGGACCCCCGCGCCGGCCCACGCCGTCGCGGTGCTCCGGGGCCTGGTCCGCTGACGGCTACCGCTGGTGCGGCAGGTCCTCCACGACGTCCCCGGCGGCGTCGAACGCCACCACGCGCTCGGTGACCGGTCCCCGCTCGCGCAGCTCGCGCAGGTCCGGTGACGCGATCACCAGGGTGCCGCCGGCGAGCACGGCCGGCAGGTCGGGCGCGTCCCGCCGACGCAGCACGACCGAGGCGACCGCGTCCCGGTCCACCAGCCGACCAGGGCGACCCGGTCGCTGCGGTCGTCGACGAAGCCGTGGTACACCCTGGTCAGCGCGACGGTCCCGCCCACGACGGCGAAGTCGCGCACCGGGCCGTGCCGCGGCCCGAAGTCGTGCACGTACGGCTCACCGCCGGTCAGGTGGTGGAGCAGCAGGTCCCCGTACCGGCCCAGTTGGACGGACTCGTCGCCGGTCAGCGCGGCGTGCGCACCGGGTTCCCGGCAGGACGGGTCCACGACCGGCCGCACGTCGGCCCGCGCCAGGGCGAGCGCCAGGCGGCGGCCGGCCTCGGACTCGCGGTCGCCCGCCGGGAGGGGCCGGTCGGCCACGCCCCGGCGCGCGGCGGGACGGCGACGTCCGTTCCGCCGCCGTCGACGTGCAGGACGACGTCGCGCTCGTCGACGGCGAAGGCGTTGGGCACGACGAACAGCCCGTCGGCCAGGATCGCGTTCTCCTTGGCGTAGCGGCCACCGGGGCGTTCCACGGCCACCCGCGCGGTACCCCGCGGCACCACGCCGGCGATCGTGCCCGCGGTGGTGTGGAAGGCCACCGCGGGCGGTGCGGCGGTCACCGGCCGGGACAGCGTCGTGGTGGTGGGGGTCAGCTCGGCGAACAGCGGACCGTCCGGAGTGGAGAAGACGACGACGTGCACCCCGGCGTGCCGCGCGGTGAGCACCGGCCGCCAGGACCCGGCGGGCGGGTGCCCGGCGGTCGCGAGCCGCGCGCAGCGGGCCACGGCGGCGGCCTCCGCCCACCCGCGGTGCACGCGGTAGCGGTTCTCCGCGGTCAGCACGCCCTCGTCCGGCGCGGCGTCGAGGTCCGCCAGGTGCCGCCGCAACCGCGGCCGGCTCGGGAAACCGTGGTGGCGGGCCGGCACCAGCTGCGCGGCGGCCGGCGTGACGCCGTCGGCGGGGAGGTCCGGGGCGTGCTCGGCGACGAGCGCCGGCGCACGCGGTTCGGCGGCGCGGACGCGGCGCAGCAGGTCCTTGGCGAGCGTACGGAGCTGCTCGGCGTCGGGGCGCTCGGGCAGGGGGACGACGGGCATTCCAGCCTCCTGGGCACCTGCGGTCCGCTGCTCAGGGCACTGGGAGGGTGGCTTCGTGGTGGTGCGCGTGCGGAAGCCGGGGGTGGGCTCTGCCCTTCCCGCGGACCCGGAGGCGCTCCCCGCGCCGGTCCCCACCGTACACGAGCGCGCCGGCGGCCCGGGGTCATCCTGCGGTCGTAGGCGGTGTGCGACCGCAGTGCGATCCGTGATGATCCACCCGCCCAGCACGATCGTCCGCGATGGACTCACACCCCGCTCTCGTGTCACCGGACCGGCTGCGCTGGACCGGGTTCTGCGGCGTCGCGCTGCTGACCCCGGCCGCCTGGGTCGGCGCGGTCGCCTCGTCGTCCGGACTGGTCGCGTCGGCGTTGGCGGCCAGCGTCGCGGGGATCGGCCTGCTAGTGCTGTCGTGGGCGCTGCTCGGCCGCGCCCCCCTGCCGTCCCCGTCCTGGCTGCTGCGGACGCTGGCCCTGTGGTGCGGGCCGCTGCTGGTCGCGCCGCCCCTGTTCAGCCGAGACGTGTTCAGCTACCTGGCGCAGGGCGAGGTCGCCGCGCGCGGCCTGGACCCGAACGCCGTCGGCCCCGCGACGGGGCTGGGCACGGCGTCGGAGGTCGTCGGGCGAGTGGGGTCGTACTGGCGCGACACGCCGTCGCCCTACGGCCCGCTGTTCGGCGCGGTCGAACGGGTGATCGCCGAGGTCTCGGCCGGCGACCCGGTGGCGGGCGTGCTGCTGCACCGCCTGGTCTGCCTGCTGGGGCTGGTGCTGATCGGGTGGGCGGTCCCCCGGCTCGCCGCGGTCGCCGGCGCGTCGCGGCGCACCGCCCTGTGGCTGGGCGTGCTGAACCCGCTGGTGCTCTGGCACCTCGTGGGCGGCGCGCACAACGACTCGGTGATGCTGGGCCTGATGCTCGCCGGCACGGCGGTGGCGCTGGAAGGGCTGCGGGAGCGCGTCGACCGGTGGGCGGTGGGTGCCGGTGTCGTGCTCATCTCCTCGGCCGCGCTGGTGAAGCTGCCCGCCCTGGCCGCGCTGGCGGTGGTCGGCACGGCGCTCGCCCGCCGCCGCGGTGGCTCCCTCCGCGACTTCCTGCTCGCCGGGCTGGGCATGGTGCTGGCGTTCGCGGTGGTGTCCTCCTCGGTCTCGGTGCTGACCGGGCTCGGGTTCGGCTGGGTGCGGGCGCTGGGCACGCCGGGCCGGGTGAACAGCTGGCTGGCGCCGACGAACTGGTTCGGCTTCCTGACCGGCGGGCTGTTCGGGGCGCGGGCCACGCAGGCGATGATCGGCGTCGGCAAGGCGATCGGGTTCGCGATGACGGTGTGCGGGGTGGGTGCCGTGCTGGTCGGGCAGTTGCGCGGGCGGGTCGGCGCGGTGGCGTCCCTGGGAGCGGTGCTGGGCCTCGTCGTGGTCCTCGGGCCGGTGGTGCAGCCCTGGTACGCGCTGTGGGCGATGGTCCCCCTGGCCGCGAGCCGGTTGCCGGGGCGCGCGGTGCCGTGGTCGGTGGGGGCGGTCGCCGTCTTCGCCGTGCTCGTGCCCCCCTCGGCGGGGGACTTCACCGGACGGGTCGGCTCGCTCGTCGCGGGCTACGCGATCGGGGCGGTCGTGGTCTGGGCGGCGTTCCTGCTGCTGACGAGGCCGGCGGCGGTCCGCGTGGCGGTGCCGGCGCGTGCCTGACCGGGTGTGGCGCGGTGCCGCGGCCGCGGCGGCCGGGGTGCTGCTGCACGTCGCGTTCCCGCCCCGCGTGCTGTGGTGGGCGGCGGTGGTCGCGTTCGCCGTGCTGTGGTTCGCGCTGCGCGGGGCGGGCACCCGCCGGTCGACGGCGCTGGGCTTCGTGTTCGGCCTGGCGTTCTTCCTGTGCCACCTGAGGTGGATCGACGACTTCCTGGGGCGCGACTTCGGTCCCGCGCCGTGGCTCGGCCTGTCGGCGCTGATGGCCCTGTTCACCGCCGGGGCGTGCGCGCTGGTGCCGCTCGTGGCGCGGTTGCCCGGCGCGCCGGTGTGGGCGGCGCTGCTGTTCGTGCTCCAGGAGGCGGTGCGCGGCCGGGTGCCGTTCGGCGGTTTCCCGTGGGGGCGCGTGGCGTTCGGCCAGGTCGAGGGCCCGTACCTGCCGCTGGCGGCGGTCGGTGGCGCGCCGCTGGTGTCGTTCGCGGTGGTGGCGACGGGGTTCGGCGTGGCGGCCTGGCTCGTCCGGCCGCGCGACCCGCAGCGGGCGTGGCCGGTGCTGCCGCTGGTCGCGGCACTGGCCGTGACGCCGCTGGTCGGCGTGGACGCGCAGGACGGCGAGCGCGTGGTGGCCCTCGTGCAGGGCAACGCGCCGGACGTCGGCCTGGGGCTGCTCGACGAGCGCGGGACGCTGCGCCGCAACCACCTGGACGCCACGGCGAACCTCGCGGGGGCGGTCCGCGCGGGCGAGGTGCCCGCGCCCGACCTCGTGGTGTGGCCGGAGAGCGCGACCGCCACCGGCGACCGCGACCCGGTGCTGGACCGGGCCGTGGCGGACCTCGGCGTGCCCGCCCTGATCGGCGTGCTGCGGCGCGTCGACGGGGTGGAGGAGAACGCGGTCGTCGCGTGGGACCCGCGGACCGGCGCGGGAGCGTCGTACGCGAAGCGGGAACTGGTGCCGTTCGCCGAACGCGTCCCGCTGCGCCCCCTGGCGAGCCTGGTCACCCCGTTCGCCGACGCGCCCGACCTGCGCGCGGGGACCTCGCCGGGCGTCCTGGATGTCGCGGGAACCAGGGTGGGCGTGGGGATCTGCTACGAGGTGGCCTACGACGCGGTGCTGCGCGACGGCGCCGCCCGGGGGGCGCGGCTGTTCGTGGTGCCGACGAACAACGCCTGGTACGGGCGTGGCGGGATGAGCCACCAGCAGTTGGCGATGGCCAGGCTGCGCGCGGTGGAGCACGGTCGCGCCGTGGTCGTGGCGGCGGTCAGCGGGGTGAGCGCGGTCGTGCGGCCGGACGGGGGTGTGGCGCGGTCCACCGGCCTGTTCACCGCCGAGACGCTGGTCGACACCGTGCCGCTGCGGTCGGGCACCACTCCCGCGACCCGGTGGGGCGGTCTCCTGGAACTCCTGCTCGTGCTCGCCGCGCTCGCCGCGTGCGCGGTCGGGGGGTGCGCGGTCGGGACGCGCGCCGGCGGTCCCGGTGGACGGTCCCCGCGCGGTGGGGCCGTCCACCGGGCCGTCCGCCCTAGCGGGGCAGGTACGCCCGGTGCGAGCGCGAGAACTCGAACCCGTTGTGCCGGTCCCAGTTGATCGACCACGTCATCAGGCCGCGCAGGCCCGGGTAGACCGCCTTCGGCTTGTACGTGCCGCAGTCCGTCCCCTTCGCCAGGCAGTCGAACGACTTCCGCACCTCGGCGACGGAGGTGAACCCGTTGCCCGCGTTGATGCTCGCGGGCAGCCCGATCGCCACCTGGTCCTGCCGCAGGCCGGGGAACACCTTCGTCGCGTCACCGCGCACGGGGAACCCGGCCAGGACCATGTCGGCCATGCTGACGTGGAAGTCGTGGCCGCCCATGAAGTGGTACTGGTTGTCCAGGCCCATGATCGGGCCGGAGTTGTAGTGCTGGACGTGCAGCAGCGTCAGGTCGTCGCGCAGGGCGTGGATGACCGGCAGGTACGCCCCGGCCCGCGGGTCCGCGCCGCCCGCGCCGCCGTAGAACTGGTAGCCGACCTGCACGAAGAACGTCTCCGGCGCCATGGTGAGCACGAACCGGGCCCCGTAGCGGGCTTTCAGCGCCTTGAGCGCGGAGATCAGGTTGACGACGACCGGCGTGGTCGGCGACCGGAAGTCGGTGTCGTTCGCGGCGAGCGACAGCGAGTGCCCCTCGAAGTCGACGTCGAGCCCGTCCAGGCCGTACCGGTCGATGATGGCGGAGGCGCTGCGGACGAACGCGTCCCGCGCCGCCGTCGTGGACAGCTGCACCTGGCCGTTCGCGCCGCCGATGGAGATCAGCACCTTCTTGCCCTCGGCCTGCTTCTCGCGGATGCCCGCGATGAACTCGGCCTCGGACTCGACGTTCGGGCACTCTGCCGCGGGGCACTGCGCGAACCGCAGGTCGCCGGACGTGGCGGAGGTGGGTTCGGCGAAGGAGAGGTTGATGACGTCCCACTCGTCGGGGACGTCCTTCATCCGGATGTAGCCGGAGCCGTTGGCGAAGCTGGCGTGCAGGTAGCCGACCAGCACCTTCTTCGGCAACCCGGTCGCGGGTGGCGTGGTCGTGGTCGTGGTGGTGGTGCCGGTCGTGGTGGTCGTCGTGGTGGTGGTGGTCGTGGTGGTCGTGGTGGGCGCCCCGGCGCACGGCGCGCCGTTGATCCGGCAGGCGGCCGGGCTCGCGGTCCCGGAGGCGTTGAACCCGAATGTCACCGTGGCGCCGGGCGCGACGGTCCCGTTGTACTCGCGGTGGGTGAACGAGTAGCGCCCGCCCGAGTTGGTCTGGAGGGCGTCCCAGTAGGCGCCGACCGACGTCCCGGCCGGCAGGTCGAACTCGACCTTCCACCCGGAGATCGCCGCGCTGGTGTCGTTGCGGATGGAGAACTGGGCCGTGTACCCGCTCTCCCAGCTGGACGTCTTGGCGAACGTGGCCGTCACCGACGCGGCGTAGGCGGGGGTCAACCCGACCGCCACGGCGCCGGCCACGAGGGCCACCACCGCCGCCACCCGGGCGAACAGGACTCTGCGCGACATCGGACCTCCCAGTGGTGGCGGCCTCCAGGTGGGAAGAATTGGACTAGACCAAAACCTTCGTGTCAAGACTTGGCAACCAAACGGCGCACTCCGCACTTCGGCGGAAGCGCCTCCTCCCGCCAGGGCAACACTCCTGAACCGTTCGACGGCCCGGTCACCCGACCGCCGAGGAGAACAGGAGGTCGTGCCGGTGACGGGCACGCTGCTCGGTGTGGTCATCACGACGCTGCTCGGCGTCGGCACCGCGATCCTCCGCCAGGTGCTGAAGTACCGCCGCTCGTTGGCGCGGGAGTCCCAGTCGTTCTTGAAGTACGTGATCGGCAACGTCCGACTGAGCATCGGACGTCACGTCAGGAAGTCGCTGGCAGGCCAGTTCGGTGTGCGCCGGTACGCGGAACTGAAGCTCGCCACCTTCCCCGCGCGCCTCTTCGTGCCCTCCGTCGACGGTGCCGCGATCGACATCGACACCGCCTACGTCCGTCTGTCGCTGTCCGGCGCTCGGCGCCGGGTCACGGACGACGACCTGCTCGCCGACGACGCCGGCTCTGTACTGCTGTTCGGCGATCCGGGCTCGGGCAAGTCGTCCTTGACGAAGAAGCTGTTCCGCCAGACCTGTCGGAAGGCGTTCACGCACCCCGACACCAATCGACTGCCCCTGCACGTCGAACTCCGCGGCCTCGGGTGGGCAGAGGCCAAGGCATCGAAGCAGGATGCCGGGGCGTGGCTGCGGGGTGAGTTGTTCCGGCTGGCCGCGCAGGTCGAAGGCGTTCACGACCCTCGGTTCGCGCTGGACGCCTGGGCGGGCAAGAACGGGCTGCTCGTCCTGCTCGACGGCATGGACGAGGTGCCGGAGCGCTGCCTCGACTTCGCCGGCGAGGCGATCCAGGACCTGATCGCCTCCTTGCGCGGGAAGTCGCCGCACACCAGCGTGATCGTGACGGCGCGCACCCAACTGCGCGGCGCGCTGTCACGTGGCTTCATCGACGGGATGAACGCCGTCTACACGGTCGAGCCGTTCACGGCGGCGGATGTGTTCGAGTTCCTGCGCAAGTGGCCCTACCCGGCAGGCCGGTCGGGCGAGGCCCAGCGCATCCTCAACACGTTGCTGGAGCACCGGACGTTGGCGGAGATGTGCGGCAACCCGTTGATCCTGTCGATGTACGTCGCGCAGGACCAGCGCTACACGGCCTCGCCGAACCTCGGCTCGGTGCGGCTGCCGGACACGCGGACCGAGTTCTACAGCAGCGTCATCGGGGAACTGCTGGTGCACCGCCACTCGCAGCAGTTCGGCCAGGGGCAGGGTGCTTCCGAGACCCGGCGGGCCCGGGAGGAACTGCTCGGCAAGATCGCGCTCGATCACCTGTACGGCGGTGACGACCCCGCGAACTCGATCTCGTGGCGCGACGCCGTCCACACCACCCAACGGCTCACCGGTCTGTCGACCACGGCCAAGGCCGAAGCGCACCTGCGGGCGTTGGCGATCGACACGGGGATCTTCACCGAGGAGCGGCCAGGCGAAACGCTCCGCTTCATGCACCTCACACTGTGCGAGTACTTGGCCGCGATCGAGGCGAGCGAGAGCGGCGTGCCGGCCTTTCCCGATCTCGCGGACGCCCTGTTCGCATCTCCGGGAGCGCAGAGCAGCAGGCTGTCCGAAGTGGTGATCTTCACGCTGACGATGTTCAAGCGCTCCGATCGCCTCCGGGCGCTGGACGACCTGCACGAGCGCGGCGCTTCTCCCGCACTGCTGCTGCGGGCGGCACGCGAGTGCCAAGCGTACGAGTCGACGACCTTCACCTCGGCCGCGACCGCCCTGCGCCGACAGCTGACGAGGACTGACGTCGCCCTGTGGAACGAGCAGTGGTTCGCCGACATCCGCCTGCTGATGACCTGCCTGGACGAGGCCCGCCGTTCCGCCCGTCCCGGCCACCCCCTCGCCGGCCACAGCACGGAACACCTGCTCCGACAGCTCACCCGGAACGACTCGCAACGCCTGGACCGCCTGTTCGAGATGTGGCTGGAGTTCAACCCCGCCGAGGCGCTGACCACGGCCCGGCTGCTCCGGCAACTCGATCCTCAGTTCGACTTGACCCGCCGCTTCGTCGCCGCACTGGAGCGCATCGAACTGCTGATGTACGCGATGTCCCGGGTCTCGACGCTGGCCGACGACCAGGACCACTGGACACCACTGCTCGCCGAAGCGGCGTTGACCGCTCCCCTGGTGGCGCAGAAATTGGTGAACGAACCTCCGCCCACCTCTCCCGTCAAGCGCGCCGGGGAAACCTGGGAGACGACCGGCGCGGCGAAGAACACCTTGCTCGGTTGGGTGCTCACCAGGGCAGCGGACCAGTTCGCGACCCTTCCCGGACCGACCAGGACGGCGCTGGCCAGGCTGGGCCTGCTGACTGCCGTGAGTCCGTCGGACACGCTGTTCCCGGACGGCTCGATCATGAGGACGTCAGCGGTGGGGTTCGCCCGCAATGCGCTGTTCGCCGGTCCGCTCGGCGCGGTGTCCGTCGTGCTCGGCGCGGTGCTCGGCATCGCGCCCGCCTTGACCGGACCAGTGGGTGTCCTGCTCTGCTCCTGGGCTCTGATCGCGGCTTGGTTGGCCGTCATCCTGGTCACGGGGAACAAGTGGTCGGTCGATCTGGCGGACACGCGCGGGCCGGAAAAAACGCAGACACCACTTCTCAACCTCGCCCCCAGGTTGGCGGGTATCCGCCCGAGCTGCGTGATCGCGTCAGTCGACGGAGGTACGAAGTTGTACGTCAACTCCACGACGCCCACCATCGACGATCCGAGCCCCAGCGACCTGCCTCGTCCCGACCTCCTGCCCACCGTCACACCGGGCCTGGTGGTGGACCTTCGAGGGATGAAGCCCGCGCTCCAGGCCACATACCTGCTGACCAACGCGTTCGCGTTCGATCACGCGGTCGAAAGCGCCCACACCCCGCTTCCACGTCGAAGCCTGGAAAAAGTGCGAACCCTGCTCTTGCTGGCCGCGTCGGGACGGGTGACCCGAGTCCACCTCGTGTCCGCCGACCGGCAAGCGCCCAGAAGGAGGATGCCGGTACTGCTGATGGTTGACCTGTGGTCCGGGCGGGTACCTCGAACGCGCGTTCGAGGAAGAGGAGAAGCACGTGGACCGCAACCCCGAGAAGGACCCCGCCGACTGGACCACCGGTGACGAGCCGATGACCGGACCGCAGGAGTCCTACCTGAACACGCTGGCCCAGGAGGCCGGCGAAGAGGTGCCGGACGGGCTGACCAAGGTCGAGGCGTCGCAGATGATCGACCGACTCCAGGAGGAGACCGGACGCGGCAAGTAGCCGGACGAGGCGCGCGGGCGGGGCCGGTCGGCCCCGCCCGCCCCTCAGCCGGCCTTCGTCGCCAGGTAGACGGTGCTGGTCGCCTCCCGCTGCTGGAGGGGGTTGTGGAAGCGGACCACCTCGGGCCTGACCTCGACGAAGACGTCCGCCAGCGCCGCCGCGTAGTCGTCGTCCGGCGGCTCGTTCGACCACAGCGCGAACACCCCGCCGGGGTGCAGCCGCTCGGCCACGCGCGCGATGCCGGCGGGTTCGTAGAAGTCGGCGTTGCCGGGGTGCAGCAGGTGGCGCGGCGAGTGGTCGATGTCGACCACGATCGCGTGGAACAGCCGGTCGGGCGACGCCGGGTCGAACCCGCCGCCGGCGCGCGACATCGCGAAGAAGTCGCCGTGGAGCAGGGTGCAGCGGGGGTCGGCGGCCAGTTCCCGACCTCCCGGCAGGAGCCCCTGGCGGTGCCAGTCGATGACCTCGCCCAGGGCGTCGACGACCAGCAGCGAGCGGACGGCCCGGTTCTCCAGCACGGTGCGCGCGGTGTAGCCGAGGCCGAGGCCGCCGACCAGCACGTCCAGGGGCGCGGACCGGCCCTCCAGCGCCAGGCGCGCCAGCTCGACCTCGGACACGGTGAACAGGCTCGACATCAGGAACTCGTCGTTGAGCTTGATCTCGTGAACCTCGCGGTCGAACACCGGGTCCCAGCGGCGGCGCAGGACCAGTTCGCCGAGGGGCGTCCGCCGCCAGTCGAGTTCTCGGAAACGCGCGCTCATGGGTATTGCCTCCGGATCGGTTCACGCCCCGGTCGCGGTCGGCTGCCCCAGCGGCATCGGCGCACGTCGGACGATCCCCGATGATCGCAGCAGGCCGGATCACCGACCGAGGAGGCACCGCCGGATGCTTTTACAACGTTGAAATAGCGGCCTGCCGCGATTACGTTCGGCTGAGGCCGATCGTCACCGGAAGGGGTCGTCATGACCGGCACCGACGTGGACACCGCCGTCCGCGGACTGCGCACCGACGGGATCGCCGCGTTGCGCGGCGCCTTCGAGCCCGAGTGGGCCGACCGCCTGCGCGAGGACGTCGAGGCGTTGTTCCGGGAGGCGATGGCCCGCCCCGACGGCGCGATCGGCCGCGGGCCGAACCGGTACTACGTCGAGGTGCACCCCGAGCGGATCAGGGGGTTCCTCGACCTGGTGACCCACCCGTGGGTGGACGCAGTCGCGCGGGCGGTGCTGGGGCCGGACTACCAGGTCGTCGAGATCGGCTTCGACGTGCCGCTGCCGGGCGCGGTCGCGCAGCCGTGGCACCGCGACTTCCCGGCGCCGCGCGAGACCGTCGCGGACCGCCGCCTCACCTCGCTGGCGTTCAACGTGACGACGGTGGACACAGTCCCCGAGATGGGCCCGTTCGAGATCGCCCACGGCACCCAGTGGGACGACGGGGCGGACTTCGACCACGGGATGTTCCCGCCGAAGTCCGCCTACCCGCGCTACGAGGGCCTCGCCCGGCGCAAACTGCCCCGGCGCGGCGACGTCTCCGTGCGCTCGGCGCTGACGATCCACCGCGGCACGGCCAACCGGTCCGACTCCTCCCGCCCCGTGCTGGTGCTCGGTCTGGTCGCCGCGGGCGTGGAGAACGACCGCAACGACCTGGTGGTCAGCCGCGCCTACCACGAGCGGCTGCCCGCCGAGGTCCGCGCGCACCTCGGGTGCCGGGTCGTCGACGAGCTGGAACCGCTGGTGCAGAAGCACACCATCGAGGGCCTGGTGATGGGCGCGACCGACTAGCGCCCCGCCGGGGGCCGACCCCGGCGGGGCGTGCGGAGGTCAGTCGAGGAAGTAGCCGAGGCCGCCCTCGGTGATCTGGCCCTCGCAGTTCGGGTCGGGGGACTCCATGTGGTCGCCGGTGCCGCGCACGAGGCAGCGGTAGATCGCGTGCGCGCCCGCGGTCGGGGCATCGTGGGCGTAGCCGAGCAGGCCGACGCGGGCCTGGCCCTCGCAGTTCTGGTCGTACGAGGTGAAGTTGTCCCAGCCGCCCACCAGGCAGCGGTACAGCGGGTGGGTGCCGGGGGCCTGGGCGGTGAGCAGCCTGCCCAGCGCGCCCTCCGTCGCGTACCCGGGCGCGCCCGTGGTCGAGGTCAGGTGGTCGGCCCCGCGCAGGTAGCGCACCGCGACCACGGTGGACGGGCCGCCGGTGGTCGTGCCGGTGTGGAGCAGGCGGTTCGGCGAGCCCGCGCCCGGGTCGGTGACCTTGCCCGGCGTGGCGGCGTCCACCAGCGCCGCCTGGACGGCCGCGGGCGCGTCGCCGGGGCGTGCCGCCAGGTGCAGGGCGGCGGCGCCGGCCACGTGCGGGGTGGCCATCGACGTGCCGCTGATGGTGTTCGTGGCCGCGTCGCCGGTGTGCCAGGAGGAGGTGATGCTCTGGCCGGGGGCGTAGAGGTCGGTGCACCTGCCGTAGTTGGAGAACGAGGCGCGCGCGTCGCCGCTGGTGGAGGCGTTGACCGTGATCGCCTCGCCGACCAGCGCGGGGCTGTAGCCGCAGGCGTCGGCGTTGGAGTTGCCCGACGCGACGGCGTAGGTGACGCCCGAGGCGATGGAGTTGCGGATGGCGGCTTCGAGCGGTGCGGTGGCGGCGGACGCCGCCGCACCGAGGCTCATGTTGGCCACGGCCGGCTTGACGGCGTTCGCCGTCACCCAGTCGACGCCGCTGATGACCTGGGCGAACGTGCCGGAGCCGGCGCAGTTGAGCACGCGCACGGCGACCAGCCGCACACCCTTGGCGACGCCGTACTGGCTGCCGCCGATCGTGCCCGCGACGTGCGTGCCGTGGCCGTTGCAGTCGGTGTTGGTGCCGTCCACGGCGTCGTGGCCCCACGTCGCGCGACCACCGAACGTGGTGTGCGTGGTGCGGATGCCCGTGTCGAGGACGTACGCGCGCACGTTCCCGGCGGTCGTGCCGTAGCTGTACGAGGAGTCCAGCGGCAGGTCGCGCTGGTCGATCCGGTCGAGCCCCCACGACGGCGGGTTGGGCTGCACGTCGACGGCGCGCACCAGGCC
This sequence comes from Saccharothrix longispora, assembly GCF_031455225.1. Classification (GTDB taxonomy): domain Bacteria; phylum Actinomycetota; class Actinomycetes; order Mycobacteriales; family Pseudonocardiaceae; genus Actinosynnema; species Actinosynnema longispora. The sequence goes on from NZ_JAVDSG010000001.1 coordinate 4,408,913, forward strand.
GTCCTCGCTCACCGACGCCACGGCGGGGTCGGCGGCGAGGCGCCTGGCCTCGGACTCGCTCGCGTCGACGGCGAACCCGCGCAGCGCGTGACGCCACGTCGCGGTGACCGTGCCGCCGTGCTTCGAGGTCAGGTCGGACGCCTGCACGACCACGTCGTCCTTGAGCACCACCACGTACCGGCCGGGCACGGCGGTGCCGGCGGCGGCGACGGCGATGTCCGCCTCGGCCGCGCCGGCGTGCGGCGCGGTCACCACCAGGCCGACCGCGAGCACGGCGGCACCCGTTAAGCCCTTCGCACCAACGATTCTGCGCTTCACCAAACCTCCAGCGTCGGGTTCCGGCCACCGAGCGTGGCAGTGCCCGGCGCCGGGTGTCCTGCGGCAGCCCGAACCCGGCCGACCGGGGTTGTCGAATCTTCACAGGCCATTCGGATGTGTGGAGAATCCCTTGCGTCCGCTCCCCCGCGCCCGTCAGGAGTCCCGATGCGCAGACCACGGTCGTTCGCCCTCGCGCTGACCGCCGCGCTGCTGGCCGCGGTCCCGACCGCCGACCTCGCCACGACCGCCGCCGCGCAGGAGGACCCGCTGGCCCGGGACCTCGGCGCGATCCTCGCCGACCCGGGGTTCAGGGGCGCGGACGTGGGGTTGGTCGTCCGCCGGGCCGACACCGGCGAGCCGGTGTTCGGCAGCGGCGGCGCGCGGCGCGGGCAGCCCGCGTCCAACGGGAAGCTGCTCAGCTCCGCCGCGGTGCTCGACGTGCTCGGCCCGGACCACCGGTTCAGCACGACCGTGTCGGCGAGCGGCGCCCTGCGCGGCGGGGTGCTGGCGGGCGACCTGCACCTGCGCGGCACCGGCGACCCGACCGTGCTCGCCGCCGACTACGACGCGCTGGCCGCGAAGGTGGCGGGCAGCGGGGTCAGGCTGGTGCTCGGCCGGCTCGTCGGCGACGACACCTGGTTCGATTCCGTGCGCCTGGGCACGGGGTGGGCCTGGGACGATGAGCCGTACTACTACAACGCCCAGATCTCGGCGCTGACCGTCTCCCCCGACACGGACTACGACGCCGGGACGGTCGTCGTGCGGATCGCGCCCGGCGCGGCCGGCGCGCCGGCGACCGTGACCACCGAACCCCCGACGGACTACGTCACGATCGACAGCACCGCCGTGACCGGTCCGGCCGGGTCGGCGTCGAGCGTGTCCGTCGAGCGGCGGCGCGGCACCAACGTGATCAGCGTGCGCGGCAGCGTGCCGGCGGGCGGCGCCGCCGAGAGCGAGTGGAGCACCGTCGAGGAACCCACGGGCCTGGTCACGTCCCTGTTCCGCGACGCGCTGTCCCGGCACGGGGTGCGGGTGCTCGGCGGCACGTCGACCGGCGCGACCCCGGCGGGCGCCCGGCCGCTCGGCGAGCACCTGTCGATGCCGCTGTCGCGGCTGCTGGTGCCGTTCATGAAGCTGAGCAACAACATGCACGCCGAGATCCTGGTGAAGTCCGCCGGGCGGGCCGCGTTCGGCGAGGGCAGCTGGGACGCGGGGCTGCGCGCGGTCTCGGCGAAGCTGGGCGGGCTCGGGGTCGACGCGGCGGCGCTGTCGCTGCGGGACGGCTCGGGGTTGTCGCGGATGAACCAGGTGTCACCGGACCAGGTGGCCTCGCTGCTGCTCGCGGCGCGGGGCAGGCCGTGGTTCCCGGTCTGGTACGACTCGCTGCCGGTGGCCGGGGCGAGCGACCGGATGGTCGGCGGCACGCTGCGCAACCGGATGCGCGGCACGCCGGCCGAGGGCAACGCGCACGCCAAGACGGGCAGCCTGACCGGGGTCAGCGCGCTGTCCGGCTACGTGACCACGGCGGCGGGCACCCCGCTGGTGTTCTCGATGATCAGCAACAACACCCTCACGTCGGCGAGGCGGCTGGAGGACGCCGTCGTGGTGCGGCTGGCGGGCGACCGCGACGGTCAGGCCCCGCCACCCACCACCGCGACCGCGCGGACCGAGGGGCCGGTCGACGTGGAGTGCAGCTGGGTCAAGGCCTGCTGACCCCCGTCGAGGTCCGCTGAACCGCTGCGGCCCGCCGACCGCCGGCGGGGCCGCCGGGCCTCAGTTGTCGCCGTCCTGCTCGTCGCCGTCCTGCTCGCCGTCCTGCTCGTCACCCTGGTCGCCGTCGTTCTGCTCGACGCCCGGGTTGCCGTCGCCGTCCTCGCCGCCCCCGTTCTCGCACCCGGCCCCGAGGGACAGGAACAGGGCGGCGGCGGCGATCAGCGCGGCGAAGGGCTTCTTCACGGTCATGCCCGTCCGGTACCCGCCCGGCCACCGGACAAAACGGACCGCCCGTTGTCCGGATCACCGCGCGTGCTCCGGACAACACGACGCGTTGTCAGGTCGTTGTCCGGAGCTGCGCGGGGTGTGGACCGAAGTCCTCCGCCGGGGCCGGTCACCGGGTTACCGTCCGCTGGTGCAGATCCCGTGGAGAGCCGCCCCCCGCGCTGCGCTGTCGAGCCCGCTGACCCTGCTGGTCAGCGTGGTCACGGCGCTGCTGCTCGGTTTCGTCGTCGCCGCCGCCGTCCTGCACCCGGCCGCGTCCGGCAGCGCCGCGATCGCCCACCAGGAGGAGCACCTGTGCCGGGACGCGCTGCACCCGTCGCTGGAGACGAAGCTCCCGCACGAACTGGTCGCGCCGTTCGCCGAGCACGTCGGCACGACCGTCCAGGGGCAGCCGCACCTGCTCGCCGCCTACACCACGGAGCAGCGCGCGGACTTCGGCGGGCCGCAGACCTACGCGAAGTTCGGCTACCGGCCGGGCGCGACCGAGCACCTCGCGGTGCTGGAGGGCGGTGCGAAGGACGGGCTGTGGGTGCCCAGGAGCGTCGCCGACACCATCGGCGTCCGGGTCGGCGGGCGCGGCATGGGCGGTCGGCTGCCCCCGGTGACCGCGATCTACGAAGACCTCCGCGACCCGCTGCCGGACTGGTGGTGCTCGGAGCGGCACCACGTCGTGCCCAACGCGCTCGACCGCGACGAGCTGGCCTCGGCCGTGGTGTGGATGCCCACGTTCGAGTCGTTCACCGCGCTCCCCCGGGAACTGACCACGGCGACCGACGTGACGGTGCGCTTCCCCGCCGACGTGCCGGAGACGGTGGCCGAGGCCGAGGCCCTGCTGACCACCGGCGCGGAACGCCTGCGGCCGTTCGCCGACGTGGAGCAGGTGCGGACCGTGTCGCCGCTCGTGCTGCCGGTGGAGAACGCCCGGCAGACCGCGGTGAACGTGCGCTCGGCGATCCTCCCGCTCACCCTGATCAGCCTGCTCATCGGACTGGCGGGCGTCGCCACGGTGACCGCGCAGTGGGCGCAGCGCCGGCACGGCGAGCTGCGGCTGCTGTGGGTGCGCGGCGCCGGGCCGTTCGCGCTCGGCGGACGCGCCGCGCTGGAGCTGGGGCTACCGCTGGTGGTCGGCGGCGCGGCCGGGCTGGGCGTGGCGCACCTGCTGCTGCCCCTCTACTCCCCCTCGGACGCGCTGCCGCCGGGCACCGGCACGACGGCGGCGTTGGCCGTGCTCGTCGCGGTGGCGTTGAGCCTGGTGGTCGCGTTCGGCACGGCGGCGCTGCGGGCGCACCGGGCGTTCCAGGTTTCCCTGCGCGGCAACCGGCTGCGCCGGGTGCTGACCGCGCTGCCCTGGGAGCCGGCCACCGCGGGCCTCGCGGTGTTCGCCTGGACCCGGGTGAGCGACAGCGGCCTGGCGACCACCGAGAAGATCGGCGGGCTGCCCCGCATCGACGCGACCGCGCTGGCGTTCCCGCTGCTCGTCGTGCTGACCGCGGCCCTGCTCGCGGCCCGGGTGGCGCGCTGGGGACTGGCCGCCTCGCACCGGGCCCGGTTCTGGTCGCGGCCCGCCGCGCAGCTGGCCGTGCGCAGGCTGGCCGCCGCGGCCGGCCCGGTCACCGGGGTGCTGCTGGTCGGCGTGCTGGCCATCGGCACCATCGCGGTGGGCACCGCCATCTCCGGCTCGCAGCGGACCGCCCTGGACACCAAGTCCGGCATGTACGCGGGCGCGAACAGCACCGCGCAGGTCAAGTCGGACCTGACCGAGCTGCCGGCGGCGCTGCGCGGCAACTCCACCATCGTCGGGTTCGTCAAGCTGAACGACCGCAGCGCGCTGGTGGTGGACCCCGCGACGTTCCGCGACGGCGCGCACCCGGTGGACGTCGACCCGGAGCTGCTGTCCGCACCGCTGCGGGTGGGCGACGCGCCGCGCCGCGAGGTGGCGCTGCCGGGGCTGCCGCCGCTCGACCCGTCGGCGTGGGTGCCGTCGTTCCCCAAGCTGGGCACGTCGGGCTGGGTCGTGCCGGTGGACGCCGTCGCCGACCGCGGCGACATCGGCTCCTGGCACGTGTGGTCGTCCAAACCGCTGGGCGAGCTGACGGCGGCGCTGGCCGAGGCGGGGGTGAAGCCCCGCAACCTCGGCGAGAAGGCCAAGGCCGTGCAGGGCCTGCCGTTCCTGACGATCCAGTGGACGTTCGGGTTCGTCACGGCGCTCGGCGCGGTGCTCGCCGTGGTCGCGGCCATCGCGCTGCTGCTGGCGGTCGAGGTGCGGCGGCGGCAGAACGCGCTCTCCGGCGCGTTCAGCACCCGGATGGGGCTGCGGCCGGCCGAGCTGCTGGGCAGCCACCTGCTCGAACTGGGCGCGGTGGCCGCGGTGGCGCTGGCGGCCGGGTTGACGGCGAGCGCGGTGAGCAGCGGGTTCACCGTGCCGAGGCTGGACCCCGCGCCCCGGCTCACGCCGGTGCCGGAGGTCCCGGACGTGCTACCGGTGCTCGTGACGACCGTCGCGGGCAGCGTGCTGGTGGTGGCGGTGGCGGCGTGGGTCGCGGTGCGCTCGGTGCGCTCGGCGAAAGTGGGGGAGCTGATCCGTGGCTGAACGCGATGGGGCCGAACGCGATGGGACCGGGAGTGGCGGGACCGGGCAGGTCGTGCTGCGGTTGACCGGGGTGGGCGTGGAGTACCGCACGCCCGGCGGCTCGGTGGCGGCGGTGTCGGACGTGTCGCTGGAGGTACCCGCGACGGGCATCACGGTGCTGGCCGGGCCGTCCGGGTCGGGCAAGTCGACGCTGCTGCGCGTGCTGAGCCTGGTGGAGCGGCCCACGTCCGGCGGCGTGGAGCTGCGCGGCCGGGGCACCGCCCGGCTGTCGAACCGGGCGCGGCGGGCGCTGCGGCGGCGCGAGGTGGCGCTGGTGTTCCAGCACCCGGGCGACAACCTGGTCGGCCACCTCGACGTGGGCGACAACCTGCGCGCGGCGGCCCAGGCGTCCGGGCACGACGTGGACGTCGACGGGCTGCTGGAGCAACTGGGTCTGCCCGGCACCGCGCGCTGGAAGGTGCCCGCCCTGTCCGGCGGGCAGCAGCAGCGACTGGCGTTCGGGTGCGCGCTGGCGCGGCGGGCGGGCGTGGTGCTGGCCGACGAGCCGACCTCGCAGCTGGACGCCGCGTCCGCGGACCTGGTGCTGGAGACGCTGACCGACCTGGCGCGCCGCGGGGTGCCGGTCGTGGTGGCCTCGCACGACCCGCGGCTGATCGCGCTCGCCGATGTGCGCTACGAGCTGCGGAACGGGGTGCTGGCGGCATGACGGCGTTGCGCGCGACGGGGGTGGAGCGGACGTTCCGGCACCAGGGCGGGCCGGTGCACGTGCTGCGCGGCGTGGACCTGGAGGTGGCAGCCGGCGAGCTGGTGACGCTGTCCGGGCCGTCCGGGTCGGGCAAGAGCGCGCTGCTGGCCGTGCTCGGCGGGTTCGACCGGGCCGACGCGGGGACCGTGGAGCTGGCGGGCGAGGTGCTGACGGGGACGCCGTCGTGGGAGGTGTGCGCGGTGCTGCCGCAGGCGCTGGGCCTGGCGACCGAGCTGACGCTGGCCGAGAACGTCGCCCTGCCGATCAGGCTGGGACGCACCGGCGGGTCGCTCGACCGGGTGACCGAGCTGCTGGAGGAGCTGGGCGTCGGCGCGCTGGCCGACCGCTACCCCGGTGAGGTGTCGTTCGGGCAGCAGCAGCGGGCCGCGCTGGCCCGCGCGGTGATCGGCTCGCCCGCGGTGCTGCTGGCCGACGAGCCCACCGCGCACCTGGACGGGGTCAGCGCGCCGGTCGCGGTGGGCGTGCTGCGCCGGGCCGCCGACGCGGGTGCCGCCGTGCTCGTCGCCACGCACCACGACGAGGTGCACCGGGCCGCGGACCGCACGATCGTCCTCGCCGGTGGCCGTGTGTCCGGTTGACCGTAGGATGGGTGCCGATGTCGCGCCGAGCCGTTGCCGTTGTCCTGGTGTTCCCGCTGCTCGCCCTGCTGCTGGTGGTCAGCGACTCCCCGTACCCGTCGCGGCCCGGGCCGCCGCGCGACGCCCCGCGCGCGCTCGTGGCGATGGGCGACAGCACCATGTCCGGCGAGGGCGCGGGCAACTACGAGCCGGGCACGAACGGCGAGAACGACAACTGGTGCCACCGCTCGCGGGACGCGTCGGTGTGGAAGACGCGCGTCGCGGGCGTCGGCATGGCGTTCAACCTGGCGTGCTCGGGCGCGAACTCGGAACAGGTCGGCATCACCGACCAGGTCCGCAACACCGAGGGCTCGCAGGCCCGGCAGCTGGCCGAGATCGCCCGGCGGTTCCGCGTGTCGGTGGTCGTGGTGGCGGTGGGCGCGAACGACGACCCGCGGTTCGCCGACGTGCTGGGCACGTGCCTGCGGGCGTGGATCGAGCGCCGCGCCGACTGCTCGAAGAGCATGGCCGACGAGTGGCGGGCCCGCGTCGACCGCATGGTGCCCAAGGTGGAGCGGGCGCTGCGCGACGTCCGCCGGGTCCTGCAGGACGTGGGCTACACGCCCCGCTCCTACACGCTGGTGCTCCAGTCCTACGCCGCCCCGGTCAGCCCGGACCTGCCGCTCGACCTCCAGAACCTGGCCGGCTGCCCGTTGCGCACCGGCGACCTGAGCTGGGTGGGCGAGCGGGCGGTGCCCGAGCTGTCCGCGGGCCTGCGCGAGGCGGCCTCGGCCGCGGGCGCGCGCTTCCTGGACCTGGCGGACGCGGGTCGCGGGCGGGAGGCGTGCGCGGGCGGGAAGAAGCCCGAGGAGGAGTGGTTCACCCGCCTGACGGTGGACTTCGACGGCCTGCGCGAGGAGGCCCGGGCCCGCCACGCGCTCCAGGAGTCGTTCCACCCGAACGCCCGGGGCCACGAGCAGTTCGCCCGCTGCATGACGGACTTCCTGGCCACGACCGCCCGTTCGGCGGCCTGCCGGGCCGACGACGAGGGCAACCTGCGCGCCGTCGCCGACCGCGACTAGGACGACCCGCCGACCGGTCGGGCCGGATGGGTGATCGCGGGGTGAACGGGAGGACGCCGGGACCGCGCCACCACCAGGATCGTGCGCATGGGGAGAGCACCGCTGGCGCCGCTGCGCGAAAAACCGTTCCGGATCTACTTCGCCGGTCGGCTGGTCTCGACGCTGGGCGGCACGGTCGCGCCGATCGCGTTGGCGTTCGCGGTGCTGGACCTGTCCGGCTCGGCCACCGACCTCGGGCTCGTGCTGGCCGCCGGCGTCGTGCCGCAACTGCTGTTCCTGCTGGTCGGCGGCGTGGTGGCGGACCGCCTGCCGCGCGGCCGGGTGCTGGTGCTCGGCAACGCGGTGTCCGGGCTCGTCCAGGCCGGGACGGCGACGGCCCTGCTGACCGGGCACGCGCCGCTGTGGCTGCTGGTCGCGCTGCACGCGGTGCTCGGCACGGCGGGCGCGTTCCTGCACCCGGCCGCGCAGGGCATCGTGCCCCAACTGGTGGGCGTGGCGCAGCTGCACCAGGCGAACGCGCTGCTGCGCGTCTCGTCGAACGCCCTGCGCGTGCTCGGTCCGGCGGTCGGCGGTGTCGCGGTCGCCCTGGTCGGCCCGGCGTGGGCCATCGCGTGGGACGCCGCCACCTACCTCGCCGCCGCGGTCGTGCTCGGCCGGCTGCGCGTGCCGCTGCCGCCGAAGCGGTTGGCGAACTTCCTCGCCGACCTGCGCGAGGGGTGGTCGGAGTTCTGGTCGCGCACCTGGCTGTGGGCGATCGTGCTCCAGTTCTCGGTCGTCAACGCCGTGTGGGTGGGCGGGTTCAGCCTGCTCGGGCCGGTCGTCGCCGACCGGGAGCTGGGTGGCGCGGCGAGCTGGGGCGTGATCGGCGCGGGGCTCGCGGTGGGGCTGGTTGCGGGCGGTGTGCTCGTGGTGTGGTGGCGGCCCCGCCGCCCGCTGCTGGTCGGGACGCTGGGCGTGCTGCTCGACGTCGTGCCGCTGCTGGCGCTGGCGTGGTCGGACTCGGTCGTGCTGCTCGCCGCGGCGGCGGCGGTCGCGGGGGTGGGGGTCGAGGTGTTCTCGGTCTGCTGGAGCACCGCGTTGCAGGAGCGGGTGCCGGGTGACCGGCTCAGCCGCGTGTCGTCCTACGACATGCTGTTCAGCTTCGTGTTCATGCCGCTCGGCTACCTGCTGGCGGGCCCGGTCGCCGAACGGGTGGGCACCGCGCCGACGCTGGTGGCGTGCTCGGCGGTGGTGGTGGTCGCCACGCTGGCGGTGCTGCTGTCCCGGGACGTGCGCACGATGCGGGGCGTCACCGAGGTGGCACCGGAGGCCGCCGTCACCTGAGGGCTACCCGTCGCACAGCCGCGCGATCTCGCGGGCGTCCCAGAAGGGCGTGGCGGCGGCCAGGTAGGCCGCGACCCGGTCGGTCGACCAGCCGTGGGTCTCGCGCAGGCCGTCGGCCAGCACGGCCAGGTAGGCCGCCGACGGCGCGGTGTGCTCCACCTCCTGCGCGCCCCACGGCGCGGTGAACGTGAGCGCCGGGTGGCCGTCGTGCTCACCGAGGTGCACGAGCGTCTCGTAGCGCCCCTCCCCCAGCACGTGCCGCCGCGCGGACAGCACCCCGCCCAGGTCGAGGTCGACGCCCGGGTCGCGGTACATCTCCTGCGCCGCGACGTCCGAGAACTGGCCCGTGGTGATCAGGTACGCGCGCACCGCGGCCGTGCCGGGCAGGTCGGGGTCGTAGAACGCCCGGCCGCCCAGCCACACCGGGGACCGCGTGGCGAAGTAGATCCCGCCCGGCACCTCCAGCCCGCGCGACCGCGCGGCCGGGCTCGCGTCGCGGCACCCCGGGTAGTCGCGCGCGGCCCCGGCCGGTCTCCCGCCGCGCAGGTAGCGGGCGAACCGGTCGGCGTGCATGTTCGAGCCGTAGCCGACGTACCAGACCAGGCGCGGCGACATCCGCCGATCATGCCCGGCCGGGGGCGGCGGTGTCGGCCTGCGAGCCGTCCTGGCCGTCGGGGTGGAGGCACAGCCGGCAGGGGCGGGCCGTCGCGTGCTCGGCTTCCAGCTCGGCGCGGGTGCCGACGACCTTGACGTAGCTGCCCACCCAGGTGGCGCCGCGCGCGGGCGTGCCGTTGATGGTGTGGCAACTGGCCCGGTGCAGCACCAGGTTGGCCGGGTTCAGGCTCCGCTCCGCGTTGATGACGTACTGGTCCTGGTTGTCCGCCAACCAGTGCTCGTAGGCGCCGCTGTCCACCACGTACGTGTGCATCGCGCCATCATCCGCCGGTCGGGCCCGGGTCGTGTTCCACCATCCGGTGCCACTCCTCCGACGCGGGCGTGCGGGGCGCGCTGCCGGGTACACGACACGCGTCCCCTCAGTCGTCCACCCCGGAGGAACCATGACGGAGCAGCCGAGCCACGCCGACCGGGTCCGCCGGGTCGCCGACCTGGCCGAGGACGTCCGGGTGGGCATGTTGACCACCCGTGACGGGGACGGTCGCCTGGTGGCGAGGCCGATGGCGCAGCAGGAGGTCGAGTTCGACGGCGACCTGTGGTTCTTCGCCGAGCGCGACTCGCGCAAGGTCGCCCACCTGCGGGCCGACCCGGCGGTGGGCGTCACGCTGACCTCGTCCGACAGCTGGGTGTCGATCCACGGCACCGCCGAGGTGGTGGAGGACCGGGCGAAGGCGCGCGAGCTGTGGAACCCGTGGGTCGAGGCGTGGCTGCCGCAGGGGCCCGAGGACCCGTCGGTGGTGCTGATCAAGGTCACCGCGCGCGGCGCCGAGTACTGGGACACGCCGGGCGGGCGGATCGCGTCGGTGCTCAGCTTCGTGAAGGCCAAGGTGACCGGCGAGCGCTACGACGGCGGCGAGCACGGCACCGCAGACATGTGAGGCCCGGGTGGCCGCCGACGGGATCGGCCGAGCGCGGCGGTCCGGCTGCCGACCCAGTGGGGCGTGACGGGGTCGGTGGTGGTGCGACCAGGCTGCGTGCCGGTCGCACCACCACCTACAGGTCGGCCAACGCGGTGATCGGCGACTCCACGCAGTCGGCCACGAACCTCAGGAAACCGCCCGCCGTGCCGCCGTCGCACACCCGGTGGTCGAAGGCGAGGGTCAACTGGGTCACCTTGCGCACCGCCAGTTCGCCGTTCACCGCCCACGGCCGGTCGATGATGCGGCCGATGCCGAGGATCGCCGCCTCCGGGTGGTTGATGATCGCGGCCGAGCCGTCCACGCCGAACACGCCGTAGTTGTTGACCGTGAAGGTGCCCCCGGTCATCGCCGCCGGGCCCAGCCTGCCCTCGCGGGCCGCCGTCGCGTGCCCGGTGATCGCGGTGGCCAGCTCCGCCGTGGTGAGGGTGTGGGCGCCGTGCACGACCGGCACGACGAGGCCCCGGTCGGTCTGGGCGGCGAAGCCCAGGTTCACCTCGTCCAGCACGACGACCTCGTCGCCCTCCACGCGCGAGTTCAGCTCGGGGAACTTCTTCAGGCCCAGGACCGTGAAGCGGGACAGCAGCGCGAGCAGCGAGACGGACGGCAGCGCGGCGCGGGCGGCCAGGAAGTCGGTCGCGTCCACGTCCACCCACACGGTGGCCTCGGGGATCTCCCGCCGCGAGGTCGTCAGCTTCCGCGCCACGGCCCCGCGCAGGCCCTTCAGCGGGATTCGGCGGCCGGTGGAACCGGCGGCGCCGGACGTGCCGGAGGACGAGGCGCGGGCGGCCAGGGCCCGTTCCACGTCGGCCCGCCGGATGACGCCGTTCGGGCCGGTGGCCTCGATCCGGTGCAGCGGCAGGCCGTTCTCGCGCGCCAACTGCCGCACGATCGGCGAGATCACCGCGGGAGCGGTCGGGGCGGCAGGGGTCGTCGGGGCGGCAGGGGCGGCCACCGCCGGTCCGGGCGCTTCCCCGGGAGCGGTGCGCGCCGCCGGGATGGTCGCCGTGCGGGGCGTGCGACGGCGTCGGCGCGGCGAGTCGGACGTGCCGTAGCCGATCAGCACGTTGCCCGAGTACTCCGACGACTCGGGCTCCTCGGACGGGACCGGCTCCTCCGACTGGGCGGGCGAGGACGTCGACAGCGCGCCCACGGACAGCAGCACGGACCCGACGGCCAGCTTCTCCCCCGGCTCGCCGAACCGGGCGCTGACCACGCCCTCGAACGGGCACGGCACCTCGACGACGGCCTTCGCGGTCTCGACCTCCACCACGGGCTGGTCCACCGTCACGTGGTCGCCCACGGACACCAGCCAGGTGACGATCTCGCCCTCGGTCAGCCCCTCGCCCAGGTCGGGCAGGCGGAAGTCAGGCACGGGCGCTCCCCACGACCTCGTCGTCCCACTGCAACCGGGCGATCGCGTCCAGGACGCGGTCGACCGACGGCAGGTGGTGCTCCTCCAGCTTCGGCGGCGGATAGGGGGTGTCGAACCCGGTCACCCGCAGCACGGGCGCGTGCAGGTGGTGGAAGCAGCGCTCGGTGACCCGCGCGACGACCTCCGCTCCGTACCCGCCGAACCCGGACGCCTCGTGCACCACCACGGCCCGGCCGGTCCGCCGCACCGACGCGCACACCGTCTCGTCGTCGAACGGCGCCAGCGACCTCAGGTCGACGACCTCGACGTCCCAGCCCTCCTCGGCGGCGGCCTCGGCGGTCTCCAGCGCGGTGGCGACCATCGGCCCGTAGGCGATCAGCGTGACGTCGCGGCCCGCCCGCCGCACGAGCGCCCGGTCGAACCCCGGCCCGGGGGAGGCGGACCCGGACGACGTCACCTCGCCCTTGGCCCAGTAGCGCCGCTTGGGCTCCAGGAAGATCACCGGGTCGGGGCAGTCGATCGCGTCGCGCAGCAGCCGATAGGCGTCGTCGGGTGTGCCGGGGGTGACGACCCGCAGGCCGGGTGTGTGCGTGTAGTACGCCTCGGACGAGTCGCAGTGGTGCTCGACCCCGCCGATGCCGCCACCGTAGGGCACGCGGATCACGACGGGCAGCCCCACCCGGCCCCTGGTGCGGTTGCGCATCTTCGCCAGGTGGCTGGTGATCTGCTCGAACGCCGGGTAGGCGAACGCGTCGAACTGCATCTCCACCACGGGCCGCAGCCCGTTCATGGCCATGCCGATGGCGGTGCCGACGATGCCGGACTCGGCCAGCGGGGTGTCGAACACGCGCGCGTCGCCGAACCGCGCGGCCAGCCCGTCGGTCACCCGGAACACGCCGCCGAGCGCGCCGACGTCCTCGCCGAACACCAGCACGCCGGGGTCGGCCTCCAGGGCGTCGGCGAGCGCCTTGTTCAACGCGCCGGCCATCGAGAGCGTGCTCACGCCAGTTCCTCCCGCAGCGCGGCGGCCTGCTCGCGCAGGTGCGCGGGCGTGGTCGCGTAGACGTGCTCGAACAGCTCCGCCGGGTCGGGTTCGACGTCGGCGTTCATCACCGCGCGGGTGTGCGCGGCGAACTCCTCGGCCTCGGCGGCGACGGCCTCGCGGCGCGCGGTGTCGAGCAGGCCCCGCGAGGTCAGGTACGCCTCGATCCGGTCGACCGGGTCGCGGGCGAGCCACGCGGCGACCTCGGCGGAGTCGCGGTAGCGGGACGCGTCGTCGGCGTTGGTGTGCGCCTCGATCCGGTAGGTGAGGGCCTCGATCAGCACGGGACCACCGGACGCGACGGCGTCGCGCACCACGGCGTGCACGGCGGCCACGTCGTTGCCGTCGACCAGCACGGACGGCACGCCGTACCCGATGCCCTTGTGCGCCAGCGACGGGGCCGCGTTCTGCTTGGACATCGGCACGCTGATCGCGTAGCCGTTGTTCTGCACCAGGAACACCACGGGCGCGCGCCACACGCCGGCGAAGTTCAGCGCCTCGTGCGTGTCGCCCTCGCTGGTGGCGCCGTCGCCGAGCATCACCAGCGCGGCGGTGTCCTCGCCCTTCACCCGGGCGGCGTGCGCGAAGCCCACGGCGTGCAGCGTGTTGGTGGCCAGCGGCGTGCACTGGGGGCCCACGCGGTGCTCGTACGGGTCGTAGCCGAGGTGCCAGCCGCCCTGGAGCAGGGTGAGCGTGCCCAGCGGGCTGACGCCCCGGGTGACCAGCGCGACCGAGTCGCGGTAGGTGGGGAACAGCCAGTCCTGCTCGCGCAGGGCCAGCACGGCGCCGACCTCGCACGCCTCCTGCCCGCGCGACGACGGGTACACGGCCAGTCGGCCCTGCCTGGTCAGCGCGGTGGCCTGGGTGTCGAAGCGGCGGCCGATCACCATCCGCCGGTGCAGTTCCACGAGCACGTCGTCGTCGGGCATCGCCAGCGGCGAGTCCTCGACCGGCGAGCCGTCCTCGCGCAGCAGCGACAGCGGTTCCTCGCTGGGCAGCAACGTCAGCTCGGGCGCGCGGGTGCGGGCCATGGGCTCCTCCGGTGTCTCGTGTGGCGAGATGGAGGGCATGGTCCGCGTCACACCGACCAATGATCCAGGTCCGGGCGGTTTTCCTGGACGAACGGTCGCGGAGCCGGGTTATGGTCGACCGCATGACGGCCAGGGCTGGACATTCGGCACCGCTCGACGCGCTCGATCGGCGCATCGTGGAGGTGCTGCGCGCGGACGGGCGGATCTCGATGCGCGCGCTGGCCGAGAAGCTGCACATCTCGCGGGCCAGCGCGTACTCGCGGGTGGAGCGGCTGCACCGCGACGGCGTCGTGACCGGGTACGCGGCGGTGGTCGACCCGGAGCGCTACGGCTTCGGCATCTCGGCCTACGTCTACCTCAAGATCAGCCAGCACTCGTGGAAGGCCGTGCGGCAGCGGGTGATGGAGATCCCCGAGGTGTGGCACGGCGCGCTGGTGTCGGGCGACTACGACCTGGTGCTGCTGGTACGCGCCCCGGACGCGCACAGCCTGCGCGACCTGGTGCTGTCGCGCCTCCAGACGATGCCGGACGTGACGTCGAGCCACACCGTGCTGGTGCTGGACGAGCTGCCCGCCGGGGGCGACGGTCACCAGCCGAAGTTCTGGGTCCAGTAGATGCCGTAGGAACCGCCGCGCGCCATGCCCGCACCGAGGGTCTTGAGCTTGCAGTTGAGGATGTTCGCGCGGTGGCCCGGCGACTCCATCCACCCCTTGACGACGGCCTCGGCGGTGCGCTGGCCGGCGGCGATGTTCTCCGCGCCGGGGCTCGGGTGGCCGGCGGCCTTGACCCGGTCGACGAACGAGCGGCCGTCGAGCGAGGTGTGCGAGAAGTAGTTCCGGGCGGCCATGTCGGCGCTGTGCGCGCGGGCGGCCCTGCCCAGCCGTTCGTCGGCGGCCAGGGCGGGGCAGCCGTTGGCGGCGCGCTCGGCGTTGGTCAGCTCGACGACCTTCGCCTCGGCCGCGTCGACCTCGCTCGCGGCGGGCGCGGGCACGGGGGCCTGCGGCTGGGGCTGCGGCTGGGGCTTGGGGGCCTGCGGCTCGGGCCGCGGCTCGGGCTGCGGGGACCGCTCGGGTGCCGGCTGCCCGGCCGTGGTGGTGGCGGCGGTCTCGGTGGTGGTCTCGGCGGTGGTCGTCGCGGGCGCCTCCGACGACGCGGAGGACGTCGGCGCGGAGGGCGGGGCGAAGCCGTCGGTCGGCGTGGCGGTGACGCGCGCGCCGGTGGTGGCGCTCGCCGCAACCAGTGCCAGCCCGTCCGGGTGCTCGCACCCGGTCAGGCCCAACCCGACGACGACGGCGAGCAGGGGCAGCACACGGCTCTTGCGCGACACGAGAGACCTCGATCTGCATTCGACGGCATTTCGGGCGCGACGACCGCATGAACGCTTTTCGCAGGGTAGCGCCCTGCGGTCGTCGCACCGAACGGGGAATCGAGTGGAACCAGGCAGGTTGGGAGCGCTGCGGTCGACCTCAATTCCAAAATAACCCTATCGAGTTCTCAGGAATTGTCAACGAATGATTTTTTAAGGAACATTTAAACCTCGCACAAGGTGCGCACAAGCCGGGGTGGCGCACACTGCGGTGTCCGGCGCACCGGCCGGGGCGTCGCGGACCGGCCCCGGGCGGTGGGGGCGGTGCGGGGACCACGCGCCCCTTGCGGGCCCGATCAGCCCTCGTCGACCCGTCCCAGGCGCAGTTGGACGCGGGTGCCGCCGAGCGGGCCCCGGTCCACGACCAGGGAGCCCCCGGTGGACTCGGCGGCCCGGCGGGCGATGTCCAGGCCCAGGCCGGTGGAGCCCGCGCCGCTGCTGCCGCGCCGCAGGGCCGACTCCAGGTCCTCGATGCCGGGTCCGGCGTCCTCGATGACGATCACCACGCGGTCGGTCCGGTGGAACAGGGCGACGACGAACCCGGTGCCCTCGGGGGTGTGCCGGAAGACGTTGCCCAGCACGGCGTCCATGGCCGCGGCGAGGTCGCTGCGGGTGAGCGGGACCAGGGCGCTGCGCTCGGTGCCGCGCAGGTTCCACAGCCGCTGCTGGTCGTCGGCCAGCGCCGACCAGAACACCAGGCGGTCGTGCACGACCTGCGCGGCGTCGCAGTGGCTCCCGCCGGGGTCGTCCAGTTCGCGCCGGGCGGCCCGGATGAGTTCGTTGACCTCGCGTTCGAGGGCGTGCACGGCCTGGCGCACGCGGTTGGCGTTGCTGTCCGCGCCGAGGGTCTCGGAGTCCAGCCGCAGCGCGGTGAGGGGCGTGCGCAGCCGGTGCGACAGGTCGGCGAGGACCTCGCGCTCGCCCGCGACGAGTTGGCCGATGCGGTCGGCCATGCGGTTGAACGCGGCGCCCGCGTCGTGCAGCTCGGGCGGCCCGCTGGGCGTGACGCGGGTGGCGAGGTCGCCCTGCCCCATGGATCGGGCGCCCTCGGCGAGCGCCTTGGCCGCCTTGACGACCCGCGCGCCGAGGCGGTCGGCCACCAGCACGGACGCCAGCACGAGGCACACGGCCACGCCGCTGAGCGCGAGCAGCGCCTGGTCGACGCCGCGGGACAGTTCGGCCCGGGGCACGAACGCCTCGACGACGGCGACGCGGTCGTCGTCCAGCAGCACCGGTTGCAGGTGCACGAGCCCCGACGGGATGGCCTCCGTGGACGCCCGGCCCTGCCCGCGCGCGGAGGTGAGCTGCTCGTCGCCGGCCACCGGCACGCCGACCACCTCGCCGGACGGCAGGTGCACCGCGACCCGGCCGCCGGTGCCGGTGCTGGCCAGCGCCTGCCCCACCGCCACCGGGTCGACCGTGATCACCAGCACGGGGGTGAGCGCGCCGGCCTGCCGCTCGGCCTCAGCCATCGCCCGGTCCTCGGCCAGCTGCCGCACGACCAGGGCCAGCGGGATGAGGAAGGCCAGCGCCACCATCGACGTGACCGCCAACGAGACCAGCGCGAGGGACTTCCTCATCCGGCCGCCGCCGTGAGCTTGAACCCGACGCCGCGCACCGTGTGCAGGTAGCGCGGCTGCGCGGCGCGCTCCCCGAGCTTGCGGCGCAACCACGACAGGTGCACGTCGAGCGTCTGGTCGTCGTGCCGGCCGGGGAGGTTCCACAGGTTCGCGAGCAGCTCGGCGCGCGGCACCACCTTGCCCTCGCGGGCGGCGAGGTAGGCGAGCAGGTCGAACTCCTTGCGGGTCAGGTTCAGCTCGCGCCCGCCCAGTCGCGCCTCGCGCCGGTCGAGGTCGACGCTGAGGTCGCCGATGCGCAGCGGTTCGGGCGCGGCGTCCTTGCGGGTGCGGCGCAGCACGGCGGCCAGCCGCGCGGCGAGGTGCTCGCTGGAGAACGGCTTGACGAGGTAGTCGTCCGCGCCCGCGTTGAGCAGCCGCACGATCTCGCCCTCGTCGTCGCGCGCGGTGGCCACGATGACCGGCACGTCGCACACGCCGCGCATCATCCTCAGCACGTCCGCGCCGTCCATGTCGGGCAGGCCGAGGTCGAGGACGACGAGGTCGAACGACGAGCCGGTGATCTCGCGCAACGCCTCCAGGGCCGTGCCCACCGGGAGCACCGCGTGCCCGAGCCCGGTGAGGGCGCGGCTCACCGCCGACCGCACGACCGGGTCGTCCTCGACGAGCAGCACCGAGACCATGGCGCGCACGGTATAACGCGCCGGGTTCGGCCGACCGACCGCAACCAGGCGCCCAGGACGGCGAAGTCGGTGTCGGTGTCGGTGTCGGTGAAGTCGACCACCGGCAGGGCGGCCGGGTCGCGCGCTGCCATCCGTCGTTCCACGACCGCGGGCAGTCCATTCGTGCCGAAACGACGTTCGCAAACGGTCGAACAACTAGACTGCGGTGGTGCGCCACACCGACTTCAACCCCGACGTCGACCGGTTGTGCCTGACCGACGTCCTCGCGGCGCTCAGCGATCCCCTCCGCGTGGGCCTCGTGCGCCTGCTGGCCGACGGCGAGGAGCGCAACTTCGGCGAGTTCGCCGTCCCCGTCGCCAAGTCCACGCTCAGCCACCACCTCAAGGTGCTCAACACCGCCGGCCTCACCTGGCGGCGCGAGGAAGGCACCCGCTGCTACGTGCGGCTGCGCCGCGACGACGTCGACGCCCGCTTCCCGCACCTGCTCGATACCGTCCTCGCCGCCGCCGACCGGGACGACGTCGGGCACCACGTCACCGGTGGCGCGCGGTCGATCGCCGACGGGGGCTGACCGTGCGCCGGGGCCTCCAGTACCTCGCCGCGTGGTCGGCCTCGACCGCCGTCGCGGTGGCGCTGTCCTGGCTCGGCATCCGCTTCGTGCTCGACGCCGGCGTGCCCGAGCGGCCGCGCGTCGTCGCGGGCCCCGTCCAGCAGTCGACGCAGCTCACCATCACGACGACCGCCGCCGCCACGACGACCACGACCGTCACGACCACCGAGGCCGCGCCCGTCTCCACCGCCCGGCCCACCACCACGACCACCGCGCAGACGACCACCACCACGGCGCAGCAACCACAACTGCCCTCCGAGGAGGGCACGTGGACCGAGCAGGACGGCCACCCCGTGTACCTGCGCAGCTTCCCGCTCCAGGGCGGCGTCGCGGCCGTCCGCTTCTCCGCGCGCGACATCGACCCCCTCTCCGCCACCCCGCGCCAGGGCTTCTCCGCCACCGTCGAGCAGCCCGCCGACGCCGTGGTCGTCGAGTTCGCCGGCAACGGCCACCGCTCCCGCCTGGAGGCCACCTGGGTCGGCGGACCCCAGTGGCGCATCATCGAATCCGGCTGACCGCCCCAACCCCCGCGACGCCCACATTCGTCAGGGCGGACCGGGCCGCGCCGCCGCGCCGCCGCCGCGGTCCACCCCTTCACCCGTTCGCGGACCGCACACCACCCGGTGGTTCGATGGCAGCCATGACGCACGCGGACGAACCGCACCACGACTCGCTCGCCGGCCGCCTCAACTGGCTGCGCGCCGGCGTGCTCGGCGCCAACGACGGGATCGTGTCCACCGCGGGTCTGGTGGTGGGCGTCGCCGGCGCCGGCGCCGACCGCACCGCCCTCCTCGCCGCGGGCGTCGCGGGCCTGGTCGCCGGTTCGCTGTCGATGGCGGGCGGCGAGTACGTGTCCGTCAGCACCCAGCGCGACACCGAGCGCGCCGCGCTGCGCCTGGAGGCGCGCGAGCTGCGCGAGATGCCCGAGGCGGAGGAGCGCGAGCTCGCCGACATCTACCGGGACAAGGGGCTGTCCGAGGAGCTGGCCGCGAAGGTCGCCCACGAGCTGACCGAGCGGGACGCCCTGCGCGCGCACGCCGAGGCCGAGCTCCGGATCGACCCCGACGAGCTGACCAACCCGTGGCACGCGGCGTGGGCCTCGTTCGCGGCGTTCGCGGTGGGCGCCCTGCTCCCGCTGGTAGCGGTCGTGCTGCCGCCCACGGCCTGGCGCGTGTGGACGTGCGCCGCCGCCGTGCTGGTCGGCCTCGCGCTGACGGGTGTGCTCAGCGCCCGGCTGGGCGCGAGCCGAGTGGGTCCGGCGGTGCGCCGCAACGTCATCGTGGGGTCACTGACGATGATCGTCACCTATTACGTGGGTGTCCTGTTCGGAGTAACGGTCGGCTGACGTCGTCACGCTGCGCAACCACACGGTCGGGTCGTCCACAAAGTCTCCACACCATGGTGTGGAGTACGCAAAGTGCGGGTACACGTGCCTGACTTGCCGCGACCCCGTGCGGCAGGCCCCGACTGGAGGTGCTCGCCGTGACCCACCCGCCCACTCCCCTCCTGGTGCCGCGCGGCGAGAGGTCCGAGCGCAGGCTGTGGACCCTGCTGTCCGCCCTGTTCACACTGGTCGCCGGGGTGAACGTGCTCCTCGCCGTCGACGAGGCCGCCTGGTGGCAGGCCGGCGTCGGGGCCCTGCTCCTGCTCGGCGCCGGCGCGTGCCTGAGGGCCGCCCGCCGCACCCGGGTGTGATCTCGCACCGCACTGAAGCGACGAACGCGAAGGATTTTCTGGTCCGATCGGGCGTACTCCGCTGGTAGGAACGGCGTCAAGTGGGGGTGGGATTCACCACGACGCCCTGTCGGACTAGCGCCATAACCGCGAATTCACACTATCGTCACAAGACCCCGGCAACCCCGGTGCACCGCCCAGCGCGACCCAGCGGCCACATCCGGCCACTGGACGCGCGCACAAGGAAGTGCAGTCTTCCGCACAACGGAGTGCGGTCCCCACGCCGACGATCTCCCGGTGTGGTCCCCCAGCCAGTACATGCAGGCCGAGCCGTCCGCGTAAAGCCGCGCGCGGGTGATCGGCCGTCTCCGTCTGCCCGAAATCGGGGCCGACCGACTGACGCCACGGGAGGGCCCGTTGTGACCCACCACCACCAGCAGCCGCGAAGCGGCCTCTACGACCCGCAGCACGAGCACGACGCCTGTGGCGTCGCCTTCGTCGCCGACCTGGCCGGGCGCAGGAACCACTCCATCGTGCGCCAGGCCCTCGTGGCGCTGCGCAACCTCGAACACCGGGGTGCCCGCGGCGCCGAGCCCGAAACCGGTGACGGCGCGGGAATCCTGATCCAGGTGCCCGATGCCTTCTACCGCGAGGTCGTCGGCTTCGCGCTGCCCGAGCCGGGGACCTACGCCGTCGGCACCGCGTTCCTCCCGCACGAGGGCCGGGACGACGTCCGCGCCGAGGTCGAGCGCATCGCCGCCGAGGAGGGCGCCACCGTCCTCGGCTGGCGCGACCTGCCGGTGGACACCGACCACGTCGGGCCGACCGCCAGGACCACCATGCCCGCGTTCAGCCAGCTCTTCCTCGCCGGTCCGGGCGGGGTCGGCGGGCTGGAGCTGGAGCGGCTGGCCTTCGTGGTGCGCAAGCGCGTGGAGCACGCCACCGACGTGTACTTCCCCAGCCTGTCGGGCCGCACCGTCGTGTACAAGGGCATGCTCACCGAGCCCCAGGTCGAGCGGTTCTTCCCCGACCTGACCGACGAGCGGGTCACCAGCTCCATCGGCCTGGTGCACTCCCGGTTCTCCACCAACACGTTCCCGTCGTGGCCGCTGGCCCACCCGTACCGGTACGTGGCGCACAACGGTGAGATCAACACCCTGCGCGGCAACCGCAACTGGATGGACGCCCGCGAGTCCGTCCTCGCCACCGACCTGATCCCCGGCGACCTGTCCCGGGTCTTCCCGGTGATCACCCGCGGCGCGAGCGACTCTGCGACCTTCGACGAGGTGCTGGAGCTGCTGCACCTGGGCGGGCGCAGCCTGCCGCACGCGGTGCTCATGATGATCCCCGAGGCGTGGGAGAACCACACCGAGATGGACGCCGCGCGGCGCGCGTTCTACGAGTTCCACTCCACGCTCATGGAGCCGTGGGACGGCCCGGCGCTCGTGTCGTTCACCGACGGCACCCTCATCGGCGCCGTGCTCGACCGCAACGGCCTGCGCCCGGCCCGGTACTGGGTCACCGAGGACGGCCTGGTCGTGCTCGGCAGCGAGGCGGGCGTGCTGGAGTTCGACCCCGCCACCATCGTGCGCAAGGGCCGGCTGGAACCCGGGCGCATGTTCCTCGTCGACACCGCCCAGGGGCGGATCATCGACGACGAGGAGATCAAGGGGCAGCTCGCCGCCGAGCACCCGTACGAGCGGTGGGTCGCCGACGGCGTCCTGCACCTGTCGGACCTGCCCGCCCGGGAGCGCGAGGTGCCCACGCACTCCTCGCTCGTGCGGCGGCAGCAGGCGTTCGGCTACACCGAGGAGGAACTGGCGCTCCTGCTGGAGCCCATGGCCCGCTCCGGCGCCGAACCGATCGGCTCGATGGGCAACGACGCCCCGTTCGCGCCGCTGTCGGACAGGCCGCGCCTGCTGTTCGACTACTTCACGCAGCTGTTCGCCCAGGTCACCAACCCGCCGCTGGACGCGATCCGCGAGGAGCTGGTGACCTCGCTGCACGCCACCCTCGGCGCGGAGCCGAACCTGCTGGCCGCCGACGCCGCGTCGTGCCGCCGCATCTCGCTGCCGTTCCCGGTGCTGGACAACGACGAGCTGGCCAAGCTCGTGCACGTCGACGACGACGGCACCCTGCCCGAGTTCCGCACGGTCACCGTGCGCGGCCTCTTCGAGGTCGCGGGCGGCGGCGCGGCGCTCGTGCGGCGGCTCGACGAGATCAAGGACGAGGTGTCCCGGGCCATCGAGGACGGCGCGCGGCTCGTCGTGCTGTCCGACCGGGGCGTCGACGCCGACCACGCGCCGATCCCGTCGCTGCTGCTCACCGGCGCGGTGCACCACCACCTGGTGCGCGGGAAGACCCGCACCCAGGTGGACCTGATCGTGGAGGCGGGCGACGCCCGCGAGGTGCACCACATCGCGCTGCTCATGGGTTACGGCGCCAAGGCGGTCAACCCGTACCTGGCGATGGCGTCGGTCGAGGAGCTGCCGGGCCTCGACCCGAAGGTCGCCACCCGCAACCTGATCAAGGCGTTGGGCAAGGGCGTGCGCAAGACGATGTCCAAGATGGGCGTCTCCACCGTCGCCTCCTACACCGGCGCGCAGATCTTCGAGGCCATCGGCCTCGGCCCCGGGGTGGTCGACTCGTGCTTCACCGGCACCACCTCGCGGCTGGGCGGCGTCGGCTTCGACGTGCTCGCCGAGGAGGCGGCCCGGCGGCACCGCACCGCGTTCCCGGCCGACGGCGTCCGGGCGCACCACCGCGAGCTGCCCACCGGCGGCGACTACCAGTGGCGCCGCGAGGGCGAGGCGCACCTGTTCAACCCCACCACGGTGTTCAAGCTCCAGCACTCCACCCGCTCCGGTCGTTACGACATCTTCAAGGAGTACACGCGGGCGGTCGACGAGCAGGCCGAGCGGCTGATGACGCTGCGCGGGCTGTTCGCGTTCAAGGAGGGCGTGCGCGAACCCGTGCCGCTCGACGAGGTCGAGCCGGTCTCGTCCATCGTGAAGCGGTTCGCCACCGGCGCCATCTCCTACGGGTCGATCTCGCAGGAGATGCACGAGGTGCTCGCCGTCGCGATGAACCGGCTGGGCGCCAAGTCCAACACCGGCGAGGGCGGCGAGGACCCGGAGCGCTTCGTGGCGGACCCGAACGGCGACTCGCGCCGCTCGGCGATCAAGCAGGTCGCGTCCGGCCGGTTCGGCGTCACCTCCGAGTACCTCGTCAACGCCGACGACATCCAGATCAAGATGGCGCAGGGCGCGAAGCCCGGCGAGGGCGGCCAGCTGCCCGGCGCCAAGGTGTACCCGTGGATCGCCAAGACCCGGCACTCCACGCCGGGCGTGGGCCTCATCTCGCCGCCGCCGCACCACGACATCTACTCGATCGAGGACCTCGCCCAGCTCATCCACGACCTGAAGAACGCCAACCCGGCGGCGCGCATCCACGTGAAGCTCGTCTCCGAGGTGGGCGTCGGCACGGTCGCGGCGGGCGTGTCCAAGGCGCACGCCGACGTCGTGCTCATCTCCGGCCACGACGGCGGCACCGGCGCGTCGCCCCTGTCGTCCATCAAGCACGCGGGCGGCCCGTGGGAGCTGGGGCTCGCCGAGACGCAGCAGACGCTGCTGCTCAACCGGTTGCGCGACCGGATCGTCGTGCAGACCGACGGCCAGCTCAAGACCGGCCGGGACGTGGTGATCGCCGCGCTGCTCGGCGCCGAGGAGTTCGGCTTCGCCACCGCGCCCCTCGTCGTGTCCGGCTGCGTCATGATGCGCGTCTGCCACCTCGACACCTGCCCGGTGGGCGTCGCGACGCAGAACCCCGTGCTGCGGGCCAAGTTCGCGGGCAAGGCCGAGCACGTGGTGAACTTCTTCGAGTTCGTCGCGCAGGAGGTGCGCGAGCTGCTGGCGTCACTGGGTTTCCGGACCCTGGCCGAGGCCGTCGGCCACGCCGACCTGCTCGACACGCGCGCCGCCGTGGACCACTGGAAGGCGGCCGGGCTCGACCTGTCGCCGATCTTCCACGTGCCGGCGCTGCCGGAGGGCGCGGCGCGGCACCGGGTCGTGGCCCAGGACCACGGGCTGGAGAAGGCGCTGGACAACACGCTCATCCAGCTCGCCGAGGGCGCCATCGCCTCCGGTGACCGGGTGCGGCTGGAACTGCCGGTGCGCAACGTCAACCGCACCGTCGGCACCATGCTCGGCTCCGAGGTGACGCGGAAGTGGGGTGGGGCCGGGCTGCCCGACGACACGATCGACGTCACGTTCACCGGCACCGCCGGGCAGTCGTTCGGCGCGTTCCTGCCGCGCGGCATCACCCTGCGGCTCGTCGGCGACGGCAACGACTACGTCGCCAAGGGCCTGTCCGGCGGGCGCATCACCATCCGACCGGTGCCCGACGCGCAGTTCGCCGCCGAGCACCAGGTGATCGCGGGCAACGTCATCGCCTACGGCGCGACCGGCGGCGAGGTGTTCATCCGCGGCCGGGTCGGCGAGCGGTTCTGCGTGCGCAACTCCGGCGCGCTGGCCGTCGTCGAGGGCGTCGGCGACCACGGGTGCGAGTACATGACCGGCGGCCGGGTGGTGGTCCTCGGGCCCACCGGGCGCAACTTCGCGGCCGGCATGTCCGGCGGCATCGCCTACGTGCTCGACGCCGCCCTCGGGCGGGTCAACGGGGAGATGGTCGACCTCGACCCGCTGGACGACGCCGACCGGGCGTTCCTGCGGACCGCCGTGGAGAAGCACTACGCGGAGACCGAGTCGGCGGTGGCGCACGCGCTGCTCGCCGACTGGGACCTCGCCGTCGAGCGGTTCACCAAGGTCATGCCCAAGGACTACAAGCGGGTGCTGGCGGCACAGGCCCGCGCCGAGCTGGAGGGCCGCGA
This sequence comes from Saccharothrix longispora, assembly GCF_031455225.1. GTDB lineage: Bacteria > Actinomycetota > Actinomycetes > Mycobacteriales > Pseudonocardiaceae > Actinosynnema > Actinosynnema longispora. Next base: position 4,433,385 of record NZ_JAVDSG010000001.1, read on the forward strand.
CGTCGACGCGGCGATCATGGAGGCGTCTCATGGCTGACCCACGCGGGTTCCTCACCACGGAGCGCGAGACGCCGCGCAGCCGTCCGGTGTTCCTGCGCCTGCGCGACTGGCGCGAGGTGTACGAGGAGTTCGAGCGGCCCAGGCTGGAGAAGCAGGCCGGGCGCTGCATGGACTGCGGCATCCCGTTCTGCCACCAGGGCTGTCCCCTGGGGAACCTGATCCCCGAGTGGAACAACCTGGTGTGGAAGGAGGACTGGCGCGCGGCGGCCGAGCGGCTGCACGCCACGAACAACTTCCCCGAGTTCACCGGGACGCTGTGCCCGGCGCCGTGCGAGGCGGCGTGCGTGGTCGGGATCAACGGCGATCCCGTCACCATCAAGCGCGTGGAGATCTCCATCGTCGACCGGGCGTGGGACGAGGGCTGGGTGACGCCCCAGCCGCCGGCCACGCGGACCGGTCGCACGGTGGCGGTGGTCGGTTCGGGCCCGGCGGGCCTGGCCGCGGCGCAGCAGCTGACCCGGGCCGGGCACTCGGTGACCGTGCTGGAGCGGGCCGACGCCGTCGGCGGTCTGCTGCGGTACGGCATCCCCGAGTTCAAGATGGAGAAGTGGCGGCTGGACCGGCGGCTGGAGCAGATGCGGGCCGAGGGCACCGAGTTCCGGACGAACGTGGACGTGGGCGTCGACGTCACCGTTTCCGAGCTCCGCTCGTCCTACGACGCGGTGGTGCTGGCGGGCGGCGCGACGGCGTGGCGCGACCTGCCGGTGCCGGGGCGCTCGCTGGCGGGCGTGCACCAGGCGATGGAGTACCTGCCGGGCGCGAACCGCGTGGCGGCGGGTGCGCTGGCCGAGCCGCCCGTCACGGCCGAGGGCAAGCACGTCGTCGTGATCGGCGGCGGTGACACGGGCGCGGACTGCGTGGGCACCGCCCACCGCCAGGGCGCGCTGTCGGTCACCCAGCTGGAGATCATGCCGAGGCCGCCGGAGCAGCGCGCCGAGGCCCACCCGTGGCCGACCTACCCGATGCTGTACCGGGTGACGTCGGCCCACGAGGAGGGCGGCGAACGCCTGTACTCGGTGTCCACCGTGGAGTTCACGGGCGACGCCGACGGCGCGGTGCGGTCGCTGCGCCTGGTGGAGGTCGAGGCGTCGGGCGGCAGGTTCGAGCCGGTGCCGGGCACGGAGCGCGAGATCCCGGCCCAGCTGGTGACCCTGGCCATGGGCTTCGTGGGTCCGGAGAAGGACGGCCTGCTGACCGACCTGGGCGTGGCGCTCGACCCGCGCGGCAACGTGGCCCGTGACGACTCGTACGCCACCTCGGTGGACGGCGTGTTCGTGGCGGGCGACATGGGACGGGGCCAGTCGCTCATCGTGTGGGCCATCGCCGAAGGCCGCTCCGCCGCGGCGGGCGTGGACGCCTACCTGACCGGCCGCGACGTCCTGCCGCGCCCGATCGACCCGACGGACCGCCCGCTCACCTGAGCCCACCGGTCCCGTCCCCGGTGCCGGACAGCGCGGTCCGGCACCGGGGACGCCCGTTCCGCGCACCGGACAGCGTGGTCCGGTGCGCCCCCCTTCCCGCGTGCCCGGACAGCGTGGTCCGGGCACGCGGGTTCCACCGGCCCGCGTTTCACCCCAGCACCGACGCCAACCGGTCGAACGCCTCTCGCAACGCCTGCGACGCACCCGCCCGCGTGATCCCCGGCCAACTCGGCATGGGCGCCGCGATCACGGGCACCCGCCGCCCCACCGCGATCGTGCCCAGGCCGGGTCTGGCCCACTCCTGCTCCGCGACCTTGCCCAGCAGGAGCACCGCCCTGATGTCCGGCACCAGTTCCAGGACGCGCGGCAGCCAAGGCCTGGCGGCGTGCAGGTCGCTCCCGGTCGGGTTGTCCGCCTCCGTCGGCCACGGCACGGCGTTCCAGTGCACGACGCGGCGCCAATCCAGTCCGACCCGCTCGTACTCGGCGTGTGCGCGAGCCGCGGTCGGGTCGTCGTTCTCCGGGCTGAGCAGCCCCGAGCCGGTCCCCGTCACGGCTCCCGGGCCGGGCGACTTCAACAGCACCAGCGCCTCCGCCCGGACGCCCGCGAAGTCCGGGTCCGGGTAGGGCACCGCCCCGGGCGGCAGGCCGCGGGACTTCGCGATCTCGTCGGCGAGGGCGACGAGCGGCGCCACGTGCGGCTCGTCGAGCCTGGCAAGCTTGGACTGGACGATTGCGTTCGACTTGTGCGCTCTGGCGGGCATGGTGCTCCGTTCGCGTGGAACGTGGTCTTCTGCACGAGCGGTGCGGACGACCCGTTCGTTACACCGCAGTGCCAAGGTTGTGCTTCCTCCACTTCGCACGCCTGCGTTCCCCAGGTGTTCCGAGCGTCTCACGGCGAGCCAGCCGTCCGGACGCGTTATGGAGGATTCTCCGTTTGCCTGCGTCTCCTGACGCCATCGGACAACTCGTCGAACTCGGACCATCACTTTCAGTAATCGGCGGTTTATATTCACCTGATCAGGTGACTACCGTGACCACACTTCCAGACGTAATGTCCGCTCCGAATGACGAACCCGTGGAGCAACAGTGGCTTACGACTTGAACAACCGCCTGGTCGTCGGGATCGCGTCGAGCGCCCTGTTCGATCTAAAAAAATCAGACAAGGTCTTCCGTGAACAGGGTGTCGCGATGTACCGCGACTACCAGGAGCGACGAGCAGATAAGCCACTGAAACCCGGCGTGGCCTTCCCCTTCGTCAAGCGCCTACTAGCCCTCAACGACCTCGCCACCAAGGAAGATCCCCTAGTCGAGGTCATCGTTTTGTCCAAGAACAGCCCGGACACTGGACTCCGGGTCATGCGCTCGATTCAACATCACGACTTGCCGATCACTCGGGCGATCTTCCAGCAGGGCCGGGCACCGCACGAGTTCATGAAGGCCCTGAACATGTCGCTGTTCCTATCCGGAAACGAGGAGGACGTGTATTCGGCGACCGCAGCAGGGCTCCCCGCTGGACGCGCACTCAAGTCGACCTTTGTTGATGACGGCGACTCCGAACTGCGGATCGCTTTCGACTTCGACTCCGTTCTGGCGGACGACGAATCGGAACGCGTGATGAAGACGGGAGACCTCCACAGCTTCCACGAGCACGAGAGGCTCAACGTCGCGACCGCGCACACGCCCGGTCCGCTACAGGCCTTCTCCCAAGCGATCAACCGGATTCGCGCTCGAGAGGAACAGGAGCGAGCGACGAACCGCGAGTATCGAATCCGCCTTCGGGTCTCCATCGTCACCGCGCGCAATGCGCCGTCCCACGAACGAGCAATCCGGAGTATCAAGGAGTGGGGACTGCTCGTCAACGACGCGTTCTTCCTTGGCGGAATCGAAAAGCGCAAAGTACTTGCCGTCCTCCGCCCACACATCTTCTTCGACGACCAACGGGACCACTTGGAGTCGGCGTCGATGGTGCCGTGCGTGCACGTGCCGTTCGGCATCGCCAATGAGGCGACCGCCTCCGCCAAGACGCCCGGGTAACCGCCACATGCGTATCCGGAAATCCGTGCGCCCAGGTGCCATCCGATCGCTCTGTGTCTTCACGTGTGCCCGGACAGCGTGGTCCGGGCACACGGGGTCCCGCCTCAGCGCCCTCGTCGATCGGCACGTGCGCCCCGCGACGGGCCGGCGGATGCCTTTCGGGGAAACGGCATGATGCCCTCGGCCGCTCGCCACGCCGCATCGCACGAGAGGCACGTGGGCCAACACCACTCCGCCTTCGTGGGTCGAGTCACGGGGATGACGAGTTCTCCACCACACAGCGTGGTCACTTCGTCGCGGACCGTCGAGTTCGCGCAGACTGCATGGCGTTGACCTTCGTGTGGCAGCCAGCGGAAGGGGCGCGGCGTCGTCATCGCCTTCTCCGACCGTAGGCGTCGGCCCAATGAACCAGGACCTCGTGCGAGCGCTCGACGCTCAGGGCCACGCGGTCGAGGTGGCGCATTTTGGCCTCGTAGTCGCGTACGACGGGTGTGGCATCGTGGAAAACGGTCGCTGCTTCGGTGTCGACCCATACCATCGGCTTGATCGGTTCCGCGAAGGTCAGCAAGGTCGCCGAGGATCGCAGCGCCAAGTGGCCACCCGCGGCCATCGGGACCACTCGCGGCAGTGTGAGGGGCCGGTCGGACATCCGGGCCAGGTGCAGCGCCTGATCCCGCATGACGAGCGCCCCGCCCACTACCACGCGCAGTGCGGCTTCATTCACGTAGAGCACCACCTCCGGACCGGTGTCCTGACACAGGACTTCTTGCCGGACCAAGCGTTGTCGGGCGAGTGCGCCGTCACCGAGTAACGCGCGAGCGTAGTCCTCAGTCTGTGCCAGATCGGGAACGGTGAGCGGCTCGTAGGTGGTGATGGTCCGCGCAGCCCGCTCGTGCAGGGCAAGCGCAGGGAGGAGGTCGGGCGTGCCATCGTGCAGACGCAGGAAACTGCCCGTATCGGGCTCGGTCGTGATCGCCAGAAGGCGGGCGCGGGTGGGTTTGTCGGCACCGTAGTGCCCCAGCAGGGTGCCGATCTCCCACGGGCTCGTGCCGCGACTGCCGGTCTCCAGCTTGCTGAGTTTTCCCAGTGACCACTCCAAGTTCTCCGCGACGACCGAGGACGACAGCCGCGCGGCGTGGCGGACTCTGCGCAGTTCTTCTCCCAGTTCGCGACTGCGGGCTGTGCTCAGCCGAACGGGTTGCTTTTCTTCCGGTTCCATATCTCCCTCGACGCGCCTGTGCGCACGTCCAACAGCGGTTGTCCACTTCATTCGACGGTTCCGGAATCGATGGCGCACAGATCCCGTGGTATCCGACCAAGACGCTACGATCGATCCTGGGCGGTGAGAACCGACCCCCGGTGCGAGTGCGTTCACTCCGGTTGGTTGGTGGTGTGGGAGGTGGGTGTGCGGACCTGGACCGCAACACTGACCGGCGGTCGGGGTTCGCGTGCCCCTGGCGTCGTGTCGGGGTTCGTGCTGAAGTTGAGCCGCCAGGCGGCCGGTCTCACCCAGGAGAAGCTGGCGGAACTCCTCTCGGTCGACGCCACGACCGTGCAGGGGTGGGAGTCCGGGCGCCGTCCACTGGCGGCCGTCGGCGCCGGCGAGCTGATGCGGCTCGGAGCAAGGCTGTCGAGGGCGGGTGCGCCCGCGTCCACCGGGAGACACCTGAACGAGGCGATCGAAGCGGACCTGGTGCTCTCGACGGGTATCGCGGCCGGCGAGTCGTGGGTCGACCCCGACCACCACCCGCTCGCTGCCTCGGTTCACCGCAAGACCACCAACAACCTGATCACGTGGCCCTTCACCGGCAGCACGCCGCCACAATTGGGTGAATTCATCTCGAAAGTACCCAGACGAGGGCCGGTAGCCTCACATCCGACATTGCACCCGGATGAGCGCACGCGCTTCTTCGACCACCTGATGTTCTCGGTGGAACGGGCCGGACCGGCCGACGAACCGCTCCTGCGCCGACAGTCGGTGTACCTGCTCGGATTCGATCAGCGCGCACGGGTGGTCGACTGGTTGCGCGACGAGTGGCGTCGAGTCGGTCGGCGGCCGGCCACCGGGAACGGCATCACCGCATTGCTCGAAGCGCGCTCTGCTTCGGTCGCCCTCGCCTCCACGGGGGAGGCCGAGCACCTCTATGACTTCGTGGGCAGGATGTCCGAGACGCGGGACCAGATCGCGAACTTGAACTACTGGGCCTACTGGATCGGCGAACTCGGCGACGTGCGAACCGACGACTCCTTCATGGGCAGCGAGGACATCCGGACGTGGAGCGGAGGCGCACTGCTGGCCCACCTCGCCGGTCGGCTCGATCCGGCCGCCCCCCACCTCCCCCTCAACCTCCACACCCTGCACGCCCTTGTGGCCTCACGGCCGGCACTGCTCGACGCCCACCCGCTGATTCGTGCCCCGCTCGCAGAGACCTTGGACAGACTGGCTTCCGGCCATGTGTTGACCGAGCCTGGCAGGGACCAGGTCGCCGGCCTCCGCTACGCCCTCCGCATCTCCGGCCACTGAGGAGAACACGTGTCCGACGACGCCGCGGCCCTGGCCGCCTTCGGCTACGAACTGGGCGTGCTCAAGCGCGTGCGCCGCGCCGGGTGGTGGCACGCGGGCGTGCGCGACCCGGAGTCGGTCGCCGAGCACACCGCGCGCGTCGCCCAGCTCGCCGCCCTGATCGCGGCCGAGGAGGGGGCGGACCCGGCTCGTGCGGCGTTCCTGGCGCTGTGGCACGACACCCAGGAGACCCGCACCGGCGACCTGCCCCACACCGTCGCCGGCTACCTCGCCAAGCCCGACCCCCGCGCCATCACCGCCGACCAGACCGCGGAGCTGCCGGAGCGGTCGCGCGAGGCCGTGCGCGACGCCGTGACCGAGTACGAGGCGAAGGAGTCCGCCGAGGCCCGCTGCGCGAGCGACGCCGACAAGCTGGAGATGCTGCTCCAGGCCGTCGAGTACCGCGACACCGGAGTGCGGCGCGTGGACGGGTGGATCGACTCCGCCCGCACGAGCCTCAGGACGGAGACCGCACGCCGGGTCGCCGAGGCCGCGGTGACGCTCTCGCCGCTCGCCTGGCGCGACCGGTGAGGACGCCCGCGCCTCCGCGCCGCCCCGTGCGGGTGCGCGACCGGGGCGTCCACCGGACCCGTCGCTACGGGCAGGGCTTCCACGCGATGTCGCGGTTCCGCTGTTCACCGCTCGAGTGTCGCGATTCCACAGAACCAGGGGTGCCGGAGCCACCCGGCTCGACCGACCAGCGCGTTGTCAGGCACGATCGGATTGGATCCGCCGCCTGTTCCGATCGGGTGTTCCGCGGTGGACGGGCAGCACAGCGCGGAACGCACTGGTGACATCGGGTGAACTGAACCGCTGACGGGCGTGCGGAGGCGTCCCCCGAGTGAGTGCTCGGGGCGGGAGGACGAGGGCGGCCGGGTGGTCAGTCCGGGCGGGCGGCCACCACCCTGCGGATCAGTTCGACCATCTGCGCGCGCTCCGCCGGGGCCAGCGCCTCGAACCAGCGGGCCTCGCGGGCGTTCTGCACCGGGAACGTGGACGACACCGCGTCGCGCCCCTCGTCGGTGAGCGCCACGAACACCACCCGGCGGTCCTGCCCGTCCCTGGTCCGCTCGACCAGCCCGGCCCGCTCCAGCGTGTTGATGAGGTTCGACATGGCCGACCGGGTCGTGCCGGACAGCTCGGCCAGCCGCGCGGGCTGGGTGGGGCCGAGTATCCAGAGCTTGAACATCAGCCGGAAGCCCGGCATGGTCCAGCCCTGCTCGCGGTGCACGAGGGCCTCGTAGTCGGTGATCATCACGTACGCCAGGTGGAGCACGTTGTAGGAGAGGCCGAACGCGTCGGCGTCGCCGCCCGACTCGGCGATCCGGTGCCGCGCGAAGCGCTCGTAGTCCTGCTCCGTCACCACGTCTTCGGCGACGGGAACCCGCTGCTCTGCCACACGCCGATCCTTCCAGGGCCACCCGGTCGGTGGAACGGGAATGCGGCACACTGGGTCGCGTGCTCGGGACGAGGCGGTTCGGCGCCACCGCGGCCGTGGTGCTGGCGCTGGCCGCCGTCGCGTCCGCGGCCGCGAGCGTGGGCCTGGTGCACGGTGACACGGCGGTGGCCGTGGACGACCTCGCCCAACTCGCCGCGGGTCTGTTCGCGACGGGCTGCTGCTGGTGGACGGCGCGGCGCACGAGCGGCCCGGACCGGAGCTGGCGGGTGGCCACGGGGCTCGGCGCGTTGTCGTGGTCGGTGGGCATGGCGCTGTGGACGTGGTTCCAGCTCGTGGAGCGGCGCGCCGTGCCCTCGCCGTCGGCGGCGGACGCCGGGTACCTGGGGATCGTGCCGTTCGCGTTCGTCGCGCTGCTGGTGATCGGGAACTTCCGCCGCTCGGGGACACCGGACGCGCTGCTGGACCGGCGCACGGCGTCGGCGCGGCTGGTGCTGCTGCTCGACGGGGTGATCGTGGTGGGTTCGCTGTTCGTGCTCACGTGGGCGATCGCGCTGGGCAGGCTGGTGGAGGCGGGCAACCCGGGCGCGCCCGCGTTCCTGGTGGCCGTGGCCTACCCGATCACGGACCTGGTGCTGCTGGTGATCGTGGTGGTGCTGAGCGCGGACCGGACGGTGGTGCTGCGGCCGCAGCTGCGGTTGCTCGGGCTCGGGTTGACCGGCCTGGCGGTGTCGGACCTCGCGTTCGCCTACCTGGTGAGCGTGCAGGCGCCGGAGGTGCCGCCGCTGGCGAACGCCGGGTTCGTGGTGGGTCCGGCGCTGATCGGCCTCGCCGCGCTGGCACCGGTGCCGTCGGCGACCGCGGGCCGCGGTCGCGCCCGGCGGTCGTGGCAGTGGGGGTACCTGCTGATGCCGTACCTGCCGCTGCTGATCACCTCGGCGCTGGTGCTGTGCGGCACGATGGCGGGCGAGCTGGGCACGGTGGACGCGGTGGAGGTCGCGTGCGCGTTCACGGTGTTCGTGGCGGTGATCCTGCGGCAGCTGGTGACCTTGGTGGACAACACGGAACTGGTGCTGCTGCTGCGGGAGTCCGAGCGCACGCTGTCGCACCAGGCGCACCACGACCCGTTGACGGGGCTGGCGAACCGGGCGTTGTTCGAGCGCAGGCTGGACGAGGCGATGGCCGCGCACCAGCGGGACGGCTCGCCGTTCGGGCTGCTGTTCGTGGACCTGGACGACTTCAAGGCGGTCAACGACGTGTCGGGGCACGCGCACGGGGACGCGTTGCTGGAGCGGGTGGCCCAGCGGTTGCTGCGGTGCGTGCGGGACACGGACGTGGTCGCCCGGTTGGGTGGTGACGAGTTCGGCGTGCTGGTGGAGGGCGTGGAGGAGCCGGAGAAGGTGGCGTTCCGGGTCCTCGACTCGCTGGGCGGGGAGATCAGCGCCTCGGTGGGCGTGGTGATCTGCGCGGAGCAGGACCCGGAGGCGACGGCGCAGTCGGTGCTGCGGCGCGCGGACAAGGCGATGTACGAGGCGAAGCGCGAGGGCGGCCACGGGTTGGTCATCCACCCGTGAGGCCGCGCCCGACCCCAACCGGGGTCGGGCGCGGTAGGGGTCGGGCGCGGTAGGGGTCGGGCGCGGCGAGCGGTGTCGGAGGGCGTCAGCCGACCGCGGAGTCGAGCAGCGGCAGGTAGCCCTGGGCGTAGCCGGCGGCGTTGGGGTGGAAGGACTCCACGAGCCGCAGCAGGGAGAAGGAGTTGATCCACGGCGACCGGCCGCAGGCGCCGTGGCCCGCGAAGTGCGCCCGGGCGTCGACGTAGCGGACGCCGGCCGCGGCGGCGCGGGCGGCGATGACCTCGTGCAGGACGTCGGCGCCGTTGTTGAGGGCGGTGCGCTTGGTGGCGTTCAGGCAGGTGCCGGCGGGTTCCACGAGGCGCGGGTAGCCGAGGACGACGACGGTGGCGTCGGGGGCGCGGGAGCGGATGGTGGCATAGGTGCGGTCGAGCTTGGCGGGCAGCGCGGTCCGGGCCTGCTGGACGCCCTTGTCCACCGCGCCGAGGCAGGAGCTGTCGCTGCCGGTCACGCAGGTGATCATGGTGGAGGCGAACCCGATGTCGTTGCCGCCGATGGTGATGGACACCAGGTCGGTGCCCGCGTCGAGGGAGTCGAACTGGCCGGTCATGCTGTCGGTGGTGGCGCCACCGCAGGCGGCGTACTTGAACGACGACACCTCGTGGGTGTTCGCCCACAGCTGGGCGTAGCCGCGCGGGCTGCGGAAGCACGTGCCGCCGGTGTAGGGCGGCGCGCCGGTGCCGGAGGAGTACGAGTCGCCGAGGGCGACGTAGTCGACGGGGGCCGCGGCGTGGGCCGCGGGGGTGGTGAGCACGACCGCCAGGGCGGCGGGCAGCACCGCACACACGACCCTGAGAAGACGTTTGCGCACGTCCAGTCCTTCCTCGAAGACGCCAGGCGTGAAGGCGCGTGATCACCGACGTTACGAAGGCGTTCCGAGGCATCACAGACGGTGCTATTCTCATTACTTCCGGGTAACATCTCCTGCTCGCCCGCCGGGATGCCGACGTGCCCCTGCCCCGCTCACCGATCCGCGCGCCGCACCGCAGCGACGCCCGCCGCAACCGGGCGGCGATCATGCGCGCGGCCGGGGAGCAGGTGGCGCTGGGCAGGCCGATGCCGTCGCTGCGGCAGCTGGCGGACGCGACCGGGTTGGGCCAGGCCACGGTGTACCAGCACTTCTCGGACCGCCGGGCGCTGCTGCTGGCGGTGACGCGGGAGCAGGTGGGGGTGCTGCGCCGGGCGGCGGAGCGGGACGCCGACGACCCGGCGGCGTTCCGGGCGCTGCTGCACGCGGTGCTCGTCCACCAGGTGTCGATGCGGCCGCTGGTCGACGAGCTGCGCCGGTTGCCGCGCCCCGACCAGCTCGGTCAGGTCCGGGGGCTGCTGGACGCGCTGCGGGTCCCGTTCGCCCGGTCGCAGGCGGCGGGCCACCTCAAGGGCGACGTCGTGCTGGACGACCTGCCGATCGTGTTCACGATGCTCCAGGCGGCGGTCGACTCGGCGCCGGACCCCGGCACGGCCCGGCGCGCGATTCCCGTGCTGCTCGACGGCCTGTTCCACGCCCGCTCGTGAACCGGCCCGGACCGGACCCACCCGGGGCCTACAGCATCCCCGCCGCCCGGAACAGCCGGTCGTAGATCTCGCGGATCACGTCCTGCTTGCGCGCGTTGTAGTCCATGACGTGACCGCCGCCGGGCACCGCCGCCCGCTTGGCCGCCTCGTAGCGCTCGCGGTCCTCGGGGTGTCCGCGCAGCCAGTCGCGGAACATGCGCTCCCGGATCGGCTCCGGGCAGTCCGGGCCGTACACGTGCAGGTTGACCCGGGGTTCGGCCAGCCGCAGCATGCGGTGCTCGTGGAACGACGGCTCGCGGATGGTGAGGACGTAGCCGATGCCCTCCAGGGCGGGCACGTAGGCGTCCTCGTCGCGCGGGTCGGCGACGGTGAGGGAGATGTCGACGACGTCCTTGGCGGCCAGGCCGGGCACGGACGTGGAGCCGACGTGCTCGACGTCGAGCGCCGCGTCGCCGAGGGCGGCGCGGATGGCGGCGGCGAGGTGTTCGTAGCGCGCGGGCCAGCCGGGGTCGTACGGGACGATGCGGATCGCCTCGGGCACGGGAGGCCCCAGCACCCAGGGGTCCTCGTCGGGGTCGGGGTCGTGGTGGCGGGTGATCTCCTCGGGAGTGGGCACCCGGCGGAAGCTAGCAGCTCCGGCTCACCTCTTCGGCACGAACGCGTAGACGCTCGCCGGCGAACCGGAGCCGCGCCGGTTGACCACGCCGCCGACCAGGACGTGTCCGCCCTGCTCGGGCAGCTCGGCCAGGTTCGCCAGGACCTCCAGGCTGATCCGGTGCTCCCGGTAGAGCAGCTTGGAGACTGCGTACTCGACGTCCACGGCCGGTTCCGGGCTGAACGTGTCGGTGCCCAGGGCGCCCCGGCGGCCGAGCCGGCCGGTCTTCACGAGCCACTGCACGGCGGCCAGCGAGAAGCCGGGCTGGTGCATCTGCCCGGCGTCGTCGAAGTTGTAGAACGCATCGGTGCCCCAGCGGTCCTCCCAGCCGGTCCACAGCACCACGGCCGCCTCGCGCGGGATGCGGCCGTGGCGCTTCTCCCAGCGCTGGAGGTCGGCGACGGTCACCTCGTAGTCGGCATCGCGCCGCGCCTGCTCCCGCACGTCGACCTTCACGGCGGGCAGGAACAGGTCCTCGGCGTCCAGCTCGTCGGCGTGCGGCTGGTCGGCGTTGAAGTGCGCGGGCGCGCCCCAGTGCGTGCCGGTGTGCTCGCCCTGCTGCACGTACTGGAGGTAGAAGCCGTGCTCCGGCACCGTGGCGACGGTGGAGAGGGTGAACGCCGGGTCGCCCGGGTAGACCTTCGTCCGGTCCGGGTCGTTGACGTGCGCGAGGTTCACCAGCCGGTAGTCCCGCAACCCGAGGGGGCCGGCCGCGTTCGCCGAACCGCCGCCGGCGATCACGCCGCCCACCGCCGAAGCCACACCCGCGAGCATCGACCGTCTGCGCACCGCGGACCACTCCCCTGCCTAGCCGTCACCCGATCCGGGCAACCGTACAGGTTCGCGGATCACGGTACGACGACCTGCCGGACGGCTTCCCCCGACGCCAGACGGGCGAACCCGGCGTTCACGTCGTCGAGCGCCAGGGTCCCCGACAGCAGTTCGTGCACGGGGAGCTGCCCGGCGCGGTACAGGTCGACGAACCGGGGCACGTCGCGGCGGGGCACGCAGGAGCCGAGGTAGCTGCCCTTGAGGGTGCGCTCCTCGGCGACCAGGCTCAGCGCGGGCAGGGTCACCGTCCGCTCGGGGTGCGGCAGGCCGACCGTGACGGTGGTGCCGCCCGCGGCGGTGGCCAGGTAGGCCTGCTCCAGGACGGCCGCGACGCCGGTGGTGTCGATGACCTTGTCCGCGCCGCCGCCGGTCAGGTCGCGCACGGCGGCCACCGCGTCCGCGCCGCCCGCCACGTCGTGGGTGGCGCCGAGCCTCCGGGCCAGGGCGCGCTTGTGCGCGACCACGTCCACGGCGACGATCTGCGACGCGCCGGCCGCGCGGGCGGCGAGCAGGGCGGCCAGGCCGACGCCGCCGAGCCCGAACACCGCGACCCGGTCGCCCGGGCGCACGGCGGCGCTGTGGAACGCGGCACCCGCGCCGGTGAGCACGGCGCACCCGAACAGGGCGGCAACCTCGGGCGCGAGGTCGTCGGGCACGCGGGTCGCGGACTTCTCCGAGACCACGGCGTACTCGGCGAACCCGGACACGCCCAGGTGGTGGTGCGGGCGGGTGCCGTCGGGCAGCCGCAGCCGCCGGCCGCCGCCGAGCAGGGTGCCCTCCCGGTTGGCGACCGCGCCCGGTTCGCACAGCGCCTGCCGCCCGGACGCGCACCGCCGGCACGAGCCGCAGGCGGGCACGAACGACAGCACGACCCGGTCGCCGACGGCGAAGTCGGACGCGCCGGGCCCGGTCTCCACGACCTCGCCCGCGGCCTCGTGACCGAGCACCATCGGCAGCGGCCTGACGCGGGAGCCGTCGATGACGGACAGGTCGGAGTGGCACAGCCCGGTGGCGCCCACCTTCACCAGCACCTCGCCGGGACCGGGTGGGTCCAGTTCCAGGTCGAGCACCTCCAGCGGTCCGCCCACGGCGGTCAGCACCGCGCCCCGGGTCCTCACGCGACCACCAGCCCTTCCATCGCGGCGCGCAGCCCGGCGGGGACCTCCACCGGCTTGCGCGTGTCCCGGTCGGTGAACACGTGCACGAAGTGCCCCTCGGCGACGACGTCGTCACGGCCCTCCGGGTAGAAGCCGACCTCCCAGCGCACGCTGGAGCGGCCGAGGTGGCCGATGCGCAGGCCCGCGTCGACCGCCTCGGGGAAGGCGACGGAGGCCCGGTAGTTGCAGTGGGACTCCACGCACAGCCCGATCGCCGGGCCTCGGTGGATGTCCAGCCCGCCCTCGGTGATCAGCCACGTGTTGATGAGCGTGTCCATCCACGCGTAGTGCACGACGTTGTTGACGTGGCCGTACACGTCGTTGTCGTGCCACCGGGTCGGTATCCGCTGCCAGTGCCGGTAGTCCTGTCGCAAGCGACCCTCCTCGTCAGTCGAGCACCCTGGTCAGCTCGACCCTGGACCGCACCTCGAGCCTGGCGAAGATGTTGCGCAGGTGGTGCTCGACGGTGCGGTGGCTCAGGAACAGCCGGGCGGCGACCTCCCGGTTGGTCGCGCCCTCGGCGACCAGGCGGGCGATCTGCGCCTGCTGCGGGGTGAGCGAGGCGACCCGGTCGCCGGTCGGCGGCGCGTCGGCGGGCCCGGTGACGGTCTCGCCGGCGGCGCGCAGCTCGGCCCGGGCGCGGGCGACCCAGCGGTCGGCCTCGTAGCGCTGGAAGATCTTCACGGCGTCGCGCAGCACGTCGCGCGCGGCCCGGGGTTTGCGGCCGCGGCGCAGCCGGTGCCCGTAGAACAGCTCGGTCTTGGCCAGCTCCATGGCGGTGCCGCTGGCCCGGTGCAGCCGGATGGCCTCGCGGAAGTGCTCGTCGCCGGCCGCGCCGTCGTCCAGCATGGCCCGGCAGCGGTGGGACAGGGCCAGCCGGGCGGGGCTGTTGGTGGCGCCCACCCACTTCTCGTAGCGGCCCAGCGCGCGATCGGCGGTGGAGCGGCGGCCGCAGCCGACGGCGGCCTCCACGACGTGCGGGGCGGCCATGACCTTGATGCCGGCGTGCACGCCGCCGGCCCCGGCGGTCATCAGGCGCAGCCGGTCGAGGGCGTCGGCCGGGCGGTCGAGGGCGAGGTCGACGCACGCCGACGCCCACGCGCCGAACGTGCCGGAGCGGCCGAGGCCGCGCTGGGCGATCTGCTCGGCGGCGGTCTCGACGCGGTGCACGGCGGTGTCGGTGTCCCCGCGCAGGGCTGCGAGCAGGGCGAGGATCGTGAGGTGGTCGACGACGGCGTTGTGCTGGCTGATCGCGGTGGCCGCGTGCACGCCCTCGAACGCCGCCGACAGCGCCACCGAGTGCTGGTCGAGCAGCAGCGCGGACAGCGCCCGGTACACCAGGGCCCACGGCACGAGGGAGGTCAGGCCCTGCTCGTGGGCGGCGGTGACCGCGCTGGTGGCCAGCTCGTGCGCCCTGGTCGCGTCGCCGAGGGTGTAGGCGGCCTGGCCGCCCCAGATCTTGGCCTGCGGGTGCGGGACGCGTTCCGCCAGCTCCACGACGGAGCGCAGCGCGGGCAGCGCCTCGGTGTGCCGCCCGGCGAACGTGGCGGCCATGCCGGCGAGGTGGTCGAGGGTGATGCGGGTGCGGTCGGGTTCGTCAGGGCGGCGCAGCCGGGCGGCGAACGCGGCGGTCTCGGCGTACCGGGCGTGGTCGCCCGCGATGCTGGCCGCCTCGCCCGCGAAGCCGAGGGCGGTGATGGCGAGCGCGCGGTGGGTGTGGACGAGTTCGCCGGCGGCGTGCAGGAGGCGGCGCACGGCGACGTCGGGCATGCCGTGACCCAGGTCGATGCCGCCCTTGACCAGTTCGGCGCGGGCGCGCAGCTCGTCGCTGTCGGTGAGCCGGGCGGCGGTGCGCAGGGCGACGCGGGCGCGGCGGGGTGCGCCGTGGGCCCAGTGGTCGGTGGCGGCGGCGATGAGGTGGCGGGCGCGGGCGTCGGGTTCGGACGCCAGGGTGGCGGCGCGGTCGTGGTCGCGGGCGGCGGCCGGGTAGTCGCCGCAGCGGCGGGCGCGGTCGGCGGAGTCCGCGAGCCGGTCGGCGAACGCGTCGCGGTTGCCGGGCGCGCGGGCGGCCTCGTGCCAGGTGCGGCGGGGTCCCGGGGGCAGCGCCCCGGCCAGCGCGGCGTGCGCGGCGAAGCGCAGCGGGAGCGGCAGGGCGTCGCGGAGCGCGGCGCGCACCAGGGGGCCGCCGTCGAGCAGGGCGCGGGCGTCCTCGACGGCGTCCAGGTCCAGGTCGGGCATGCGGGCGAGGGTGTCGTCGTCGACCTCGTCGTCCACCACGCGCAGCGCGGCGGCGAACCGGGCCTGCGCGGGCAGGGCGTGGAAGCGGGCGGTGAAGCGGGCGCGCAGCGAGCTGTCGGCGGGCAGGCCGTCCGGTGGGGGCGCGGTGCCGCCGATCTGCTCGGAGGTGAGCGCGCGGGTCAGCTCGACCAGGGCGAGCGGGTTGCCGCGGGCGAGGTCGGCGACCTCGTCGGCGAGGCCGGGCGGCAGGCCGGGGCGCAGGTCGCGCAGCACGCGCAGGCTGTCGGCGTGGTCGAGCGGGTCGAGCCGCACCCACGGCAGGCCGCGCGCGTCGCCCTCGGTGGCGATGAGCAGGGCGACCGGTTCGTCGGCCAGGTCGGCGACCAGGTCGTCGAGCCAGGCGGTGTCGTCGAGCAGGTGGGCGTCGTCCACGCACAGCAGGACCTCGCGGCCCCCGGTCGCGCGCTCGGCGGCGGCGCGGCGGGCGGCGTCGAGCAGCGCGGACTTGCCCGACCCGGGTCCGCCGCGCAGGACGAGGACCCCGCCCCGCCCGGCTCGGGCACGGTCGAGCAACGCGTCGACGGCGACGCGCTGCCGGTGGCGTCCGCGCAGCATGCGGCCAGTCTCGCGGTCACCCGGCCACCGGCGGAAGGGGTCGCGGAGAAATTTTCTACCAGTGTTAGTTTTCGGGTGGGACCGGTGGTTGCACCGATGCGGGACGGTTACCGAGTGGCGCAGGGTCATCGCTGTCCGCAGTTTCCCTGCCAAGCGAGGTGTACACCGACGTGCAACTCCGCAAACTGATCCCCGCGCTCGTCCCCGCGCTGGCCCTGGCGCTGGTCGCCCCCTCGGCCGAGGCGGCCGAGACCGAGTACCGCCGCGGTCCCGCGCCCAGCAACTCCAGCATCGAGGCCGTGCGCGGCCCGTTCGCAACCTCCCAGACCACGGTCTCCTCCCTGTCGGTGAGCGGCTTCGGCGGCGGCACCATCTACTACCCGACCAGCACGGCCGAGGGCACGTTCGGCGCCATCGCCATCTCCCCCGGGTACACCGGCACGCAGTCGACCATCTCCTGGCTCGGCCCGCGCATCGCCTCCCAGGGCTTCGTGGTGTTCACCATCGACACCAACAGCACGCTCGACCAGCCCGACAGCCGGGCGTCGCAGCTGCTGTCGGCGCTGGACTACCTGACCCAGCGCAGCACCGTGCGCACCCGCATCGACGCCTCCCGGCTGGGTCTGATGGGCCACTCGATGGGCGGCGGCGGCACCCTGCGCGCCGCCGAGCGGCGACCGGCCCTCCAGGCCGCGATCCCGCTGACGGGCTGGCACACCGACAAGTCCTGGGGCAGCGTCTCGGTGCCGACCCTGGTCGTCGGCGCCGAGAACGACTCGGTGGCGCCGGTCTCGTCGCACTCGATCCCGTTCTACAACTCGCTGCCGTCCACCCTGGACAAGGCGTACCTGGAGCTGAACGGCGCGAGCCACTTCGCGCCCAACAGCTCCAACACGACGATCGCGAAGTACAGCATCGCGTGGCTCAAGCGGTTCATCGACAACGACACCCGCTATGAGCAGTTCCTGTGCCCGGCCCCCGGCCGCAGCACGCAGATCTCCGACTACCGCGACACCTGCCCGCACAGCACCTGATCGACGTGCGGGGCCGGGCGCGCTTCGCCGGCCCCGCACCCGTTTCACCCATTCGGACACCGCGATCCCGGACCACCGGGGTCGCGGTGTCCGTCGTATGAGGACTTCTCGCCTTCGATCGGGCGAACACTGAGACGATCTTCCTGCCGGAATACGGACTCGACCGCTCGGACGAGGTACCCACGCAAGGCTGAACTTTCAGCCGCACCCGTGCAAAATGACCTGACAGCCGACCGCTCCTGCCCAGGTCAACACCACGTCCGAGCGAAGAATGCTACGACGATCGAGTTAAAGATTCCCCGTCAGAGTGAATAGATTCCTACATGCCGGACAAATTCACTCGTTATTACCCTTCGCGAGGAAAACGCGCACTGACCGTGCGCGGGACACCGCCGAACGACCCCGCAGGGGGTCCCCACATCAGCCGCTTCCCGTACTGCATTCGGGCTCACTACCGTCGGTCCGGCCCAATGAAGCGATTCCGATTGGCGGTGTACGCGGTGACTGTGACCGATTCGGACTCGGACGTCGAGCGACCCAGGTCGAGCCTCGGCACGGCGGCGGCGCGCAACCTCGCGACGACGACCAAGTCCGTGCCCCAGATGCAGGGCATCACCTCGCGGTGGCTGCTGAAGATCCTGCCCTGGGTGGAGGCGAAGGGCGGCGCCTTCCGGGTCAACCGCAGGCTCAGCTACGCCGTCGGGGACGGCAGGCTGACCTTCACCAACACCGGCGCCGACGTCCGGGTCGTCCCGCAGGAGCTGACCGAACTGCCGCTGCTGCGCGACTTCGACGACGTCGCCGCGCTCGCCGCCCTCGCCGACCGGTTCGAGCAGCACGAGTACCAGCCCGGCGACGTCATCGTCGAGGAAGGCCGCCCGCAGGACGCGGTGATCCTCATCGCGCACGGCAAGGTCAACAAGATCGGCCGCGGCGAGTACGGCGACCGCACCGTGCTCGGCGTGCACGCCGGCGGCGAGTACTTCGGCGACCAGGTCCTCGCCGGGCCGCAGGGCGAGTGGGGCTTCACCGTCAAGGCCGTCACGCCGGTCATCGCGCTCGCGCTGCCGTGGGACGTCTTCGAGCGGCTCAACGGCGAGGCGGGCGGGCTGCGCGCGCACATCCAGCGCGCCTTCGCCGCCGGCAGCGGCCGGCAGAACGCGCACGGCGAGGCCGAGATCGACATCGCCTCGGGCCACGAGGGCGAGCCCGACCTGCCCGGCACGTACGTCGACTACGAGCTGGCGCCGCGCGAGCTGGAGCTGAGCGTCGCGCAGACCGTGCTGCGGGTGCACAGCCGCGTCGCCGACCTCTACAACCACCCGATGGACCAGGTCGAGCAGCAGCTGCGGCTGACCATCGAGGCGCTGCGCGAGCGCCAGGAGCACGAGATGGTCAACAACCGCGACTTCGGCCTGCTGCACAGCGCCGACCTCAAGCAGCGCATCCACACCCGCACCGGCCCGCCCACCCCCGACGACATGGACGAGCTGCTGGGCACGGTGTGGAAGGAGCCCACGGCGTTCCTGGCCCACCCCAGGGTCATCGCCGCGTTCGGCCGCGAGTGCAGCAAGCGCGGGATCTACCCGGCCACCGCCGACCTCAACGGCCACCACGTGCCCGCCTGGCGCGGCGTGCCGGTCCTGCCGTGCAGCAAGATCGCGATCTCCAAGACCCGCACCAGCTCGATCGTGCTGCTGCGCGCCGGCGAGGCGAACCAGGGTGTCATCGGCCTGCACCAGACGGGTCTGCCCGACGAGTACCAGCCGGGCCTCAACGTGCGGTTCATGGGCATCGACGAGAAGGCGATCATCTCCTACCTCGTCAGCGCCTACTACTCCACCGCGATCCTCGTGCCGGACGCCGTCGGCGTGCTGGAGCACGTCGAGATCGGCCGCGAGGACTAGCCCACCCCCCTGCCAACCCCCGACGAGATCGGACTTCCCACGTGACCGTGACCGACCCCGGCCTCGCCCCCGAGGAGGCCGAGCACCGGCGGCAGAGCCTGGGCACCGCCGCCGCCCGGAACCTCGCCAGCACCACCAAGTCCACCCCGCAGATGCAGGGCATCTCGCCCCGCTGGCTGCTGCGGAAGCTGCCCTGGGTGAGCACCCAGGCCGGCACCTACCGGGTCAACCGCCGCCTCAGCTACGCCCTCGGCGACGGGCGGGTGACGTTCACCAGCACCGGCGCAGAGGTCCGCGTCATCCCGCAGGAGCTGCGCGAGCTGCCGCTGCTGCGCGACTTCGACGACGAGTCGGTGCTGGCCGCGCTGGCCGACCGGTTCGAGCAGCGCGAGTACCAGCCCGGCGACGTCGTCGTCGAGTCCGGCGGCCGGGCCGACGAGGTGTTCCTCATCGCGCACGGCAAGGTCCACCGGATCGGCCGGGGCGAGTACGGCGACCGGACCGTGCTCGACACGATGGCCGACGGCGACCACTTCGGCGACGAGGCGCTCACCGGTGCCGAGGCCCACTGGGAGTTCACCGTCAAGGCCGTCACGCCGGTGATCGCCCTGGTGCTGACGCAGAGCCGGTTGCGGCAGCTCGACGGGCGCGCCGACGCGCTGCGCGAGCACGTCGAGCAGGTCGCGCGCCGGGGCGGCAGGCCGCAGAACAAGCACGGCGAGGCCGAGATCGACATCGCCTCGGGCCACGAGGGCGAACCGGACCTGCCGGCGACGTTCGTGGACTACGAGCTGGCGCCCCGGGAGTACGAGCTGGAGGTCGCCCAGACCGTGCTGCGCGTGCACAGCCGCGTCGCCGACCTCTACAACCACCCGATGAACCAGACCGAGCAGCAGTTGCGGCTCACCATCGAGGCCCTGCGCGAGCGCCAGGAGCACGAGATGGTCAACAACCGGCGCATCGGGCTGCTGCACAACGTGGACCTCAAGCAGCGCATCCACACCCGCACCGGCCCGCCCACCCCGGACGACCTGGACGAGCTGCTGTCGCGGCGGCGCAAGACCGCGTTCATGCTGGCCCACCCGCGCACCATCGCGGCGTTCGGCCGGGAGCTGAACAAGCGCGGCCTCTACCCCGGCTCGGCCGACGTGGACGGCACGCGGGTCACGACGTGGCGCGGCGTCCCCATCCTGCCGTCGGACAAGATCCCGATCTCCGAGCGCCAGACCAGCTCGATCATCGCGATGCGGGTGGGCGAGCAGGACAACGGCGTGATCGGCCTGCACCAGCCCGGCATCCCGGACGAGGTGCAGCCGAGCCTCAACGCCCGGTTCATGGGCGTCAACGAGAAGGCGATCGTGTCGTACCTGGTCAGCGCCTACTACTCGGTGGCGGTGCTGGTGCCGGACGCGCTGGGCGTGCTGGAGCACGTGGAACTCGGCCGCTCGTAGCACGCGGGGCGCCGCCGGCCGGGACCGCTCGTGCCCGCCCGGCGGCGCCCGACCTCCCCGCCCGCGCCGCGGGCGTTCCCCCGAACAGGAGTTGTGCCCATGACCGACCTGGACGTGAGCCCCGCGCGGACCGCGCGCGAGGTGCTGAGCTGGAGCCGCGGCGAGGTGGACCCGGCGCTGCGGGCCGCGGTGGACCGGTTGCCCGAGTCGATGCGGGTGATCGCGGGCTACCACTTCGGCTGGCGGGACGAGCGCGGCGGGCCCGCCTCGGCGGACCCCGGCAAGGCGATCCGGCCCGCGCTGGCGCTGCTGGCCGCGCAGGCCGTGGGTGGTTCCGCGGAGGGCGCGATGCCCGCCGCGGTGGCCGCGGAGCTGGTGCACAACTTCTCGCTGCTGCACGACGACGTGATGGACGGCGACGTGACCCGGCGGCACCGGCCCACCGCGTGGAGCGTGTTCGGGATCAACGCGGCGATCCTCGCGGGCGACTCGCTGCTGACGCTGGCGCTCGACGTGCTGGCGACCGGCGGGCACCCGGCGGCGACGCGGGCGATCCGGGAGCTGTCGGTCGCCGTGCAGGAGCTGCTGGCGGGGCAGAGCGCCGACCTGGCGTTCGAGGAGCGCGCCGACGTGGGGCTCGCCGAGTGCGTGCGGATGGCCGAGGGCAAGACCGGCGCGCTGCTGGGCGCGTCGTGCGCGGTGGGCGCCCTGTTCGGCGGCGGCACGGCCGAGCAGGTCGAGCACCTGCGGGCGTTCGGCGCGAAGCTGGGGCTGGCGTTCCAGTTCGTCGACGACCTGCTCGGCATCTGGGGCGACCCGGCGGTGACCGGCAAACCGGTGTACTCCGACCTCCAGAACCGCAAGAAGTCGCTGCCCGTGGTGGCCGCCCTGACCTCCGACACCCCCGCCGCCCGCGAGCTGGACGCGCTGTACCGCGCGGACCGGCAGCTGACCGACGTCGACCTGGCCCGGGCCGCCCACCTGGTGGAGGTGTGCGGCGCGCGGGCGTGGAGCCAGGGGCGTGCCGACGACCTGCTGGCCCGTGCCCGCGTGCACCTGCGCGCGGCGCGGCCCGCCGACCGGGCGTCGCGCGAGCTGGACGCCGTGGCCCGCCTGGCCACCCAACGAACCCACTGAGCCCGACCCGAACGCAGAACTCACCCGACCGGAACGCACGACTCGCGCGACCGGAACGCACGACTCGCCGGTGGACGGTCGGCACATCGGCGAGTCGTACGTCCGGGGCGCGCGAGTCGTACGTCCGGGTCGCGCGAGTCGTACGTCCGGGTCGCGTGAGTTCTCCGTTCGGGACCGGGTGGTCCGCCGGTAGTCGCCCTACACGAGGAGTCGTGCGCATGGCCGTTCCCGTTGTGCTGCTCGCGTCACCGCGGTCGTTCTGCGCCGGGGTCGAGCGGGCCGTCGACATCGTCGACCGGCTCCTCGACCAGCGCGGCGGTCCGATCCACGTGCGCAAGCAGATCGTGCACAACACGCACGTGGTGGCCGAACTGGAGGCGCGCGGCGCGGTGTTCGTCGACGAGCTCGACGCCGTGCCGGACGGCGCCACGGTGGTGTTCTCCGCGCACGGGGTGTCGCCCGCGGTGCGGGAGGAGGCCGAGCGCCGCGCCCTGGACGTGGTGGACGCGACGTGCCCCCTGGTGACGAAGGTGCACGCCGAGGCCAGGCGGTACGCCGCGCGCGGTGACACGGTGGTGCTCATCGGGCACGCCGGGCACGAGGAGGTCGAGGGCACGCTCGGCGAGGCGCCGGACCGGATGGTGCTGGTGGAGACCATCGCCGACGTGGCGGCGCTGGAGGTGCCCGACCCGGCGCGGGTGTCGTACCTGACGCAGACCACGCTCGCCGTGGACGAGACGGCCGAGGTGCTCGACGCGCTGCGGTCCAGGTTCCCGGCGCTGAGGGGACCGTCGTCGGCCGACATCTGCTATGCCACGACGAACCGGCAGGACGCGGTGCGCGAGGTGGCGCGGGACGCGGACCTGGTGCTGGTGGTCGGGTCGGCGAACTCGTCCAACTCGGTGCGGCTGGTCGAGCTGGCCCGTCGCGGCGGCGTCCCCGCGCACCTGGTCGACGACGTGTCCGACATCGACCCGGCGTGGCTGGAGGGCGTGCGGGTGGTGGGCCTGAGCGCGGGCGCCTCGGCACCGCCCCGCCTGGTGGACGAGGTGGTCGAGGCGCTGGGCGCGCGGGACGTCGAGGTGCGCGAGACCACGTCCGAGACGATCCGGTTCACGCTGCCGGCGGCGGTGCGGCGGTGACGGCGCTGCTGGAGGGCATCACCGGCCCGGCGGACGTCCGGGCGCTGCCCGCCGACGCCCTGCCCGACCTGGCGGAGGAGATCCGCGCGCACCTCGTCCGGCACGTGACGCGCGCGGGCGGCCACCTGGGGCCGAACCTGGGCGCGGTGGAGCTGACCATCGCCCTGCACCGCGTGTTCGACTCGCCGCACGACGTGCTGCTGTTCGACACCGGCCACCAGGCGTACGTGCACAAGGTGCTGACCGGGCGGGCGGGCGACTTCGGGACGCTGCGCCGCGCGGGCGGCCTGTCCGGCTACCCGTCGGCGGCCGAGTCGCCGCACGACGTCATCGAGAACTCGCACGCCTCCACCGCGCTGTCCTACGCGGACGGCGTGGCGAAGGCGATGCGGCTCAAGGGCTCCGCGCGCCGGGTGGTGGCGGTCGTCGGCGACGGCGCGCTGACCGGCGGCATGGCGTGGGAGGCGCTGAACAACCTCGCGGGCACGTGGCACCCGGTCGTGGTGCTGCTCAACGACAACGGCCGCTCCTACGCGCCGACGACCGGCGGCCTGGCCGCGCACCTCGCGGAGTTGCGCCGGGGACGGCGGCCGACGCTGTTCGAGGAGCTGGGCCTGGCCTACGTCGGGCCGGTCGACGGGCACGACGTGCTCGCCGTGGAACGCGCGCTGCGCCAGGGCGCGCGGCTGGGCCGCCCGGTCGTGGTGCACTGCCTGACCCGCAAGGGCGAGGGCCACCGGCCCGCCGAGCAGGACCTGGCCGACCACCTCCACACCGTGTCGCCCGGCGGGTCGGGGGCGGCTCCGACGTGGACGGACGTGTTCGGCGCGGAGATCACCCGCATCGGCGAGGACCGCGCGGACGTGGTGTGCCTGACCGCCGCGATGCGCGGCCCGACGGGGCTGGACGGGTTCGCCCACCGGTTCCCGGAGCGGACCTTCGACGTGGGCATCGCCGAGCAGCACGCGGTGACCTCGGCGGCCGGGCTGGCGCTGGGCGGGATGCACCCGGTGGTCGCGGTGTACGCGACGTTCCTGTCCCGCGCGTTCGACCAGGTGCTGCTGGACGTGGCGCTGCACCGGTTGCCGGTGACGTTCGTGCTCGACCGCGCCGGGGTGACCGGGCCGGACGGGCCGAGCCACCACGGCATGTGGGACGCGTCCGTGCTGCCGGTCGTGCCGGGCCTGCGGCTGGCGGCTCCCCGGGACCCGGCGCGGCTGCGCGAGGCGCTGCGGGAGGCGGTGGACGTCCACGACGGCCCGACCGCGGTCCGCTACCCGAAGGCGAAGGTGGCGGGTGACATCCCGGCGCTGCGCCGCGCGGGCCGCTACGACGTGCTGCGCGAGGAGCCCGACGCGGCCGGGCTGCTGGTCGCGGTCGGCCCCATGGCGGGCCCGTGCCTGGCGGCGGCCGAGGAGCTGGCCGCGCACGGCGTGCGGGTCACCGTGGTCGACCCGCGCTGGATCGCGCCGCTGGACCCGGAGCTGGTCAAGCTCGTCGCCGCGCACCGGCTGGTGATGGCCGTGGAGGACACCACGACCACCGGCGCGCTGGGTGGTCGGCTGGCGCAGGCGATCGCCGTGCTCGGCGCGCCCACCCGCGTCGGCACGTTCGCGCTGCCCGCGAACTTCCTCCCGCACGGCTCGCGCGAGGAGGTCCTGCGGGCGCACGGCCTGGACGCGGCGGGCATCGCCACGACCGTCCTGAAGCGGCTGGAGGAGCGCGGTTGACGACCTCGCGGCCCTCACCGCCGGTGCCGGGGGACGAGCGGGTCGGGTAGTGGGCCGCCGAACCTCAAACCTTGGTCAACAACCGTTGTGAGAGCGCTCCACCCGTCACTAGCGTCGATTCCGGCCACAAGCCGCTCGGTGGTGGGCTCATCACCAGGACACATCCCCCACGTGTTCTGCGAGGTCAAGTGTGATCGCGAATCCGACACCAATCGGGTAACCCCCGACGGACGCCTGGGACGCACCCGTCCCAGGCGGGCCGCGGGTGGCCGCCGGGCGGTCGGGCCGGGCCACCGGGCCGATCATCCGATGCGTGCGGATGGGTTCAGAAACGGCCGGCGCACAGCCCGGCACGCACCGTCGCAGCGGTCCGATATTCCTCCCACATGCCGGGAAAACCGAGACAGGAGGCGTGGCGCGCCCTAGGGTCTAGCGTCGTCAGCGACCCTGACCACGCGCGACCGTGATCAACGAACGACCGTTGAGGAGCTGGTGTGTCGACCCTCCGGGTGCGCCCCTACACCAGGACCGGCGGCCGTACGCGGTCCGCGACGACGCTGGCCATCGAAACCATCGTGACGACGAACGAGCGGGCCGGCCGGGACGCCCTGACGTCGACCGCGGAGCACCGGATCATCAGCGACCTGTGCCGCCTGCCGCACTCCGTGGCGGAGGTGGCGGCGACGCTGCGGTTGCCGCTCGGCGTGGTGCGCGTGCTGCTGGCGGACATGTCCGACATGAGCCTGATCAACGTGCACGCCGAGGAGGCGGTCGACGACAAGGGCCGGCCGTCACTCGACCTGATGGAGCGCGTCCTCGCGGGCCTGCGCCAGATGTGAGCGCCCTGGGTGCGGTGGCGCCTGGTCGGGGGCTCCCGAGCGCTCGCCGATCGCGTGCACGACCGCGGCCATGTCGTCACCGCCGTGCCCCAGCTCGACGGTCCGGGTGAACAGCGCCAGGCACACGTCCAGCAGCGGCGAGGCGATCCCGGCGGACCGGGCGGCGGCGGCGATCAGCTCGTTGTTCATCAGCACGTCCCGCGCGGCGGCCTGGGCGGTGAAGTCGGCGGTGAGGAGCTTCGCCGTCTTGGCACGCGACACCGTGCTCGCCATCGGCCCGGAGTCCAGCACCGAGGTGAACACGTCGAGGTCCAGACCGCGGCGCTCGGCGAAGTGGAACGCCTCGGCCAGCCCGGTGGTCATGGTGATCAGGAACAGGTTGACGGCCAGCTTCATCACCAGCGCCCGCGGCGCCGCGCCGCACTCGACGACCTGCGCGCACATCGGCGCGACGACCTCCCGCACCCGCGCGACCGCGTCGGGCTCCCCCGCGAGCATGGCGATCAGCTCGCCGGCCTCCGCGGGTCCGCGCGACCCCGACACCGGCGCCTCGACGTACCGCCCGCCCGCGGCCCGGACGTCCCGCTCCAGGGCGTGCGAGTACTCGGGCGAGGTGGTGCCCATGTGCACGACGGTGCGCCCCGCGACGAGCCCGGCCCACCCGGCGCCGTCCCGCCCGAGCGCGGCGTCGATCGCGGCCTCGCCGGCGAGCATGAGGACGACCACCTCGGACCGCTCGAACACCTCCGCCACCGAGCCCGCGACCTCCGCCCCCGCTTCGCGCAGCGGCTCGCAGCGGTGCGGCGAGCGGTTCCACACCACGAGCGGTGTCCCCGCGCGGGCCAGGTTGAGGGCCATCGGCTGCCCCATGATCCCGAGCCCGACGAATCCGACCTGCACCACGACCTCCTCGCACGCGCGGCGGCACGGCGCCGCCTCCCGCTCGGGAGTCAACGCCGTGCCGGTGCGCCGGGTCTAGAACGGTGGTGCGGGCCACCGCTCCGCGGGGACGGGGTCAGGAGGTCGGGAGGCGGACCAGGGTCGCGCCCCCCCGGGTGTCGCGCACCGAGAACTCGGTGATCTCGTGCCACCGCAGGCCGACGCCGGCCTGGAGCCGCACGGGCTGGGTGTCCGGATTCGTCGCGCCGACCGCCCAGGAGCCGAGGACCATGGTCTCGCCGGTCCGGGACTTGGCGACCAGTTCGCACCGGGTCGGGCCCTTCGCGCCCTTCACCTCCAGTTCGAGGGAGGTGCCCCACTGCTCGGGGACCGCGGTGATCTTCGCGGCGACGCCGGTGGCCGGGTCGGTGCGGGTGAGCGTGCCGGAGGGGTCCGCTGCGGGGACGTCCTTCGCCGCGTTGGACGGCGCCGGCACCCGGGAGGACGTGGAGGAGCCGGCCACCGAGTCGGCCGGCGAGGCGACGTTCACCGACACGACGGCGGTCAGCACCACGAGCAACACGGCAGCGGCGGCGGCCATCAGTGCCACGTTGCGGCGCTTGCGCGCCCGTTGTTCCGAGACCTCGTCGATCATCGCGCGCACCGAGCGGCCGTCGGGCCGCTCCCCCGTGTTGGAGCGCAGCATGCCGTTGGCGTCGGCCTCGTCGATCAGGTCGGGCAGTTCGGCGAAGTCGCGCAGGTCGAGCGCACACCGACGGCACTGGGCGAGGTGGTTCTCGAAGGCGTCGACCTCGTCCTCGTCGAGGATGCCGAGGACGTACGCCGCCACGTCGATGTGGTCCGTAGGCGAATTCACCTGCGTCAGCCCCGATCCTGCAGCGCACGCCGCAGGGCGCGGAGCGCGTAGTACACCCTGGACTTCACCGTGCCGGGCGGTACCCCGAGCACCGCTGCGGCTTCCCCGACAGTGCGATCCCTCAAGTACGTTTCGAGAATAGCCTCCCGGTGCTCCTCCGTCAGTCCGTTCATCGCTTCGGCTACGACTATCGCCGCCAGGGTGCGGTCCGCTTCGTCCCGCACCGGGGCCTCATCGGACGGCGTCAACTCGGACTCCTGCGGTCGGACGCTCCGCTTTCGACGGTCGTCGATGACCAGTCGCCGGGCGACGGTGAACAGCCAGGAGCGCAGCAGGACGGGGTCCCGCTCCAGCTTCTCGGCGTTGCGCCACGCCCGCACGAGCGTCTCCTGGACGATGTCCTCTGCCCACTGCCGATCGCTGCCGGTCAGCCTCATGGCGTGTCCGAGCAGCGCACTGCCGAACTCCTGGTAGAGCCTGCGGATCAGCTCGTCTTCCAGGCTCAGTTCGGCCCAGGGCTGATCTCTTTGGGGGGAAGTGCTGCGTCTGTGCCGCGCCACGCCGTGCATCCAAGCGCGCCGGGTGGCGCCGCGTCGAGGGTTTGACGGCAAAAAAAGTGGTCGATCTGTTCGTGAACCGTGTCCGCATCGTGTCCGTACTTCTCGGTATCCGCTCCGACGGCCAGGACCCGCACAGCCGGTCCCTAGTCCTTCCGGCGGACCCGCCAGCAGGAGAAAGGACCAACGATGCGCAGTCGACGTACCCGAAAGGCGTTGCTGCTGATCCCGGCCGCGGCGGCGTTGATGCTGGTCAGCGCTTGTGGCGCGACCGGTCTCGGCGCTTCCGGCGGCCAGGGCGGCGCGGCTGGCGCCAACTCCGGCACGACGACTCTCCAGCAGACGCCGGACTTCGGCAAGGAGCCGCACCAGATGCTGTCGGCCACCGAGTCGCGGCAGGTCGGCTGGTTCGTCGCGGACGCGGCGGGCTTCGCGCTGTACCGCTTCGACAAGGACACCGCGAAGCCGTCGAAGTCCAATTGCGACGCGGCGTGCCTGGAGATGTGGCCCCCCGTGCTGGTCGGCGAGCACACCATGACCTCCGGTGTGGACCCGACGCTGGTGGGTTCCGTGGAGCGCGCCAACGGCGGGAAGCAGGTGACCCTCGCGGGCTGGCCCCTCTACCGGTACGCGGGTGACAAGAAGGCGGGCGACCTGACCGGTCAGGGCAAGGGCGGCACGTGGTTCGCGGTGACCCCCGAGGGCAGGAAGGCGCAGGCCGACGACGGCGCCGCCCCCGCGCAGCCGGGCACCGGCGACGGCTACTGAGTCCACCCGACGGCGACCACCCCACCCCAGGACGAGAAACCCATGTCAGCCAAGCGAATCGCGGCGGTCGTGCTGGCCCTGCACCTGCTGTTCCTCCCGGCGTTCACCGGGGTGTCGCTCGCCGACGACCCGGCGAACCCCGGCCCGGTGGAGCAGACCCCGCTCGGCCCGATCACCGCGCTGGACAAGGACCTGCTGGTCAAGGTGCGGCTCGCCGGCCTGTGGGAGATGCCCATGGGCGAGGAGGCCCAGGAGCGCGCCGGCAGCACCCGGGTCAAGGAGGTGGGCGCCCAGCTGATGAGCGACCACGAGTTCCTCGACGAGCGCGTGGTGCGCCTGGCGTCCCAGATGGGCGTCGAGCTGCCGGACGAGGCCAACGCCGACCAGCAGTCGTGGATGGCGGAGATGCGCTCGCGCACCGGCCCGGCGTTCGACGACTCGTTCGCCAACCGGTTGCGGGCCGCGCACGGTTCGATCTTCCCGGTGATCGGCACGGTGCGCGCGAACACCCGCAACGAGGCGATCCGGCAGTTCGCCCAGGTGTGCAACCAGATCGTGCTCAAGCACATGACCCTGTTGGAGAGCACCAACATGGTCACCGACGCGGGTCTGTCCAAACCGGTCGCCGCCGGCGCGCGCAACGCGCAGAACCCGAACGGTGCGGCCGTGGACGCCGACCCGGTGCGCGCCGCGCAGGTGACCGCACAGACCGGGCCGGACCCGCTGACCGTGCTCCTCATCTGCCTGGTGGGCGTGGCGGTGACCATCGCGATCCTGCGCCTGCTGCGCCCCCGCGGCAACGTCACGTGAGAGGAGGTGGTGGCCCGGCCCCGGAACACCGCTGACGCGAACCACCCGCGGAGCACTTCCACGACCCCGCCCGGACGGCCGCGACCGCTCCCGCACGGCCGCCCGGGCGGGGCGAACCCCACCACCTGCGAGTTCTTTCCCGCCATCTCGGAGGTAACGTCCCGTGTTCTCCCAGGTTCCGCTGCTGATCGCCCAGGCGACCGGCGGCGACCACGACGCCGGGGTGCGCCACGTCGCGCAGATCTCGGCTCGCCTGGCCTATGCGTTCATGTGCGCCACCCTGTGCTGGGGCGTGCTGATCGCGACGGGCTGGGCCAACAAGATCACCGGCAGACAGGGGCTGCGCAACAGCCACATGGTGCTGGCGACGCTGGCCCTGGCGTTCGGCTCCCTGCACGCCTTCGCGTTCACGCTGCTCCAGCTGGGTGCGTTCTCCTTCGTCACGATCGCGCTGCCGTTCGTCGACGGCGGCCTGCTCCGGCACGCCCTGGGCATCGTCGGCCTGGAGCTGATGCTGGCCATCGCGTTCACCGCGGGCCTGCGCAAGAAGGTCTACTACCGCAAGTGGTTGCGGCTGCACCAGGTCGCCTACGCCGCGGTCACGATCACCGTGGTCCACTCCTGGTTCGGCGCCATCGCGAACGGCAACCTCGCCGTGCTGTGGCTGGCCGGCCTCACGATCCTCATCCCCACGGCGACCATCGCCACCGCCCGCTTCCTGCCGCCGGACCTGCTGGTGAAGCTGGGCATGCTGGAACCCGAGCCGGGCTTCGAACCCGAGCCCGACGGCGCGGGCGGCAGCGCGCTCGACATCAGCGTCGACAACGAGCGCTGCCACCGCTACGGCATCTGCCAGGCCGAGGCGCCCGGCCTGTTCCAGCTCCTCGACGACGAGCGCCTGCGCTACGAGCGCAGGCCACCGCCCGAGCTGTTCGCCAAGGCGCGGGCCGCCGCGCGGGCCTGCCCCATGCGCGCGATCGAGCTGCGGGAGCGTGTCCGGTGAAGAACGAGGAACGCGTGGTCGTCGCGGGCGGCGGCCTGGCCGGCCTGCGGGCGGGCGAGCGGCTGCGGGAGCTGGGCTTCCGCGGCGAGATCGTCATCGTGAGCGCCGAGCGGCACCTCCCCTACCACCGGCCGGCGCTGTCCAAGGAGGCCATCAACGGCGAGCTGAACGCCACCGACCTGCGGTTGACGATCAGCCGCGAGCTGAACGCCGTGTGGCGGCTGAACACGGCGGCGACCCACCTGGAGCCGGACCGGCACGTGGTGGGCCTGCCCGGCGGCGAGGAGCTGAAGTACGACGGGCTGGTCATCGCGACCGGCGTCGAGCCGCGCCACCTCGCGGGCGCGCCGCGCCAGGACGCGCGCATCCACGTGCTGCGCACGGTGGACGACGCGATCGCGATCAAGCAGGCGATCAACTCCACGCAGGGGTTGGTCGTGGTCGTCGGCGGCGGCCTCATCGGCTGCGAGATGGCCGCCTCGGTGAAGACGATGGGCCGCGACGTGGCCATCGTCAGCAGGTCGTCCACGCTGCTGGGCAGCGCGGTCGGGAAGAACATCGCCGACACCGTCACCGAGGCGCACCGCGTCCGGGGCGTGCGGATGGCGATGGGCGTGAAGATCCGGCACTGGGTGCGCCAGGCGGGCGGGGTGGCGATCCACCTCTCCGACGGGCAGGTGTTCTTCGCCGCGGTCGTGGTGATCGCGGTGGGGGCGTCCCCGTCGATCCACTGGCTGCGCGGGTCGGGTCTGGTGCTGGAGGACGGGGTGCTGTGCGACCCCACGTGCCACGTGGTCGGCGCGACCGACGTCGTGGCCGCGGGTGACGTCGCGCGGTGGCCCAACCTCCGGTTCGGAGGCCAACCGCGTCGGGTCGAGCACTGGCTCAACGCGGTGGAGATGGGGCGGGCGGCCGCGGAGAACCTGTTGGCGGGCAGGCAGAACTCGCGGCCGTTCACCCCTGTCCCCCGTTTCTGGACCGAGCAGTACGGCATGCGCATCCAGGGGTCCGGGCTGCCCTCGATGGGCAAGGACACCACGACGCTGGCCGGGTCGCAGAAGGACCACCGGACGATCACCGGGTTCGTCGACGACGGGCGCCTGGTCGGCATGGTCGGGTTGGACGCGCCCACGGCGATGATCAAGCTGTCGACCGAGCTGTGGCGGCAGAACCGGGTCGCGGCGCCGGGTCCGCAGCGCCGGTCGCCGCAGCACCTCGTGCCGCCGGGGCAGCTGGCCGAGCCCGGCCGGGAGCCGCCGCCGGGCCGGTACGAGGAGCGGCCGACGCGGTTCGAGGAACCCGCGCGGGCCTCACGGCCCGCCGCTTCCCCACCACCCGGTCCCCCCCGGGCCGCGCCGGTTCCGGCGCACCCGGCTCCGGCGCGAGTGGAGTGGCTGCGCTACGAGTCGGACCGGGTCGGCGCGGGACCGGCGGGCACCGCGCCCCCGCCACCGTCCTACGAGGACGTGGCGACGGCCTACGAGACGGCCCGGTGGGAGGCCGCCCGGATGGAGGGCGCGCTGCTGGAGGTGGCCCGGCGGGAAGGCGCCCGAGTGGACGGGACGCGGTTCGCCGGGGCCGCCGGGTACGACACCCGCGCGCACGAGGAGGCCGGGTACGAGCGCGGCTCCTACGAGCGGTCGCGGCACGAGGCCGGGCCCACCCGGTTCGAGCGGCCGGCGGGGCCGCTGGAGCCCGACCCGGGGTTCGGCCGGGACCCGCGCTCCGAACCGGACCCCCGGCCGGAGCCGCCGCCGGAGCACGGGGCGAGCGTGCCCCGCCAGCAGCAGGAGTCCCAGCCGCTCCCGGTGCCGACGCACGCGCCGGTCGTGCGCACCAGGTCGAACGTGCGCCCGCTGGTCCGCACCGGACGGCGGGCCGGACCGCGTTGACCCCCCACCACCGGGTGTCACCCGTCCCGGTGGACCCGCTGGTGGTCCCCGGCCGGGGCACGCGCCTCGTCCACGCGTGTCCCGGCCCCGTCGCGCCCGCCGACGCCGTTTCCACGGCAAACCCCGGGTGATCTGTTACGCCGTCGCCGTGTTCCCGTAACCCTGGCCGCCAAGCATTCGGTCCCATGGCGAACCGGAGTCAAGTCACCGTCGTCGGGCTCCCCGCCCGCGACGAGGCGCGCACCGTCGGCGCGGTGGCGCAGGCCGCCGACGCGGGTCTGCACGCGGCGTTCCCGGAGGGGACCAACGTCGTGGTGCTCGCCGAGAACGGCAGCACCGACGGCACCGTGCAGCGCTTCGCGGAGACGCCCCTCAGAGCGCGCAAGGTCGTCGCCAGCTCCGGCGGCGAGGGCACGGGCAAGGGCACCAACGTGTTCGCGATCGTGGACCGGGCGCTGGAGCTGGACGCCGACCGGTTGCTGCTGCTCGACGCCGACGTGCGGTCCACCGAGCCCCGGTGGATCGCCGCGCTGGCCGACGCGGTCGAGGGCGACGAACCGGTGCTGGCCGTGCCCGCGTACCGGCGCAACCGGTTCGAGGCGAACACCACCAACCACCTGGCCAGCCCGCTGCTGGCCGCCGTGTTCGGCGTGCACGTGCAGCAGCCGATCGGCGGCGAGTTCGCGTTCAACCGGGCGTTCCTGGAGCGGACCCGGTCGTGGCCGCGCCCGGACAGCGCCTACCTGTACGGCATCGACGTGTGGCTGACCGCGAACGCGCTGCGCGAGCGCGTGCGGGTGGTGGAGGTGCCACTGGGGCGCAAGCTGCACAACTCGCCGTTCCCGAAGATCCTGCGGCTGCCGCAGCAGGTGCTGGACTCGCTGTTCCACGTCGTGCTGCGCACCGACGGGGTGCGGGAGCCCACGTCCGGACCGGCCTCGGCGCGGGCCGCGGTGGACGGCACGGCGGTGCCCCAGGACCCGGCCGTGGTGTCGCGGGTGTCCGAGTCGGTCGCCCGCTACCTGGACGCGCACCGGGGCGACGTGCGCTCGCTGTTCCCGTCGGCGAGGTCGGCGCCGGCCGCGCCGTGGGGGCTGCGGGTCACCACCGAGGACTGGCCGCACGTGCTGGCCGACGCGCTGGCCGCGGTGGCGTCCGGGCGGTTCGAGGCGGCGCGCGACCACCTGGTCGCGCTCTACGTCAACCGGGTGATGACGTTCTGGGACGAGATCGAGGGCCTGGGCGACGACGAGGTCGACGACCTGCTCGACCGGCAGGCGGCGTGGACCGTCGAGGCGGTGCGGGACAGGCGCATCGCGCTGGGCGGGCGGACCGGGCCGCCCGGGTTCGACGTGCGGCACTGGGCCGGTTTCAACGAGGTGTCGCCCGCCTGGAGCGTGCCCGCCTGACCGCCGTCGCGGGATAACGCCTGGCCGGGTGGGTGCGCGCGCGGATACTCGCGCGTAACGTCCGGTCGGGTGTGAACGCTGTTCAGGTCATGAGGACGCGGGGCGCACGGGTGCTGGTGGTGCTGGCGACCGTCTTCCTGGCCGTGGCGCTGTGGAACGGCGTGCTGGCCCTGGAGGACCAGGTGGCTTGGCGGAGCGCCGCGGCCGGGGTGTGCGCCGTGGCGTCCGCCGGGCTGCTGTGGGCGGCGGTCGGCGGGTCACGGCGATGACCCGCCGTTCACAAACTATTCGTCTTGTGTGAAATATTCAGACATCGAAGACAGATTGACGTAAGTTTTCCACTACCGGCAGGCTTCCGGACCTCCGCTCGATTTGTCGATCCTGCCTGGAGGTCCCTGTGCTCCGACGTGTCCTGTCCTGCCTGGCGGCGCTGTCACTGGTCGCCGTCGTTCTCGTGGTCGGTGGTGGTGGCTCGGCCCAAGCCGATGGCTGCTACACCTGGAACCGGACCCTGTCCCAGGGCGCGTCCGGCGAGGACGTGCGGCAGTTGCAGATCCGCCTGTCGGGCTACCCCGGCACCGGCGCCGTCCTCGGGTTGGACGGCCAGTTCGGCCCCGCCACCAGGTCCGCCCTGATCCGGTTCCAGCAGGCGTACGGGCTGGGCGCGGACGGCGTGGCCGGCAACGCCACGTACTCGAAGATCTACGCGTTGCAGGACGACGACTGCACGCCGGTGAACTTCACGTACGCCGAGCTCAACAACTGCAACTCCACCTGGGCCGGGGGCAACGTCTCGGCCGCGCAGGCGAAGGCCAACGCCCTCGTGTCGATGTGGAAGCTCCAGGCCCTGCGGCACGCGCTGGGCGACCAGTCGATCCGCGTGACCAGCGGCTTCCGCAGCGTGGCGTGCAACAACGCCGTGGGAGGGGCGTCGAACTCGCGCCACCTCTACGGTGACGCCGTCGACCTGGGCGCCGGCCCGCACAGCCTGTGCCGCCTGGCGCAGCAGGCCCGCAACCACGGCTTCAACGGCATCCTCGGCCCGGGCTACGCGGGCCACAACGACCACACCCACGTGGACCACCGGCCCAGCCGCTTCTGGTCCGCGCCGTCCTGCGGCATCTGACCCACCCGCTCCACCCCGGGACCCCGCGACCGCCCCGCGCGTCGCGGGGTCCCGTCGCGTCGCGGGGTCCCGTCGCGTCGCGGGGTCCCGTCGCTTCGCCAACCCGAACCCGCAGGCCGGGCCGTCCACATCGGACGCTGCCCGGACGGGCGGGCACCGTTCGACCGAACGGCCCAGGGGTGTCCTCCGGGCATTCGCCGGACCACGCGCGAGGCGTGCCGCCACTAGCATGGGACCGTGATCGCCCTCGCCGTGGTGCTGACCATGATCGGCCTCGGGACGCTGTTCTGGCGCGACGCCGACGTCCTCGGCCTGCCGCCGGCGGTGGCCGGGATCGGGGCGCTGGTGCTCGGCGTCGCCGCCGGCGCCGCCTGGGTGCTGCGCAGGCGACGCCGGTGGGAGCGCGACGGCGAGCGGCGGCCGGTCGGGAACGTCGTGCAGCGCGCCAAGGCGCTGCCGAGGCTGCTGCGGGAGCGCAAGGCGTACGGGCTGCCGACCACCACCCTGGCCACGTGGGCGTTCGGCGTGCTCTACCTGGTGTCGCCGGTCGACCTGCTGCCGGAACTGCTGCCGCTGATCGGTGTGACCGACGACGCGGGCGTGGCGGTGTGGCTGCTCACCAGCGTGTCGACGGTGGCCGGGCAGTTCATCAACTGGGAGCGCTCGGGACGGCGTCCCCTGCCGTCGGACGAAGGGCATCGCGAGCCCTAGGTCGACGCCGGCGCGTCACCCCTCCCGGGGTGCGGGAGCTCGCGGACGCCGACGAGCAGGGTCGTGATCGCGCCCATGATCCGCGCCGTGGCCTCGTCCAGCACCGCCTTGGTCGGCTCCAGCCCGTACAGGTCGGACAGGTCCACCTCGGCGCCCGCCGCCACCGTCACCCTCCGCCACGGCCTGGGCACGAACGCGCCGGGCGGCAGCAGCTCGCGGACGCCCCACTGCGCCACCGGCAGCACGGGCGTGCGGGTGGCCAGCGCGAGCCGCGCCACGCCGTTCTTGCCGCGCATCGGCCAGCCGTCGGGGTCGTCGGTGAAACCGCCCTCCGGGTAGACGATGACGCACTCCCCCGCCTCCAGTGCCACCCTGGCGCCGTCGAGGGCCAGCCCCGCGCGCGCCGTGCCGCGGTCCACCGGGATGTGCCGCCCGGACGACATCACCCACCCGATGACGGGCGCCTTCCACAGGCTCGCCTTCGCCAGGTAGCGGGGCACCCGGCCGGCGGCGAGCGCGAACGCCGTGAGCGTGACCGGGTCCGCGTTGGACAGGTGGTTCGAGGCGAGCAACACGCCACCCCGTCGGGGGACGTTCGACCGGCCCGCCATGCTCATCCGGACGAACAGGACGACCAGCGGCCACAGCAGGTCGATGGCCACGGAGTACCAGAAACCCCTGCCGCGTCGGGGCAGGCGGGCGGTCAGCGCCACCATCCGGGAGAACGTCACACCGGGATCTTCGGTCATGACCCGC
Organism: Saccharothrix longispora; assembly: GCF_031455225.1. Classification (GTDB taxonomy): domain Bacteria; phylum Actinomycetota; class Actinomycetes; order Mycobacteriales; family Pseudonocardiaceae; genus Actinosynnema; species Actinosynnema longispora. The sequence continues at coordinate 4,469,531 of NZ_JAVDSG010000001.1, forward strand.
GCCCCGCTCACCGCGCCCCACCGCACCGCCGTCGCCCGGCGCTGATCGAGTTCGACTAATCTCCTCCCCCGTGGCAGGGCTATCCACACCGCGGACCGCGGTGGACCGCATCAGCGTGCTGCTCGTCGAGGACGACGAGGGCGACGCCGTGCTGGTCGAAGCACTGCTGGACGAGGTCGAGGCGGACGTCTCGCTGCACCGGGCGCGCACGCTGCGCGAGGCCGAGCGGCTGCTGCCCAACGCCGACTGCGTGCTGCTGGACCTGGGCCTGCCCGACACCACGGGCCTGGACGGCCTGACCCGCCTGCTCGGCCACCCGGCGCCGGTGGCCATCATCGTGCTGACCGGTCTGAACGACGAGCACCAGGGCACCAGGGCGGTCGCCGCGGGCGCGGAGGACTACCTGGTCAAGGGCCAGGTGGACGGCGTGGGCCTGGCGCGCAGCATCCGCTACGCCGTCGGCCGCAAGCGGGCCGAGGAGACGCACCGGCAGCTGCGCGAGGAGCAGCTGCTCGCGGCCGAGAAGACCCGCCTGGAACGCGGCCTGCTGCCGTCCCCGATCCTGCACGGCGAGGACCTGGAGGTGAAGTTCCGCTACCGGCCCGGCGGCAGCCGGATGCTCCTCGGCGGCGACTTCTTCGACGCGGTGCGCGCCTCCGACGGCACGCTCCAGGTGATCATCGGCGACGTGTGCGGGCACGGCCCGGACGAGGCGGCGCTGGGCGTGTTCCTGCGCATCGCGTGGCGGGCGCTGGTCCTGGCCGGCCAGGAGCCGTCGCGGGTGCTGCGCACGCTGCACGAGATCCTGGAGCACGAGCGGCACCAGCCGGGCCTGTTCACCACGGCGTGCATGGTGACGATCTCCCCCGACCGCCGCTGGGCGCGGGTGTACCTGGCCGGGCACCCCGAGCCGATGCTGCTCGTCGGCGACCGCGTGGTGGAGCTGCCGCGCGACCGCGCGGGCCTGCCGCTGGGCGTGCTGCCGGACAGCACGTGGAGCGGCCTGGACGTGCCGCTGCCGCCCGGCTGGTCGATGCTGCTCTACACCGACGGCCTGGTCGAGGGCCGGGTGCTGGGCGACGTGGAGCGGTTGGGCTCCGAGCGCCTCATCGAGCTGATCGGCGACATCACCGGGGAGCGACCCGGCTGGGCGCGGGAGCCGTCGGCGCTGCTGGACGACCTCATCGCCAGGGTTAAGGAGCTCAACGGCGGGGAACTGGACGACGACATGGCCGTACTGCTCATCACGGACCGGGACTGAATGGACTACCGCACCCGCTGGCCCGCCGCCCGGCTCCTCGTGGCGTCCGTCACGCTCCTCGTCATCGTGTGCGCCGGCGCGATCGGCGGCCTGGCCATCGGCCTGCTCAAGCTGACCGAAGCGCGCGTCCAGCTGATCGACCGCATCCAACCCGCCCGCTCCCTGGTCCAGCAGGCCGACACGGCGGTGATCAACCAGGAGACCGGCGTGCGCGGGTACGTGCTCACCGCGAACCTGGACTTCCTGACCCCCTACAACGACGGGCAGGAGCGCGAGGCCGAGGCGCTGGACGAGGCGAGGCGGCTGCTGGACCCCCTGCGCCCCGACCTGGCCGCCCGGATCGACGAGGTCCGCGTGCTGTCGGCCGACTGGCGGCAGAGCTACGCCGAGCCGCTGATCATCAGCGTGGGCTCGGCCAACCGGCCGCCGTCGGAACTGGTCGACGCCGAACGCGGCAAGGGCCTGTTCGACCGGCTGCGCGGCGCGATCGACTCGCTCGGCGACGAGCTGACCCGCGAGTCCGGCATCGCCCGCCAGAACCTCGACGAGGCCGCCCAGGAGGTGCTGTACCTGCTCATCGGCCTGGGCGTGCTGCTGGTGCTGGTCATCGCCGGGATCGCGGTGGTGCTGTACCGCATCCTGATCGCGCCGCTGCGGGACCTCGCCGACGACGTGCGGCACGTGTCGTCGGGCGACTTCACGCACAAGGTCGAGGTGGGCGGCCCGCGCGAGACGGTGATGCTCGGCGAGGACGTCGAGGCGATGCGGTCGCGCATCCTGGCCGACCTGGCGGAGCTGAAGCGGTCGAACGCCGAGCTGGAGCAGTTCGCCTACGTCGCCTCGCACGACCTCCAGGAGCCGCTGCGCAAGGTCGCCTCGTTCTGCCAACTGCTGGAGCGCCGCTACTCCGGGGAGCTGGACGAGCGCGGTGAGCAGTACCTGCGGTTCGCGGTGGACGGCGCCAAGCGGATGCAGGTGCTGATCAACGACCTGCTGGCGTTCTCCCGGGTCGGGCGCATCAGCCGCGAGCAGGTGCTGGTGGACTGCGACGAGCTGGTCGTGCAGGTGCTGGACAACTACTCCGAGGTCATCGAGCGCACCGGCGCCACGATCGAGGTGGCCGAGCTGCCGACGGTGCGCGGCGAGGCGTCGCTGCTCGGCGGCGTGTTCGGCAACCTGATCAGCAACGCCCTGAAGTTCCACGGCGAGGACCCCCCGCACGTGAGGGTCGACGTGGAGCGGACGGGCGAGTTCTGGGAGTTCACCATCAGCGACAACGGCATCGGCATCGACACCGAGTACGCTGAGCGCATCTTCGTCATCTTCCAACGTCTGCACCACAAGGACGACTACCCGGGGACGGGGATCGGCTTGGCGATGTGCCGGAAGATCATCGAGTACCACGGTGGCACCATCTGGTTGGACACCACCCGCGAGACCGGCACGGCCTTCAAGTTCACCCTCCCGGCAGTAGAGGACGACGAGCAATGAGCAGCCCGCTGAACGTGATCGACGTCCTGCTGGTCGAGGACGACCCGGGCGACGCGCTGATGACGCAAGAGGCGTTCGAGCACCACAAGATCCGCAACCAGCTGCACGTGGTGCGCGACGGCGTGGAGGCGCTGGAGTTCCTGCGCCGCGAGGGCCCGTACGAGGACGCGCCCCGGCCGGGCCTGATCCTGCTGGACCTGAACCTGCCGAAGATGGACGGCCGCGAGGTGCTCGGCGAGATCAAGGCCGACGCGTCGTTGCGGACGATCCCGGTGGTCGTGCTGACCACGTCGGAGGCGGAGGAGGACATCCTGCGCAGCTACAACCTGCACGCCAACGCCTACGTGACGAAGCCGGTGGACTTCGACCGCTTCATCGAGGTCGTCCGCCAGATCGACGACTTCTTCGTCACCGTGGTCAAGCTCCCCCGCTGACCGCGAGTCGTAACCCCAGCCCCCGCGAGTCGTACGTTCACCCCGCGCGAGTCGTAACCCCAGGCCTCGTGTGTTCTTTACTCGCGAGTGAAGAACACACGGGTCGCGAACGTACGACTCGCGCGGCCTGAACGTACGACTCGCGCGGGGTGGACGTACGACTCGCGGTTAGGCGGGGGTGTAGAGGCGGGGGTGGGTCGCGGGGGCGGGGGCGGTGGCGGTCAGCAGGCCCCGGTGGACCAGGACGTCCAGGTGGGCGGCGGTCTCGCCGATGGCCAGGACCTGGTTGAAGAGGTCCAGGTCGGCGAAGCGGCGGGCACGCCGGGTCCAGCCGAGCTTCGCGGCCGTCTCGAAGGCGGTGCCCGTGCCGGTGCCCACGGCGGCCAAGGTGGCCTCCAGCCGATCCTCGTGGTGGGCGATCAACTCGTCCACGCGGGCATGGGCGGAGTCGGTCACCGGGCCGTGCGCCGGGAGCAGGCGCAGGTCGGGGTAGGTGCGGACCAGGCGGAGCGAGTCGAGGTAGTCGCCCAGCGGCAGGGCGGGCCTGGCCGGTTCGAACCCGATCGACGGCGTGATGTGCGGCAGCACGTGGTCGCCCGCGAACAGCAGTGACGACTCGACGTCCACGAACACCACGTGCCCGCGCGTGTGACCGGGCGTCGGCACCACCCGCAGCACGCGCTTGGCCAGGCCCACCTCCACCTCGCCGAGCCACTCGTCGGGTTCCTCGTAGTCGCGCAGCGCGCCCTCGCCGGTGGCCTCCATGACGGCACGCCACTTCTCGGCCAGGTGCGGCGCGCCCCACTCCCGCAGGCTCGTCGCCTGCCCGTCGCGCGCACGGGCGAGGATGCGCGCCATCGACGGCTGCTCCCCCGCGCCGAGCGCGACGCGCGTGCCGAACCGGCGGCGCAGGTTCACCGCCATCGTGTAGTGGTCGCGGTGCAGGTGGGTGACGAGGAACCGGTGGACGTCCTCGACGCCGTACCCGAGCGTCCCCAGGGCCTCGACGAGAGCGCGTTCACCCTCGTCGAGCGACCAGCCGGAATCGATCAGCACCAGGCCGTCGCCGTCCTCGACCGCGTACACGTTGACCGTGTGCAGCCCGTCGTTCGGCAGGGGAAGGGGGATGCGGTGCACGCCGGGCGCGACCTCGAAGACCCCGGGTTCGGTCCACTCCATCCCCGGATACTACTCGCCGGTAACCTCGGCCAGCTCGGGGTGCTTCTCCAGGTACCCCCGCACGAACGAGCACTGCGGCACCACGCGGAGCCCGCGCTCCCGGACGTCGAGCAGCGCGTGCTTCACCAGCGCGCCGCCCAGGCCCTTGCCCTCGACGGCGACCTCGGTGTGGGTGAACGTGACGACGTCGCCGTCCAGCACGTACTCGGCGAACCCGCCCAGCTCGCCGTCCAGGCGCACCTCGAAGCGGGACTGCTCGGCGTTGTCGGACACGGACACTGCGGTCACGGTCGCTCCCTGCGGTCGGTCACGGGCGTGCGGTCGTGCTCCACGGTAGTGCCGCGGCGGGACGGCGCCGGACGACGGCACGCGCGCGTCCGAACGGCGGTGCCGGGTTTGAGTTCCGCGCCGATCGGCTAAGGAGTGGTCACCTGGTCGCGGACCCCCTGCGCTGACCCTGCCCGGAGCGGTGGACATGTTGAGTTCGTACCTGGAGCCCGCGCGCGCGGGGTTCCTGACCTTCATCGGCGTCGGCGCGCTGATCCTGGTGCCGCTCGTGGCGCTGCACTACTGGCGGTTCGGGCGGGTCGAGCCGCGACGCGCGTTCGTCCTGTACGGCCTGCTGGCCTACGGGCTGGTGGCGCTGGCGCTGATCTTCCTGCCGTTCCCGGACCCGGGGACGGTGTGCCGGGGCGAGACGATGCTGTCGACGAGGCCGTTCCAGTGGGTCACGGACATGCGCAACAACATGGCCGCCAACGGCCGTTCGGGCCTCCAGGCGATGGCGACGTCGCAGGCGTTCGTCCAGCAGGCGTTCAACGTCGCCCTGTTCGTGCCGCTGGGGATCGTGCTGCGCCGCGCCTACCGCCGCGGACCGCTGGCGGTGGTCGCCATCGGGCTCGGCGTGTCCCTGGCCGTGGAGGTCGTGCAGTACACCGGGAACCTGGGCATCTTCCCGTGCCCGTACCGGATCGCGGACGTCGACGACCTCATCTCGAACACCGCCGGGTCGCTGGTCGGTTGGATGGTCGCGCCGGTCGCGCTCGTGGTGCCGGCCGTGCCCGCCGCGGAGGACTCGGCGGCGCTGCCCGGCGCGGTGGGCGTGCCGCGCCGGGTCGCCGGGCTGGCGGTGGACCTGCTCGCGGTGGTGCTGGTGGCGAAGTTCCTGCTGCCACCGGACCTGGTGTGGCCCCTGGCGTTCACCGCGGTGCTGCGGGTGGTGCTGCCCGCGGTGACCAGCGGCTGGACGCCCGGCGGGTGGCTGATGCGCTACCGGTTGCGCCGCGCCGACGGCTCGTGGGCCAACCCGCTGCGCCTGGCGGGGCGCGAACTGCTCGGCGTGACGGGCCTGTTCGCCTACGCGGTGTTCCTCTCGCCGCGCTGGGACACGTGGTGGCAGTTCGGCCTGGACGTGCTCGTGATCGCGGTGGTGCTCGTCGGCACGTTCGTGGTGCCGGTGTTCCGCCGCGACCAGCTGGGTTGGCACGACTGGATCGCGGGCACCCGGCCGATGGCCGTCCTGCGCTCCCCCGCGCCAGGCCCCGAGGACCGCGCGTCGGTGGGCGTCTGAGGGCTGCCCGGCACTCCGGGGGCTACCGGCACCCCGAGTGCTCACCTGGCGCGGCGGGCGTTCCGCACGCTCCTCACCGCGAGCACGATCGCGCCGACGACCAGCAGGACGCCGATGAGCTGGAGGCCGGGCGAGTCGTCGGCCCCGCCGAGGACGACGGTGGTGACGCCGAGCGCCGCCAGGAGGACGGTGCCCGCGATGACGGGGATGAGCTGCTTCATGCGATCGAGTATCGCTCGTATCCTATCGATATTCAATAGGGGAGAGGGTCAGAGCCGGCCGAACAGCCAGTGACCGGGTTTGCCGGGCGCCGGGTCGAGGCAGAAGTCCCGGACCACGGCGACCACCTCGGCGGTCGAGACGGTGCCGCCGGCGTCGTGGTCGAACGCCGCCGGCACGTCGGCCGCGCGGTCCGGGGGCAGGCCGCACGCGGTGAGCAGGCGGGTGAACTCGACGATCGTGGTGGTGCCGTCGCCGTCGTCCGCCAAGGCGAGCACGGCCTCCGCGAGCGGGCGCACGGCGTGCTCGAAACCGCTGCGGCTCCCCTCGGCGAGCCAGCGCAGGAACTCCTCCCGGCCGACCTGCCCGTCGAGGTCGGTGTCGGAGCGCTCGGCGACGCCGCGCCACAGCGCCCGGTAGCCGCGCCGGACGGCCAGCGCCCTCGGCGAGCCCGGTGGTTCGCCGAACGCCTGCACCAGGCGCAGCGCGAACACCTCGTAGTCGTCCGCGGTGAGCCGGCCGTCCCCGTCCGCGTCGAACAGGGCGAAGCGGGGCGGCGCGGGATCGGGCACGCGGGCCGGCAGGGCGTCGGCCCACGCCACGAGGTCGGCGTGGCCGGCCGCCAGCACGTCGGCGTGCGTCGCGCCCTCGTGGCGGTCGAAGCGCAGGTCGGTGCCCGCGCGGGCGAGGTCGGCGGCGAACCGCTCGACCACCGCCGGCGGCACGACCTCGTCGGCCGTGCCCGCGGTGAGGTAGACGGGCCGGTCCATCCGCGACACCGGCACGCGGCACGCGCGCAGCACCGGGGCCACGCCGGGCCGGGCGGGCAGGCCGGTGGTGCCGCCGTCGTCGTTGGTCAGCCGGGCGACCGCGCGGAACATGTCGACGAGCGTGGCCGACGCCGCCACGTCCAGCAGTCGGGCGCCGGTGGCGGTGAGCAGCGGGCGGGCGTCGAAGTCGGGGTGCGAGGCCCGCACGCCCGCCAGCAGGAACGGCAGCAGCACCGGCAGCGGGCGCGCGCCGTCGGCGGTGACCAGGTCGACCAGCATCGGCAGGTGCACCGGCGGGGCGAGGGCGATCGTGCCGCGGAAGTCCAACTCCGGGGCGTACCCGGTGGCCACGAGACCCGTGAACAGGGCCGCGTGCCCGCCCTGCGAGAAGCCCACGACGACCCACGTCCGACCGACCCGCGGGTCGACGCGGCGGGCGGCGCGCACGGCGTCCACCACGTCGTCGGCGACCGCCTCGCCGTTGAAGTACGGGTGCGGGCCGGGCGTGGCCAGGCCCTCGTAGTCGGTGGCGGTCACCGCGTACCCGGCGGCCAGCCAGCGGCCGACGTGCTCGCGCTCCAGCCTGCTCAGGCCCACCAGGGACGGCGCGCAGTGGTCGGCCAGGCCGGTGGTGCCGTGGGCGTAGGCGACGACCGGCCAGCCGCCGGGCGGCGCGTCGACCGACGGCAGGAACACCGTGCCGCTGACCTCGCGCCCCGCCCCGTCGTAGCCCAGCCCCTGGTAGGCGATGCGCAGGGCGGCCGACGCGGCGTCGGGCCACAGGTGCGCGGGCAGCGGACTGCGGTCGAGCACGGCACCCGGCACGCGCATGTGCCCCTCCCCCGGTCACGGCGGGTGCGACGGTATCCGCCACCGGGCCGACCGCGATCCCCCGTTCACCCGGTGGTGACGTCGTGATCACCCACCTGCCGCAGTGCCGGCGCGGCACCGTCACCCGGGTGTCTGAACGCGGCGGTGATCGGGTAGCCCCACCCAGGAGGTAGACATGGTGCAACCAGAACCCCCGGACCGCCCGTTGCCGCCGACCCCGGGCCCGGTCCCCCTGCCACCGAAACCGCCCCACCGGCACCCGGACCCCGACCCCGCGCCCGGCACCGAGCCGCCGATCCCGCCGACACCGGAGCCGCCCACGCCCAGTTGACGCGGCGGGTGGACCCGGCCCGACCTGGTCGGGCCGGGTCCACCCCTCACGCGCGGAGGCGTTCTGCGGCCAACCGGCCCGAGATGAGCACCGGTGGAATGCCCACACCGGGCGTGGTCCCACTGCCGGCCAACACCACGTTGCCGCGCCGCGAGGGCAGGTTCCCCGCCCGGAACGGACCGGTCTGGGCGAACGTGTGCGCCGCCGAGAACGGTGTCCCCGCCGCCTGCCCGGACCGCGCCCAGTCGTCCGGCGTGGTCAGCGACAACCTGGTCACGTCGTCGGCGAGGAGCTTCCGGTCGACCAGCTCCGCCACGACCCGGTCGGCGTACTCGTCCCCGAACCGGTCCCAGTCGAACGGCCCGGCGTCGAGGTTCGGGCACGGCGCCAGCACGTAGTGCAGGTGCCGGTCGGCGGGTGCCAGCGCCGCGTCGGTCGCCGACGGCGTGGTGAGCAGCAGCGACGGGTCGCTCATCAGCTCGCCGCGGTCCACGATCTCGTCGAACGTCCCCTCCCACGCGTCCCCGAACGAGATGGTGTGGTGCGCGACGTCCCGCTCGCGCGGCCCGCTCAGGTGCACCACCACCGCCGACGGGGACCACCGGGTCGGCACCGGGCGGCGGCGGGCCCGCGCGCCCAGCAGCCGGGCCGTCTGCGCGGGGCCGGCCGCCAGCACGACCGCGTCGCACGGCAACCGCTCGTCCGGCGTGACCACCGCCCGCGCCCGGTCCCCGGCGAACTCCAGCCGCGTGACCTCGGTCCCGTAGCGGAACCGCACGCCCGCGTCGGCCGCCGCGTCCGCCAGGGCCCGCGGCACGGCGCGCATGCCCCCTCGCGGGAACCACACGCCCGCCACGGTGTCCATGTAGGCGATCACCGCGTACGCCGCGAGCGCGTTCCCCGGCGAGACCCCCGCGTACAGCGCCTGGAACGTGAACACCCGGCGCAGCCTCGGGTCGCGCAGGAACCGGCCCACCGCCCGGTCCAGGGTGCCGAACCCGCCCAGCGCCGCCAACGACGCCAGGTCGCGGCCCAGCAGGTCCAGCGGGCTGTCGAAGTTCGCGCCGATGAACCGGTCGCGCTGCACCTCGTGCAGCCTGGTCAGCCACGCCCGCAGGTCGCGGTACCCGGCGGCCTCGCGGTCACCGGCGAACTCGCGCACGGCGGCCTCCATCGCCTCGGCCCCGGTGTGCACGTCGAGCGCGCTCCCGTCGGCGAAGCACGCCCGGTAGGCCGGGTGCAGCGGCAGCAGCTCGACCCGGTCGGCCAGCCGTTCACCGACCGCGCCCAGCGCCTCGTCCAGCAGTTCCGGCATGGTGAGAACGGTCGGCCCGGTGTCGATCGAGTGCCCGGCGACGTCCAGCCGCCCGGCCAGCCCGCCGGGGTGGGCGAGCCGTTCCACGACGGTCACCTCGTGCCCAGCCCCGCGCAGGTGCAGGGCCGCCGACAGCCCGGCCAGCCCCGCGCCCACCACGACCACCGAATCGGTGCGACCACGCACGACGCGCACCACGTCACCTCCTCCGATCGGTCGCGGTGGCGGCCAGGGCGCCCAGCGCGGCGCGCACCGGCTCGTCCAGCTCGACCTGGTCGAGGGCCTGGAGCGCGAGACCGGTGAGCGAGTCGATCCGCTCCTCCACCGCGTCGACCGCGCCCAGCTCCCACAGCAGCGCGCACACCTCCAGCACGGTCCCGTCGGTCACCTCGCGCCCCTCCAGGCAGTCCCGCAGCACGCGGGCCGCGTCCGGCCGGCCGGCGCTGCGGGCCAGGCCCAGCGCGAGCGCCATCAACGCGGTCCGCTTGCCGTCGCGCAGGTCGTCGCCGGCGGGCTTGCCGGTGACGGCCGGGTCGCCGAACACGCCGAGCAGGTCGTCGCGCAACTGGAACGCCACGCCGATGTCGCGGCCGTACGAGCGCAGCGCGTCCACCAGGTGCGCGGGCGCGCCGGCCATCGCCGCGCCCAGGTGCAGCGGCCGTTCGACGGTGTAGGCGGCGGTCTTGAGCCTGGCCACGGTGAGCGCCTTCTCCAGCGACTCCTCGCGCCGCGCGCCCGCGAGCAGGTCGAGGTGCTGACCGGCGATCATCTCGGTGCGCATCGCCTGCCACGGCACCCACGCCCGCGCCAGCGCCGCGCCGTCCAGCCCGGCGGTGACGAGCGCGTCGTCGGCCCACGCCAGTGCCAGGTCGCCGACCAGGACGGCGGCGCTGTCGCCGTAGTGCCGGGAGTCGCCCGCCCACCGCCCCCGGTGGTGGCGCGCGGCGAACGCGACGTGCGCGGCCGGCCGGCCGCGCCGGGTCGCCGACCGGTCCATCACGTCGTCGTGCACCAGCGCGCAGCCCTGGAGCAGCTCCAGGGCGATCAGCGCGCGCACCGCCACGTCGGCCCGCGGTCCGTCGACCGGGCCGCCCGCGGCGCGCCACCCCCACCACGCGAACGTCGGGCGCACCCGCTTGCCGCCGGAGAGCAGCAGCCGGGCGAGCGCGTCGGTCAGGTCGGGCGCCAGGTCGGGCGCGCGCGCGAGAAAAGCTTCCAGCTCCCCGTGCAGCCGGGGCAGGAGACCGTCGTCGAACGCCGGCCTCGTGCCGGGACGTGCCCTGGAAACCAACGTCATCGTGCCCCTCCCGACGCCTGCGATCACCGATCGAGCTAATCAGCACGCTGAACGTTCTGCATGATGGAACGGCGGCCGGTGATCGACCCGGCCCGTCGCGCCACCCGTTGTGCGGAGCGCGCCGGGTGGTCCTAGCGTGGTCGCGAAACCCTGCGGAAGGACGCCATGTCGGTCGATCGGGAACTCGACGCCGCCGCCATAACGGACCCCGCGCTGCGGCTGGCCTACCAACGCTGCCGCGCGCTCAACGCCGAGCACGGCCGCACCTACTACCTGGCCACCCGGCTGCTGCCCCGCGAGCGCCGGCCGGCGATCCACGCGCTGTACGGCTTCGCCCGGTGGGCGGACGACGTCGTGGACGAGGTGCACGACGGCCGCACGCCCGCCGAGCGCGCCGCCCAGCTGTCCACTGTGGAGGAGAAGCTGGCGGCCGGCCTGGCCGAGGGCCGCAGCGACGACCCGGTGGTCGCCGCCGTGGTGGACACCGCCCGCCGCTACGACATCGCCCCCTCCCTGTTCGAGGACTTCATGACCTCGATGCGGATGGACCTCACGGTCTCCTCCTACGCGACGTACGCCGACCTGGCGCGGTACGTGCACGGGTCGGCGGCGGTGATCGGGTTGCAGGTGCTGCCGGTGCTGGGCACGTCCGTGCCGCGCGCGGAGGCCGAGCCGGCGGCGGCGGCGCTGGGCGTGGCGTTCCAGCTGACGAACTTCCTGCGCGACGTCGGCGAGGACCTCGACCGGGGCCGGGTGTACCTGCCCACCGAGGAGCTGGCGTCGTTCGACGTGGACCGGGAGCTGCTGCTGTGGGCGCGCCGCACCGGGCGCACCGACCCGAGGATCAAGCGGGCGCTGGCGTTCCAGGTCGAGCGGACGCGGTCGGTCTACCGCGACGCCGCGCCGGGCATCCCGATGCTCTCCCCCGCGTCCCGGCCGTGCGTGGCCACCGCGTACCGGCTGTACGGGCGCATCCTGGACCTCGTCGAGCGCGCCGACTACGACGTGCTGTCCCGCCGGGTCACCGTGTCCAACGGCAGGCGGCTGGCCATCGCCCTGCCCGCCCTGGCCCGCGCCGTCCTCGCCTGATCTGGAGAACCGCATGTCCATGCCGCTGCGCCGCTTCGCCGCCAAGCCGTGGCCGGAGCAGGAACCCACCTGGCGGGACGCGAAGCCCGCGCTGATCGAGGCCGCGCTGAAGCGCGCCACGGCCAGGCCGTCGGGCAACTGGTTCGTGCTGGCGGCCAGCCGCGAGGTCACCGCGGACAAGCCGTTCGGCCGCACGATCGCCGGCGTCGAGGTCGTGGCGTGGCGGTCGGGGCCGTCGGTGCTGGCCGGACCGGGCTCGTGCCCGCACCTGGGCGCGCCGCTGTGCGACGGGGCCGTGCACCGGGGCGAACTGGTGTGCCGGTGGCACGGGTTGGCGCTGGGGTCGCGCAAGTTCGGCGCGTGGAGCCCGTACCCGGCGCACGACGACGGCGTGCTGGTGTGGGTGCGGTTGGACGACGTGGGCGGCGAGGAGCCGTTGCCGCTGCCCGTGCTGCCGGAGCGCCCGCCGACCGGGTCGCTGGACGCGGTGGCCACCGTGATCGGCCGGTGCGAGCCGGAGGACGTCGTGGCCAACCGGCTCGACCCGTGGCACGGCGCCTGGTTCCACCCCTACTCGTTCGCGAACCTCACCGTGCTGGAGACGCCGACCGAAGAGGACGACCGCTTCCTCGTCGAGGTGACGTTCAAGCTCGTCGGGAAGGTCGGCGTGCCCGTGGTGGCCGCCTTCACCTGCCCCGAGCCGCGCACGGTCGTCATGCACGTCGTGCAGGGCGAAGGCGCGGGCAGCGTCGTGGAGACGCACGCGACGCCACTGGCCCCGGCCGCCGACGGTTCCGCGCGGACGGCGGTCGTCGAGGCCACCATCGCCTACTCGGACCGGCCCGGCTTCACCAAGGCCCTCCCGGTGGCGCCGGCCATCCGCCCGTTGATGAAGTGGGCGGCGGCCCGCCTGTGGAAGGACGATCTGGCCTACGCCGAACGCCGGTACCGGTTGCGCACGACGGGCCGCTTCCCCGGCTGACCCGTCCCGCGTCCCGTTCCCGCGCCCATTCCCCGCGACGTGGACCGCACTGTTCCGAACGGGTTGCGGGTCGCGGCCGGGGATTCTGCCCGGCCGGTCCATCTGGCACGGTCGTTCGTCATGGCACAGCAGACCGTCTCGGCCGAGCTCGCGGCGGACCACGCGCTGCCCGGCCTCCTGGGCATCACCAAGGACCGCGGGCGCGTCGTGGTCCGGCTGGACCTGCCGCGGAGCATCGACCACCTGCCCAAGAGCCTGCTGCCGGGGGTCGAGGCGCTCGTCGTGGGCTACCTGGTGCGGCTGCACCGGAGATCGCGGCCGAAGGAGCGCGAGCAGGTCACCGTCACGGCCGACCACCTGACCGCCCGGCTGCACAAGGACGACCTGCCCCACTTCCTGGTCGGGCTGTCGGCGCTGCTGGAGGGGGCGGTGTACTGGTCGCGGGTGCGCTGAGGATCAGGCGCTGAGGGCCAGGCTCCGAGGGTCAGACCCGGGGGGCCACGGCGGCGCGGAACGCGGCCCAGGACCGGTCCGGGACGGTGACGACGCCGGCGGCCGGCTGCTTGCTGTCCCGCAGGAGCACGCCGCCGGTCGTGCGGGCGACCTCCACGCAGTTGCCGGTGGCCGTGCTGTGGCTGCTCTTGCGCCAGGACCCGGTGTTCATCGCAGCTCCTCGATCAGGTCGTCGATGAGGTTCAGTGACGCGCGCGGCGGCAGGGCGCGGCTCTGCACCGAGGCGATCGCGTGCAGGTAGCTGCGAATGACACCGCTGCGCTCGTGCACCGTCCAGGATGTCACGCCGTCGACGTACACGGCTTGCGGATCGGCCTCGTCGGGCCACTGGATGATCACGAACGACTCGCCGAGCGCGGCGTGGGCACCGGCGCTGAACGGCACGACCTGTACCGTCACGTCCCGCCTGCGGATCACCTCTACGATGTGGCGCAGTTGGTCGCGCAGCACGTCAGGACCACCGACCTGCTGCCGGATGGCGGCCTCGCCGATGATCGCGGTCAGCCGCAGCCCCTGGCCGAGCCGCTCCTGCCGCCGCATGCGCAGTTCCAGGTAGCGGTCGATGTCGGCAGCCCTCATGTGCGGCGCACCGGCTGCGATGACCTGCTCGGCGTAGTCGCGGGTCTGCAACAGGCCGGGGATTACCTCTCCCTCGTACGTGCGAATCCAGGAGGCGTCGGCCTCCAGCTCGATGAGCATCTGCACGGCCTCGGAGAGGATGTCGCCGTAGTCCTGCCACCAGCCCGGCTCGTCGGCCTTGCGGCGCAGTTCGGTCAGCTGGGCGGCGATGTCGCCGGGGATGCCCAGTTCCTCCACCGCCCTGGCGAGGACGGCCGGGGACGCCTTGGCCTTGCCCGACTCCACCTTGGACCAGGTGGCCTGGTGGATGCCGAGCCGTGCGGCCAGCTCGGTGCCCGACAGGCCGCTGCCCCTCCGGTAGGTCCCCAGCTTGCCGCCCAGCCTCCGGCTGCGCACGGTCGGTCGCACCGACGGTCCTCCGCTCCTCGCCCTGCCTTCGACATCGTCCCGGCGGGCGAACTTCATGATCACCCGATCGTGCAGCGTCCAGCGGCGCAGAAATGCGCGGCATTATGCCTAGCATCCGGCGGCATGGATTCTTACGACGAGTTCGTGGCGGAGCTGGTCTCCGACGACGCGCCCCGGCTGTTCGCCGTGGTGCGCGAGTACGGCGACCGCGAGGACGCCGATGTCGCCGCGTGGGGCATGGCGTTCCCCGACCGGGCCGAGGTCGTCGGCGTGGAGCGGCGGGTGCGGATGAGCCTGCGCGACCCGGAGCGCGCGGCGAGGTTGTTCGCGGGCGGGGACGGGGCACGGGCCCGGCTGGTGTGGTGCTGAGCCGGCAGTGGTGCTGAGCCGGCGGGGCGCCCCTCGTGACCGGTCCGAGGAGCGCCCCGCCGACGTGGTGGGTCAGAAGCCGCAGTGCACGGTGCTGCCGCCGTCCGGCAGCAGGTCGTCCCGCGTCCAGCCGACCACGCCGGTCCTGTTGTTGCGCAGGAACGTCCAGGTCATGCCGTCGTTGCCCATGGTGTAGCAGTAGTAGTCGAGGCCGTCCGACGGCTGGCTCGACCCCCGGCCCGTACAGCTCGTGTCCGAGCCGGTGCGGAGGCGCGCCCCCGACGTGGCTCCCGAACTGGTCGCGGGGTCCAGGTTCGGACCGTTGGTGCCGCAGGACGCGTGCCGCTCGGTCGACGAGCCGTCGACGGGCGCGGCCTGGGCCGGTGCCGCCAGGAGCGCGACGGGCATCGCCGCTGCCGCCGCGGTCAGGGCCAGTGTCGTGATCGCCTTCATGTCTCCCCCTCTGTGGTGCGGTGTTCGAACGGGACAGAGCATGTCCCCGAACGGCCTAATCACGCCATCCTTTTGCAGTACAGCGGAAACAAGCGTTCGGCCCATGCCGATAACAAGGTGGGGAGACCGAGGTTCGGGGGGACGTCGTGCTGCGGATTTTCTTCGACAAGGACGACCTCGCGCGCGTGTCGGTGGCATCGGCCGCCGACCCGCTGTGGGAGGTCGTGCTGGCCGGTCGGCGGCTGCGGGACCGACCGCCGCCGTTCCGGCGGTGGGAGCGGGTGGTGCGCGGCGACCTGGCCCGCCTCGGCGGTCCCGCCACCACCCTGCTGCGCCTGCTGGCGGACGGCCCGTGCCCGGCGACCGCGTCCGCGCCCGCCGAGGTGGTGGCCGCCCTGCACGGCGTGCTCGTCGCGCCGTGGGCGGCGGCGGTGCGGGAGAGCGTGGACGCCGACCGGGCGCGCCGCGCCCACGACCTGCTCGACGGCGGCGTGCACGGCCTGCTGTCCGGGTTCCTCCCGCACGCCCGCTGGGAGCCGCCGGTGCTGGTGGTGGACTGCGCGCCGGGCGGCGAACTGCACCTGCGCGGGCGCGGGCTGCGGCTGCTGCCCTCCTACTTCTGCCACGGCCGGGCCGTGGTGCGGGACGACCCGGTGCCGGTGCTGGTGTACCCGGTCGAGCGGCTGAACGCCGTGACCGCGGTCGGCGGCGACTGCCTGGACGCGCTGCTGGGGCCGACGCGGGGGGCCGTGCTGCGCGGCGTGCGCAGCGGCGCGGGCACCACCGAGCTGGCCCGCCGGCTCGGCACGTCGGCCGCGTCGGTCAGCAGGCACACCGGGGTGCTGCGCGCGGCGGGGCTGGTGCGCACGGCCCGCCTCGGCCGCAAGACCGTGCACTCGCTGACGGCGCTGGGCGAGTCGCTGGTGGGCCGGCGGGCGTGACGGCCCCCGCCTCAGGCGACCGGAGCCCGGCCGAACCGGCGCGCGAGGGTGCGCAGGACCGGGCCCCGGCCCGCGGTCGGCACGGTCCACAGGTCGGTGCCCGCCACGCCCCAGTCCGACAGCAGGTGGTTGGCGGCGGCGAACCCGGTGGTCGCCGCCCGTTCCATCAGGGCGACCGGGAGGTCCACGCGGACCAGGTCGCCCGCCAGCACCAGGCCCGGTTCCGGGGTGCGCACGGTCGGCCGGGTCGGCCAGCCGCCCGGCGGGAACAGCGGGCAGTCGGCGCGCAGCTCGTGGCGCTCGTCGACGACGCGCGCCGACCGGGTCTCCGGGTAGACCTCGTGCAGCTGGGCCAGGAGGCGGGCACGGGCCTCCTGCTCGGTGACGCCGTCGGGCAGCGAGTAGCCGTGCAGCTCGACCACGGCGCCGCCGGTGCGGGCCGCCCAGGCGCGGGCCTCGTGCTCGTAGGCGTCCAGCACGGTGACGTTGTCCAGCAGGTCGTAGCCGCTGGTGCCGAGGAACCCCGGCCGGTCGCGCCGCACCGGGCGGTCCAGCCAGTAGCGGGAGACCAGGAACGGCGGGGCGGTGTCCAGGGCCTTGACGTCCGCCCGCCACTCCGGCGTGGCCAGGTCCGAGTCCTCCACGAGGGCGCGCAGGCCGTTCACGTCGGCGGCCAGCACCACGGCGTCGGCGGTCGGCGCGTCGTCGTCCAGCTCGACGGTGAAGCCGCGGGAGGCGCGGGAGACGCGGCGCACGGGCGTGCCGGTGCGGACGGTGACGCCGCGCCCGGTCAGGTAGCGGGCCAGCGGGTCCCACAGGGCGTGCGGGAACGGGTCGGCCGCCACGTCGAAGAGCAGGCCCTCGTTGGAGCCCAGGAAGTAGATGTGGAACATGGCCGCCAGCTCGGCGGCCGACATGCGGCTCGGGTGGGCGAAGAAGCTGCGCGAGAAGACCTCGAAGGCCAGCGCGTGGGCGGCCTCGGGGAAGCGGATGCGGCGCAGGTAGTCGGCGGCGTCGAGGGCGTCCAGCTCGTCGTAGGCGCGGGGCACGGAGACGTCGAGCAGCGGCAGGGCGGCGCGGACGTCCACCGAGGTCAGGTCGCGCGGCCGGAACGTCGGGCTGCGCAGCAGGAAGCCCAGGGCGTTCCAGGGCGCGGTGCGCGGCAGGCCGGCGAAGCCCTCGCGGTGCCCCCCGGCGTGCCACAGCGGGTAGTCGGGCATGGCCGTCAGGGCGTCACCCGTCGGGTCGACGCGGCGCAGCAATGACCGCAGGTTGTAGTACTGCCGGAAGAACGCGTGGAACCCGCGCGTCATCGTGGCGCGGCTGCCGTCGGCCAGGACCGTCTCCCAGCCGCCGACCCGCCCGCCCAGGTGGTCCTCCCGTTCGCACAGCACCACGTGCGCGCCGCGCTCGGCCAGGACCGTCGCCGCCGCCAGCCCCGCGATGCCACCACCGACGACCACGACCCGCTTCCCGTCGCACGACGCCCGCCCGGTCGGCCCCGGGACGCGGACGGCCTTCCGGTCGCGCATCAGGCCTTGCCCACGAACGTGTGAACGATGCCGCGCTGCCACCCGGCCGCGGGCAGCGCGCGGACGCCGGTGAACCCGATGCGCCGCAGGCGGTCGCGCAGGGCGGACGCGCCGTCGAAGTCCAGCACGCTGCGCCACAGGTACGTGTAGAGCTTCGGCGACCGGGTGACCAGCGCCCCGCTCGGGATGATCACCGCCCAGCAGACGAACGTCCACAGCGCCGTCGCCGCCCACGAGTCGCGCACCGAGTACTCGTGCGCCACGAACCGGCCGCCGGGCTTGAGCAGGCCGCGCACCGCGTCGAGCACCGGGTCCGGCTGCTCCAGGTTGCGCACCAGGTAGGCGGCGAACACCCCGTCGAACGGCCCGTGCACGGCCAGGTCCTCGGCGCGGGCGTGCACGAACGTCACCGTGTCCGGCCACGGCTTGCGCCGCGCCCGGTCGAGCATCCCGGCGGACGCGTCGACCGCGACCACCTCCGCGTGCGGGGCCGCCGCCAGCAGGGCCGCCGTGGACGCGCCCGTGCCGCAGCCCAGGTCCAGGAACCGCTGCCCGCGCCCGCCGTCGCGCACGCCCAGCGCGGTCGCGGAGCGCCGCAGCTCCCGGTGGTAGTCCGGGTTCGCGCCGACCAGCAGGTCGTAGCCCGACGCCGCCTCGTCGAACGCCCCGGGCACCGCGCCGACCGCCAACCTCGCCATCCCGACACCTTCCGCTCTTCCCCGCCGATCCCCAGGTCCGTGATCACGGTAGGACCGGCGTCATCCGTTCGCATGACGGCGGTCCGGGTGCAATCCCCGTGGAGCGGGGTACTCACCCGCCCGTGACGACTGCGACGAACCTGTACTCCACCACCGCCGTGTCCGGACCGGGCGCGGTGCGGGTCGACGACTCCGAACTGCCCGTGGCCGCCCCGCCGGAACTGGGCGGCCCGGGCGGCGGCTGGAACTCCGAACAGCTCTACGCCGCCGCGCTGGCCACGTGCCTGCACCAGAGCATCGAGCTGATCGCGTCCTCCGGCGGCGACGACACCTCCGGCTGCACCGTGTCGGCCGGCGTGACCCTGCGCCACGAGGGCGCGGAGAAGTACGACGTGGAGGCGCGGCTGAAGGTGGAGCTGCCCAACGTGCCGGAGTCGAGGCGCCAGGACCTGGTGGACCTCGCCGTCTCGCACGCGCCCCTGATCGGTGGCTGGCCGGTGGGCGTGGCATGAGCGGCTCGGTGCGCATCACCCCCTGAGCACGGGGTCGCGGACCACCACCAGGCGCCGGGTCGCCCTGGTCAGGGCGACGTAGCGCTCCGCCGGCGCCATGCGCTCCGGGTCGAGCACGACGACCACGTCGAACTCCAGGCCCTTGGCCGCGCGCGGGGTCAGGGGGCCGTCCACGCCGATCACCGCGAACGTGCCCGTCGACGGCCGGAACGACCCCGGGTCCGCGCCGGCGACCTCCAGCGGCGGTTCGCCGGAGCGGATGGAGGTCGGGGCGGTCGCGGCGGGGTCGACCTCGGCCAGGGCCCGCGCGGCGAAGTCCACGATCTCCGCCGGGGTGCGGTAGTTGACCGTGAGGCGGCGGTAGCGCCAGCGGCCCGGCACGTAGCGGTCCAGGACCCGCCCCCACGCCCGGACGCCCGCGTCGGCCTGGCGCTGGGCCAGGTCGCCGACGATCGTCATGGAGCGGTTCGGGCTGCGGCGGGCCAGCACGCGCCAGTCCATCTCGGACAGCTCCTGAGCCTCGTCGACCACCACGTGGCCGTAGGTCCACTCCCGGTCGGCGGCGGCGCGGTCGGCGAGCACGCGGTGGTCCACCTCGGTGTGCCGGTCGGCCAGCCACTCGGCGTCGACCAGGTCCACGGCGCGCAGCTCGTCCTCGTGCATCGCCGCGTCGGTGTCGACGACCTCCAGCACGCCCCGCGCGTACTCCACCTCGGCGCGGCGGACGCGTTCGGCGGCCCGCTCGGCGCGGCCGTCGTCGCCCAGCTGCTCGGCCGCCTCGTCCAGCAGCGGCACGTCCGACACCGTCCACGCCGCCGGGTCGGCGCGCAGCAGTCCCGGGTGGCCCAGCGCGGCGCACCGGCCCGCGTACAGGTCGGCCAGCAGCTCCTGCGGTGTGAGCACCGGCCACAGGGCCGACGCCGCGCGGCGCAGGTCCGGGTGCCGCGCCAGCTCGCGCCGCACGTCGCCCGCCAGCTCCGGCCAGTCCTCGCCGATCAGCGTGAGCGCGGGCGCGACCAGGCCGTCCACCAGGGCGCGGTGGAACAGCGGCCCCGCCTCGTTGTGCTTGAGGCCGGACGCGCGGGCGACGTCGCGGGCGGCGGCGGCGATCGGCGCGGTCAGCTCCACCACCACGTCCTCCAGCTCCAGCCGCACCGGTTCGACGGGCAGCTCCTCGCGGTCGACGATGGCCTCCCGCACCAGGTCGACGGCCCCGAGACCGCCCTTGAGCGCCTGGAGGGCCGGGGTGTCCTCGCGGTCGGTCCGCACGCCGGGGAACAGCTCGCCGGGCGTCGCGAACACCACGTCCGTCTCGCCCAGCGACGGCAGCACCCGCGAGATGTGGCGCAGGAAGCCCGCGTTCGGGCCGACCACCAGCACTCCCTGCCGGGACAGCCGCTCGCGCCGGGTGTAGAGCAGGTAGGCGACGCGGTGCAGGGCCACGGCCGTCTTGCCGGTGCCAGGCCCGCCCTCGATGACCAGCACGCCCTCGTGCGGCAGGCGGATCACCTCGTCCTGCTCGGCCTGGATGGTGGCCACGATGTCGCGCATCACCTCCGCGCGGGGCGCGTTCACGGCGGCCAGCAGCGCGGCCGACGTCATGTCCAGCTCGTCGTCGTGGAAACCCTCCAGGAATCGCCCCCTCGTGTGGAAGTGGCGGCGCAGGACCACGCCTTCGGGGCGGGCGGCGGTCGCCGTGTAGAACGGCCGGGCGGCGGGTGCGCGCCAATCCGTGAGCAGCGGCGCCCAGTCCGCCTCCTCGTCGAACAAACCGACCCGGCCGACGTAGGTGCGCTCGCCGTCCGCGGTGTCGATGCGGCCGAAGCACAGCCCCTCGTCCGCCACCTTCAACCGGTTGACCTGCTCGGACAGCATCCGCACGGTCACCTCGCGGTGCCAGCGCTGCTCGTGCGGGTCACGCAGCGCCGCCTCCAGCCCGGCCTGTGCGGCGGCGCGCTCCCGGTCGAGCCGGTCGTGCAGGAAAGCGATGCGGTGTCGTTCCGCGGACAATTCCCCTGTTGTCACGCTTGCTCCCCGTGTTATACTGAGGTGTCTGCATTCCGCTCTTTCGAGCGAATACAACCTTTATTCCTACCACACCCCACCCCTGTGCGCGCGAGAATGCACCTCATGGGGATTCTCGACGGCAAGGCCGTGGTGGTGACCGGCGCGGGCCGGGGTCTGGGCGAGGCGTACGCGCGGCACGCGGCGGCCGAGGGCGCGCGGGTCGTGGTCAACGACGTCGCCGGCGCCGAGGAGGTCGCGGGGGCGATCCGGGCGGCGGGCGGCGAGGCCGTCGCGCACGAGGGGTCGGTGGCCGACCCGGAGCGGGCCGCCTCGCTCGTGCGGCTCTGCGCGGACACCTACGGCGGGCTCGACGGCCTGGTGAACAACGCGGGCGTCACGCACTTCGCGCACCCCTGGGACGACGACCCGGCGGTGCTGCGGCGGGTCGTCGAGGTCAACGTGCTGGGCACGCTGTACTGCGGCACCGAGGCCGCGCGGGTCATGCGCGGCGGGTCGATCGTGAACGTGGTGTCCGGCGCGATGCTGGGCCGGGCGGACGCGGCGGCCTACTCGGCGTCCAAGGGCGCGGTGGCGTCGCTGACGCTGTCCTGGGCGGGCGCGCTCGCCGAGCGGGAGGTCCGGGTGAACGGCGTCGCTCCGCTGGCGTGGACGCCGATGATGGAGCTCGACCCGCGCCGCGACGGCATCAGCTCGCCCGGGCAGACGCCGGACCTGATGGCGCCGCTCGTCACCTACCTGCTCAGCGACCTCTCCCGGGCCGTCACCGGCCACCTCGTGCGGTTCCTGCCGGACAAGCTGCACCTCATCGCCCAGTACGCGGTCAAGCAGCCCGTGCTGGAGCGGGAGGCGTGGGACGTGCCGGCGATCGCGGAGGCGTTCGCGGGCGCGCTGGAGGCCGAGCCGCCCGGCGCGACCAGGTGGCGGGTCTGATCACGCGTCGGCATCCTGTTCCGCAGGTCCGACCGGGCGACGCGCGCAGCATGTGGTCGGCCACATATCGGCGTACGGTGGGTTCCGGGACCACCGAGGGGGCCGGATGACCGAGCAACCGGGCGACGCGCAACCGGGCGACGCGCAGCCGGGCGACGCGTGCCCTGGTGCCGCCGCGAACGGCAGGTTGAGCTACGCGATCGTCACCCTCGCCAGGGCGCACCGCGGCTTCGCCGCCGCGCTGCTGCGCGACCTGGGCCTGCACCCCGGTCAGGAGCTGCTGCTCATGCGACTGTTCGACCGGGACGGCCAGACCCAGTCGGAACTGCTGGACGCCGTCGGCCTGGACCACTCGACGGTGTCGAAGTCGTTGCGGCGCATGCAGGACGCCGGGTTGCTGACCCGGACGCCCGACGAGCGCGACCGGCGCGTGCAGCACGTGCACCTGACCCACGCGGGGCAGGCGCTGCGCGCCCCCCTGGCAGCCCTGTGGTCCGAACTCGACCGCGTCACCGCCCACACCCTGGGCGCGCACCAGGTCGAGTCGTTCATCACCACCGCGTCGGCCATCGAACGGGCCGTCGCGCACCACCGCACCACGCAGGAGGAACCACGATGAAAGCCGTTGTGCTGGAGGAGTTCGGCGGGCCCGAGGTGCTGCGGGTGGCCGAGCTCGACGCCCCCGAGCCCGGTCCCGGTCAGGTCCGGGTGCGGGTGCGCGCGATCGGCGTGAACCCGCTCGACGGCAAGATCCGGTCCGGTGCGATGCGCGACGCGTTCCCGGTGTCGCTGCCCGCCGTGCTGGGCGCGGAGGTGGCGGGCGAGGTCGACGCGGTCGGCCCGGACGTGAGCGGGGTGTCGGTGGGCGACGCCGTGTTCGGGTTCAGCGACGGCGGCGCGTACGCCGAGCAGGCGCTCACCTCGTCGTTCGCGCACAAGCCCGCGGAGCTGTCGTGGGAGCGGGCGGTGGCGCTGCCGGTGGCCGTGGAGACCAGCGACCGGGTGCTGCGGCTGCTCGGCGTGAAGTCGGGCGAGACGCTGCTGGTGCACGGCGCGGCGGGTGCGGTCGGCGCCCTGGCCGTGCAGATCGCGCTGGCGTCGGGCGTCCGCGTGATCGGCACGGCGGGTGCCGGCAACCAGGAGCGCCTGGCCGGGTTGGGCGCGGTGCCGACGACCTACGGCGACGGGCTCGTGGACCGGGTGCGGGCGCTGGCGCCGGACGGCGTGGACGCGGTGTTCGACGTGGCGGGCCGGGGCGCGCTGGCCGATTCGGTCGAACTGCGGGGTGGCGCCACCGACCGGATCGTGACGATCGCCGACCCCGGTGCGGCCGAGCACGGCGTGGTGTTCAGCGGCGCGTCCGAACGCGACCCGGCCCGACTGGCCGAGGTGGCCGAACTGGTGGCGCGCGAATCGTTCACCGTGGACATCGGCGCGACCTTCCCCCTGGCCGACGCTCCCGAGGCGCACCGCACGACCGAGTCCGGCCACAGCCAGGGCAAGATCGTCCTCCTCCCCTGACCACCCGCGAGTCGTACGTCCAGGTCGCGCGAGTCGTACGTCCGGGTCGCGCGAGTCGAACGTCCGGGTCGCGCGAGTCGAACGTCCGGGTCGCGCGAGTCGAACGTCCGGGTCGCGCGAGTCGAACGTCCGGGTCGCGCGAGTCGAACGTCCAAGACCCCTGAGTTCTACATTCAGGCATACCGACCGGTCGGCTCGAACGTGGAACTCACCGGACCTGGGCGTACGACTCGCGGGACCCGGACGTACGACTCGCGGGACCTGGACGTACGACTCGCGGGGACTGGGGGTGGACCCCGCCTGGCTCGGTGGCGACCTGCTCGGCGACGCGCGCGTGCCTGTGGCGGGTCCGGTTGACGCGCTAGACCGGCGTGGGGTCGCCGCACAGGAACGCGTAGAGGGCGTCCCCGGCGGGCACGGGCGCGTCCTGCGGGTGCCGGACGAGCCAGAGCTTCAAGTCGTCGGCCACGCCGTAGGAGTCGAAGTCCTCGCCCTGCGCGACGACCAGCAGGCAGTCCCCCGCGCGCCACACCGCGTGGTGCCACGCCTCGTCGTGCGTGCCGGTCGCGACCGGTTCGCCCAGCCGCGCGGCCACCCGCTCGACCCCGGCCCGGAACAGCGCGTCGAACGCGTCGCGCCCGGCGTCCGCGTCGACGGCCCACTGCGGGCCGAAGTGGTCGAAGAAGTCCTCCTCGCCCACGGTGTCCTCCAGGAACACCGCGAACGCGACGGCGAACGCGGTCACCCGGTCGGGGTCGAACCCCACGCCGACGACGAACGCCCGGTCGCCCGCGTCGAGCCGGTAGTCCATCTCCTCGTGGACCTGCCACGCCACGGGCGTCGCCGGCAGTCCGGCCGCCACCCAGGAGGCGTCCAGGTCGTCGCGCTCCCACGACGCGCCGGCCAGGGAGAGCAGCGCGTCCGCGGTGGCGTCGTCGAGCGGGTGCGAGGCAAGGGGCATCAGGACCAGGGCTCCTCGGTGACGGTGGTGGTGCGGTCGTGGTCGGCGGCTTCCTCGACGGCCAGCGCGACGCGGTGGTCGTGGACGCCGTCGGCCAGCGGGTACGGGGGCTCGCCGGCGTCCTCGACCCAGCGCGCGGTGTCCCGGAGCAGGGTGGCGATGGCGATCTCCTCGTCGTTCCACCGCTGTCCCTGGAAGGGGTTGCGGTACAGGACGGTCGGGCCGTGGCTGATGTGGTCGGTGTCGTAGCCGTCCAGGTCGAGGTCGTAGCCGGTCTGGCGGCGCACGAGCGGGGTGCGCGTGATGGTGCGGTCGCCGGCGAGGTGCACGACCTCCTGGTCGCGGACCTCGCCGAGCGTGCCGCGCACCAGCAGGCGTCGCGTCAGCAGCTGGTTGTGCCACTGGTTGTCGGTGAAGTCGTAGACGCCGAGGCCACCGCCCTCGAAGGAGAGCGTCGCGATGGTCGTGGTGGCGGGTGCGACGCGCGGTTCGGCGATCCAGCCGGACCGGTCGATCGGGTCGAGCAGGGGCGCGGTGGACCGGGTGGCGCGCACGGTGACGGGTCCGCGCCCGACGCCGAGGTAGGCCCGGATCAGCGACACGGCGTGGTACTGGTGCGTCGAGGACACGTCCGCCCGCGTGGGGTCGCCGATCGTGCCGGACCGCACCAGGGCGAGCCGGGCGGCGTGCGCGGGCATGCGGGTGTACTGCTCGGCGACCTGCACCAGCCCGCTCGCCCCGACCGCCGCCCACAGCCGCCGCAGCCCGTCGAGGTCGGGCGCGGGCGGCGTCTCGGCCAGCACCGGCACGCCGCGCTCCACCAGTTCGACGACGAGACCCGGTGTGACCTGCCACGGCGTGGCGGTGACGACGAAGTCGGGCTTCGCGTGGGCCAGGCACTCGTCCAGCGAGGTGAACACGGGTACCGGCAGGTCCTTGGGGCCGCGGGACACGATCCCGGCGCAGACCGGGTCCCCGAGGGCGGCGGCGAGGCGCCGGAAGTACTCGGCACGCCAGCCGGAGCCGACGATCGCGAAGCTCGTCACCTCCCCATCCAACAACAGCGCGCCCGGGGGACTCCCACGCCCCCGGCAGCGCGACCCCGGCAGCGCGAGCACCGCGCCGGGCACGGCGCCGGCCGGTCCGCGGACCCGTTCCCGCCCGATCCGGGCAGCCACCGCCGCCGAACTGACCCATACTCGGTGGTAGTCACTCGTTCGTGGACTACCGGAGGTCGCCGTGGACACCACCGTGGACACCGCCGTCGACGCCTTGCGCGCACGCCTGGGCGCCGCCGTGTTCAGCCGCGTGGCGGGCCCGGACGGTCCGGCGACGCGCGACCGCATCCACCTCGACCCGGGACCGCGCTGGTTCGCCCCCGACCGCCCGGTCCGGCGGGTGCACGGTGACGCGGCCATGTTCATCGGCGGCCTGCGCGCCCTGCTGCTCCAGTCGCTGCACCCGCTCGCGATGGCGGGGGTGGCGGGCCACTCGGACTACCGCGAGGACCCGTGGGGCCGGCTCCAGCGCACCAGCGCGTTCCTCGCGGTGACCACGTTCGGCACCGCGGCCGACGCCGAGCGGGCGGTGGCCAGGGTGCGCGGCATCCACCGCCGCGTGCGCGGCACCGCGCCCGACGGCACGCCGTACCGGGCGGACGACCCGCACCTGCTCGACTGGGTGCACGTCGCCGAGGTCGACAGCTTCCTGCGCTGCCACCAGCGCTACGGCTCGGACCGCCTGACGCCCGCCGAGCAGGACGGCTACGTGGCCGACACGGCGCGCGTGGCCCGTGCGCTGGGCGTGCTCGACCCGCCGACCACGGTGGCCGCGCTGGACGCCCGCCTGGCCGCGTTCCGCCCGGAGCTGCGCGGCACGCCGCAGGCCCGCGAGGCAGCCCGCTTCCTGCTGCTCACGCCGCCGCTGCCGGTCCCGGCGCGGGTCCCGTACGCGGCCATCGCCGCCGCGGCGGCGGCCTCCCTGCCGCTGTGGACGCGGCTGCCCCTGCGCCTGCCGTTCCTGCCGCTGACGGAGGCCACCGCGGTCCGCCTGGCGGGCCACGGCATCACCGGGGCGATCCGCTGGCTCCTCCCCCCGCCGGCCTCGGCCTGATCCGGCGGGTCACCGCTCGACGACGCAGCAGATCCAGTACCGACCGCCCTCGTGGCGCACCCCGTGCGTCTCGCTCGCGAAACCCGGGAACCGGCGGTCGAAGTCCTCCAGCACGCGCAGGTAGCGGACCAGCGCGCTGTCCGACGCCCCGACCCGCTCCCCCGGCACCAGCACCGGGATGCCCGGCGGTGTGGTGGTGACCTGCGTGGCCACCACACGGCCGGCGAGGCCGTCCAGCGGCACCAGTTCGGTCTCGCCGCGCACGAACCGCTGGTACGCCTCCGCCGGCGTCATCGCGGCGGTCGGCGGCTCGGCGCCGGTGAACGCCTCGTTGAGCAGTGCGACGACCTCGCCGTCCACGAGCCGCTCGTGCACCTCGCGGCACAGCTGCGGCAGCGTCGTGCCCGCGTACCGGTCGGGGTGGGCGCGCACCAGGTCCGGCAGCACCTCGGCGAGCGGCGCGTCGTGGTCGTGCAGGTGCTTGAAGTCGGTGAGGGCGTCGAGCAGCGTGCCCCACTTGCCCTTGGTGATGCCCATGGAGAACAGCACGAGGAACGTGTAGACGTCGGTCTTCTCCACGACGATGCGCCGCGTCTCCAGGTAGGCGGTGACCACGCGGGCGGGCACGCCGGACGCGGCCACGTTCCCGCGCGCGTCCACACCGGGGCAGGTGACGGTGACCTTCACCGGGTCCAGCAGGCAGAACCCCTCGTCGAGGTCGGGGAAGCCGTGCCAGTCGGCATCGGGGTCGAGGGTCCAGCGCGCGGGGTCCGACAGCAGCAGGTCCAGCGGCGCGTCGGCGACCTCCGGCGGCTGCCAGACGCCGAAGAACCACGGCGGCCGGTCGCCCGCGTCGGCCAGCCGCCGCCCCAGCCGGACGACCGCCTGCCGGAACCGCACCGCCTCGGTGATCGCCTCGGTGTTGAGCCACCGCCCGGCGGGGCCGTCCATCATGCCCGCCGCCACGTCGCAGCTCGCGATCATCGGGTACAGCGGCGAGGTGGTGCCGTGCATCATGTACGTCTCGTCGAACCGGGACCGGTCGAACGGCGCCCTGCCGCCGGACTTCACGTGGATCATCGCCGCCTGGGACAGCGCCGCCAGCAGCTTGTGCGAGGAGTGGGTGGCGAACACGGTGGGCAGCCGGGACTCCGGGTCCTCCACCGCCATACCGTAGCGCCGGGCGTAGAGCGGGTGGAACCGGGCGTGGGCGAACCACGCCTCGTCGAAGTGCAGCACGCGGGTGGACTCGCCGAGCAGGTCGGCGACGCGCACCGCGTCGTAGCACAGGCCGTCGTAGGTGGAGTTCGTGATCACCGCGTACACCGGTTCCCCGCCGGCCGCGATCGGAGTCCGGTCGACCCGGGCGCGCACCGCGTCGGCGGTGAGCCTGCCCGGCGGGACCGGCCCGGTGATGCCGTAGCCGTTGCGGGTGGGCACGAGGTAGACCGGTCGCGCGCCGGCCAGCACCACGCCGTGGTTGATCGCCTTGTGGCAGTTGCGGTCCAGCAGCACGACCTCGTCGCGGGCGACGGTGCCGTGGACGATCATGCGGTTGGACGTCGACGTGCCGTGCAGCACGAAGTACGTCACATCGGCGCCGAACACGCGGGCGGCGTTGCGCTCCGCGTCGCCGACCGGTCCGGTGTGCTCGAACAGCGAGCCCAGCTCGCCGACGGACACCGACACGTCGGTGCGGAACAGGCGCTCGCCGTAGTACTCGTAGAACGCCCGCCCCACCGGCGACTTGAGGAACGCGATGCCGCCCGCGTGCGCGGGGGTGTGCCACGAGTACGGGTGGGTGTCGTCGAACCGGCGCAGTTCCCGGAAGAACGGCGGCAGCACCTGGTCGAGGTACTGGCGGGCGGCGAAGTCGATGCGGCCCGCGATGAAGTCGGGGGTGTCCTCCAGCAGCCAGATCCACCCGTTGACGACCTCGGAGATCCACAGCGGCGCGTCGGCGTCGTAGTCGCCGGAGGTCAGCAGGAACACCGGCAGGCGCGTGGAGAACCGGTCGAGCAGCACCCGCAGCACGCCGCCGGTGGACCGGCACTCGTCGCCGACCAGCTCCCAGCTGATGACGGCGGCGGCGATGTCGGCCTCGGCGGTGACCACCGACACCGCGTCGGACGCCGAGTGGACGAGCACCACCTCGTGCCCGGCCTCGTGCAGCCAGGCGCGGACCTGCTCGACCTTCGCCGCCGGGACGGCGCTGTCGCCACCCGGCCGCTCGGTGGCGATGAGGACCGTGGATCGTGCCATGGGGGCTCCTTCCCGCGGCGGCGAGCGTGGCACGCCGGCACGGGAACGACTGCGAGGAACGCCTGACCGGGGACCGTCTTCACCCGGTCGTGGCGGGTCGATCAGCCGCACGGGGGCAGCCAGGCGCGGGTGGCGGCGGTGAGGGCCGCGACGCCCAGGCCGAGGGTGGGGTCGACCACGGGCGCGAACAGGGGCGAGTGGTTGGCGGGCTGGGCGGCCACCCTGGCGCGGATGTCGTCGAGCGACGTGGCGCCCTCGAACGCCGCCGGGTCGGCGCCGCCGAGCAGCCAGTAGACCAGGGGCGCGCCGGCGGCGGTGGCGAGGACTCCGACGTCCTCGCTGCCGGTGACCGGTCCCGGGTCCACCACGACCGGGACGGCCGAGGCGAGGGCGGCGCGGGTCCGCTCGACCGCGTCCGGGTCGTTGACCACGGCCGGGAAGCCCGTCTCGACCACCACCTCGGGCGGTGTCGGGGCGCCCGAGGCGGCGGCCTCCGCCCGCACGATGCGCTCCACGGCGGCGAGCGCGCGGGCCCGGACGTCCGGGTCGTAGGTGCGGATGCTCAGCAGCAGTTCGGCGTCGTCGGGGATGACGTTGGCGACCGTGCCCGCGTGGATCGCGCCGACGGTGACCACGACCGTGTCGGTGGCGGCGGTCTCGCGGGACGCGATGGTCTGCAACCGCAGGACGACCGAGGCGGCCATCACGACCGGGTCCACGGCGGCCTCCGGGCGCGAGCCGTGCCCGCCCCGGCCGTGCAGGGTCACCCGGACGCCGTCGGCGGCGGCGAACGCCGGGCCGGGTCGCAGGCCCAGCACGCCCGCCGGGATGGGCGCCACGTGCTGCCCCAGCACCACGTCCGGTGTGCCGAAGCGCTCGAACAGGCCGTCGGCGACCATCGCCTCGGCCCCGCCGCCGACCTCCTCGGCGGGCTGGAACACCGCCAGCACCGTGCCCGACCAGGAGGCGCGGTCGGCCGACAGCTCCCGCGCCGCCCCGACCAGGCACGTCACGTGCACGTCGTGCCCGCACGCGTGGGCCACCGGCGTCCCGTCGACCACGACCCCGCTGGCGTAGGGCAGGCCGGTCCTCTCCTCGACCGGCAGGGCGTCCATGTCGGCCCGCAGCAGCGCGGTGGGCCCCTCGCCGTTGCGCAGCACGCCGACCACGCCGGTGCCGCCGACGCCCTCGGTCACCTCGAACCCGGCGGCCCGCAGCTCCCGGGCCGCGACACCGGCGGTGCGCGTCTCGGCGAACCCCAGCTCGGGGTTCCGGTGCAGGTCGCGGTACAGGTCGGCGAGGTCCATGGTGATCACTATCGCACCGGCGCGACGCGGAGCAACCGGGCCTCGGCGCGGTGGCCGGACCCGGCCTCGCGGCGGACCGCGCGTCGAATGGTGTCGAACAATTGTCGAACGGGCCGTCCATATCTTCGAACGACACCTTTCCCCAAGGCTGTGAGCTGCTGTTTTCATTTCCCGCTGTCGAAACTGTTGCGCCGCCGACGGGTCACCGGGAAGCATCGTGCCGGGCGATTCGTGCAAAGGAGCGAAATGGCCGGTCCGCGAGGCAACTCAAGAATGGCTCGGTGGTGGGTCGGACTGCTGGCGAGCGCCGTCGCCACCGTCCTGGCCGGTTTCGGCGTCGTCGCCGCGACCAACGCCCAGGCGGCGTCCGGCTGCCGCGTGGCGTACGCGGTGCCGAGCCAGTGGCAGGGCGGTTTCTCCGCCAACGTCGAGATCACCAACCTCGGCGACCCGATCTCCGGGTGGCGGCTGACGTGGGCGTTCCCGTCGGGGCAGGCGGTCACGCAGGCGTGGGGCGCCTCGGTCACCGCGTCGGGTGGGCAGGTCACGGCGGCGAACGCGGGCTGGAACGGCTCGATCGCCACCAACGGCAAGGTGTCGTTCGGCTTCAACGGCACGTGGACGGGCAGCAACACCGCGCCGACGTCGTTCGCGCTCAACGGCGTCGCGTGCACCGGGAGCACCGACCCGACGACCACCACCACCACCACGACCACGACCACGACGAACCCGCCCGCGGGTGACGCGATGGCGGCCGTCGCGGCGATGCAGCCCGGCTGGAACCTCGGCAACTCGCTCGACGCCACCGGCGCGGACGAGACCTCGTGGGGCAACCCGCGGATCACCGAGGCGCTGCTGGACAACGTGCGCGCGCAGGGCTTCAAGAGCATCCGCATCCCGGTCACGTGGGGTCAGCACCAGGGCGCCGCGCCGTCCTACGCGATCGAGCCGGCCTACCTGGCGCGGGTGAAGGAGGTCGTCGGCTGGGCACTGGCGGACGGCTTCTACGTGATGGTGAACATCCACCACGACTCGTGGCAGTGGATCTCGAACATGCCGGGCGACCGCGCGAACGTGCTGGCCCGCTACAACGCGACGTGGACGCAACTGGCGAGCGCGTTCCGCGACTCGTCGAACAAGCTCGTCCTGGAGAGCGTGAACGAGCCGCAGTTCACCGGCAGCTCCGGTGACGCGCAGAACGCGCAGCTGCTCAACGAGCTGAACACCTCGTTCCACCGGATCGTGCGCGCCTCGGGCGGCGGCAACGCCACCCGCCTGCTGGTCCTGCCGTCCCTGCACACCTCGGCCGACCAGGCGCACCTGGACAACCTGAACGCCACGTTCACCGCGTTGAACGACCGCAACCTGATCGCGACGATCCACTACTACGGCTACTGGCCGTTCAGCGTGAACATCGCGGGCGGGTACCGGTTCGACGCGACCGCGCAGAAGGACCTGACGGACGCGTTCGACCGCGTCCACAACACGTTCATCGCGCGCGGCATCCCGGTGATCCTGGGCGAGTACGGCCTGCTGGGCTTCGACCGGCACACCGGCACCATCCAGCAGGGCGAGAAGCTGAAGTTCTTCGAGTTCTTCGGCCACCACGCGAAGTCCCGCAAGATCACCACGATGCTGTGGGACAACGGCCAGCACTTCGGCCGCACCTCGTTCCAGTGGAGCGACCCGGAGCTGATCGCGCAGATCAAGTCGAGCTGGACGGCCCGGTCCGGCACGGCGTCCACCGACCAGGTGTTCAACCCGAAGTCGGCGGCGGTGAGCGCGAAGACGATCACGCTGAACCTCAACGGGACGACGTTCTCGGGCCTGCGGCACGGCGGCACCGACCTGGTGCGCGGCACGGACTACACCGTGTCGGGCGACCAGCTCACGCTGTCCGCGCCGCTGCTGACCCGGTTGCTCGGGTCGCGGGCGTACGGCGTGAACGCGACGCTGTCGGCGCGCTTCTCGGCCGGCGTGCCGTGGCGGATCGACCTGGTCACCTACGACCCGCCGGTGCTCCAGGCGGCGGCCGGCACGACCGCGTCGTTCGCGATCCCGACCGCGTTCCGCGGCGACAAGCTGGCCACCATGGAGGCGAAGTACGCCGACGGCTCCAACGCCGGGCCGCAGAACTGGACGTCGTTCAAGGAGTACGACCACACCTTCGCGCCGGACTACGCGGCGGGCACGACGCTGCTCAAGCCGGAGTTCTTCGCGGAGGTGAACGACGGGGCCAGGGTCACGCTGACGTTCCACTACTGGAGCGGCACGACGGTCACCTACCACGTCACGAAGTCCGGCTCGTCCGTGACGGGCGCGGTGGCGTGATACTGGTCGGGTGACGATCAGGGAGGCGCTGGACGCGCTGGCCGCGGGTGACCTGGCGCGGGCGCGGGAGGCGGTGCGCGAGCCCGCTTCCCCGCTCGCCGCGGCGCTGGCGACGCACCTCGACGGCGCGGCGGGCGGGTCGGTGTACGACCGGCCCGCCGCGTTCGAGGCGTTCGTCCGCGGCGGCGGCAACGTGGCGTTGTACGAGGCGGTCGTGGACGCGCTGGGGGCGCTGTACGAGCGCGTGCGGCCGGTGACGCTGCTCGACGTCGGCTGCGGTGACGGTCGGGCGCTGCGGCCCGCGCTGGACCGGCCGCACGCGCCGACCGGGGTGACGGTGGTGGAGCCGTCGCGGGCGCTGCTCGACGCGCTGCGGCTGCCGGGCGCGACCGCGTTCCCGGGGCGGGTGCAGGACTTCCTGGCCACCACGGCCACCGGGTACGACGTGGTGCAGTCGACGTTCGCCCTGCACGCCGTCCCGCACGGGGAGCGGGACGGCGTGCTGGCCGACCTGGTGGCGCGCGCCGGGGTGCTGGCGCTCGTCGAGTTCGACGTGCCGGACGTGCCGCACGCCGGTCCCGGGCACCGCGCGTTCCTGGCCGAGACCTACGAGCGCGGTCTGGCCGAGTACGGCGAGGACCGCGACCTCGTCGCGCAGGGCTTCCTGATGCCGGTGCTGACCGGGCAGCTGGTGCCGGGCGCGGTGCGGTCGACGTGGGAGCAGCCGGCGGCGCGGTGGGCGGAGCAGGTGGCGCGGGCCGGCTTCGGCGACGTCGTCGTCACGCCGCTGCACGACTACTGGTCCTCCCCCGCGTTCCTGCTGACCGCCACCGGGTCGGCGGGCGCGTGACCGGGGCGGACGACTGGGTGCGCGACCTGGTCCACCCGGACGACGGCGTGCGGTGGGCGGCGCTCGACCGGCACCAGACGGCGGTCCGGCGGGCGTTGGTGCGGGCGCACACCAGGATCGACCCGACCGTCACGAGGAGCTTCGACCCGGCCCTGTGGGCGGCCTACGAGGTCGAGCCGGCCGGCAGCGCGTTCGGCGCGTTCGACCTGCGCGCCCCGGAGCGGAACACCCTGTTCCCGGAGTGGGAGAGCGCCTACCAGGAGGAGTGGCGCTCCCCCGACTCGTACACCGCCTCCCAGCACACCCGCAAGTGCGGCATCCTCCACCGGTTCACCCGGCGGGGCTTCCCGGCCGGGCTGCGGCACCGCGTGCCGGAGCTGATGCTGCGCGCGCGGGCCGCCGACCTGCTCGACGCCGACGACCCGCTGACCCGCCTGCGCGCCGCCTTCCTGCTGCACCTCGCCGACCACCCGCCACGGCGGATCACCCGGCGGACGTGGCGGCAGTGGCCGGCCGACCCGGACCTCGCGCCGCTGCCGGTGCGGTGACCGGTCAGGGGGCCTCGCGCGCCTCCTCCCGCGCGGTGACGGCGAGGACGACGACCGCCGCGGCGGCCAGGGCGGCGCTGGTCCACGCGGCGTCGCGGTAGTCGTGCGTGGCACCCGTCACGGCGGCGGCCAGGAGGGGACCGGCGAACGCGCCGACGTTCAGGGCGGCGGTGGCGAACGCGCCGCCCAGGGTGGGCGCCCGGTCGGCGACGTGCAGGACGCGGGCCACGAGGGTCGACCCGACGCCGAACGACAGGCCGCCCTGCACGACCGACAGGACGATCAGCGGGACGGGGGCGGCGGCGGTCAGGGCCAGTGCCGCCCAGCCCGCCGGGAGGGCGCACAGCACCGGCACCAGGCCCGGTCGGAGTCGTCCGTCGGCCAGGCGGCCGGCGGCGGTCACGCCGGCGAAGGCTCCCGCGCCGAACCCGGCGAGCAGGGCGGGGACCGCGGTGGCGGGCAGGTGCGCCACCTCGGTGGCGAGGACGGCGAGGTAGGCGAAGGTCGCGAAGGTCGCGCCGTTGACGAGGGAGGCGAGGAGCAGCGCCGAGCGCACGCGGCGGCCGCGGAGCACGCGTGCCTCCCGCCCGACCGAGACCGCGGGGGCGTCGGCCGGCGTGGTGGGCGCGTCGCGGAACACCAGGACCAGGGCGGGCAGGCACAGCGCCGCGACCGCCCAGAAGGCCGACCGCCACCCCGCCCACTCCCCCAGCAGCGCGCCCGCCGGCACGCCGACGACGCAGGACAGCGTCACCCCCGACACCAGGGTGGCGGCGGCCCGCGCGGGGGGAGCCAGGCTCGTCGCGACGGACATCGCCACCGCGAGGAACCCCGCGTTGACGACCGCGGCGACGACGCGGGTCGTGAACAGCACGGCGAAGTCCGCCGTGAGCGCGCCCACGACGTGCACCGCGACGAACGCGGCGAGGAAACCCGCCAGCGCCACTCGGCGGGGCCAGTGGGCGGCCAGGACCGCCATGAGCGGTGCGCCCGGCACCATGCCCGCGGCGTAGGCGGACGTCAGGCTCGCGGCGGCGCCCACGGACACGGACAGGTCGCCGGCGATACCCGGGACCAGGCCGGACAGCATGAACTCGGACGTGCCCTGCGCGAACACGGCAAGGCCGAGGACGTAGACGAAGAAGGGCAACGGATCACTCCGGATCGACGTGCGGACGGGGGAATCCGCGCGTCGGTCGTCGGGGTCACCACCTCGGGGAGGTGCGAGCCGACACGCGGAACGTCGTCCGGTCGCCGGGAACGGGGTCGGGAAGCTGGCCGGTGGCCGTCAGCCGATGCGCCGCCGGGCGACCGGCGGCTCCGCTCTGTCCGATTCGGGGCTCGTCACACCCGACACCCTACCCACGCCCGCGGTGGGCCAGGACGAGGAACTCGCCGTCCGGCGCGCCGATCGGCTCACGACCCCAGCCGCCGTGGATGGCGTCCACGGTGAACCCCGCGTCGGCGAGGGTCGTGCGGAGTTCGCCTTCCCCGCGGAAGCGCATGGTGGCGGAGCCGAGCAGGTGGTCGCCGCCGGGGAACTCGTAGTGGTGCGTGAAGGAGACCAGGCCGCCCTCGACCGCGGTGACCTCGGTCCACTCCACCACTTCGACCTCCCCCAGCCGCACGGTGCGGCGCGTGTCGGCCGGGTTCCACGCCTCCCACGCCCGGGCGGCCGGGTCGCGGGTGTCGAACACGAGCCTCCCGCCGGGCACCAGGGCGCGGTGGAGGTCGGCGAGCAGGCGGGACCAGGCGTCGTCCCCGACGACGAACTGCGCGACGTGCGCGGTCATCAGGGCCGCGTCGAACGCCCCCGACGGCGCCACCTCCGCGCCGCCCTCCAGCCACGTCACGCGGTCCGCGCCCGGCTTGGCGCGGGCCACGTCCAGCG
The DNA here is from genome assembly GCF_031455225.1 of Saccharothrix longispora. GTDB lineage: Bacteria > Actinomycetota > Actinomycetes > Mycobacteriales > Pseudonocardiaceae > Actinosynnema > Actinosynnema longispora. Next base: position 4,505,046 of record NZ_JAVDSG010000001.1, read on the forward strand.
ACGCGCGGGCCGGGTCGACGCCGGTGACGCGGTGGCCCGCGGCGGCCAGGCCGAGGGTCACGCGGCCGGTGCCGCAGCCCACGTCCAGGACCCGGGCCGCGGGCGTCGCACCGATCACCGACACGAAGAAGTCGTCGTCGCGGCCCCACCCGTACTCGGCATCGTAGAGCGGCACGAGGCGGGGGTCGCGGAACTCGCCGTGGTCCATGCCCGGCACGCAACCACGGCGCGCCGGGGCCGTCCACCGGCGTGCGCGGCGTCGAGGGGGATCGCGTTCCCGCCGGGCCGGGCGTCCCCGCTCGACCGCCTCGCGCTCAGGTCCGGTCGCGCAGGCCGAGCGGGCGCAGGTCGGTCCAGTTCTCCTCCACGTACGCGCCGCACGCCTCGCGGGTGTCCGGGCCGAACACCGCGTCCCAGCCCGCCGGGACGTCGGCGAACGACGGCCACAGCGAGTGCTGGCCCTCGTCGTTCACCAGCACGCGGAAGCGGCCTTCGGGGTCGTCGAACGGGTTGGTCACGGGAAAGTCCTCCGGTCGGTTCGGTGGTGGCGTGTCGGTTCGGCGGTGGCGCGTCGGTTCGGCGGTGGCGCGTCGGTTCGGCGGTGGCGCGTCGGGGGGTCAGCTGACGGGCGCGGCGGTCGCGGCGTACCGGGGCTGCGCGGGAACCGCGGCCGTGCCGCCGACGAGCCCCTTGCGGTCGAGCACGGACCGGAGGATCTCCCCCACCCGCACGGAGGTGTTCGACAGCAGCGAGGACGAGATGCCGTGCGTGTGCTCGGTGCCGCCCTGGAGGTACAGGCCCGCGAGCACGTCGTCGTCGGTGTCCAGCCGGTAGTCGCGGCCGACGACGAGCCGGCCGCGCGCGTCCCGGGCGCAGCGGGCGGCGAGGTCGCCGAGCAGCGCGGTCGGGTCGGCCTCCAGGTAGCCGGTGGCGTAGACGACCGCGTCCGCGTCGAGCACCTCGCGTTCGCCGGTGGCCAGCGACTCGACGGTGACGCGCAGCCCGTCCACGCCGTCGTCCAGCCCGGCGACGCGGGACAGGTTGAGCAGGCGCAGGCGTCGCGCGCCCAGCACCTTCTCCCGGTAGGCGCGGCGGTACAGCTCGGCGATCAGGTCGTTGTCGACCACCGCGTAGTTGGTGTTGGCGTGGTAGTCCATGAGCTGCCGCTTGACCTGCTCGGGCGCGCCGAAGTAGTCGTCGACCGCGTCCGGGTCGAAGATCCGGTTGGCGAACGGGCTGTCGTCGGCGGGGCTGTAGCCGTAGCGCGCGAACACCGCGCACACCTCGGTGGCCGGGAAGTGCTCGTGCAGGAACGCGGTGACCTCGGCGCCGCTCTGCCCGGCGCCGACCACGACCAGCCGCTTCGGGTCGTGCAGCGAGCGCACGCGGTTCAGGAAGTCGCGGTTGTGCCAGACCCGCTCGGAGGGGAGCACGCCGTCGGGCAGGCTCGCCCGGAGACCGGTGGCCAGCACCAGGTTGCGGGCGCGCAGCACCTCGACGCCGCCCGCCGCGGTGCGGGAGGTGACGTCGAAGTGCGTGGTCACGCCGTCCTCGACGACGGGTCGCACGTCCACCACGTCGTGGCCGTAGGACACCAGGTCGTCGACGCGGCCGGCGGCCCACTCGAAGTAGTCGTGGAACTCGACCCGCAGCGGGAACAGGCTCTTGTGGTTGATGAAGTCGACCAGCCTGCCCCGGGCGTGCAGGTAGCTGAGGAAGGTGAAGGTGCTGTTGGGGTTGCGCAACGTCACCAGGTCCTTGAGGAACGACACCTGCATGGTGGCGTCGTCGATCAGCATGCCCCGGTGCCACCCGAACGTCGCCTGGCGCTCCACGAAGTGGGCGGTCACCACGTCTTCGGCCGCCGCGGCGGCGTTGTGCTCCGTGACGGCGATGGCGAGGGCCAGGTTGGAGGGCCCGAAGCCGACGCCGAGGACGTCGAAGACCGGTGGCTGTGGCATGGCTGTCCCATCGGTGCGACAACAGGGAAGATCGAACTTTGGTTACCCTAACCTAAGTTCGCGCGCAACGGGAGTGATCCAGCCCTCCTCATATCCTTAGGCTAGCCTCACCTGACAGCTCGTGGAAGGCGGACATCGGGGTGAAAGCGGTTCTCCGGGAAGCCGTGACCGGGCAGTGGAAACCCGTCACCCTGGCTTCACTGCTCGGTGCGGCCCACCAGGCGGGTGAAGCCGCCGTCCCGCTGCTGATCGGCGTGGTCGTCGACGAGGCCGTGCGCACCGGCGCGGGCGGGCGGCTGGCGTTCTGGATCGGCGTGCTCGCGGTCGTGTTCCTCGTGCTGTCGGTGAGCTTCCGGTTCTCCCTGCGGTGCGCCGAACGCGCCGCCAACCTGGCCGCGCACGAGGTGCGCACCCGCCTGGCGGCCCGCGTGCTGTCGCCCGACGGCGGGGGCGGGCACGGCCGGCTGTCCGGCGAGCTGGCCGACATCGCCACCAGCGACGCCCAGCGCGTGGGGCAGGTCAACCTGGCGCTGCCCACCGCGTTCGCCGCCGTCGCGGGCCTGCTGGTGGGCGCCGTGGCGCTGCTGCGGGTCTCCGTCGCGCTCGGCCTGCTGGTCCTGGTGGCCGCGCCGGTGCTGCTGCTGGTCGCGCACCTGCTGGGCAAACCGCTCGAACGGCGCAGCGACGCCGAGCAGGACCGGGCCGCGCTGGCCTCCGGCGTCGCCGCCGACCTGGTCGCCGGGCTGCGGGCGCTCAAGGGCATCGGCGCGGAGGCGACGGCGGCGCGGAGGTACCGGGCGACCAGCAGGTCGTCCATGGAGGCGGCGGTCCGGGCCGCCCGGTCCCGCGCCTGGCTCGACGGCTGGATGATCGCCCTGACCGGCGTGTTCCTGGCGGTCGTGGCCCTGGTGGGCGGGCGCCTGGCGTCGTCCGGCGCGATCACGGTCGGCGAACTCGTCGCCGCGGTCGGCCTGGCGCAGTTCCTGCTGTGGCCGCTGTCCGTCTTCTCCTGGGTGAACGGCCTGCTCGCGCAGGGCCGCGCGTCGGCCGCGCGGGTGGCCGAGGTGCTCGCCGCGCCCCCGGCCGTGCCACCGGGGTCCGCTCCCCTGCCCTCCGTCGCGGGCCGGGTCGAGCTGACCGACGTGGTGTCGGGGACGCTGCGCGGCGTCACGCTGTCCGCCGCGCCGGGCGAGCTGATCGGCGTGGTGGCGCGGGACGCCGCGGACGCGGTGTCGCTGCTGGCCGTGCTGGCGCGGGACGTGGACCCGGTGGCGGGCTCGGTGGCGCTCGACGGTGTCACACTGTCCTCTGTGGAGGGTTCTGCGCTGCGGTCGGCGCTGCTGGTCGCCGCGCACGACGCGGAACTGTTCGAGGGGACGGTGCGGGAGAACGTCATCGCCGCGTCCGGCGGTCGTGCCGACGAGGCGATGGCGGCGGTGCGCGTGGACGACGTCGCCCGCGCCCTGCCCGACGGGCTGGACACGCCGGTGTCCGCGCGCGGCCGGTCGTTGTCCGGCGGGCAGCGGCAGCGGGTCGCGCTGGCCCGGGCGCTGGCCGCCGACCCGCCGGTGCTGGTGGTGCACGATCCGACGACCGCCGTGGACGCGGTGACCGAGGTGGCGCTGGCGGACGGGATCAGGCGGGTCCGGGCGGGCCGCACGACGATCGTGGTGGCCACCAGCCCCGCCCTGCTGGCCGCGGCCGACCGGGTGGTGTTCCTGGCCGGCGGCCAGGTCGTCGCCTCCGGCGCGCACGCCGACCTGGTCGCCGGCGAGGACTACCGACTGGTGGTGCTGAGCTGATGCGGGAACTGCTGGCGACGGCGTCCGCCGCCCGCACGTGGGCCGCCGTCGGCGAACTCGTCCGGCCCCGGCGCGGGCTCGCGTGGGCGGCGTTCCTGGTGCTGTTCGCGGGCACCGCGGTCGGCCTGCTCACCGCGCCCGCGCTCGGCCGGGTCGTGGACGTCGTGGCCACCGGGTCCGCCGACATCACCTGGCTCGTCGTCGTGCTCGCGCTGGTGGCCGCGGTGCAGGGCGCGTCCACCGCGTTCGGCACGTCGCTCGTCGCGCGGCTGGGCGAGGGCGCGCTGGCCGACCTGAGGGAGAGGTTCGTCGAACGCGCCCTGCACCTGCCGCTGGAGCGGGTCGAGGAGGCGGGCGCGGGCGACCTGACCTCGCGGGTCACCCGGGACGTGCAGGTGATCGCCGACGCGGTGCGCACCGCGTTGCCGGTCATGGCGCGCTCTGCGCTGACCATCGGGCTGACCGTCGTCGGCATCGCCGTCCTCGACTGGCGGTTCCTCGTCCCCGTGCTGCTCGCGCTGCCGGTCCACGTGCACACCGTGCGCTGGTACGGCGGGCGGGCCGTGCGGCTGTACGCGGCGCAGCGGGTCGCGGTGGGCGTGCAGCAGCAGCAACTGCTGGACTCGATCGGCGGCGCGACGACCGTGCGGGCGTTCGGGCTGGCCGACGAGCACGTGGCCCGCGTCGGGGCCCGGTCGCGCGCGGCGGTGGACCTGGCACTGCGCGGCATCCGGCTGCTGACCTCGTTCTACGGGCGGCTCAACCTGGCCGAGTTCATCGGCCTCGCCGGCGTGCTGGTGACCGGTTTCCTGCTGGTGGGCGACGGTTCCGCGTCGATCGGCACGGCCACCGCCGCCGCCCTGTACTTCCACGGCCTGTTCAACCCGGTCAACGCGGCGCTGGCGCTGGCCGACGACGCGCAGGCCGCCACCGCGTCGCTGTCCCGCCTGGTGGGCGTGGCGGACGAGCCCGTGCCGCCGACCGGGGACCGGGTGCGGCCGGCGGACAGCGCGGTGAAGCTGACGGGCGTCGGCCACGCCTACGCGCCGGGGCACCCGGTGCTGCGGGACGTGGACTTGGAGCTGTCCGCCGGGGAGCGGGTGGCGCTGGTCGGCGCGTCCGGTGCGGGCAAGACGACGCTGGCGAAGCTCGTCGCGGGCGTGCACGAACCCACCGCCGGCGGCATCAGCGTGGGCGGCGTCGACCTGGGCTCGGCGGTCCGCTCGGTCGCGCTGATCACCCAGGAGGTGCACGTGTTCGCCGGCCCGCTGGCCGACGACCTGCGCCTGGCCCGGCCGTCGGCCACCGACGAGGAGCTGGCCGACGCCCTCGACCGGGTGGGCGCGCTGGGGTGGGCGACCGCGCTGCCCCGCGGCCTGGGCACCGTCGTCGGCGAGGGCGGGCACCGGCTCACCGTGGCGCAGGCGCAGCAGCTCGCGCTGGCGAGGCTCGTCCTGGCCGACCCGCCGGTGGCGATCCTCGACGAGGCCACCGCGGACGCGGGCAGCGCGGGCGCGCGCGAACTGGAGGCCGCCGCGGCACGTGCCCTGGAGGGCCGCACGGGCCTGCTCGTCGCCCACCGGCTCACGCAGGCGGCGACGGCGGACCGGGTGGTCGTGCTGGAGGCGGGGCGGGTCGTGGAGACCGGCACGCACGACGAGCTGCTCGCGGCGGGCGGGCGCTACGCCGAGCTGTGGGCGGCGTGGTCGGGCACGAGGTCCTAGGTGGCCGCCGGGCGGAGGTCGGACCCGTCAGCGGGACGGCGGCGGGACGTCCCGTGCCGCGGGCTCGTCGTCACGGGTCCCGGCGGCCCCGACCTGGGCCTGCTCCTCGGCGATCTCCTTGTCGAGGAAGTAGTTCAGCGCGGTGCGGATGGCGGCGATCGCGGCGAGCCGGCCGATGTCCTCGAAGCTGGGCGACACCGCCGTGCGCAGGACGTCACCGGCCGGCTGGAACTCCAACCCCGGCACGAGGAACCTGCCCAGGGACAGCCTGATCGGCGTGAACACCGACGTGTTCCGGTGCCGCGCGCCCTCCACCACCATCCGGACCAGCGCCCACAGGGCGCCCACGACGATGATCCCCGCGCCCGCCGCCTCGACCACGCGGACCAGCACGCCGATGACCTCGCGGAGCGTTTCCCCGTCCGCGGCCGCACCTCCTCGGGTCTCCTACCCGGCGTCAGCCCACGGCGAAACCACCCCGGCGGACCGCCCGGGGCACCTAGCGTGGCGTCGTGGAGATCACCGAGGTGGTGCCGGGCCTGCGGATGCTCACGTTCCCGGTCGGTCAGGCGTACGCGTGGCAGGACGGCGACGGGCTGACCGTCGTCGACACCGGCACGGCGGGGCACGCCGAGCGGATCGCCGCGCTGGGACGGGTGGACCGGATCGTCCTCACCCACTTCCACGCCGACCACACCGGCTCGGCCGCCGCGCTGCGCGGGCTCACCGGCGCGCCCGTGGTCGCGCACCGCGCGGAGGCGCCCGTGATCCGGGGCGACGCGCCCGGCCCGCCGCCCGTGGTCCCGCCGGAGGAGCGCGAGCTGTTCGACCGCGTCACGCCCGGTGTCCCGGCCGCGCCGCCCTGCCCGGTCGACGTCGAGGTGGACGAGGGCGACGTGCTGGACTTCGGCGGCGGGGCGCGCGTGCTGTCCATCCCCGGCCACACGGACGGCAGCATCGCCATCCACCTGCCCGCGCACGGCGTGCTGTTCACCGGGGACACCGTCGCCACCCGGGAGGGTCGGGCCATCCCGGGCGTGTTCAACCTCGACCGGCCCCGGCTGCTGCGCTCGGTGGACCGGTTGCTGGGCCTGGCACCGCGCGTGCTGTGCGTCGGCCACGGCACCCCGCTGCTGTCGGGGCGCTGACGTACGCTGCCCGCGTGACGCAGCCGGATCCCGCCTTAGGCACGCACAACACCGTCAACGCCCCCGTGCACGGGCCGTCGGTCCAGGCGGGCTCGATCCACGGCGACGTGCACTTCCACGTCGGCCACGGGCCGCCGTACGCCGCCGCACCGCTGTACCCGACCCCGTCGCCACACCCGGCCGCACCGCGGCACCACCCCGTCGCCGCGCGCCGGGCGCCGGCGGCCGGGTCGCTCCTCGGCCGCTGGGCGAAGGCGCTGCTGCCCCTGTTCCTGGCCTGCGTGGTGGTCGGCGGCACGGTGGACGGCGTGATCGGCCCCGGTCGCCTGTGGGTCAAGCTCGTGCTCGACGCCGTCGTGGTGGCGCTCGCCGTCACGGGCGTCGGCGCGTGGTCCCGCTTGTCGGGCACCGGTTTCCGCGCCGGGCTGTCCACCGCCCTCGACCGCTGCACGCCGCGCCTGCTCGCCGCCCAGCCGCCCCACCGGCTGGGCACCGCGCTGTGCCTGCTGTCCGGGACGGCCGCGTTCGGCGTGGTGCAGGAGACCCGGCAGGCCGCCCAGGCGGAACCGGGCGCGAGCGGCGCGCTGCTCCTGCTGTTCGCGCTGATGCTCCTGTGCGCCCGCCTGCTGCTCAGCCGGAACGGCGGACGACCAGCTCCGTAGGCAGCACCACGGGTTCCGCGGCCGGCGCGGCGCCCTCCAGGCGGGCCAGCAGCAGGCGCGCGGCGGCCGCGCCCATCGCCCGCATCGGCTGGCGCACGGTGGTCAGCTCGGCGTGACCCGCGATGGGTATGTCGTCGAAGCCCACGACGGCCACGTCGCCCGGCGCGGTGCGGCCCGCCGCGCCCAGGGCGCGGATCACACCGAGGGCCGACAGGTCGTTGTGCGCGAACACGGCGTCGAACGGCAGTCCCGTCGCCATCAGCTTCTCCGCCGCCACGGCGCCCCGGTCGGTGGAGAAGTCGCCCTCCACCACCAGCCTCGGGTCCACGTGGTGGCCCGCCTCGCCCAGCGCGTCGAGGAAGCCGTCGAGGCGTTCCCGCACGCAGCCGAAGTTCGCGGGACCGGTCACGACGGCGCAGTGCCGCCGCCCGGCCGCCACCAGGTGCTGCGCCGCCGCACGCGCGCCCTCGCGGTTGGTGGTGGTCACCGACGGGAACCCGGGGCGGCTGCCGCGGTCGTCGATCATCACCACCGGGAGGCCCTGGCCGTGCAGGGTCTCGATGTAGCTCAGCGTGTCCGGCGGCTCGATCACCAGCAGCCCGTCGAACGCCTTGGCCGACACGTGGCTCGCGAACTGCGCCAGCGACTCCGCGCCCCGGTTGACGGTGTAGAGCAGCAGGCCGTAGCCCTCCGCCTCCAGCTCGTCCACCGCGCCCTGCACGACCTCGCCGGTCCACGGCCAGGTCAGCGACGGCACGAGCATGCCGACGGTGCGGGCCCGGCCGCGCGCCAACCCGACCGCCCGCGCGCTGGGCACGTACCCGACATCGGCGATCACCTGCCGGACGCGGGCCGCCGTGGCCGCGTCCACGTCCGGTTTGCCGTTGAGCACCCGGGACACCGTCGCCTTGCTCACCTGGGCGCGCTGCGCGACTTCAGCGATCGTGACCCGCACGGTGCCCCTCCTCGTCGAGGTGATCGGAACCGGTACCGAAACCGGTTACGGTCACGCAGTCAACCGCTGCGCGCACGCAGCGTCAAGGGCTGGGTCGTGGGTTAGGGTCGGGTGCATGGGGATCGTCACCGCCGTGAGCCGCAGCGGGGAGTACACCTTCACCAAGCCCGTCCGCGACGCCGTGACCCTGGTCGCCGGGCTCGGCGTGGAGGGGGACGTGCACAGCGGTGTGACGGTCAAGCACCGCTCGCGCGTGCGGCGCGACCCGACGCGGCCGAACCTGCGCCAGGTCCACCTGATGCACGCCGAGCTGCACGACGAGCTGACCGGGCTGGGCTTCGAGGTCGCCGCCGGGCAGCTCGGCGAGAACGTGACCACGCGCGGCGTCGACCTGCTCGGCCTGCCGACCGGCACGCGCCTGCGCCTCGGGCCGGACGCGGTGGTCGAGGTGACCGGGCTGCGCAACCCGTGCCCGCAGATCGAGGCGTTCCGGACCGGGCTGCTCAAGCGGGTCGTGGGACGCGACGAGGACGGCGGCGTGGTGCGCCGGGCGGGCGTCATGTCGGTCGTGCTGGTCGGCGGCGTCGTCCACCCCGGTGACGCGGTCCTGGTCGAGCTGCCCGCGGGGCCGCACACCGCGCTCCAGCCCGTCTGACGCGGTTCAGCCGCCGTTCGCCCGCGGTTCGGGCCCCCGGAAGGCACGTCCAGCAGGCTGCCCGCCATGACCCGAGTCGGACGCCGCGCCCTCCTGCACGCCGCCGTGGCCGTACCCGCCGCCGCCGCGCTCACCCCCGCGCTCGCCCCGGCGGTCGCGGGCGCCACCCCCGCGGTGGACCACGAGGCCGACCGCTTCACGATCGCGGTGCTGCCCGACACCCAGTACCTGCTCGACGAGGGCGGTTCGGACCCGGAGCCGGTGCGCGCGGCCCTGCGCGCGGTCGCCCGCGACCGCGACGCGAACGTGGTGTTCCTGGCGCACCTGGGCGACGTCACCGAGCACGGCACCGAGGCGGAGATGCGGCTGGCCGACTCGGTGTTCACCGGCGGCGTGCCCTACAGCGTCCTGGCCGGCAACCACGACGTGCCCTCGGGCACCGACGACCGGCGCGGCCCCACGCCGCACTCGCGCACGTTCGGCCCGGAGCGGTTCCGGCGGATGCCGACCTTCGGCGGTTTCGCGCCCGACGGCTACAACAGCTACCACGTGCTGCGCGCCGGCGGTCGCGAGTGGCTGGTGCTGGCCCTGGACTGGCGGGTGTCCGAGCAGGGCGCCCGCTGGGCGCAGGGCGTGCTGGACGAGCACCGGTCGCTGCCCGCGGTCCTCACCACGCACGACCTGGTGGCGGGCAGCCCGCGCGCCGAGCTGTCCGCGCACGGCAGGTTCCTGTGGGACACCCTGATCCGCCGCAACGACCAGGTCTTCCTGACCCTCAACGGCCACTACTGGCCGTCCGGCCGCACGACGCTGGTCAACGACCACGGCCACGACGTGCACCTGCACCTGACCAACTACCAGGACCGCTACTACGGCGGCGCGGGCATGGTCCGCTTCTACACCTTCGACCTGGCGCGCGGCGTGATCGACGTGGAGACGTTCTCGCCGTGGCTGCTGTCGCGCGACCCGGGCACCCCGCCGGAGGCGGAGACCGCGCGGCTGAGCGGTGACGCGGACCGGTTCACCGTGGAGATCGACTTCCGGGAGCGGTTCGCCGGGTTCGCGCCGCCCGCGGTGCCGCCGTCGCGCCCGGCGAGCGCGGTGGTCACCCGCGACACGGTGGCGTACTGGCGCTTCGACGCCGCCGGCTTCCCCGCGGCGGGGGGCCCGGTGGCCGCGGGCGCGGTGGCCCGCGACCTGACCGGGCACGGCAACGACCTGACCGCGCAGCGGCTGCACGCGAGCGGCCCGGACGTGCTGACGTGGTCCGACGAGCACCACGACGGCCAGCCGGGCCACGCGAGCCTGCGGTTCGAAGGGGGCAGGAACCCGGACCGGGGCGCGGTGCTGCGCACCTCCGACACCGCGCCGCTCAACGGGATGCGCTTCGAGTCCGGCTACACCATCGAGACGTTCTTCAAGCTGCCCGACCCGTTCGTCGGCGACCACGCGTGGATGGGCCTGCTCAGCTGGGAGGGGCGCGCGGGCGACGCCGGCAAGTCCGCGGGCTGGTCGGACGACGAGCCGACGTGCAGCCTGAACCTGTCCGGCGAGCGGTTCCTCCAGTTCGTGGTCTACCCGGTGCCGGGGGACGCCGACCCCACGTCGTGGAGCCACGCCGTCCCGGTCGGGCGGTGGACGCACGTCGCCGTGGTCAACGACGGCCGCCGCACCACGATGTACGTGGACGGCGCGAGGATCGCCCGCAACGCCGCCGAGGAGTCGCGCGGCATCTCCACGCTGGGCAGGCCGTTCGCGCTGGGCGGCACCCAGTTCGCGCTGCGCTACGGCCAGGGCTTCCACGGCTGGATCGGCGACACCCGGATCACCGCGCGCGCCCTGCGGCCCGCGCAGTTCCTCACCGGCACGCGGTAGGCGGGCCGCGCTACCGTCCGTCCCCGTGGGACTCCTGGACGGGACGGTCGCCCTGGTCACCGGCGGCAGCGGGCACATCGGGCGCGGCGTGGTGCGGCGGTTCGCGGCGGCCGGGGCGTCGGTGGTGGTGCACGGGTTCACCGGGGACGTGGGCGGCGGGGTGCTCGGGGTCCGGGGCGACCTGCGGGACGAGAAGGCGTGCCGACGGGTGGTGGGCGCGGCGTTCGGGTGGGGCGGGCGGTTGGACGCGGTGGTCAACTGCGCCGGGGTGCAACCCGTGCGGGAGCTGGCGGGGATGTCCGCCGCCGAGTGGCGCTCCGTCGTGGAGGCGGACCTCACGACCGCGTTCTGCTGCACGCAGGCGGCGGTGGAGGTGATGGGGGCCGGCGGGTCCATCACCCACCTCGCCTCGATCGAGGGAACGCACCCGGCCCGCGGTCACGCCCACTACAGCGCGGCCAAGGCGGCGCTGATCATGCACGCGCGGTCGGCGGCGCTGGAGTACGGGGAGCGCGGGATCAGGGTCAACACGGTCTCACCGGGCCTGGTGGGCCGGCCGGGGATCGGGGACGAGTGGCCGGAGGGCGTCGCGCGGTGGACGGCGGCGGCGCCGCTGACCCGCCTGGGCACGCCCGAGGACGTCGGTGACGCGTGCGTGTTCCTGGCCTCGTCGATGGCCTCGTGGATCACCGGGCACGACCTCGTGGTGGACGGCGGGGTCGGCGCGCGGCCCACCTGGTGACCACGGATTGTGACATGAATTCGGTTTGAGAGACAAAACACGATAGTAGGACACCCGAACGGCGGTGTCGGTCACGAAGAAGGTGATTGGGCTCGGCTCAGGCGGGTAGCTCCCATGGCGAGAGAGCACGCCGACCGTGAGGAGTCAGTCGTGGCCGAGAACCAGGCGGGTGCGGTCCGCGAGACCGCCCGCGAGGAAGGCACCGCCGTGGCGCAGCACGCCGGGCAGGCCGCCGGTGAGGTGGCGTCCACCGCGCGTGAGCAGGCGGGTCACGTCGCCGGGGAGGCCAAGACCCAGGCCAAGCACGTGGTGACCGACGTGCGCCAGCGCATCGCCGGAGAGGCCGATCAGCAGGCGCAGCGGGTGTCCCAGCAGATCAACCGCATCGCCGACGAGCTGACCTCGATGGCCGACGGCTCGGGCCCGGACACCATGTCCGCCGGCGCGCTGCGCCAGGTCGCGGACACCGGCCGCCAGGCGGCCCGGTTCCTCGACGAGCGGGGCGCGCGCGGCCTGCTCGACGGCGCCCAGGACTTCGCCCGGCGCAAGCCGGGGACGTTCCTCATCGGCGCCGCCGTGGCCGGTTTCCTGGTCGCGCGGGTCGCCAAGAGCGCGAGCGCCGCGTCGAGCCGGCCGCAGGGCGGCCAGGGTCAGGTCGGTCAGTACCCCGGTGGCCGGCACGTGAGCGGTGAGCTGCCGCACGACGTCCCGACCCACCAGTACCCGCAGCAGCGGCAGCAGTCGCCCCAGTGGGCGGCCCAGCAGCCCCCGGTCGCCCCCGGGATGCCCGCGACGCCCACCACCCCGGTGGCGCCGACGGCACCGGAGTTCGGCGCGCCCGAGCCGGAGCACGGTTCGCTCGCCCCGCAGATCCCGGGCGGCTACCAGCCGCAGCCCGGTGGCTACCAGCCGCAGCCCGGTCAGCCGGGGGGTGCGCGGTATGTCCAGCGCTGAGACCGGCCTCCCGTACCCCCGGGTGGACGTCACGCCGGAGCCCCACGCGCAGGCGCAGGGCCAGGAGGAGGCGTCCCTCGGGCAGCTGGTGGGTGAGCTGACCGAGGACCTGTCGCGCCTGATGCGCCAGGAGCTGGAGCTGGCCAAGGCCGAGATCCGGCAGGAGGCGTCCAAGGCGGGCAAGGCCGCCGGGATGCTGGGCGCCGCCGGGTTCGCCGGCTACATGGCCGTGATCCTGCTGAGCTTCGCCCTCGTCTTCGCCCTGGGCGCCGTCATGCCCCTGGGCTGGGCCGCGCTGATCGTCGGCGCGCTGTGGGGCATCGGCGGGTTCGCCCTGTACTCGACCGGCCGCAAGCAGCTCAAGACCGTGTCGCCCAAGCCGGAGCGCACCATCGAAACCCTCAAGGAGGACGCGGAATGGGCCCGTCACCCGACCAAATAAGGCAGGACATCGACCGGACGCGCGCCGAGCTCGTCGCGGACGCCAACCGGATCGTCGACCACACGAAGCCTGCCAACATCGCGCAGCGCCGGGTGACCAGGGTCCGGCGTGGCATCACCACCTTGAGGGAGAGGGTCATGGGCACCATGCCGGACACCACGACCGTGCAGCAGCACGCCTCGCACGTGGGCGACCGGGCGTCCGAGACCGCCTCGAACGTCGCCTCGACGGTGGGCGACAAGGCGCAGCAGGCCGCGCACGGCGTGGCCGACACCGCGCAGCAGGCCGCCCAGGCCGTGCAGAACGCGCCGCAGCAGGCGCGTGAGCAGGCGCGCGGCAACCCGCTGGCGGCGGGCCTGATCGCGTTCGGCGCGGGTGCCCTGGTGGCCGCGCTGATCCCGGCGACCCGGGCCGAGCAGGACGCCGTGCGGCAGCTCGGCGACCGCGCCGGTGACGTCATGGAGCCGGTGAAGGAAGCGCTCGCCGAGTCCGCGCAGACCCTCAAGGAGGGTGCCACCTCCGCCGTGAGCGACGCCGCGGCCGAGGTGAAGCAGACGGCCCAGGACGCCGCGCAGACCACCGCGGAGCAGGCCAAGGGCTCGGCCCAGGACGTCGGGCAGCACGCCCGCGAGTCCGGGCAGCAGGTCAAGCACGAGGCACGCGGCTAGCGGGAGGACCGGGTCGGGGCGGCGTGCCGAACGCCGCCCCGCCGGTCAGCCCGCGGTTCCCGCGCGGTCGTCCCCGATCTCCGCGATGATCGGCTGGGCGACGGCGAACGCCCGGTTGGCGGCGGGCACGCCCGCGTACACGCCGACCTGCAACAGCACTTCCTTGATCTCGTCCGGCGCCAGCCCGTTGCGCAGCGCCGCCCGCACGTGCATCGCCAGCTCCCGCTCGTGCCCGAGCGCGGCGAGCACCGCCAGCGTGACGCACGACCTCGCCCGCCGCTCCAGGCCCGGCCTGGCCCACACCTCGCCCCACGCGTAGCGCGTGATGAAGTCCTGGAAGTCGGCGGTGAACGCGTCGGCGCCGGCCGCGGCGCGGTCGACGTGGTCGTCGCCCAGCACCTCCCGCCGCACCCGCGTCCCCGCTTCGCGACGCGACTCGCGCTCCGCCGGACCGCCGCTCACAGGTGCTCCCCCAGGATCGCCGACACCGCGTCCGCCGCCTCCACGTTCGCCAGGTGCGCGCCCTCCACGAGGTGGAAGGAGGCGCCGGGGACCGCGTCGGCGATCGCCCGCCCCCACGACGGCGGCGTGGCCCCGTCGTGGACGCCCGCGACGACCGCGGTGGGCGCCCCGATCGCGGGCAGCACGGACCGCAGGTCCAGTGACGCCAGCGCCTCGCAGCAGGCCGCGTAGCCCTCGTCGTCCACGGCGGACAGGCCGGCCTCGAACGCGGGCGCCACGTCCGGGTGCGCCTCGCGGAACGCGGGGGTGAACCAGCGGCCCACCACGGAGGGCGCGATGGAGCCGGTGCCGGCGGCCCGCACGGCCGCCGCCCGCTCCAGCCACGGACCCGGGTCGGTGAACGACGCCGTGGTGCAGCACAGCACCAGCCGCTCGACCCGCTCGGGCGCGTGCCCGGCGAGCCACATGCCGACCATGCCGCCCAGCGACACGCCGCAGTAGGACACGCGGGGCAGGTCGAGCGCGTCGAGCAGCGCGAGCACGTCGCCGGCGAGGTCCTCGATCCGGCACGGCCCCGGCGCGGAAGGGCTGCCGCCGTGGCCGCGGTGGTCGTAGCGCAGCACCCGGAACCGGGACTCCAGCGCGGCCAGCTGCGGCTCCCACAGCGCGGTGGTGGTGCCCAGCGACGGGCCGAGCACGACCACCGGCGCGTCCGGCGGTCCGCTCAGCACGTGGTGGAGCGTCACGGCCTCCCCCTCCCCCGGTGCGCCGCGAGGGCGCGGTCGACGAACTCGCCCGCGCAGCCCAGGTACCCGGCGGGGTCGAGCGCGTCGTCGACCTCCTTCTCCGACAGGCCGATCCGCAGGTCGGCCAGCAGCGCCTCGCGCAGCGGCAGGCCGGCCGCTGCGGCGGTGCGGCACACCTCGGCCACCAGGTCCTGCGCCTCGGACCGGCCGATCCTGGCCGCCAGCCGCACGGCCACGTTCTCCGCCATCAGCAGGCCGCCGGTCAGCTCCAGGTTGCGGCGCATCCGATCCGCGTCGACGCGCAGCCCGGACAGCAGCTCGCGGGTGCCGCGCACCGCGCCGCCGACGAGGCTCAGCAGCTCGGAGACGGTGTGCCACTCGCTGTGCCACGCGCCCGCCGCCCGCTCGTGCTCCTGCGGCATCGCGGACAGCGCGGAGGCCACCAGGCCGGGCACCCGCCGCGCGCACGCGGTCACCAGCACCGAGCGCACCGGGTTGTGCTTGTGCGGCATGGCGGACGACGTGCCGCCGGCGCCCTCGGTCACCTCGCCGACCTCGGTCTGCGCCAGCAGCACGACGTCCTGCGCGATCTTGCCCAGCACGCCGGACACCTCCCCCAGCGCGCACGCCAGCTCGGCCACCCGCGTCCGGTCCGTGTGCCACGGGACGATCGGCGCGACCAGGCCCAGTTCGGCGGCCAACTGGTCGACGAGGGCGCCGCGCGGGTCCGCCACGGCGGCCAGCGTGCCCGCCGCGCCGCCGAACTGCACGGCCAGCCTCGTGCCGCGCACCCGGTCCAGCGCGTCCCCCGCCTCGTCGACCGCGACGAGCCACCCGGCGCACTTGAGCCCGAACGTGGTCGGCAAGGCATGCTGGGCGAGGGTGCGGCCGGCGATCAGGGTGTCCCGGTGCCGGGCCGCGAGCCGCGCGCACTCGTCGGCGACGCCCCGCAGCCCCGCCAGCAGCGGCCCGAGGGCGCGGTGCGCCACCAGCGACATCGCGGTGTCCAGCACGTCCTGGCTGGTCGCGCCGTTGTGCACGGCGGCCCGCCCCTCGGCGGTGACGTGCTCACCGATCGCGCGGACGAGCGGCACCACGGGCGTGCCGGAGGTCAGCGCTCCTTCGCCCAGGACGACCGGGTCGTAGCGGCCGACGTCGATGGCGGTCACCACCATCCGGGCCGCCTCCTCGGACACCAGGCCGGCCCTGGCCTGCACGATGGCCAGGGCGCGCTCGAAGTCCAGCATGGCGCGCAGCCACGCCCGGTCGCAGACCTCCGCCTCGACGTCCGGGTCGGTGAACAGGTTCCCCCACAGCGAGCGGGGGGCGTGGTCAGAGGTCGAAGAAGACGGTTTCATGCTCCCCTTGCAGGTGGATGTCGAAGCGGTAGCCGCCGGGGACGCCCGCGGCGACGAGCGTGGCCCGCGCGGCGGGGTCGTCGATCGAGGTGAGCACCGGGTCGGCGGCGTTGGCCTCCTCGTCGGGGAAGTAGGCGCGGGTGACCAGCCGCACCAGCATGCCCCGGCAGAACACCGACACGTCGAGGTGGGGTGCCTCCGTCGCGCCGTCGCCGGTCGGCAGCGGGCCCGGCTTCACGGTGAAGACCCGGAAGCGCCCCTCGGGGTCGGTGGCGCTGCGGGCGAAGCCGCGGAAACCCGGCCGGGCCACCGCGCCGCGCGGGTCGTCGGGGTGGTCGAACCGGCCGTCCGGGTCGGCCTGCCAGGTCTCCACGACCGCGTCCGGCACGGGGGCTCCCGCGCCGTCGAACACCGCGCCGGTCAACCAGAACCCGCCGGGCGTGCCCTCCGGCACCGCGTACGGGCCGTCCTCCCACAGCAGGCCGTGGCGGAAGAACGGGCCGACGGTCTGCGACGGCGTCGTCCACGACTCACTCATCGTCGTCCTCCTCCTCCAGCGGGGTGGGGTTCTTGCCGCGCAGCACGATGTCCCACCGGTAGCCCAGCGCCCACTCGGGCACGGTCGTGCCGAGGTCGAAGCGGGCCACCATGGCCTCGCGGGCCCTCGGGTCGCGCACCGAGTTGTAGATGGGGTCCTGCGCGAACAGCGGGTCGCCCGGGAAGTACATCTGGGTGATCAGCCGCTGCGTGAACGCGGTGCCGAACAGCGAGAAGTGGATGTGCGCGGGCCGCCAGGCGTTGTCGTGGTTGCGCCACGGGTAGGCGCCGGGCTGGATCGTGGTGAACGAGTAGCGGCCCTCGGCGTCGGTGACCGTGCGGCCGACCCCGGTGAAGTTCGGGTCCAGCGGCGCGGGGTGGCGGTCGCCGTCGTGCCGGTACCGGCCGCCCGCGTTGGCCTGCCACACCTCCAGCAGGGTGCCCGCGACGGGTCGGCCGTCGCCGTCGAGGACGCGCCCGGACACGATGATCCGCTGACCCTGCGGCTCGTCGGCGTGCCCGGCGGTGAGGTCGGCGTCGTGCGCGCCGACGCGCTCCTCGCCGAGCAGCGGGCCGGTGATCTCGGTCAGCCGCTGCGGCAGCAGCACGAGCGGCCGGTGCGGGACGCGCAGCGCGTTCGACCGGTACCCGGGGAAGTCCAGCGGCGGGTGGGACGGCGCGTCCCGGCGGTAGGTGTGCGGCAGGCGGGTGGGGTTCGGCACCGCGCTCTCCTTCGTCGCGCCGGGGTGTCCGACCGGGGGTCGGCTCGCGGCGGAACGCTATTCAGCGGGTTCGGCGGGGGTCAACGGGACCTTCCACTGACCGGAAGCCCGGTTCCGCCCCTCCGGGCCGCCGCCGCGCGGGAGTCCGGAGTGGACGGCAGCGGCACCGACGACCGCGGCACGGGGCGACCGGGTCCCTAGTCCTCGGCCTGGAGCACCAGCAGGGTCAGGTCGTCGTGCTCCGCCGCGCCCAGCCACCCGAACACCACGTGCCGCAGGCGCTCGGCCACCGCCTCGGCCGGCAGGCCCGCGCAGTCGGCCAGCGCGTCCTTCAACCGGGCGTCGCCGAACAGCTCCTGCCGGTCGCCGTCCTTGCGCGCCTCGGTCACGCCGTCGCTGAACAGCAGCACCGTCTCCCCCGGCGCGAGCAGCACGGTCGTCTGCTGGAACCGCACCTCGGGCAGCACGCCGACGATCCCGCCGTGCACGGCGATCTCCTCGACCCGCCCGTTCCCGCGCAGCACGAGGGGCGCCGGGTGGCCGCCCGCCGCGAGGTTCAGCCGCAGCCCGCCCGCCTGCACGGGCAGCATGGTGCCGACCACGACGGTCGTGAACAGCCGGCTGCCGGCCGCGCGCAGGGCGGCGTTGAGCAGGTGCAGCAGCTGCGCGGGCCGCTGCTCGACGAGCAGCAGCGTGTGCAGGCTCTGCCGCACCCGACCGCTGTGCACGGCGGCCTCCAGGCCGTTGCCCGCCACGTCGCCGAGCGCGAACGCCGCGCTGCCGTCCTCGCGCGGGTGCACGTCGTAGAAGTCGCCGCCGATCATCGCGGTCCGGTGGGCGGGCTCGAACACCCGCGCCAGCCGCACGCCCGGCACGTCCGGCAGCGGCGCGGGCAGCAGGTTCGCCCGCAGCACCTCCACGGTCCGCTCCCGGTCGGCGAACCGCGTGCTCACCTCCACGGCCGACGACGCGCGGTCGGCGAACCGCCGGAGCAGCTCCAGGTCCCGCCCGCCGAAGCACACGAGCGCGCCGCCGTCGGTCAGCCGCACGGCCACGCCGTCACCCGACCCGCCCCACGGGCCATCATCCGAACAGGTGATGTCGGCGTGCTCGACCAGTCCGTCCAGGACCGCGTCCAGCCCCGCCGCGCCCGCCACGACCTGCCGCGTGGTGCGGACCACGGCGACGTCGCCGGCGGGAGTCCGCCGCCACCACTCCAGCCTGCCGCGCCGGCCCGGCAGCACCACGGCGGTGTGCTCGGCGGGCGCCATCTCGACGACGGCGCGCAGCGCGTCGCCCCGGTCGGTGAGCACGGAGAACCGGCGCACGGCCCGTTCCAGGTAGTCCTCGGACCTCTCGTACCAGGCGGTCCAGCCCCCGCCGAGGTCCTGGCCGCGGCCGCGGGGCGCGGGCAGCACCGACCCGGGCCGCGCCTCGGGGAAGAGCACGGCCGCGAGGGGGTTGACCAGCCGGACGACGCCGTCGGGGTCGAGCACGACCACGGCTTCGCGGAAGCCGTCGACGAGACGGCGCCACGCGTCGAGGTCGAGGCCCGTGTCGGCGCCTTGCCGGTAGCCCTGGGCCATCACGGCTCCTGTGTGTCGGGTCGACCCAACCTATCGGACAAGCCGCCACCAACAGTGGCAGGCTTGGCGCAGTTCCGCTGACATCGGAGGCACGAGTGACGACCGCCCAGGACGACACCGACGTGACCCTGGCCCGCCTGCTCACCGCGATGCGGGAGATGAGGGACGGCAACTTCCGCCGTCGCCTCGTCGTGCCCGCGGCGGACGGGCACCGCAACGGCGTGGGAGCCGAGCTGGCCGAGGTCTTCAACGAGATCGCGGAGCGCAACCAGTGGCTGGTCGGCGAGCTGGTGCGGGTGCGCCAGTCCGTCGGCCAGGAGGGCAGGTTGGGCGAGCGGCTCGCGCCGAGCACCGGCACGGTCGGCTGGGAGATGGCCGCCGACGCGGTGAACGGCCTGATCGACGACCTGACCCGGCCGACCGCCGAGCTGAGCCGCGTGCTCGCCGCGGTCGCCGAGGGCGACCTGTCGCAGGAGATCGTGGTCGACGCGCGCGGCGACGTGGCCACGCTGGTGGAGAGCTTCAACTCGATGACCGACACGCTGCGCACGTTCGCGGGCGAGGTGACGCGCGTGGCGCGCGAGGTCGGCACCGACGGGCGGCTCGGCGGCCAGGCCCAGGTGCCGGGCGTGGGCGGCACCTGGCGCGACCTCACCGACTCGGTCAACTTCATGGCCGACAACCTGACCAAGCAGGTGCGGTCGATCGCGCAGGTCACCACGGCCGTCGCCCAGGGCGACCTGACCCAGAAGATCACCGTGACGGCGGCGGGCGAGATGCTGGAGCTGAAGGAGACCGTCAACACGATGGTCGACCAGCTCTCCTCGTTCGCCGACGAGGTCACCCGCGTCGCCCGCGAGGTCGGCACCGACGGACGCCTCGGCGGCCAGGCCCAGGTCACCGGCGTCGCCGGCACCTGGCGCGACCTCACCGACAACGTGAACTCGATGGCGAACAACCTGACCAGCCAGGTCCGCAACATCGCCCAGGTGGCGACCGCGGTGGCGCAGGGCGACCTGACCCAGAAGATCACCGTGGACGCGCGCGGCGAGATCCTCCAGCTCAAGTCGACCATCAACACGATGGTCGACCAGCTCTCCTCGTTCGCCGACGAGGTCACCCGCGTCGCCCGCGAGGTCGGCACCGACGGACGCCTCGGCGGCCAGGCCCAGGTGCCGGGCGTGGGCGGCACCTGGCGCGACCTCACCGACTCCGTCAACTTCATGGCGAACAACCTGACCGCGCAGGTCCGGTCGATCGCCCAGGTCACCACGGCCGTGGCCCGCGGCGACCTGTCGCAGAAGATCACCGTGGACGCGCGCGGCGAGATCCTCGAACTGAAGTCGACCATCAACACGATGGTCGACCAGCTCTCCTCGTTCGCCGACGAGGTCACCCGCGTCGCCCGCGAGGTCGGCACCGACGGACGCCTCGGCGGCCAGGCGCGGGTGCCGGGCGTGGCGGGCACCTGGAAGGGTCTGACCGACAACGTCAACGTCATGGCGGACAACCTGTCCACGCAGGTGCGGTCGATCGCCGACGTGGCCACGGCGGTGGCGCGCGGCGACCTGTCGCAGAAGATCACCGTCGAGGCCAAGGGCGAGGTCGCCGCGCTCGCGGACACCCTCAACGGCATGGTCGACACGCTGCGCGCGTTCGCCGACGAGGTCACCCGCGTGGCCCGCGAGGTGGGCACCGAGGGCATCCTGGGCGGCCAGGCGCGCGTGCCGAACGTGGCCGGCACGTGGAAGGACCTGACCGACAACGTCAACTCGATGGCGAACAACCTGACCAACCAGGTGCGCAACATCGCCCAGGTCACCACCGCCGTCGCGCTCGGCGACCTGTCCAAGAAGATCGACGTCGACGCGCGCGGCGAGATCCTGGAGCTCAAGACCACCATCAACACCATGGTCAACCAGCTCTCCTCGTTCGCCGACGAGGTCACCCGCGTCGCCCGCGAGGTCGGCACCGAGGGCAAGCTCGGCGGCCAGGCCGAGGTCGAGGGCGTCTCCGGCACCTGGAAGCGGTTGACGGAGAACGTCAACGAGCTGGCCGGCAACCTGACCCGGCAGGTGCGCGCCATCGCCGTCGTCGCCACCGCCGTCACCGCGGGCGACCTGACCCGCCAGATCACCGTGGACGCGTCCGGCGAGGTCGCCGACCTCAAGGACAACATCAACCGGATGATCGGCAACCTGAAGGCGTCCACCCGCGCCAACCAGGAGCAGGACTGGCTCAAGACGAACCTGGCCCGGCTGTCCGGCCAGATGCAGGGCCACCGCGACCTCAAGGCGATGGCGTCGCTGGTCATGAGCGAGCTGACGCCGCTGGTGTCCGCGCAGCACGGCGCGTTCTTCCTGGTGGACGGCGAGTCCGAGGTGCTGGAGCTGACCGCCGCCTACGGCTGGTCCCCGCGGGGCGGCCGGCCCGCGCGGTTCGCCCGGGGCGAGTCGCTCGTCGGCCAGGTCGCCGTGGAGAAGAAGACGGTGCTGGTCACCGACGTGCCGCCGGGGTACCTGGAGGTGAGGTCGGGCCTGGGGTCCGCGCCGCCGTCGAACCTGGTGATCCTGCCGATCGTGTTCCAGGGCGAGACGCTGGGCGTGATCGAACTGGGGTCGTTCGGCGAGTTCACCGAGGTCCACCTGGACCTGCTGGACCAGCTGAAGGAGAGCATCGGCGTCAACCTGAACACGATGCTCGCCAACGCCCGCACCGACAGCCTGCTGGCCGAGTCGCAGCGCCTGACCGAGGAGCTGCGGGCGGGCTCGGTGGAACTGGAGGCGCGGGCGCGGCAGCTGTCGTCGGCGTCGAAGTACAAGTCGGAGTTCATGGCGAACATGTCGCACGAGCTGCGCACGCCGTTGAACAGCCTGCTGATCCTGGCCAAGCTGCTCGCCGACAACCTCGACGGCAACCTCAACCCCAAGCAGGTCGAGTTCGCCCGCACCATCCACTCCTCCGGCACGGACCTGCTCCAGCTGATCGACGACATCCTGGACCTGACCAAGGTCGAGGCCGGGCACATGCAGGTGCAGACCGACCCGATGCGGGTGTCCGACATCGTGTCCTACGTGGAGGCGCTGACCTCGCCGCTGGCGGCGGAGAAGGGCCTGGACTTCGAGGTCGTGGTCGACCCCGACGTGCCCACCACGCTGCACACCGACGAGCACCGGCTCCAGCAGATCCTGCGCAACCTGCTGTCCAACGCGGTGAAGTTCACCCACACCGGCGAGATCAAGCTGCGCATCCGGCTGTTCGAGGGCTCGGTGGCGTTCGACGTGCAGGACACCGGCATCGGCATCCCGGCGGAGAAGCTGTCGGTGATCTTCGAGGCGTTCCAGCAGGCCGACGGCACGACATCGCGCAAGTACGGCGGCACGGGCCTGGGCCTGTCGATCAGCCGCGAGCTGTCGATCCTGCTGGACGGCCGGCTGGACGTCCGCTCCGAACCCGGTGTGGGCTCGACGTTCACCCTCTACCTGCCGCTGGGCGAGCAGGGCGCGGTGCCGCCGGTGGTCGTCGAACCGGAGGCCCTGCCCGAACTGCTGAGCCCGGTCGAGCCGACGCCGGAGTCGCTGGTCGCCCCGGCCGAGCTGCCCCCGCCGCCGATGCGCTTCCACGGCGAGAAGGTGCTGATCGTCGACGACGACCTGCGCAACGTCTTCGCCCTGACCAGCGTGCTGGAGCTGCACGGCCTCCAGGTCATCTACGCCGACAACGGCATCACCGGCGTGCGCGCCCTGGAGCAGTACGACGACGTCACGCTGGTGCTGATGGACATCATGATGCCGGAGCTGGACGGCAACGCGACCATGGCCGCGATCCGCGCCATGTCCCGCTACGCCGACCTGCCGGTCATCGCGGTGACCGCGAAGGCCATGAAGGGCGACCGCGAGAAGTCGCTGGCCTCGGGCGCGACGGACTACGTGACCAAGCCCGTGGACACCGAGCACCTGCTGCGGCTGATCGCGTTCTACCTCGGCGTCGAGCAGGACTGACGCCGCTCCGGGCGGGCGCGGGCGGGAACACCCCGGGGTCAGGCGGTCGCGGACTCCACGGTGTCGTGGATGTGCATGACCTCGGTCAGCTCGGTGAGGCGGAACAGCTTGTGCACCGCCGGCTGCAACGCCGCCATCCGGAACTCCCCGCCCGTGCCGTCCAGGCGCCGGTGCCAGTCGAGCATCAGCGACAGGCCGGTGGTGTCCATGAACGGCACGCCGCTCAGGTCGACCACCACCTGGTCGGCCGTGCTCTCCTCCAGGAGGTCGGACAGGGTCGGGACGCTGTCCGCGTCGAGCTCGCCCGACACCGCGACGACCGTCCAGCCATCGCGTACCTCGCTGCGCACCTGCAACTCCATGGGGCCCGAGCCTAGGCCACCCGACCGCGCCGGCGGTGCGGCCGATGGTGCGGCGCGTCGTCACTCCTCCCGACCAGTGGGTGATCCGGGCGGGAGGTGTGCGACGATGCGGTGACGGCCGATCAACGGGAGCGGATGTGCGCAACGAGCCAACGGCGCCGGTGGCCGTGACGCTGCCCGCCTCCGCGGCGTCGTCGGCGCACGCCCGGCAGGTGGTGGCCGACGCCGCGAAGGCGTGGGAGCTGTCCGAGGACGTGGCGGAGGACGCCGCGCTGGTGGTGACCGAGCTGGTCTCGAACTCGGTGGACCACGCGATCGGTCCGGTGGACCTGACCGTCTCGCGCACGGCGACCGGCCTGCGCGTCGAGGTGGGCGACCGGTCCCCGGCGCAGCCCCGACCGCAGCCGGTCCGGGTCGACTCCTCGCGGGGTCGGGGCCTGATCATCGTGGCCGCCCTGAGCGCGGCGTGGGGCACCGAGCCGACGCCGACCGGCAAGGTCGTCTGGGCCGAGCTGTCCGACTGACCCACCACGTCGCTTCGGGCCGAAGGCGTTTCACGTCCGGTCGGCGGGGTTACCCGACAGGGTGATACCGAGCGAGGAGGTCACGTGTCCACCAGCGAAGCCGGTCAAGTGACCGGCACCCAGGACAAGGACTACAACATCATCTGGTTCGTCGAGGCGTGCCTGAGCAACGCGCTGCGCCTGGAGGGCTACATCGCCGACGCCGAGCGCACGGGCGACAGCGAGCTGGCCGACTTCTTCCGGCGCGCGCAGGCCGAGAGCCGCAAGGGCGCCGAGCAGGGCAAGCAGCTGCTGGCCTCGCGCCTGTCGTAGGACGCGCGGGAGACCGCGTGGAGGAGGGCCGTCCCGTGCGGGGCGGCCCTCCTCCACGTCACCGGACCTCGCGGGTCACCGGACCTCGCGGGTCACCGGGCGGCGTGGGTCACCGGTCCTCGGCGAAGCGGTCGAGGCCCTCCTTGGCCTTGTCCGTGCCCTGCTGGACGTGCTCCGAGTGCCGACCACCGGTCCTCTCGTCGATGAACTGACCGGCCTTGTCGACGCCCTGGTCCGCCTTGTCGCCGTGCTGGCCCAGCGCGTCCTTGGCCTTGTCCTTCAGCTCGTCGAACCTGTCCCCGATACCCATGTCCGCTCGAACCTCCTCGCCGGTGCGTCCCGGGTGGACACCCCGCACGGGGGTACCCGCCTCGACGCCGCGGACCTCCTACTCACCCGGACGAGTGAAGCCGGAGGTCGGGCGTTCCCCGGTCGGCGGCCCATCGGCCGCGAGCACGTCTGTGGAAGGCTGGGCGAGGCGACCCGCTCCCCCGCGCTGACGGGTCGCCTCGACGTGAACTGTGCACGAGCGATCGTGTGAACCGCTTGCACCTTCCTGCAACGCGCAGGTGGGGGTGGGCGCAGGTGGGCTGGGGTCCGGAGCGCAGGGGGTGTTGTGGCGGTCGAGATCGGCCTGCTCGGCGAGGTGGCGGCACGCGTGGACGGCCGTGCGGTGGACCTCGGACCGGCGCGGCAGCGGTGCGTGCTGGCCGCGCTGGCCGTCGACGTCGACCAGGTGGTGTCCGCGGACCGCCTGGTGGAGCGGGTGTGGGGCGTCGACCCGCCGAGGCGGGCGCAGGCGACGCTGTCGAGCTACGTGTCGCGGCTGCGGCAGGTGCTGGGCGGGACCGCGAGCCTCGTGCGCCGGTCCGGCGGCTACGCGCTGGTCGCCGAGCGGACCGCCGTGGACCTCCACCGGTTCCGGGACCTGAGGTCCCGGGCGATGACCGCAGCCGGTGACGACGCGCGGGCGCACGAGCTGCTGGCCGCCGCCGCGGGCGTGTGGCGGGGCGAGGCGCTGACCGGGCTGGGCAGCGCGTGGGCCGCCGCCGAGCGCGACCGGCTGCACCAGGAGCGGTTCGTCGTGGAGTGCGACCTGACCGACGTGCGGCTGCGGCTGGGGCAGGGCGAGCAGCTGGTGGCGGAGCTGTCGCTGCGGGCCGCCGAGCACCCCCTGGACGAGCGCGTCGCCGGGCAGTACCTGCTCGCCCTGTACCGGGGGCGGCGCGCGGCCGACGCGCTGGAGCACTACCAGCGGTTCCGCGTGCGCCTGGTTTCCGAGCTGGGCGCGGACCCCGGCCCGGCGCTGCGGGAGCTGCACCGGCGCATCCTCAACGCCGACCCCGCGCTGCTGCCCGCCCCGCCCCGGTACGCGCCGACCGCCGCGTCCCCCGCGCCCGTCCCGCCCGCCGTGACGCCGCGCCAGCTGCCGGCCGCGCCGACGTCGTTCGTGGGCAGGCACGACGAGCTGGCCGCGCTGGACGAGAACCTGGACCGGTCGTCGCGGACGGTGGTCATCTCGGCCATCGCCGGGTCGGGCGGCATCGGCAAGACGTGGCTCGCGCTGCACTGGGCCCACCGCTACGCCTCCCGCTTCCCCGACGGCCAGCTGTTCGTGGACCTGCGCGGGTTCAGCCCGGACCGGCGGCCGATGGACCCGTCCGTCGCGATCCGGGGCTTCCTGGACGCGCTGGGTGTGGAACCCGGCCGCGTCCCGGTGGCGCCGCACGCGCAGGGCGCGCTGTTCCGGTCGCTGGTGGCGGACCGGCGGCTGCTGGTCGTGCTGGACAACGCCGTGGACACCGCGCAGGTCGCCCCGCTGCTGCCGGGCACCGACTCGTGCCTGGTGCTGGTGACGAGCCGCAACCAGCTCAGCGGCCTGATCTCCGGGCACGGCGCGGAGCACGTGGCGCTCGACGTGCTCGGCGACGACGAGGCGCGGCGACTGCTGGCCGCCCGGCTGGGCCCGGCCCGGACGGCGGCCGAGGCGGGCGCGGTGGACGAGCTGGTCCGGCTGTGCGGCGGCCTGCCGCTGGCGCTGAGCGTCATCGCGGCGCGGGCGCGGATGAAACCGGACGTCCCGCTGGGCGCGCTCGCCGCCGAACTGCGCGACCTGGGCCTCCGGGCGCTGGACGACGACCCGACGGCCGGCATCACCACCGTGCTGTCCTGGTCGCACCGGGCGCTGACCGCCGAGCAGGCGACCGCGTTCGGGCTGCTGGGCCTCGCCCCCGGGCCGGACGTCGACCAGCACGCCGCGGCGAACCTCACCGGCCTGGAGCCGTGCCGCGCGTCGGCCGTGCTGCGCGACCTGGAGCAGGCGTCGCTGGTGACCCGCGACGCGCGCGGCCGGTACCGGATGCACGACCTGGTGCGCCGCTACGCCGCCGAGACGGCGCGGCGCGGCCTCGACCCGGCCGACCTGGACGCCGCGCTGCACCGGGTCGTGGACTTCTACCTGCACACCGCGCACACCGGGCACCGGGCGCTCGACCCCGCCGCGACACCGGTGGACGTGGCGCCGCCCGCGCCGGGCTGCCACCCGCTGCCGCTGGCGGACGACCTGGCCGCGGTGGCCTGGTTCGACGCCGAGCACGGCTGCCTGCTGGCCGTGCAGGACACGGCCGCCGCGCTCGGCCGGTGGACGGTGGTGTGGCAGCTGGCGATGGTGACGACGTCGTTCCACGTGCGCCGCGGCCACCTGCACGACAACCTGCGGCTGTGGCGGGGCGCGCTGGCCGCGGCCGACCGGGACCCCGACCCGGCGACCCGCGTCCTGGTGCACCGCAACGTCGGCTTCGCCCACGCCAAGGTGCACCGGCACGAGGAGGCGATGCACCACCTGGACCGGGCCGTCGCGCTGGCCGGGGCCACCGGTGACGGGTTCCTGCTGGCGCACACGCACATCGCGCTGGCGTGGGCGTGGGAGCTGCACGACGACGTGCCGCGGGCCCTGGAGCACAGCCTCAAGGCGCTCGACGTGCTGCGGGCCGGCGACAACCGGGCGCGGGAGGCGGTCGCGCTGAACATGGTGGGCTGGTACTACGCGCTGCTCGACGTGCCGGACCGGGCGTCCGAGCACTGCCGGGCGGCGCTGGCCCTGCACCGGGCGCACGGCGACCGCAACGGCGTCGCGGCCACGCTGGACAGCCTCGGCTACATCGCCCGGAGCGCCGGTCGGCACGAGCAGGCCCTGGAGTGCTACCAGGAGGCGCTCGGCCTGTTCCGCGAACTGGACCACACCTACGGCGCGGCCGAGGCCCTGGAGGGCATCGGCCACCCGCTGGCCGCCCTGGGCAGGCCCGACGAGGCGCGCGCGGCCTGGGCGGAGGCGGCGGAGCTGTTCCGCTCCCAGCGGCGCGACGTCCTGGCGGCCCGGGTGGAGAGCCGACTGGCCCGACTCGACCACCTGCCCCAGCAGGCCTGACCACGCCTCCCGCGAGTCCACCCTCCAGGTCGCGCGAGTCGTACGTCCAGGTCGCGCGAGTCGTACGTTCAGGACTGCCGAGTTCTACGTTCAGGCTCGGTTGCCTACTCGCGAGTGAAGAACTCAGGGGGCCTGACCGTAGGACTCGTCGGACCTGGACGTACGACTCGCGCGACCCGGACGTACGACTCGCGCGACCTGGACGTACGACTCGCGGCGGGTGTTGAGCAGTTTGTTCGGCGAGCCAGGGCCGGGGTCCCGCACGACGTCGGTGGTGGCCGTATCGGTCAGGTGTTCGAGTACCCCGGCCGGCGTGGCCCAGGGGGTGGTGGACAGGTGGAGGGCCGCCGCGCCCGCCACGTGCGGTGCCGCCATCGACGTGCCGCTCAGGACCGCCGAGCCGGTGTCGTCGGCGTGCGAGGCCGACGTGATGCCGTTCCCCGGTGCGAAGACGTCCACGCACGGGCCGTGGTTCGAGAACGCGATCCGCCTGTCCTGCTCGTCCGTCGCCGCCACCGCGATCACGGCCGGGTGGCGCGCCGGCCCGACCGCGCAGGCGTCGGACGCGCTGTTGCCCGCCGCCGCCACGAACGTGATGCCCGCTTCGCTCAACCGGGTGATCGCCTCGTCGCCGATGCCCGGCGTGTCGAACACGAAGCTGGCGTTGACCACGGCGGGCCGCACGGCGTTGCGTGCGATCCACTCGATGCCCCGGACACCGGCGGAGTCCGGCGCGCTGCCGTCGCACCCCAGGACGCGGACGGCGACGAGCCTGGTCTTCTTGGCCACGCCCCACGTCCGGCCGCCGATCGTGCCGGCCACGTGCGTGCCGTGGCCGTTGCAGTCCTCGGCCTCCGGGTCGTCGTCCACGAAGTCGTGGCCGGAGGAGGCCCGCCCCTCGAACTCGGTGTGCGACAACCGGATGCCGGTGTCCAGCACGTACGTGGTGACGTTCGACGCGGTCGTGTCGTACGTGTACGTGGTGTCCAGCGGCAGGGAGCGCTGGTCCACCCGGTCGAGGCCGTACGTCGCGCCCGCCTGCGTGTCGGCAGTCCGCGCGGTGCCGTCCTGGTGGACCCGCTCCACCGCCGGGTCGGCCGCGAGACGGCGGGCGGCGGCCTCGGACAGGCCCTCCACCAGGAACCCGTGCCCGACCTCGGTGAACACCGCCCCCACCCGGCCGCCGTACCGGTCGACCAGCGAGGTCGCGGTGGCGCCGTCGCGCAGCGACACGAGGAAGCTCCCCGCCACGGGGTGGGCGGCGGGGACGAACGCGGCCCGGGCCGACGCCGTCCCCTGCGCGACCGGCACCACGACCGGCACCACGACCGGCACGCCGGCCAGGACGACGAGCAGGGCGACGGCCAGGGCGACGGCCGCCGGTCGGTGCGACATCGGTTCCTCCACGGGGCGGGCACTCAGAAGCTGATCGACCAGCCCTCGATGACGCCGGTGTCATAGGTGTGGACGTCCTTCACCCGCAGCTTCCACGTGCCGTTGCGGTCCTCCGCCGAGGTGTCCACGGTGAACGTCTCGTGGATGCCGTCGGACGAGTCGGGCCCGCCCGCCTCCCGCAGCGTGATCACCGCGCCGCTCGGCCCCACCAGGTCGACGGCCAGGTCCGCCGTGTACGGGTGCGCGATGTCGACCTCGACCGGCGTCGACGCCGTGCCGCGCCCGGCGCAGTCCGAGATCGTGATCGACGACGTCACCGCCTCGCCCGCGTCCGGGATCGCCACGTCCTCCGTGTTCGCACCGCCCTCGCACGCCGGGTCGTCGCCACCGCCGATGAACGCGGTGTTGAGCAGCTTGTTCGGCGACCCCGAGCCGGGGCCCCGCACGACACCGGCGCTGGCGTTGTCGGTCAGCGCCTTGACGACCGCGGCGGGTGTCGCCAAGGCTGCCGAGGGGTTGGCCGACAGGTACAGCGCCGCCGCGCCCGCCACGTGCGGCGTGGCCATCGACGTGCCGCTGATCGCCCGGGTGCCGCCGTTGTTCCACGTCGAGGTGACGCTCGTGCCCGGCGCGAAGATGTCGGTGCACGAACCGTAGTTGGAGAACTCGGAGCGGTCGTCCGAGCTGTCCGTCGCGTTGACGGTGATCGCCTCGGGCGCGCGCGCCGGGGACGTGGAGCAGGCGTCGCGGTTGTCGTTTCCCGACGCCACGACGGTGGTCACGCCCGCGGCGACGAGGCGCTTGACCGCGCTGTCCACAGTGGAGTCGGCGGCGCCGCCGAGGCTCAGGTTGGCCACCGCGGGCCCGGACGCGTCGCGCGCCACCCAGTCCACGCCGGCGATGATCTGCGACCACTGCCCGGACCCCTGGCAGTCGAGCACCCGCACGCCGACCAGCTTCACGCCCTTGGCCACGCCGTAGGTGGCCGACCCGATGGTGCCCGCGACGTGCGTGCCGTGGCCGTTGCAGTCCTGGGCCGTGGAGTCGTCGTCGATGAAGTCGTAGCCGTCGACGGCCCGGCCGCCGAAGTCGGCGTGCGCCTTGTGGACGCCGGTGTCGATGACGTACGCGGTCACGTCCGGCGCGGTGTTCGGGTAGGTGTACTTCGAGTCCAGCGGCAGCTTCTCCTGGTCGACGCGGTCGAGGCCCCACGTCGGGTCGTCCTGCGTGCCGGTGGCCCGCGCGACGGCGTCCTGCTCGACGTACTCGACCGCCGGGTCGGCGGCCAGCAGGCGGGCCCGCTCCTCGGGCATGGTGACGGAGAAGCCGCGGACGGTCGCGGTGTACGTGTGCCGGACCTCGCCGCCGTAGCGGACGCCGAGCTGCCCGGACAGGAGCTCGGTCTGCTGCGCGGTGGCCGCGTCGTCGCGCAGCACGACGATGTAGCTGTCCTCCACCGCACCGGGCTTGCCGACGCCGAGCACGGTGCCCTCGGGCTGCCCGGCGCCCTCGGACTGTCCGGTGCCGTGGCCCGTGCCCGCGAGGAGCAGGGCTCCCGCCGCGAGGCAGGCGGTGAAGACCCGGGCCGAGCGGGCCCGTGCCCGGCGGGGTCCGGGGCGTGGTTCGCGACGGGTCCTCGTCATGCACCACGTCTACCCGGGCAAGGGCCCGCCACGCTCCCGGAAGGGTCGCCTGATCAGGGCAAACAGCTCACTCGATCAGGGCACCGCGCCCGTTCCTGCTCCCCCGGTACGCCCAGTCCCGCAGGCGCGCGAGCACGGCCGGCGCGAGGGCGACGCCCGCGGGCAGGTTGTGCACCGGGTCGAACGCCGGAGGGCCGACGGCCTCCGTGGAGGGGCGCACGACCAGCGTGCCGACCGGGCGCCACGGGCCGCTCACCTCCAGCCCGAACCGCAGCGCGTCGGGCATCGCGTCGAGGTCGGCCGCCCCGGTCTGGCCCGGCTCGGGAACGGCCGCGAGCCACACGACCCGGCCGTTCGAGCGGAACGGCGTGACGCTGCCGTAGCGGGCGCTCGACCAGGTGCGGGCCGGCCTGGGCACGACGCGGGCGGACGACGTGGACAGCAGCACGTCCCACGGGCCGGGCAGCCGGAACGCCATCCCGAGCACGTCGGGCAGCCCGCCGGGCGTGCCCGCGCCCTTGGACAGCCGCACGGCCACCTCGGTGGTGCCCTCGGGCAGCGGCAGGGCCGGGTCGAACGTGGCGGTCAGGGTGCCGGCGCACCACCGGCCGCGCGGGTGGAAGGCGCGCGCGCCGCCGCGGGCCCGGGCCACCGCGCGGAACGCCGACGCGACCCGCTCACGCACTGCGGGCCACCGGGCTGCTCTTGAGGGCGAGGCCGAGCGCGACCATGCCCGCGCCGAGCCCGAGGTGCAACCAGTCGTCGGCGGCGTTGAGCGGCACGAAGTTCGCGGCGCTGCCCTTGTCCACGACCAGGCCGTAGACCCACAGCACCAGGTACACCGCGCCGCCGCCGATCAGGAAGCCGCGCGCGCCGGGCGCGGTCCGCGACAGCAGCAGGCCGACCGCGCCGAACAGCAGGTGCACCAGGTTGTGCAGCACGGACACGTGGAACACGCCCAGCAGGTGCGCCCCCGAGCCCGGTCCGGCGAACGCGATCCGGTCCAGGTGGGCGGTGATCCCCGGGACGAACCCGAGCACCCCCACGAGCAGGAACACGACCGACACCGCGATCGCCGCCGCGCGCACCGGGTGCGGCACGTGCGTGGTGGTGCTCATGCGCAAGCCTCCTGGGTCACCTCGCCTGGGACGGTGGTCCCGGCTCGGCTACCCGCGCCGGCGGCGGCGAAACGGCGCGACCGGTGGCCGCCGCCCCCACGTCCGGGTAGCGCGGGAACAGCCGGTCGAGGTCGGTGCGCTCGAACACGCGCCGCACGTGCGGCGGCACGGCGGCCAGCCGCAGCCAGCCGCCGGCACGCTGCGCCCTGGCCCGCGTGCGCACCAGCGCGCTCATCGCCTGGGCGCCGCAGAACGCGACACCGGACATGTCGAGCACGATCCGGTCCCGTCCCTCGGTGACCAGGCGGTCCAGCTTGTCGAGCACCCGGCGCGCTCCGGCCAGGTCCAGCTCCCCGGTCGCCACCACCACCGCGCACCCCGTCCGATGGGCCTCGACCGACAGCGCCAGCATCGCCGTTCCCCTCATGCCACCCGGCTGTACTCGTCATCGGTCTGCGCGCCCAGTTCGAGCAGCAGCCCTTCCCTGGTGGACCAGGGGCAGATCTCCACCACGTCGTGGCCGGTGGCCACCATCAGCGCCTCGGCCACCAGCGCCCCGGCCAGCGACTGCTCGGCGCGGTGCCGTGAGATTCCCGGAAGCCGGGCGCGCTTCGGCGCGGGCACCCGGGCCAGCCTCGGTACCCAGTGGCACAGGTCGTCCAGGCGCAGCGAGCGCGGCACGTAGGGCCCCTCGTGCTGGGGGCGCGCGCCGGTGAGGCGGGCCAACTGCTGGAACACCTTCGAGCAGGCCACCGCCCGGTGGTCCGCCGGGGACACGTCGGCGACCACGTCGTCCAGGGCGGCGCGCACCCGCTCCAGGACCTCGTCGCGGTCGACGACGAGCCGGCGGGTCAGCGTGCGGGCGCCCAGCGGCAGCGACCGGGTCAACGTCGGCGTGCCGCCGTCGCCCGCGGCGACCTCGACCGTGCCGCCGCCGACGTCGAGCACCAGCAGCGGGCCGGCGCCCCAGCCGAACCAGTGGCGGGCGGCCACGTACGCCAGGCGGGCCTCCTCGTGGCCTGGCAGCACCCGCAGCACGGTGCCGGCGCGGCGGGCGACCTCGGCGATCACCTCGTCGGCGTTGGGGGCGTCGCGGATCACGGAGGTCGCGAACGGCACCACGTCGGTGACGCCCTCGCGCTCGGCGACGACCCGGGCCGCGCGCACGGCGGCCACCACCTTGTCCACGCCTTCGGGGACCACCCGGTTGTGCCGGTCGAGGAGCCGGTCGAGCCTGAGCCGGGTCTTGTGCGAGAGAACCGGGCGCGAGGGCGAACCGTCCACGACCACGAGGTGAGCGCTGAAACACCCGACGTCGAGCACACCCACCTGGGCACGTCTCACGGGCATCCGTCACCGCCTATCGCTTCTGAGTGGCAGTGGGTGGTACCCACTGCCAGTACGAGTGAAACCGGATTGGGTGACTTGACTCCGGGTAATCGTGCTTCATGGGTACCACGGAGAACCGACCGCTGGCAGTGGTGACGGGTGCGTCGAGCGGCATCGGCCTGGAGTTGGCGAGGGTGTTCGCGACCGAGGGCTTCGACCTCGTCGTGGCGGCGGAGAACCCGGCCGTCGAAGAGGTGGCGCGGGAGCTGTCGACCGGCGGGGCGAGGGTGGAGGCGGTGCGCACCGACCTGGCCTCGTACGACGGCAACGAGGACCTGGTGGCGGTGGTCGAGCACCTGGGGCGGCCGGTGGACGCGCTCGCCGTGAACGCGGGTGTCGGCGTCGGGGGCGACTTCGTCGACGACAGCGACCTGCGCGCGCACCTGCGGGTCGTGGACCTGAACATCGCCTCGGCCGTGCACCTGGCCAAGCGGCTCGTGCCGCCGATGGTGGAGCGCGGTACCGGACGGGTGCTGTTCACCTCATCGGTGGCGGCAACCGGGCCCGGTCCGTTCCACTCCGTGTACGCGGCGTCGAAGGCGTTCGTGGCGTCGTTCGCGCAGTCGCTGCGCGAGGAGCTGCGCGACAGCGGCGTCACGGTGACCGCGCTGATGCCGGGCCCGACGGACACCGACTTCTTCCGCCGCGCGGGGATGGAGGACACCAGGATCGCGACCGGCCCGAAGGACGACCCGGCTGACGTGGCGCGCGAGGGCTTCGACGCGCTGATGGCCGGCAAGGACCACGTGGTGGCCGGCTCCCTGCGCAACAAGGTCCAGGCCGCGACGAGCCGCGCCCTCCCCGACCCCCTCAAGGCCCGCGCGATGCGCACCCTGACCGAACCGGGCACCGGCACCCCCTGACCGCGGGAGTCCAACCCCCGGGTCGCGAGAGTCCAACGTCCGGGACACCCGAGTTCTACGTTCAGGAGCATCGCGCCACCCGCCGGTCCGACCTGGAGGTAGAACTCCCGGAACCCGGGCGTTGGACTCTCGCGACCCGGGCGTTGGACTCTCGGGTCAGGAGGGGGTCGGGTCGTCGCCGATCGCCTCCCGGTACTCGTCCACCTCCTGGGGCGTGGGGTCGATGGGCGCCTCTTCGGCCAGTTCGTCCGGGTCCACCGGGTCCTCGGCTGTCGTCATGGCACCCGGTTACCCGGTGTGCGGCACGCCGAACGGGGTAACCGACAGGTCGTGACCATCCACGCCCGACGAGACGTCCCCGCCCTGCCCGACCTGGTCTTCAACGCCGCCGCCGACCCCTCGCGGCTGGCGTCGTGGCTGCCCGGCCCCCACGAGGTGGTCGGGCGCACCGACGACGTGCTGATCCTGCGCGAGGGCGCGAGCGAGGACGAGGGGCAGCGGCAGGTGCAGCTGGCCGCCGACTACGACCGGCTGCTGCTGACCTGGGAACCGCTGGCCGACGAGGGCTGCCGGGGTGAGCTGCGGGTGTCGCTGGCGGGCGCGGCGGGCAGCGTGGCCGAGCTGACCGTGGACGGCTGCGCCGACGAGCAGTTCGCCGCCCGCTTCCTGGAGGCCCTCGCGAACGAGGTTGAGCAGAACCTGACCGCCGGCTGATCATCCCGGGGTGGACATCCGCCCCGCCCGCCCGGACGAGCTGCCGCTGCTGCCCGAGGTCGAACGCGCCTCCGGCGAACCCTTCCGCGACCACGGCATGCCGGAGATCGCCGACGACGACCCGATGCCGCCGAGCACCCTGGAGCACCTGCGAGTGTGGGTCGCGGTCGACCCGCACCCGGTCGCCTGGGTCGCCGTGGCGGAGGTCGACGGCGCCGCGCACGTGGAGCAGGTCAGCGTCCACCCGGGCCACGCCCGGCGCGGCATCGGCGCGGCCCTGCTCGACGAGGTCGGGCGGTGGGCCGCCGAACGGGGCCTCACCGCGCTCACCCTCACCACGTTCCGGGACATCCCGTGGAACGCGCCCTACTACCGGCGGCTCGGGTTCCGCGAGGTCACCGACCCGTCGCCCGGTCTGCGCGCGGTCGTGCAGGCGGAAGCGGCACGCGGGCTCGACCCGGACACGCGGGTCTGCCTGCACCGTCCGCTCCGCCGGGATCACCGGGGGTGATACTGGACGGGTTGGCCCACCCCGTCCGGAGGTTGCCCGGTGGTCGATTTCGCGCACGAGGCGCTGCTGTACCGCGATGACGAGCAGTACCTCGCGGGAGCGGTGCCGTTCGTGCGCGACGGCCTGAACGCGGGCGAGCCCGTGCTGGTCGCCGTGCCGAAGCGGGGCATCGCGCTGCTGCGGGGCGCGCTGGGCGCGGAGGCCGACCGCGTCGAGTTCCTCGACATGAAGCAGGCGGGACGCAACCCGGGCCGCATCCTGCCCGGCGTGCTGGCGGCGTTCGCCGACAACTCGTCGGCCACCCGGGTGCGGATCGTCGGAGAGGCGGTCTGGCCGGAGCGCACGGAGCTGGAGTACCCGGCGTGCGTGCAGCACGAGGCCATGGTCAACACGGCGTTCGAGGACCGCCCGGCCTGGATGCTGTGCCCCTACGACGCGACCGCCCTGGCCCCGCACGTCGTGCGCGACGTCGAGACCACCCACCCGGTGGTGGTGGAGGGCGGGCGCCGCAGGTCGAGCACCGGGTACCGGGAGCCGTTCCTCACCGCCGAGGAGTTCAACCGGCCGCTGCCCGAACCGCCGGCGGACGCCACCGCGCGCCGGTTCGACCTGGACTCGCTGGCCGACGCGCGACGGCTGGTCGCCCGGTTCGCCACCGCGACCGGGCTGTCCGCCGACCAGGTCGAGGACCTGGTGCTCGCGGTGAACGAGCTGACCACGAACAGCGTGGTCCACGCGGGCGGCTCGGGCACGCTGCTGGTGTGGCGGGAGGGTGACGTGGTGGTGTGCGAGGTCCGCGACGCGGGCAGGCTGACCGACCCGATGGTCGGCCGGAACAACCCGGGCGCCCACCCGCCCGGCGGTTACGGCGTGATGCTGGTCAACCTGCTGTGCGACCTCGTCCGGGTGCACACGGGCGGCAGCGGCACGGCCATCCGCGTGTACGTCGGCCCACCGGCCTGAGGCCGCCGCCGACCGGTCGCGGAACGCGCTCCGTGCGCGAGCGTGGGCGCTACGTCATCGGCGCCCGGCACAATCGACCGGGTGACTCCCGCACTCCTCCTCGCCCACGGTGCCGGCGGTACCGTCCGGGCCAACTTCAGCCCGCTCATCCCGATGCTGTCCCGCAAGCGCAGGGTCCACGCGGTGGACTTCCCCGGTTCCGGGACGACCCCGCGCGCGACCGGCCCCCTGCGGCTCGACGACCTGGCCGACCGGCTCGTCGCCGCGGCCGACGGCGAGGAGCGGTTCGCGGTGGTCGGGTTCTCGATGGGCTGCGCGGTGGCGGTGGACATCGCCCTGCGTTACCCCGGACGGGTGAGCGCCCTGGTGCTCACGGCGGGGTTCGCGCGCATCGACGACGAAACCCGGGTCCGGATGCGGGAGTGGCGGCGCCTGCTGGCCGGCGACCGGGCCGAACTCGCCCGCTTCCTCGTGCCGGCGGCCGTGGGCGAGCCCACGCGGCGGCGGATGACCGCCGAGCAGCTCGACGGGTTCCTGGAGCTGGTCGCGCTGACCGTCCCGCCCGGTTCCGCCGAGCAGGTGGACCTGGTGGAGCGGATCGACCTGACCGGCGAGCTGCCGACGCTGGACGTGCCGACGCTGGTCATCGGCACCAAGCACGACCGGATGATCACACCCGCCACCACGCGCCGGCTGGCCGACCTCGTCCCGGGCGCCCGGTGGGCCGAGCTGGACAGCGGCCACGCCCCGGCCGTGGAGGCGCCCGCCGCCTGGGGCCGGTTGATCGAGGACTTCCTGGACGACGTCGGCTGACCCGAGGAGGCCGACCGGGGCGGTTTGCCCGTGCTCCGGTCGGGTTAACCCGGGTCAATGACCAACACGCTGGTCCTCGACGTCGACGGGACGTTGGTGGACACCAACTTCCACCACGCGGTCGCCTGGTTCCGCGCGTTCCGCCGCTTCGACATCACGGTCCCCACGTGGCGGCTGCACCGCGCCATCGGGATGGGCGGTGACAAGCTGGTCGCCGCCGTCGCGGGCGAGCACGTGGAGCGCGAGCGCGGCGACGACCTGCGCGCGGCGTGGGAGGCCGAGTTCGAGCCGATGCTGGACGAGGTCCGCCCGCTGGAGGGCGCGCACCGCCTGGTCTCCGCCGCCCTGGAGCAGGACTTCGCCGTGGTGCTGGCCAGCTCGGGCAAGCGCGGTCACGTCGACCGCTACGTGAAGCTGATCGACGTGCCCGACGTGCCGTCCACGTCCTCCGACGACGTCGAGGCGAGCAAGCCCGCGCCGGACCTGATCGAGGTGGCCCTCGGCCGGGTCGGCGGCGACGGGCGGGCCGTGGTGGTCGGCGACTCGGTGTGGGACTGCGAGGCCGCCCAGCGGGCCGGGCTGCCCGTGGTGTGCCTCCGCACGGGTGGTTTCGGCGAGGCCGAGTTGCGGGAGGCCGGCGCGTCGACAGTCTACGAGGAACTCGACCGGTTGCGGGCGGACCTCACCGACCTGCCCATGGCGTAGGAGGAACCGTGCGGATCGGCTACACCCTCATGACCGAGCAGGCCGGGCCCCGTGACCTGGTCCGGCACGCCGCGCTGGCCGAGCAGGCCGGTTTCGACTTCGAGGTGATGAGCGACCACTACTCGCCCTGGC
Source organism: Saccharothrix longispora (assembly GCF_031455225.1). Classification (GTDB taxonomy): domain Bacteria; phylum Actinomycetota; class Actinomycetes; order Mycobacteriales; family Pseudonocardiaceae; genus Actinosynnema; species Actinosynnema longispora. Next base: position 4,542,917 of record NZ_JAVDSG010000001.1, read on the forward strand.
TGGACGAGCAGGGGCACGCGCCGTACGCGTGGAGCGTGCTGGGCGCGGTCACCCAGGCCACCCGGCGGGTCGAGCTGATGACGTACGTGACGTGCCCGACGATGCGCTACCACCCGGCCGTGGTGGCGCAGAAGGCCGCGACCGTGCAGCTGCTGTCGGACAACCGGTTCACCCTCGGCCTCGGTGCGGGCGAGAACCTCAACGAGCACGTCGTGGGCCAGGGCTGGCCCCCGGTGAACGTGCGGCACGAGCTGCTGCGCGAGGCCGTGGAGATCATCTCGATGTTGTTCGACGGCGGATATGTCAACTACTCGGGTGACCACTTCCGGGTGGACTCGGCGAAGTTGTGGGACCTGCCCGACCAGCGCGTGCCCATCGCGGTGGCGGTGTCGGGCTCGCAGTCGGTGCGCACGTTCGCCCCGCTGGCGGACGCGATGGTGTCCACCGAGCCGAATCCCGAGCTCGGCAAGGAGTGGGACGTCTTCCAGAGCAGGGGGTCGCGCAAGATCGGGCAGCTGCCGATCTGCTGGGACCCCGACCGGGAGCGGGCGGTGGCGCGGGCGCACGACCAGTTCCGCTGGTTCGCGGGCGGCTGGAAGGTCAACGCCGAGCTGCCGGGCCCGGCCGGGTTCGCGGGCGCGACGCAGTTCGTGCGACCGGAGGACGTGGCGGGGCAGATCCCGTGCGGGCCGGACGTCGAGCCGATCGTCGAGGCGGTGGCGGAGTTCCGCGAGGCCGGGTTCACCGACCTGGCGCTGGTGCAGATCGGCGGTGACCACCAGCAGGAGTTCCTGGACTTCGCCAAGGGTGAACTGCTGCCCGCCCTGCGCTGACCCCGGCCCGCGCCGACCCGACCCCGCCCTGGCCCGGCCCCGCGCCGGTTCACCCCTGGCTGTTCTCGTTGCCCCTGTTCCTGCCCGGCGGGATCACCGGGGAGCTCGGGTTGACCGTCCGCTCCACCCTCGCCGTGGGCGGCGGCCCGGTCTGCGGGGCGTCCTGCTCGGCCGACGTGGTGGGCGCCGCCTCCACGACCGTCGTGGCGGACGGCTCGGGCGCGGGTGCCGACGGGGTGGCGCCGGCACCGGCGGGGTCGTCGGCACCGGCGGGGGCGTCGGTGCCGACCGGGTCCTCGGTGCGGGCGGGGTCGCCGTCGTCGGGCGTGGCGCCGCCGGTGGCGGGCGGGACCACGGCGACCTCGCGCACGCTCGTGGGGGCCACTCCCCCGCCGGGTTGACCCACCTCGCCCTCGGGTCCGGCCGTGCCCAGCAGGTTCACCGCGGTCAGCGCCACCAGCGCCGCAGCGGCCGCCGCCGCACCACCCAGCAGCACCCGGTTGGCCGGTCGGCGCAGGCGGTGCGCGGCGGGGCCGGACTTCGGCCGCGCGACCCCGGCACCGGGGGCGGTCAGCGGCGGGACGCCGTCGCTGGCGCGCTCGGCCAGGGTGAGCACGCGTTCGCACTCGGCGGCGGTGGGCCGGTCGGCCGGTTCGGGCGCGGTCATGGCGGTGAGCACCGCCGGCCACGGGTCGGGCAGGTCCGCCGGGACGCGCGGTGAGCGGTGCAGCCGGGCCAGCGCGGCCTCGGTGTCGCCGCCGGGGTACTCGGGCCGGCCGGTCAGGCACTCCAGCAGCACGAGGCCGAGCGCGTAGACGTCGGAGGCGGGCGACACGTCGGCGCCGCGCACCTGCTCGGGCGCGAGGTAGCCGGCGGTGCCGACCAGCACGCCGGAGCGGGTCACCCTGGTCACCTGGGCCTGGAGCGCGAGGCCGAAGTCGGCGAGGTAGGCGCGCCGCCCGGTCGGGTCGAGCAGGATGTTCGACGGCTTCACGTCGCGGTGCACGACGCCGTGGTCGTGCACGTGGGCGAGCACGCCCGCGACCTGCGCGCCGACGTGGGCCACGACCTCGGGCGCGAGGGGTTCGCGCATCCGGCGGCGCAGCGTGCCGCCCTCGACCGGCTGCATGACGAAGTACGGCCGGCCGCGGTGCAGGCCCGTGTCGTAGACCTCGACCAGGCCGGGGCAGCTCAGCTCGCCCAGCACCTGCGCTTCGCGGTCGAGGCGGATGCGGTCCTCGTCGGCCGCCTGGCCCAGGAAGAACTTCACCGCGACCTTGCGGTCGAGTTCCGCGTCCCGCGCCCGGTACACCTCGGCCATGCCGCCGGAGCCGTACAGGGTGCCCAGGGCGTACCTGCCGCTGATCACCTCGCCGGTCAGGTCACCGTCCCACATCCGGTCGATCCTCCACCGCGTCGACGCCGACCCTCGGAACGGCGGAAGTTACCGCGCCCCGCCCGGACCGGCCACCACATTCACCGCTTCGAAACCGCGTACCCGTCTTGTCGCGGACCCAAACCACCTGTTCGTTCGGCAAACCGATCGGGAAGAACCTTACGTAACCACCCGTCCGGGGGGCATCGAGCCGGTCGGCCCCAGAACCGAAACCACACGTTCGAGTGGTTTCCGTCATGGGCTCTCCTTCAGGACGCCGGGGTCGAGCAGGCGGCACGGCGGCACGGTGGCGGTCGGGACGGCGGCGACGTGGGCCGTGGGACGGAGGCGCGCCACGGTGATCCCCTCGGGTGGGGACGGTCCCGGCGGCTCCTCCGGACCTACTGCGCGGCGTGCAGGGCCAACCAGAGCTCGGCCCGGGCCCCGGCCGCGTCCAGCGGGCGCCCGAGCAGCTCCCCCGCGCGGCGCACGCGGTTGCGCACGGTGTGCCGGTGCACGCCCAGCCGGGCGGCGGCGGGGTCGGCCTGACCGTGGCAGGACAGCCACACCCGCAGCGTCTCGCGCAGCACGTCGTCCAGCGGCGCGAGCAGCGCCTCCGCGTGGGCCGCCGCGCCGGGCCCCAGCAGACCGGCCCCGGCCACGTCCTCGAACCGGTCCACGCCCTCCTCCAGCGCGCGCAGCGCCTCCCGGTAGCCGCGGGCCACCTCGGTGGGCCCGATCGGGCGGGACGCGGCGGCGGGCACGTCCACCTCGTGCGCCAGCACGACCGTGCGCCCGTCCACCTCGACCCGGAACCCCGGCGGCTCGGCGGGCGCGCCGCGCAGCACGAACACGCGGAACGGCGGTTCGGGCAGCCCGTCCACCACGACACCGGCCAGCAGCAGCCGGAACCCCAGCTCCCGGCGCACCGCCTCGACCTCGGCCGCCCGCGCGAGCGCCGGCGCGAGCAGCGACGCGGCGACGTTGACCACGCCCGCGTCCAGGGCCGGGGCCGCCACCGCCAGGTGCCCGCGCCCGGCCAGCGCCTGCACGCCGACCTGCCGCTCCCCCTCCCACCAGGTCGCGCTCGCCGGACCGCCCGCCCCGCGCACCGCCCCGTCGAGGTCCGGCGGGTCGCCCACCACGTGCAGGGGCTCGCCGGCCGCGTCGAGCAGCACGACCGAGCCGCCGACGAGCCGGGCCAGCGCCTCGACCACGCCAGCGGCCCCCGTCTCGACGGCAGCCCTGGTCAGCACCCGCTGCGCCCGGTCGACCCGGGCGACCGCCGCGTACGCCGACCTCGCCACGGCCTTGCCGATCGCGATGAACGGCGTGGCGCGCGGCACCTCCAGCAGCGCCAACCCGGCCCCGGCCGCGGCGCGCACCAGGCCTGCGGGCACCTCCTCGTGGCTCAGCCCGGTGCCGAAGCCCAGGCCCGACACCCCCGCCGCGACGAGCCGGCGCACGTACTCGTCGTGCGGTCCGGCCGCGAGACCCGTGGTGAGCAGCAGTTCGCCGCCCTCCAGGAACGGCGCCGGGTCGGCCAGCTCGGTGCTGTGCACCCAGGTGACCTCGCGGTCCAGCCCCGCGTCCACCAGCACGGTCAACCCGACCTCGCGGGCCAGCGCGCCCACCGTCAACGGCATCGCCACTGTGTACACCCCGCTGTCCCGGGTGGCCAGTGGCCAGGCGGTCCCGGCGGGACGATGCTGGTGGCGTGGCACGACTGCGCACCGGGATCCCCGGCCCCCGCTCCCGCGAACTGGGCGAGCGCCGCAAGGGCGCCGTGGCGGCGGCCGTGGGCTCGGCGCTGCCGGTGTTCGTCGACCACGCCGAGCCGGGGCTGCTGGTCGACGTGGACGGCAACCGGCTGATCGACCTGGCGTCCGGCATCGCGGTGACCGGGGTCGGCAACCCCGCCCCGCGCGTCGCGGCGGCCGTGCACGAGCAGGTGGACCGGTTCACCCACACCTGCTTCACGGTCACCCCGTACGAGGGGTACGTGGAGGTGTGCGAGCGGCTGGCGGAGTTGACGCCGGGCGCGCACGAGAAGCGGTCCGTGCTGCTCAACTCGGGCGCGGAGGCCGTGGAGAACGCGGTGAAGGTCGCCCGGCACGCGACCGGGCGGCCGGGTGTGGTGGTGTTCGACCACGCCTATCACGGCCGCACGAACCTCACGATGGCGCTGACCGCCAAGGAGATGCCCTACAAGCACGGGTTCGGGCCGTTCGCGCCGGGTGTGCGGCGGGTGCCCGGCTCCTACCCGTTGCACGACGGCCTGCCGGGCCCGGAGGCCGCGCGCCGGGCGGTGGCGGCGGTGGAGCGGCCCGACGAGGTGGCGTGCGTGGTGGTCGAGCCGATCCAGGGCGAGGGCGGGTTCGTGGTGCCCGCGCCGGGGTTCCTGGGCGAGCTGGCCGCGTGGTGCCACGAGCACGGCGCGCTGCTGGTCGCCGACGAGGTGCAGACCGGGTTCTGCCGCACCGGGTCGTGGTTCGCGTGCGACCACGAGGGCGTGGTGCCGGACCTGGTGGCCACGGCGAAGGGCATCGCGGGCGGCCTGCCGCTGGCCGCCGTGACCGGCCGCGCCGAGGTGCTGGACGCGGTGCACGCCGGCGGGCTCGGCGGCACCTACGGCGGCAACCCGATCGCGTGCGCCGCCGCCCTGGGCGCGATCGACACCATGCGCGAGCTGGACCTGAACGCCGCCGCCCGGCGGATCGAGGCGACCGCGCTGCCCCGCCTGCGCGCCCTGCCGGGCGTCGTCGAGGCGCGCGGCCGGGGCGCGATGCTGGCGGTGGAGCTGGCCTCCGCCGAGGCCGCCGCCCGGGTCGCGGCGCGCTGCCACGCGGCGGGCGTCGTCGTGCTGACCTGCGGCACGCGCGGGAACGTGGTGCGCCTGCTGCCCCCGTTGACCATCCCGGACGAGGTGCTGGCCGAGGGCCTCGACGTGCTCGAAGGAGCGATGCAGCCGTGACGACGCCGTACTGGGTGGCCGGTTCCCCCTCGACGGGCGAGGACCGGGTCGAGGTCCGCACGCCGCACGACGGGGCCCTCGCGGGCGTCACGTCGAACGCGACGGCGGCGGACGTGGAGCGGGCGGTCGCCGCCGCGCACGCCGCGACGGGCGGGTTCGCCGCGCTCCCCGCGCACGCGCGCGCCGCCGCGCTGGACCACGTGTCCCGGCGGTTGGCGGAGCGGGCGGACGAGGTGGCGTCGCTGATCACCGCCGAGTCCGGCAAGCCGGTGAAGTGGTCGCGCGTCGAGGTGGCGCGGGCGGTGTCCACGTTCCGGTGGGCGGCGGAGGAGGCGCGGCGGTTCTCCGGCGAGCTCCAGCGCCTCGACACCGACCCGGCGGCGAACGGCAGGCTGGCGCTGGTCCGGCGGGCGCCGCGCGGCCCGGTGCTGGGCATCGCGCCGTTCAACTTCCCGCTGAACCTGGTGGCCCACAAGGTCGCCCCGGCGCTCGCGGTCGGCGCGCCGATCGTCGTCAAGCCCGCTCCGACCACGCCGCTGGTGGCCCTGCTGCTGGGCTCGCTGCTGGCGGAGACCGACCTGCCCGCCGGGTCGTGGTCGGTGCTGCCGCTGCCGAACGAGGCCGCCGGCCGGTTGACCGAGGACCCGCGCCTGCCGGTGGTGTCGTTCACCGGATCGGGCCCGGTCGGCTACTCGATCCTGGACCGCGTGCCGCGCAAGCACGTCGTGCTGGAGCTGGGCGGCAACGCGGCGGCCGTGGTGTGCCCGGACTGGGCCGACGCCGCGGACCTCGACTTCGCCGCGTCGCGGATCGCCACGTTCGCCATGTACCAGGGCGGGCAGTCGTGCATCTCCGTGCAGCGGGTGTACGCCCACGCCGACGTGCACGAGGCGCTGGCGGGGGCCGTGGTGGCGCGCGTGCGGGAACTGGGCACGGGCGTGCCCACCGACCCGGCCACCGACGTCGGTCCGCTGATCGACGAGGCCGCCGCCGCGCGGGTCGAGTCCTGGGTGGCCGAGGCGGTGGCGGCGGGCGCGCGCGTCCTCACCGGCGGCACCCGCACCGGGGCCTACTACGCGCCCACCGTGCTGGCCGACGTCCCCCGGGGCTGCCGGGTGGTGGACGAGGAGGTCTTCGGCCCGGTGGTCGTGCTGGAGCGGGTGCGCGACGTCGACGAGGCGTTCGACCGGGTGAACGATTCCCGCTTCGGCCTCCAGGCGGGCGTGTTCACCCACGACGTCCGCCTGGCGTTCCGCGCCTCGACCCGCCTGGCGGTCGGCGGGGTGGTCGTGGGCGACGTCCCGTCGTTCCGGGCGGACCAGATGCCGTACGGCGGGGTGAAGGAGTCGGGCACCGGGCGCGAGGGCGTGCGGGCGGCGATGGACGACCTGACCGAGCAGCGGGTCCTGGTGCTCACCGGCCTGGAGCTGTAGGCGCTCACTCGACCGGTGGAATGCGGGCCACCGCCCCATAGCACAGCACTGTGATTTGAATCACTACAATTATCGCTCCGCTCACGGCAATCCCGTGACGGAACGTCGCGAGGTCGAGGCCGTCACCGACGCCGTCTGACCCATCCGTGTCGAATGGCGGTCTCATCGGGGCGACACTGAGACACCATCATCCGGTCGATGCGACACGAACGGGAATCCGTAGTGCCGGTACCCGACGGTTCCCGCACTCCACTACGTTATTCCCCGTCCACAGGACACGGGGATCCATGTCGAAGTCGCACTCGGCCACTCCTACGCTGGAAGCACGACAGCACGAAGTAAGCCGCGAACCGTAACAAGGAGAGCGCGAGCACCGACCACCCGGACAGGAGGCCGACCTGCGCACGGAACGCTCGACCGGGGGACCTTCCATGGTCCACGCGGACGACAACGGCGGCCGGGGCCTGCTCATCCCCCTGGTCGACGCGTTGAGCCGCGTGCCCACCCTGGCCGACCGCGCCGGTCGCAACCTGATCATCCGCATGATGTCCGCAGAATTGCGGGAAACGTTGTTGGTGGAGGAACACCCGACGGCCACGGGGCACCTGTTCAGCCTGGCCGAGGTGTGCCAGCAGAGCCCCGAACGGCTCGCCGCGCTCGTGCGGGTCGTGGCCAAGTTCGAGTCCGACTCGCACGCGATGGTGGAATTGCGCCACCTGGTCGCCGAACTCACCCCCTTGGACTTGTTCCCGACGACCGAACGGGCACGGCTGTTCACACTGCTGGCCGGTGTCGTGGTGCCCGACATAGCCGACATCTACCGCGCCGTCGCCGGCCCCACCGCGCCCGGCCTGTTCGGACCGACGACCTATTACGAGGTCTTCCGGGTTCTGGAAACATTGAATGCCAGGCCGGATGGAATACCGAGGCCGCTGGTGTTCGTGGAGCACATCGCGGCGAAGGTGCGGACCGAACTCGCGATCGAGCTGCACCGCTGGAACGAGGCGCGGGCACGCGCCATGAACCTGCTCGACGAGCTGCTGCTGATCCGCGATGGGCTGCGCCCGGACACCGCCGAACCGCTCACCCCGCCGGTCGGCGCACCCGCGTACCTGGTGGTGCGGATCAGCCGCGAGGGCCCGACCGGCGACCACTACCGGGTGTCCCACTGGCGGCAGCTCGGCGGCGACCAGCGCGCGTGGTCCCCGCTGCACGGCGAGGACGTCGTCGGGCCGCTGGAGGCGGTCAAGCGCGCGGTGGCGGCACTGGTCGAGAAGGTCGAGGACGACTGGGCGCAGTACAGCCCGGACATCCGGATCGAGTTCGTGCTGGACTACGAGAACCTCAACCTCGACGTGGACCAGTGGCCGTGGGAGAACGACCCGTTCCTGGCCCAGCCGATGGGGTGCCGCTACCCGGTGGTGGTGCGGAGCCTGGAGCGGATGACGACGAGGCGGTACCACCGCGAGTGGCGGCAGCGGTGGGACGAGCTGGCCCGCCAGCTGACCCGGTCCGGAAGCCTGGCGTCCGGGGCGACGTGCCGCGGGCTGTCGTGCACCCCGGACGGCCTGCGGGAGTTGCAGTCGAGGTTCAACCGGGAGCGCGGTCTGGTGTCGCTGGTGCTGTCGGAACCACCGCGGCGGGGGGCGACCGGGCGGGACGAGGTCGCCGTCGGGGTGAAGGCGGGGGTGCCGCTGATCCTGTGGCACCGCGACGACTGCGGCTCGGCCGACTTCACCGGGTTGGTCGAGTCGCTGCTCCACGACCAGGACGAGCACCACCTGCTCGAACGGGTCCGGTTGGCCCGGACCACGGCGTTCGCGGAAGGCCCCGCGCGGCGCCACGTCGGCCAGGCGCTGACGGTCCTCTACGACGACCCCACCCGGCTCGTCGTGCCCAGTCAACCGGGGCCCCCGGAGGGGGTTGCGGGATGAACGACGGACTCGTCTACCAGGGCACGGGCGGGGTCGCGCGGACCTCGATCACGGACCTGCCCCCGCCCCCGCCGTGGCGCACGTTCACGGGCACCGGCACCACCTCGCGGCCCACCGACGACGGCGGCGAGGGCGACCGCCGCGTCGGCGCCGTGCGCAGCGTCCCCCGCACCCCGCAGCCCGACGAGGTCGCGATGGTCAACGCCGCCATCCGCCTGCGCAGGCCCCTGCTCGTGACCGGCGCACCGGGCACCGGCAAGTCGTCCCTGGCCTACCTGGTCGCCCGGGAGCTGGGCCTGGGCCCGGTGCTGCGCTGGCCGGTGACCAGCAAGACCACCCTCAAGGAGGGGCTGTACCTCTACGACGCCATCGGGCGCGTGCAGGCCGTCGGCGCGGGGGACCCCGACTCGGGCATCGGCGACTACATCCACCTCGGGCCGCTGGGCACCGCCCTGCTCCCCCACGACCTGCCGCGCGTGCTGCTGATCGACGAACTCGACAAGGGCGACATCGACCTGCCCAACGACCTCCTCAACGTCTTCGAGGAGGGCGAGTACGAGATCCCGGAACTCGTCCGCCACGCCAAGCACCGCGCCGAGGTCGACGTGCTCACCGCCGACCGGGGCCACACCGCGACGGTGCAGCACGGCCTGGTGCGCTGCCGCGAGTTCCCGATCGTGATCATCACGAGCAACGGCGAGCGCGAGTTCCCGCCCGCCTTCCTCCGCCGCTGCCTCAGGTTGCACGTCGAGCAGCCCGGCCGCGAGCAACTCGGCCAGATGGTCGCCGTGCACTTCGGCGACGCCCACGGCGTGGACCTCGGCCGCCTGATCGGCGACTTCCTGCACCACCGCGAGGACGTCGGCACCGTCTCCGCCGACCAGCTGCTCAACGCCGTGCACCTCGCGACCTCGGGCGCCTACCAGCAGGACGAGGACTGGACCGACCTGCTCAAGGCGATCTGGCACCCGCTGTCCGCGGAGGCCGGATGAGCGGACCGCACGACGAGCCACCGGTCCGCGAGGTGCTGCTCCAGCACCTCGACACCGCCGACAGCCGCGTCGAGAAGCTGCGCACCGCCGACCTCACCCTGCGCGAGGTCCGCGACTCGTTGTGGCTCGTCCGCACCACCCCGGCCCCGCCGCGGCCGCCGGCCGCGGCGGGGCGACCGACCGCCGCGCCCCGCGAACGACCCGCCGAGGACCCGGCACCGCCCGAACCCCCCGAACCGGCCGACGGACCGCCGGACGAACCGCTCACCAGCGAACCGGCCGGTGCCGCGCCCGAGCCGGACCCCGACCGCACCGGTCTGCAGCGCTGGACGCCCACGCCCACCACGATGGCCCGCGCCGACCCGGTGATCACCCTCAACGGCGCGGTCAGCGCCGTCTCGGCGTGGCCGACCGTGCCCGCGCTCCCGGAGCGCCGCCGGATCAGCCGTGCCCTGCGCCCCCTGGGGCGCCGCCACCTCTCGTCCCGCGTGCAGGTGCTCGACGAGGAGGCCACCGCCGTACGCGCCGTCCGGGACCGCCTCTGGCTGCCCGAGTGGCGCGACGCGCCGTGGCGGCGCTTCGAGGTCGCACTGGTCGTGGACACCACGGTGGCCGCCGAGATCTGGCGGCAGACCGTGCGCGAGTTCCGCGTCCTGCTCGAACGCCAGGGCGCGTTCCGCGACGTGCGCACCTATGAACTCGACTCCACCGGCTCCGACCCCGAGCAGGTCGCCCTGCGTTCCGAGGGCGGCGCCACGCACCACTGGCGGCACCTCGTCGACCCCGCGGGGAACCGCATCGTGCTCGTGCTGACCGACACCATCGGCCGCGCCTGGCACAGCGGCGCGGTCGGCCACGTCCTGCACCACTGGGGTCGCCACGTCCCGGTGGCCGTGGTGCAGACCCTCGCGCAACGGCTGTGGTCCTGGGGCGGCCTGCCGACCCGGCGCATGAGGCTCTCCGCGCCCGCCCCCGGCGTGCCCAACCACCGGCTGCGCGTCGCGGGCGCGGACACCCCGGCCACCCCCGTGCCGGTCCTGGGCCTGTCCGCCGAGTGGATGACCCAGTGGGCCAGGCTCCTCACCTCCGGCACGGAGTGGGTCGAGACCACCGCGGCCCTCGTCGTCCCCCGGACCGAACCCGCGCCCGTGCCCCCGGCCGAGGAGCCGCTGTCCGCCGCCGAGAGCGTGCTGCGCTTCCGCACCTACGCCTCCGTGGACGGCTTCCACCTGGCCGGTCTGCTCGCCGCCACCCCGCTCAGCCCCCAGCTCATGGGCCTGGTCCAGCGCGTCCTGCTGCCCGGCTCCGACCTGTCCGCGTTGGCCGAGGTGATGCTCGGCGGCCTCATGACGCGGCTGCCCGGCACCGACGGCGACACCGACGCCGTCGCCTACGACTTCAACACCGGGGTGCGCGAGGAACTCCTCGCCACCTCGCGCCGCTCCGACACCGCCCGCGTCGCCCGCGTGCTCGACCAGTACGCCGGCGCCGGCAACGAGGCGCTGCGCAACTACCGCCTGGCGCTCGACGACCCCGACCAGACCGAGGCCCTCGCACCCTCGGCGGAGAACCTCCCCTACCTCAAGGTCCAGGAAGCGGTCTTCAGGGCGCTGTCCGGACCGTACGCGCGGAGGTCCCAGCGCATCGGTGCCTCGATCCGCCCTCCGGGCCGCCGGCCGGCGGCCGGCGGCCCGGACGGGGAGAACAGTTCAACCAGTCCGGAGCACCACTTGACGAGTACGGATGTCCAGCCGATCGCGCGCACGGCCGGTCCCCAGCCGTCCGAAGGAGAAGACATGACCTCTCCCGGAACGCCACTGTTCACCGGCGAACGGCTGCCCGGCGCCACACAACCGCAGGTGTGGGGTCACGTCCCGCTGCGCAACCCCGACTTCGTCGGGCGCGGCGAACTGCTCGAACAACTGCGGTTGCGGCTGAGCGAGGCGGGCCCCACCGCGGTGCTGCCGGAGGCGCTGCACGGCATGGGCGGCGTCGGCAAGTCCCAGACCGTGGTGGAGTACATCCACCGGCACGCGAGCGAGTACGAGGTCGTGTGGTGGATCTCCGCGGAACGGGACGCGCAGATCAAGGCCAGCTTCGTGGAACTGGCCAACAAACTGGGCGTGGCGGCCGCGAGCGCCGCCGACACCGCGGTCCCGGCCGTGCTGGAGGCGCTGCGCCTCGGCACGCCGTTCGGCAAGTGGATGCTCGTCTTCGACAACGCCGACCGCCCGCAGGACGTCCGGCGCTACTTCCCCGCCGGCAGCGGCCACATCGTCGTCACCTCGCGCAACAGCGAGTGGGGCGGTTTCGCGCGCGCGGTCGAGGTCGACCTGTTCACCCGCGAGGAGAGCGTCGAACTCCTGCACCGCCGCGGCGGCGACCTGGACGACGCCGAGGCCGACGCCCTGGCCGACGCCCTGGGCGACCTCCCGCTGGCCGTGGAGCAGGCCGCCGCGTGGCGGGCCCAAACCGGCATGCAGGTGTCCGAATACCTGGAGCTGCTGGCCCAGAACCGCACGGAACTGCTGGAGGCGGGCACCTCCAGCGAGGACCAGCTCCCGGTCGCGGCGGCGTGGAACGTCCCGCTCAACCGCCTCAAGCACGACCACCGCGCCGCCCTGGAACTGCTCCAGGTGTGCGCCTTCTTCGGCCCGGAACCCATCTCCCAACAGCTGTTCCGCGGCGTGCGCGACGCACCCGTGCCCGACTCGCTGGGCGACGCGCTGCGCGACCCCATCAAGCTCAGCCGCGCCGTGCGCGAGATCAGCCGCTACAGCCTCGCCAAGATCGACCACCGCGCCAATGCCCTGCAGCTGCACCGCTTGGTGCAGACGGTCCTCAAGAACCAGCTCGGCGAGAGCGAGCAGAACGCGATGCGGCACGCCGTGCACGTGCTGCTGGTCAACGGCGACCCGCTGGACCCGGAGTCGGCCGACAACTGGCCCCGCTACGCCGAACTCCTGCCGCACGCGCTGGTGTCGCGCGCGGTCGACTGCCCGGACCGCTGGGTGCGCGGACTCGTCATCAACCTCGTGCGCTACCTGCTCAGCGCGGGCGACTTCGACGGGGCCCGGGAGCTGTCCGCCCAGGCCATGGAGTCCTGGCGCACCTCGTTGGGGGAGCGCGAGTTCGACACGCTGGAGATCACCCGCCGCTACGGCATCTCGCTGCGCCGGCTGGGTCGCCTCGCGGAGGCCGCGCAGCTCAACGAGCGCACGCACCAGCTGTTCCGCGAGGTCGTCGGCGACAACCACGAGGGCATGCTGCTCATGCTCGACACCATCGCCCTCGACCGGCGGGCGCAGGGCCAGTTCGCCGAGGAACTGGACATGCGCCAACAGGTCTACGACCGCGCCGTGCAGATCCTCGGCATCGACGACCCCATGACGTTGACCTACGCCAACAACCTGGCCAGCTCGTTCCGCCTCATGGGCGACTACCGGCAGGCGTTGAAGATCGACGAGCTGAACCTGCTCCGCCGGACCGCCGCCCTGGGGCCGACCCACTACTCCACCCTGGCCAGCAGCAACAGCGTCTACATGGACATGCGCGAACTCGGCGAGTACGTGGACGCGGCGAGGCTCCAGGACGAGGCGCTGGTGGTTCAGCGCGAGCTGTTCGGGGACGACCACCCGAGGATCATCGGCGCGACCCGCAGCCTGTCGGTGGCCCTGCGGAAGGCCGGTGAGCACGAGCGGGCGAAGGCGCTGTCCGAGGACTGCCTGGTCCGGTACCGGCGCCGGCACGGCGAGCAGCACACCGACACGATCACGGCGCGGATGAACCTGGCCACGGACCTGCGGCACCTGGGCGACCTCGACGGCTCGCTCGTCGAGGCACGGCGCAGCTACGAGGCGTTCCAGCGCTTCCAGGGGGACTCCCACCCCTACACGCTGATCGCCGGGTTGAACCTGGCGGTGACGCTGCGCCTGCGCGGCGAGGTCGCCGAGGCGCTGGACGTCGACCGGGAGATGCACACCAAGCTGACCGGGGTGTTCGACGCCGACCACCCGTTCGCCCTCGTGGCCGCCACCAACCTGGCGAGCGACCTGGCCGCGACCGGTGACCACGCCGCCGCCAGGAAGATGGACGAGGACACGCTGGAGCGGTCGACCCGCGTGCTGGGCGCCGAGCACCCGTCGACCCTCGCGGTGGCGCTGAACCTCGCGATCGACCTCGACGCGCTCGGCGAGGAGAACGAGTCGGCGGTGCTGCACGCCCGCACGGTCGCGTCGTTCCGCAAGGTGCTCGGCGACGAGCACCCGGCGACGATCGCGGCCACCCAGTCCGCGCGGGCGAACTGCGACACGGACACGATGCAGTTCTGACCACCGGTCACCTGGTGGCCCGGTCGAACCAGGCCACCAGGGCCATCGGGTCGGGTGCGGACGCGGCGCGCGCGGCGACCCCCCGGTGCACGGCGCGCACGACCTCGGGCGCCACGCGCGCGGTCGGCGAACGGAGCGCCAAGCCCAGCCCGGCCCAGGAGGCGACGTCGTGCGGCGCGCCGAGCACCCGCGCGGCGAAGCCCCGCACGGCCCCGCCCCGGTCGTCCCGGAGGTAGTCGTGCTCGGGGGTGCGGCGGTACGACAGCCGGGCGAACTCGTCGGGGTCGAGGGCGCGCAGCCTGAGCAGCGCGGTGAGCGCGGAGTCCCCTGCCGCGGCGGATGGGACGACACGACCACCGCGCGGGTCGACGACCGGGGCGGGGCGCCGGTCGAGCCACGCGGTGACCGCCGCGTCGACCGCACCGGGGTCCGGTCGGACGTGCCGCAGTCGCCAGGTCGTCGCGTGCAGCGCCGTGATCTCGTCCACGGCGGTCGCGACGTCCGGCCACAGGTCGTCGGGTGCGCACGCGGCGAGGCGCACCGCCACCCCCGCCACGAACCGGCGGCCGAGGTCGGTGAGCTCCACCAGACCGCGCATGCCGTCGACCGCCACACCCACCTGGCGGGCGCGGTGCCCCAGGTTGAACTGCGCGCGGCGGGCCAGGGACGCGGGCACGTGCCCGCGCTGCGCGTGCCAGTACTCCGCCACGCTGACGAAGGCGTAGACGCCGTGCAGCAGCCCTCCGAGCGACCGGGGGTCGTCGCGCCACGGCGCGTAGTGCACGGGCTCGTCGTCGCCGGTGTGCAGGTCGACCAGGTCGAGCAGGGCGTTGACCTTGGAGTGCTGGATCTCGTGCACGAGGGCTTCGCCGAACTCGACCGCGGAGCGCTTGGGCGACAGGCCGATGGCCCCGAACGCGGCCGACGAGGACGCGGCGAACACGTCGCGCCGGGTGTCGAGCGGCACGATCGCCGCCAGTCCCGCCGCGAGTTCCTCGGCCTGCGGCCGGTGGTGCTCGGCGAGCAGTTCCCAGGTCTCGCCCAGCAGCTTGCGCCACTCGTCCCACACCGCGTCGTCGAGCGGGCCGGGCGGCACCGGTCCGGTGAACTCGCGGTAGGGCTCCAGGTCGTCGACCAGCACGTCGAAGCCGTACCCGCGAGCGGAGCCGCGCAGCCTCTTGGCCTGCTCCCACCCGGCGGACGTGTCGACGCCCGGCGCCTCGACCGACAGGCCGGCGGCGGAGTTGACCACCCTGGCCTGTCCCACCGGGAAGCGCCGGGAGAGCCGGAAGGCGCCCACCGAGGGGATCGTCACGGTGCCGTGCACCACGGGCACGGTCACGTCGCACGGCAGGTCGGCCCGCACCGCGGCGGCGGCGGCGACGGCGTGGAACCAGCCGACCTCCGACCACAGCGGCGTCGCGTCCGCCGCCGTGCCGAGCACCTGCCGCAGCGCGCGGCTCAGCCACACGCCGACGGAGTGGTGCATCAGCACGCTCTCCACGACCTCCGGCGCGGACCGTTCGGCGGACGCCAACAATGCCCAGGCCCCGTCGAGGTCGGCGAACGGGCCCAGCCTCTCGCGGACCGGGTGCGCGGCTTCCAGGAATGCGCGCAAGCGGAGCCGGCGAACGCTGTGCTGCGTTCTCCGCAAAATTGCCATTCCACCGGCCGACACGGCTCCCGAGCAGATCTCGTCGAACACGAACCGCGGTAAGCGGTGGGTGCCGAGTTCCCGGAAGTCCACGCGCTACCCGCTGGTCCCCGACTGCTCCTGGACCGAATCGCCGAAGTCACCGGACCGGAACCGGTCCAGCGTGCGGCGAACGGCCCGGTCCAGCGCGGGGTGGCGCAGGGATCTCATCTCGGACAACGACGTCGAAGTCAGGTCCAACAACTCCGAGGACAGTTCCGGTGTTTCCACCGTCACGTCGACCACCTCCCCGATGCCCGCCCGATTCCATCATGCACGACCGCGCACGCGCGCGGCAGCGTCCAGCCGGATATTCCACCGAGGCCGACAGGCGAATTCCGTGCGCGAGACCGCCACCCGCCTGACGAACTCGGCAATCCGGTGCCGGTCCACGCGGACGGCGGCGAACCCGCCCCGAGGCCGTTCGCGACCGCCGCGCGCGGGTACGGTCGCCGATCATGGAGACGGTGCGGGTCGGGTCGGGGGCGGAACTGGGCGGTGCGGGGCTGCCGTCCGGACGTCCGGTGCTGGTGCTGGTCGGTGGCGCCGACGGCATGCCGGCCGACGACGTGGACCGGCTGGAGCGGGTGCTGCGCGACCTGGTCCCGCTGCTGGAGCGGCACCGCGCGGTGGTGGTCGACGGTGGCACGGACGTGGGCGTGATGCGGGCCGTCGGTCGGGCGCGGGCGACGGCGGGGGGCGTGTTCCCGCTGGTCGGGGTGATCGTGGAGGCGCTGGCCGGTCAGGCCGAGGCCGAGCCGAACCACACGCACCTGGTGCTCGTGCCCGGTTCCGCCTGGGGCGACGAGGTGGCGTGGCTGGCGGAGGTGGCCGCGGTGGTGGCGGGGCCGCGGCCGTCGTTGACGGTGCTCGCCAACGGCGGGGCCGTCGCGTTCGACGACGCCGAGCAGAGCCTGCGGCTGGACCGGCCGCTGGTGGTGCTGCGCGGCACCGGGCGCACGGCGGACGCCATCGCGGGCGGCGCGGACGAGCGCTCGGCCACCCTCGCCGGGTCGCCGCTGACCGCGGTGCTGGACGCGGAGGAGTTGCGCGCGCACGTCGAAGGCGTGTTCTCGGGTCGACCGGGAGGGTCGGGGTGAGCCGCTCGCGGGGGCAGCGGCGCGCTGAGGCGACCCACCGCCTCCGACCACTACCTCCGGACGCCGACACTCTCTGACGACCAAGCCCGGACACCGACACCTTCCGCCGGACAGGGCAGTCGTCGTCCCGTCCGGTCGACCTTGTCGGAGGACGATGCGGGTGACCCGCGGTTCGCCGACCGGGTCCGGGCAGTTCGGCGTGCGCGTGCTCGGACCCGGTCGGCGGAATCCAGGACGCGCCGTCCGCGCGGCGGTGACCGCCATCCCGGACGCACACCTCCGAGAATCGTCCTGCGCCCCGCTCGATGTGGAAAAGTCGCTGCGTGGGGAAGCGCGGGATGGACGACGAACAGCGCGAGCGGATGCACGACCTCAAGTGGTCGACCCGGCAGGGAGTGCTGACCGGTGGCGCGTTCCTGGTCTTCTCGATCGCCGCAGGAATGTTCCTGCGCGACGACTGGACAGCGTTCCTGTTCTCGGGCACGACGAGCCTCGTGCTGACCACCGTCGTGTTCGTCTCGCACTGGCGTTACATCCGGCGCGGACCGTTTCCCCGACTGCCCGTGAGCATGCGCGATGGCACCACGCCCTCGTCCGACTCGTCCGACTCGTCCGGCGAGGGGATGGTCGGCGGGGATCGGACAGCAGGTCAGGGCGGCTGAACTCAAGGCGCCGTTGTCCCGTCCGGCTGGAGTCGGCGGAGAACCAGGCTGCCGACCTGCGGTCCGCCAACCGGGGCCGGACGGCGGCGGATCGCGGTGCCCGGGCCTGGTTGCCGGATTCGACGGGCTGGGCCGGCCCCGTTCAGCGTTGCCGAACCTCCGCCGACCAACCCCCGAACACCGCCGAGCAGCCCCGGACAGGACAGCGATAACTGGTCTGGACCCTTCAAGCTGTTGTCACGACTCAGTCACACAGAGTATGGTCTAGACCTGCCGCCGCGTTTGGGTGAACGTCGTCTCCAGCCACCCAGCGCACCTCGGGTTGGCGTTCGCCCAAGCGTCTTCGCCCATCCGACAAGAGGAGTTCCGCACATGTCACTCCGTCGAAGGATCGCCGCCGTGGCGGCGGGCGTGCTGGCCGCACCGCTCGTGACCGTCGTGCTGCCGAGCGCGCCCGCGTTCGCGCACGGCTACATCTCGTCCCCGGCCAGCCGCCAGGCCCAGTGCGCCCGCAACCTCGTCCCCTGCGGCGACATCAAGTGGGAGCCGCAGAGCGTGGAGGGCCCGAAGGGCCTGCGCAGCTGCAACGGCGGCGTCGCCCGGTTCGCCGAGTTGAACGACAACAACAAGGGCTGGCGGGTCGCCTCGACCGGACGGACGGTCACGTTCAACTGGACCTTCACCGCCCGGCACGCCACGGCCAACTACGAGTACTACGTGAACGGCCAGCGGGTGGGCAACTTCAGCGGCAACAACCAGCAGCCGCCGGCCACCGTGTCGCACACGGTGACCCTGCCCTCCTCCGGTCGCCAGACGGTGCTCGCCATCTGGAACATCAGCGACACCGCGAACGCGTTCTACTCCTGCGTCGACGTGAACGCGGGCTGATCCGGGATCGGGGCGTGCCCGTTTCGGCGGCACGCCCCGGCTCCCGCGCGCAACGGGATTCCGGCCGTCCGGACCACGCTCCCGTGTCGCGCCGACGAATCCCCTCACGATGAACGACCGGAACAGGTCTTCGACTCCGCCGAACCCGGTTCGCGCCCCACGACCCGTCGGTCGAGCCGGGCAGGAGCGGGCGACCCGAGTCCACCGGGGAGGGGGCGGTGCGGTCGAACGGACCCCCGCAGGAGAGGGCCCCGGTACCCGGGGCGCGGGCACCGGCACCCCGTTCCCGATCGGAGCGCAAATCACGTTGCACGGTCCCGCGGACCTCGCATAGGTTCGTGGTACACGAGGAAGGAGGTGGTCCGAAGTTGTATAGCTGCAGGACTCGACGTGAGGTGGCTGTCCGCTAGGACCGGCCTTTCCCAAGGTGGTCTGGGCGAATCCCAGGCAGCCACCCGGCCCCCGTGACCCCGAGCCCAGTCCAGCTCGGCCCGCACCCCGGTGCGGGAAGTGGTCAGGGGGCCGTTTCACGTTCCGGGGTCGTCACGGAACGCGGAACGCACGAGCAGACCACACGAACGGGCGTCACGAAGACGCGTACAGGTGATCGTGCACGACGCGGAGGTCGGCCACGAAACCCCGGTACGCCTCATCGCGGTCGGGTGCCCGCAGGATCGCGGACGGGTGGACGGTCGCGATGACCGCCTGCTCGCCGACGTGCTGGAGCAGCCCGCGCTGCTCGGTGACCTTGAACGACGTCCCCAGGACCGCCTTCGCGGCCGTCGCGCCCAGGCAGACGACCAGGTCCGGCTCCACCTGCGCCAGTTCGGCCTCCAGCCACGGCAGGCAGGCGACGACCTCGCCCCTCGTGGGTGACTTGTGGATGCGGCGCTTGCCGCGCTCCTCGAACTTGAAGTGCTTGACCGCGTTGGTCAGGTACACGCCCGCGCGGTCCAGGCCGGTCTCCGCCAGTGCCTTGTCGAGCAGGCGGCCCGCCGGGCCGACGAACGGCTCGCCCTCGCGGTCCTCGACGTCGCCGGGCTGCTCGCCCACCAGCACCAGCCGCGCGTCGGGCGGTCCGGCGCCGAACACCGTCCGCGTCGCGGGGACGTGGAGCCGACAGCCCTCGCAGGACGCGGCCGCGCGGCGCAGCGCCGCCAGGTCCGCGCCCTCCGGCACGAACGAGGCGGCGCTGTCGGCCCGCTTGCCCGTCATGACCTACTTGTCACCGGCGCGGAAGGCGTCCTTAACCTTCTCGGCCGCCTGCTTGAGGGAGCCCTTGGCCTGCTCGGCGCGGCCCTCGGCCTGCCACTGCTCGTTGTCGGTGGCGTCACCGACCGCCGCCTTGGCCTTGCCCTTGAGCTCTTCGGCCTTGTTGTCGAACTTCTCGTCGGCGCCCATGCCGCATCCCTTCGCTCGACTCCCGTACTCCTCCGGGGATACCCGCCACCCCTGGCGGGAAACCCCGAGCGCGGAGGTCGCCCTCCTGGAGCCGGGCCATAACCACAGGTCAGGGTCTTACCGCACGACGCGCGCGGGGGTTCGACCGCCACGGAGGGGGCAGTCCAGTTGCACCCGGCCGGCCCCCCTCTACTACGGTGATCGTCTACGCGGTTGAAAAGCCAGCCGCAAGCCACCCCCGGGGGCCCGCGAGGGCACGAGGGTCAGCGAGAGCTGTGGGCTTGCCGGTGCTGGCACCCGCGTGTCCGCAGTTCTCGCACCGCTGGCCTGGCTACCGGTTTGCCGACGTGCGAGAGAGGAGCCCGACCGTGGTCGGGGACAACGGCCGAGACGATTCGCTGACCGCGCGGATCGCCAGCCTCGAGGCCGAGGTGGTGGGGCTGCGCAAGGCCGTGCAGACGCGCACGGTCATCGGTCAGGCCACCGGCCTGATCTCCGCCGTCCAGGGGTGCACGCCCCAGGAGGGCTTCCAGCTGCTCGTGCGCATGTCGCAGCACCACAACGTGAAACTGCACACGATCGCCCTGAAGCTGCTCGACCTGTCCGTCGAGCTCGGACCGCGCCAGGCCGTGCGCGCGGTGCACCACCCGGGCGAGTCCAACGGCCTGGTCGCCGCGTCCGAGTGGCCGGGCGTGGACGTGGTGCACGCGGCGCGGCAGCTCGTCGCCGCGTACGACGCCGCCCGGCAGTCCGACGACGAACGGCCCGAGGTGCGAAGACAGCTGGCCGACCAGGTCACGCTGGCCGGCCGGCTGCTCGCGGAGAAGCTCACCGAGGTCGGTTGGCTGCCCGAGGCGTGACGACGGCGAAGGAGTCGGCGGGCAGGCGCACGGCCCGCCCGACCACCTCCACCCCGTCGGATGCGAGCAGCAGCTCCCCCGGTTCGACGTCGAGGTCGACCACGGCCTCCTGCCCCGGGTTGGCCACGACCCGCAGGTCGCCCCGGTGCAGGACCAGCGCCGAGCCCTCCTCGCGCACCTCGAACCGGTCGAGTCCCGGGTCGGCCAGCTCGGGCCGCGACCGCCGCAGGCGGATCAGCTCCCGGTACACGCGGTGCAGCTCCCGGTGGCCGGTCTCGGCCAGCTCGTCCCACTCCAGCGTGGACCGGCGCACGGTCTCCGGGTCCATCGGGTCGGGCACCTCGGACTCGCCCCACCCGTGCCGGCCGAACTCGCGCCGCCGCCCGGTGCGCACGGCCTCGGCCAGCTCCGGGTCGGGGAACGAGGCGAAGAACTGCCACGGCGTGCTCGCCGCCCACTCCTCGCCCATGAAGATCATCGGCGTGTACGGCGAGCACAGCACGATCGCCGCGCCCACCGCGAGCCGCTGCCACGGCACCGTCGCCGACAGCCGGTCGCCGGTGGCCCGGTTGCCGACCTGGTCGTGGTTCTGGAGGTAGGCCAGGAACCGGTAGCCGGGCAGCCTGGGGTCGACCGGGCGGCCGTGCCGGCGGCCCCGGAACGAGGACCACGTGCCCGCGTGCAGGAACGTCCCGCGCAGCGTCCGGGCCAGCTGCCCCTCGAAGTCGGGGTAGTAGCCCGCGGTCTCGCCGCTGAGCGCCACGTGCAGCGCGTGGTGCAGGTCGTCGGCCCACTGGGCGTGCAGCCCGTACCCGCCGGCCTCGCGCGCGGTGACCAGGCGGGCGTCGTTGAGGTCGGACTCGGCGATCAGGGTCAGCGGCCTGGCCAGGCCCGCCGACAGCGCGTCCACCTCGACGGCCAGCTGTTCGAGCAGGTGCACCGCGCTGCGGTCCACGAGCGCGTGCACGGCGTCCAGCCGCAGCCCGTCGACGTGGAAGTCGCGCAGCCAGCCCAGCGCGTTGTCGACCACGTACCGGCGCACCTCGTCGGCGCCCTCGCCGTCGAGGTTGAGGCCGGGCCCCCAGTCGTTGCTGCCCGCGAAGTACGGCCCGAACCGGTCCAGGTAGGCGCCAGACGGCCCGAGGTGGTTGTAGACCACGTCCAGCAGCACGGCGAGACCTCGCGCGTGGCAGGCGTCGACGAACCGCTTGAACCCGTCGGGCCCGCCGTAGGGTTCGTGCACCGCGCCCCACAGCACGCCGTCGTAGCCCCAGCCGGCGGTGCCGTCGAACGAGTTCACCGGCATGACCTCGACGTGCGTGACGCCGAGGTCCACGAGGTGGTCGAGCCGCTCGACGGCCGCGTCGAACGTGCCGCCGGGCGTGAACGTGCCGATGTGCAGCTCGTAGACGACCGCGCCGGGCAGGGCGCGCCCGGTCCACGCCGCGTCGGTCCAGGCGAACGCCGAGTGGTCGTAGACGCGGGACGGGCCGTGCACGCCGTCGGGCTGCCACGCCGAGCGCGGGTCGGGCAGGGCCTCGCCGGAGCCGTCCAGCACGAACGCGTAGTCCGTGCCGGGCGCGTCCCCGCCGGGGACGTCGGCGTGCCACCACCCTCCCGCGCCGGCGGTCATCTCGTGGTCACGGCCGTCGACGCGGACCTGGACGCGGTCGTGCGACGGCGCCCACACCGAGTAGGTCACTGGTCTCCTCGCACGAGCAGGGCCACCGGGTAGCGGTCCAGCAGGTCGGCCAGCGGGGGTGCGCCCACGAGCCCGGAGCGGGAGGTGAGCACGTCGGTCCACTCCCCCGGCGGCAGCGGCAGCACGGTCCCGCCCCAGCCGCCCGCCTCGACCAGGCCCACGGGCAGCCGGGTGGCGACGGCGACCAGGCCGGTCCTCTCGAACGCGACCGCGTGCGGCGCGGCCGGTCCGGCGGCGGGCAGCGGCCGGTAACCGCGGAACAGCTCCGGCCGTTCGCGCCGCAGCCGCAGCGCGTGGCGCACGACGTGCAGCTTGGCCGCGCCGGAGTCGTCCACGTCGGGCAGCCAGCCCTCGTCGAGCCGGGCCAGCAGCCGCCGCCGCACCTCGTAGTCGACCGGCCGCCGGTTGTCCGGGTCGACCAGCGACAGGTCCCACAGCTCGGTGCCCTGGTAGACGTCGGGCACGCCCGGTGCGGTGAGCTGCACGAGCTTCTGCCCGAGCGCGTTGGACCAGCCGGCCTCCACGACGCGGTCGACGAACGAGGCGACCTCGGCGGCCACCGGCCCGTCCAGCACCTCGTCGGGCCACGCGGCGACGGCCGCCTCGAACTCCTCGTCGTGGTCGGTCCAGGTCGTGCGGACCTTGGCCTCCTTGGCGGCCTTGTCCAGGTAGGCGCGCATCCGGTCGGCGGTGATGGGCCACGCGCCGACCAGGGACTGCCAGGCCAGCGCGTTCAGCGACGGCTCGTCGATCGGGTGCGCGGCGGTCCACCGGCGCACGTGCTCGGCGAACTCGTCGGGGATCTCGGAGAGCACCGCGAGGCGGGCCCGCACGTCCTCGGACCGCTTGGTGTCGTGCGTCGACAGCGCCGTCATGGCGTGCGGGTGGGCGGCCTCGCGGCGCGCGGCCCGCTGGTGGAACTCCTCGACGGGCACGCCGAACCGGTCGGGGGCGCCGCCGACCTCGTTGAGCGCCACGAACCGGGTGAACCGGTAGAACGCGGTGTCCTCGGTGCCCTTGGCGACGACCATGCCCGACGTCTGCTGGATGCGCGTGGCCAGCTCGCCGCCCGGGTCGGCGCGGACCTGCTCGTCCAGCGCGCGGGCCGCGGGCGACGTGGCCGAGGCGACCGCGGCCTGCCACGCGTCGAGCCCTTCGGGCAGGTAGGAGCGGTAGACGGGGAAGCCGGCCATGACCTCGGCGACGGCGCGCTCGGCGGCGTCGCGGTCGGGGTGGTCGACCAGCGCCGCGATGCGCCGCACCTCGGCGCGCAGGATCGTGCGGGTCACCAGGTCCCGGCACTCCCGCTCGACGGCGTGGAAGTCCGTCGGCACGCCCATCTCCTCGGCCAGGGCGGTGAACCCGGCCTCGCCGGCCGGGTCGACGAACAGCCCGCACACCTCGCGCAGCGCGTCGTAGCCCGTCGTGCCCTCCGCGGGCCAGCCGACGGGCAGCGGCTCGTCGGCGCCGAGGATCTTCTCCACGACCACCCACGCGCCGGAGCGCTCCTTGAGCCGCCGCACGTACCCGCCGGGGTCGGCCAGGCCGTCGGGGTGGTCGACGCGCAGGCCGGTGACCTCGCCCGCCGCCACCCAGCGCAGCACCTCGTCGTGGGTGGCGTCGAACACCTCGGGGTCCTCGACGCGGACCGCGGCGAGCGTGGTGATGTCGAAGAACCTGCGGTAGTTCAGCTCGGTGTTGCCGCGCCGCCAGAACACCAGGTCGTAGTGCTCGTGGTGCTCCTCGGAGGCCTCGTCGCCGGCGAACGGCAGCTTCAGCGGCCCCGAGTCCCAGTCGATGTCGAAGTACTTCGCGTACCTCGACGACCGCCCGTGCTGGAGGACGTCCCACCACCACGGGTTGACCTGCCCGTTCTCCACGGCCATGTGGTTGGGCACGACGTCCACCACGAACCCGAGGCCGGCCCGCGTGACGGCCTTGCTCAGCGCGACCCGCCCGGCCTCGCCGCCGAAGTCCTCGCGGGCCTTCGTCGGGTCGGTCACGTCGTAGCCGTGGGTGGAGCCGGGCACGGCCTCCAGCAGCGGCGACGCGTACAGCGCGCCCGCGCCGAGCGCGTCGAGGTAGTCGACGACCGCCTCCGCGTGGGCGAAGGTGAAGTCGGGCGTGAACTGGAGGCGGTACGTGGAGGACGGCGCCCCCGGACCGGGCGGCGTCATCCCCTGCCCGCTCATTCCTGCCCCGTCCGCTGGAGCACGACCAGGGACCGCGCGGTCAGCGTGACCGTGCCGCCGGCGGGCACCGGTTCGCCCAGTTCGGGGCTGGTCACGGCGCCGGTGGCGGTGTCCACCACGGGCGTCCACTGCGCGCCGTAGCCCTCCTCGGGCAGCGTCACCTCGATGTCCTCGTGGTGGGCGTTGAACGCGAGCAGGAACGAGTCGTCGAGCACCCGCATGCCGCGCTGGTCGAGGTCCGGGATGCCCTCGCCGTTGAGGAACACGACGATGCACTTGCCGAAGCCGTCATCCCAGTTCTGCTCCTGCATTTCTTCACCCGAAGGTGTGAACCAGGCGATATCGCGCAGTTCATCGCCCTTGCGGATGGGCTTGCCGGCGAAGAACCGGCGGCGCCGCAGCACGGGGTGCTGCTTGCGGAACTCGGTGAGCGCCGAGGTGAAGTCGACCAGCTCGCGGTTCTTCTCGACCAGCGTCCAGTCCACCCAGGACAGCTCGGTGTCCTGGCAGTAGGCGTTGTTGTTGCCCTGCTGGGTGCGCCCCAGCTCGTCGCCGTGCAGCAGCATCGGCACACCCTGCGACAGCAGCAGCGTGGCCAGCATGTTCCGCTGCTGGCGGACCCGCAGCCCGTTGACCTCGGGGTCGTCGGTGGGGCCCTCGACGCCGCAGTTCCACGACCGGTTGTCGTCGGCGCCGTCGCGGCCGTCCTCGCCGTTGGCCTCGTTGTGCTTGTCGTTGTACGACACCAGGTCGTTGAGGGTGAAGCCGTCGTGCGCGGTGACGAAGTTGACCGACGCGTACGGTCGCCGCCCGTCGTCCTTGTAGAGGTCCGACGACCCGGTGATGCGGGAGGCGAACTCACCGAGCGTGGCCGGCTCGCCGCGCCAGAAGTCCCGCACCGTGTCGCGGTACTTGCCGTTCCACTCCGTCCACAGCGGCGGGAAGTTGCCGACCTGGTAGCCGCCGGGCCCGACGTCCCACGGCTCCGCGATGAGCTTGACCTGGCTGACCACCGGGTCCTGCTGCACGAGGTCGAAGAACGTGGACAGCCGGTCCACGTCGTAGAACTCGCGGGCCAGGGTCGCGGCGAGGTCGAAGCGGAACCCGTCCACCCGCATCTCCGTCACCCAGTAGCGCAGCGAGTCCATGATCAGCTGGAGCGTGTGCGGGCTGCGCACGTTCAGCGAGTTCCCGGTGCCGGTGTAGTCCATGTAGAACTTCTGGTCGTCCTCGACCAGCCGGTAGTACGCCTGGTTGTCGATGCCGCGCATGGACAGCGTCGGCCCCAGGTGGTTGCCCTCGGCGGTGTGGTTGTAGACCACGTCCAGGATGACCTCGATGCCCGCCTCGTGCAGGGCGCGGACCATGCCCTTGAACTCCTGCACCTGGCCCGCGTTGTCCCTCAGCGCCGAGTAGTCCTCGTGCGGCGCGAAGAAGCCGATGGTGTTGTAGCCCCAGTAGTTGCGCAGCCCCTTCTCCTGGAGGCCGTGGTCGGTGACGAACTGGTGCACGGGCATCAGCTCGATCGCCGTCACGCCGAGGCTCTTGAGGTGGTCGACGATGGCCGGGTGCGCCAGGCCCGCGTAGGTGCCGCGCAGGCTCTGCGGGATCTCCGGGTGCTGCATGGTCAGGCCCTTGACGTGGGCCTCGTAGATCACCGTCTCGTTGTAGGGGGTCTTCGGCGGGCGGTCGTTCGCCCAGTCGAAGAACGGGTTGACCACGACCGACAGGGGCACGTGGCCCGCCGAGTCCTGGTCGTTGCGCTCGTCCGGCGACCCGAACGGGTAACCGAACAGCGACTCGTGCCACTCCAGCTCGCCGGTGATCGCCTTGGCGTACGGGTCGATGAGCAGCTTGTTCGGGTTGCACCGCAGACCCCGTTCCGGGTCGTACGGGCCGTGCACCCGGTAGCCGTAGCGCTGACCGGGGGCGACGCCGAGCAGGTAGCCGTGGTGGACGAAGCCGTCCACCTCGGGCAGCCGCACGCGCGTCTCGGTCCCGTCGTCGTCGAACAGGCACAGTTCGACGTAGTCCGCGACCTCCGAGAAGAGGGTGAAGTTCGTGCCGACGCCGTCGTAGGTCGCGCCGAGCGGGTAGGGAGTACCGGGCCAGGGCCGCACAGGGTTTTTCCTCCGGACGAGCTGGGACTTACCGACCCCTACCGTTTTCCGTCACGGTCGGGCGGCGTGGGACCTGGTGAGCTGCCCGCGTGCCGCGACCAGCAGCAGGCGGGCTTCCTGGAGCTCCAGGTAGCGCAGGTGCTCGGCGGCCGCCTCGGCGCAGGCCACGGCCTGGCGGAGGGCCGCGTCGGCGCCGGCGTCGGTGCGGCGCAGGGCGTCCCGCAGGGACTCCTCCGCGTGGTGGGCGCCCGACCGGGCATCCGCGGGGTCGGACGGGCGGACCGCCGCGAGGACCCTCTCGACGGCGACTTCGAGCGCGTCGCCGGGGGTCGACGGGATCATCTGCTCGGGCAACTCGGGCAACAGCCCGGTGCGGGACACCAGTTCGGTGTTCACGGGTGAACGCCACCTCCAACCATGACGGGTGACTGCCAGACCATACTCCGCAGGTGGGCGACCCGCGGTGACGCGCTCGTCGCGGATCATCGGCCACGCCCCGCCGCGAGCGCCGCCGCGACCCGACGCACACCAGGGTCCTCGAACAACCCGTCGAGCGCGACCGGGAGCGGGATGCGCCAGTTGGGGTACTGGTCCGTGGTCCCCGGCAGGTTCGGCTGCCGGGTCTCACCCAGCGCGTCCTGGGGCGACGTCAGCACCAGCACCGAACGGGCCTTCGCGAGGAGGGCGTGGAACGCGGCAACCAGGTCATCGGCGGGCACACCCTCTTGTCCGAGCAGTTCGACCAGCTCCGCGCGCTCACGCGCGGCTGCCTCGTATTCCCCGTCCACGGACCCTTCAAACTGCCCCAGTTCGGCCCGCACCCGAACGTGTTCCGCGGCCAGGAAACCGGCGGCCGTGGGCAGGTCGTGCGTGGAGATGCTCGCCATGGTCGAGGCGGTCCACTTCCCGGGCGGGATGAGCGGGTGGCCGGGCAGCTCCCACTCGCGCTGGAACCACAGCACGGCGGAGCTGAGCATGCCGTTGCGGTGCAGCGCCTCGGTGACCTTCGGCTCGACCGTGCCCAGGTCCTCCCCCACCACGACGGCGTTCGCCCGGCTCGCCTCGACCTTGAGCACGGCGAGCATCGCGTCCGCGTCGTAGTGCACGTACGTTCCGCGCGTGGGCGGCTCGCCCGGCGGGATCCACCACAGGCGCCACAGGCCGGCCACGTGGTCGATGCGGATGCCGTCGGCGTGCCGCAGCACGCTGCGCACCACCTGGCGGAACGGCTCGTAGCCCTGCTCGGCGAGCCGGTCGGGCCGCCACGGCGGCAGGTTCCAGTCCTGGCCGAGCTGGCTGAACGCGTCGGGTGGCGCGCCCACCGTGACGTCGGCGGCGAACGCGTCGCGCACCGCCCACGTGTCCGCGCCGCCGGGGTGCACGCCCACCGGCAGGTCGTGCACGACCCCGACCGCCATGCCCGCGTCGTGGGCGGCCCGGCGCGCGTCGTCGAGCTGCCGCTCGCACAGCTCCTGGAGCCACGCGTGGAACGCCACCCGCTCCGGGTCGGGGGTCGCGGTGGCGGGGTCGCGCTGCTCCTCGGGCCACTCGCGCCAGTCCGGGCCGTGCACCTCGGCCAGCGCGCAGAACCGGGCGAAGCCCTCCAGCTCGCCCTCGGGCGCCCGGTGCTCGACCCGCTGCCAGAGCAGCTCCAGCGCGCGGGCCTTGGCGGTCCACACGGCGTCGTAGTCGATCAGCTCGGTGTCGTTGCCGGGGTTGAGGGCGTCGATCTCGGCGCGCAGCTCCGACGGGGCGTCGCGGTAGGCCGGGACGTCCGCCACCCGCAGGTAGAGGGGGTTGGCGTAGCGGCGGCTGGCCGGTGAGTACGGCGAGCGCTCGACCGGCGTGGTCGGGCTGACCGCCTGCACCGGGTTGACCAGCAGCACGCCCGCGCCCAACTCCTCGGCGCTGCGCCGGGCCAGGGTGGCGAGGTCGGCGAAGTCGCCCATGCCCCACGACCCGGTCGAGCGGGCCGCGTACAGCTGGAGCATCCAGCCCCACGCGCGCGGTACCGGGTCGAGGCGGGCGGGGGCGACGATGACGGTGCGGTCGCCCGTCCGGTGGTAGCCCACGGGCAGCGCGGCGGGCAGCTCGCGCGTGCCGCCGTCCTCCAACCGGACCGTGCCGGGCCCGTCCAGGACCTCGCCCTCGGTGAGCACCACGGTGCGCGGCGGCCGCTTCGGTGCGTCGAGGGCGCGCCGGACCGCCTCGGGCGTGGAGGCGTCCACGTCGAGTTGGGCGAGGACGGCCACCACGACGTCGGCGTCGACGTCCGCGCGGCGCTGCCCGGCGTCCTCGTAGTAGGTGGCCACGCCGTGGGCCTCGGCCAGTGCCGCGAGCTCGTCGTCCACGCTGGACAGCTTCGTCTCCTCTGCCGGTGCGCGGCCAGGTCGGTACGGCCTGGTCACCCGATGGTTGCAGGAAGTTCCCCGTGGTTAATGGCCCGGTTGCGCCACCGTCAAACCAGCTCCGTCAAACCAGCCCGCCGAACCGGTGCGGTCGAACCGGATCGGCGCACCGGCGACTTCACCGCGCGGGGTGGTGGGGCGGGGGGCCGGTGGAGTCCCGCTGGACCAGCCGCGGCCCCGGTCCGCGCTGCTCCGCGTCGTCCTCGCCGCGCAGGGCGGCGAGGAGGACCCGGACGGCGTGCTCACCGCGCTCCCGCCAGGCGCCCTCGACGGCGGTGATGCCCATCGCCCGGGTCAGGTCGGCGCCCTCCAGGCTGAGGACCGACACGTCGCCCGGCACGGCCCGGCCGTCGCGGCGCAACCGCAGCAGCGCGCCCAGCGCCACCTCGCCGCTGGCGCTGATCACCGCGGTCGGCAGGCGCTCGCCGTCCAGCAGCACCTCGGCCACCTGCTCGCCGCCGGGAACCGTCGGCGACGACCACAGAGTCCACTCGGGACGCACCCGCAGTCCCTCGGCGACCAGGGCGGCCTCGTGCGCCTCGTCGACGTCCTCGCCGAGCACCAGGGCCACGTCGTGGTGCCCGAGGCCGGCCAGGTGGCGGGCGGCCAGGCCCAGCGCCTCGCGCAGATCGTCGGGGCCGACCGCGACCACCGGCACGTCGAGCGCGGCGAGCGCGGCGTCCTCGGTGGCGGTGAGGCCCACGTTCAGGGCCAGCACGCCGTCCACGCGCCTGCCGAGCGGGAGCAGCTCGTCCTCGAAGAACCTGGTCCGCGCCGCGTCGTCGCGCAGCCCGTAGAGCAGCACGTCGTAGCCGGCCTGCCGCAGCGCGCCCTCCGCGCCGGCGAGCAGGTCGCCGCGCGCCACGTCGGCGGTCAGCACGGCCACCGCGTACCGCCTGCCGCCCGCGAGGGTGGACGCGTCCCGGGCGATCGCGTACCGCATGCGCTTGGCGACCTCGGTCACGTACCGGCGGGTGGCCTCGGACACCCCGGGCTCGCCGCGCAGCGCCCGCGACACCGTGGCGGCGGACACCCCCGCGGCACGCGCGACGTCGGACATGCTCGTCAACTCGACACCTCCCGACCTGGTACGAGCCTAGCGAGAACCGTACGGTTGACCCCGCGCGACGTGATCGACACCCGTTCGTCCCCGCCTGACCGACCTGTGGAAGGACGCCGCGATGAAGCCCGGCGACGTGGTCCCCGATTTCACCCTCCCCGACCAGGACGGCACGCCGCGTTCGCTGTCGTCCCTGCTGGCGGACGGCCCGGTGGTGCTGTTCTTCTACCCGGCGGCGATGACGGCCGGCTGCACGGCGGAGAGCTGCCACTTCCGCGACCTGGCGGCCGAGTTCGCCGAGGTCGGCGCGCAGCGGGTGGGGATCAGCACGGACGCGGTGGAGCGGCAGAAGGAGTTCGCCACCCGGCACGCCTTCGACTACCCGCTGCTGTCCGACGCGGACGGCGGGGTCGCGGCGGGGTTCGGCGTCAAGCGCCGCTTCGGCCCGCTGCCGGTGAAGCGGCACACGTTCGTGATCGACACCGACCGGACCCTGGTCGAGGTGATCAGGTCGGAGTTCGCCATGAACGCCCACGCGGACAAGGCCCTGGCCGTCCTGCGCGACCGCGACCGGCGCTGACCACCCGACCCCGGCGGTCGGGGGCCGGTGGTCGAGGGGCCTGGCCGGTCAGGGCCGCAGGCCGGCCAGGACGAAGTCCGCGATCTCGGTCCCCAGCCCCGCGGGCGACTTGGGGCCGTCCGGCCGGTACCAGGTCGGCAACTGGTTGACCACGCCCAGCGCGATGAGCACGACGGTGTCGGCGGGGACGCGGTCGCCGAACACGCCGTCGCGCTGCCCGCGCTCCACCACCTCGCGGAACGTCTCGTGGTAGCGCCGCCGCTCCGCCCGGAACTCGGCCATCCGCTCCGCGTCGAGGCGGTGCATCTCGCGCACGAACACGGCGGTCTCGTCGACGCTCTCCGCGGTGGTCTCCACCAGGCTGACCAGGATGCGCCGGACCGCCGCCCCCGCGTCCAGCCCCCGGGCGACGATCGCGTCCAGCTCCGCCATCTGGCGGCCGATCAGGGACCGGTAGATCTCCAGGAGCAGGTCGTCCTTCGACCCGAAGTAGTGGTAGAGCGCGCCCTTGGTGACCGACGCCGCCTCCACCA
Organism: Saccharothrix longispora; assembly: GCF_031455225.1. Lineage (GTDB taxonomy): Bacteria > Actinomycetota > Actinomycetes > Mycobacteriales > Pseudonocardiaceae > Actinosynnema > Actinosynnema longispora. The sequence goes on from NZ_JAVDSG010000001.1 coordinate 4,573,988, forward strand.
CCTCCTGCACGGTCGTCGCGTCGAACCCCTTCGCCGCGAACAGCCGCACGGCCGCGCCGACGATGCGCTCCGGCGTGGCCCTGGTCCCGCGTGCCACCGCGTCAGACCCCCGGCGCCAGGGCGCGCACCAGGTCGCGCTGGTCGGCGCCGGTGGGCAGCAGGGCGATGATCGGCGTGTCGACCCCGTTGGCGGCGTACCTCGCGACGTGCGCGCGGCACTCGTCGACGCTGCCGTGCACGACCAGCTGGTCGACCACCTCGTCGGGCACGAGCGCGCCGGCGCCGCGCCGGTCGCCCGCCGCCCACGCCTCGTTCATGGGGCGCAGCGCCCCGCCCCGGCCCAGCCACTCGTGGAAGGCCGCGTAGGCGGGCACGGTGAGGTACGTGCTGATCAGCATGCGCCCCAGCGCGCGCGCCGCGTCCGCGTCCTCGGTCGGGCAGACGAAGATCCGCGCGGCCAGCTCGCCCTCGCCCAGCTCCTCGCGGACCCGGGGCACGTCGTCCGCGCCGAGCCAGTTGGTGATGGCGCCGTCGGCCTCCCGCCCGGCCAGCCGCAGCATGCCCGGCCGCAGCGCCGCCAGCATGATCGGCACGGGTCGCTCGGGGGCGCGCTCCAGCTTGAAGCCGCGCACGGCGAACGTGTCGTACTCCCGCGTCACCTTCTCGCCGGCCAGCGCGGCCTTGAGGAAGCGCAGCGTGTCCCGGGTCCGCTTGAACGGCTCGGCGAACTCCACGCCGTTCCACCGCTGCACGATGGCGGGCGACGACGACCCGATGCCCAGCACGAACCGCCCGCCGGACACCTCGGCGAGGGTGGCGGCCGTCATGGCGAGCGTCGCGGGCCCGCGCGTGTAGACGGGGGTGATCGCGGTGCCCAGCCGGAGCGTCGGCGCCCACTGCGCGGCCAGGGCCAGCGGTGTGAACGCGTCCGTGCCGGCGGTCTCGGCCGACCACACGTCGGTGTAGCCCAGATCGGCCAGTTCGGCGACCGACTCCCGGTGGTCGAGCACGGGCACCCCGGTCAACGGCAGCGTGATTCCCCAACGGCCCACTGTTCGCCTCCTCAGCTCCCGGCCACCGTACCGTAGGTACCGACCAGTCGGTATGCCGAAGCGGACTCGGCGGGGATCGCCGAGCCCGCTCCGGTGCGGAGGTGTCAGAGGGTGATGCCGCGCTCGCCGAGCCACCCGATCGGGTCGATCTTCTGCGAGCCGCCGATCCACACCTCGAAGTGCAGGTGGGGGCCGGTGGACTGACCGCGGTTGCCCATGGTGGCGATCTGGTCGCCGGCGGCGACCCGCTGCCCCTGCGACACGAGGATCTCGTTCACGTGGCCGTAGATCGTGATGGTGCCGTCGTCGTGCTGGACGCGCACCCACAGGCCGAAGCCGGAGGCGGCTCCCGCCTCGACGACCACGCCGTCCTGGACGGAGAGGATCGGGGTGCCGATGGCGTTGGCGATGTCCACGCCGTAGTGGGTGGTGCCCCAGCGCGCGCCGAAGCCGGACGTGAACGCGCCCTGGGCCGGCTTGACGGCCTTCGGGCGCGCCGCGACGGCGGCAGCGGCCTGCTCGGTGGCGATCCGCGCGTTCTCGGCGTCCTGCGCGGCCTGCGCGTCCTTCACCGCCTGCGCGTCCGCCGCCGCCTGGGCGTCCTTCGCGGCCTGCTCGTCCTGCTGCCGCTTCAACTCGGCCTGGCGGGCGGTGTAGCCGTCGGACGCCTGCCTGATCGCCCGGTCCACGTGCTGCCGCGCGTAGAGCGCCTCGGAGCGCATGAGCTTCGCGGTCTCCAACCCGGGTTCGACGGTGTGAACCGTCGCGACCGGGGTAGCCCGGGGTGCGGAGCTGTGCACGAGGGCGGCGGCCAGTTCGGGGCCGGCGCCGAGGGGGATGAACCGGGTGTCACCGGAGTCGGAGCCGAAACCGCCGGCCGCGCCGACACCGGTGGTGAGCGTGCCCACCGCGACGACCGCGGCCGCCACGCGACCGGTGACGGGGAACCTGTCGCAATCCACGCGGTGGGCGCCGGATCGGCCGGTGGTCCTCGGGGGGGCCGCGAACGCGCGGCGACCACTGGCCTTCGAGTGCCGAGCCAAGGTTGTGCCTTCCTGCATCGGGGAGCCCGGTTCGGGGACGCCTGGCGGGGGAACCAGGGGGAGCCGCTTTCGGGGAGCGGCGCCGTGTCCCTTTGGTGACCGAACCGTGACATGCGGCAGGGAACGTAACCGGAGGTAACCGGGAGAGGCAAGCGTCGGCGCAACTCCTGGGCGTTGTTCGTGAGATACCCCACTTATGACTACCCAGCGTGTTCAGATACGCGCAGGTTCCGCAACCTGTCGTTATGGAACGCGGTGATCGGGTCGCGAGAAGTGCAGGTCGGAGACCCCGTAGCACGGGTTGCTGTGAGGCGGCGGGCGCGAACGCGACAGGACCCGCGCCACGAACGGCGCGGGTCCTGTCGGCGATCTCGGTCCCGGCGTGGCGGACAGCCGGTGACCAGCGGTTCTAGCGGTAGCGGGGGTCCACCGGCGGGAGCTGCTCGACGGGCTTGCCGTCGTGGATCACCCGCATCGCGTTGAACCAGGTCGGCGCCGCCACCTGGCCGCCGAAGACGCCGCCCGCGTCGTTGGTGCCGCACAGGCGGGGCGGGCTGCCGCTGCAGATGACCTGCGGCGCGACGCCGTCGGTGAAGGTCATGACCGCGCCGGCGTACTGCGGGGTCGCGCCCATGAACGCCACCGACCAGTGGTTCTCGGTCGTGCCGGTCTTGCCGATCATCGGGCGGTCCCAGCCGGCCGCCGCGGCGGCGGCCGTGCCACCGGGCTTCGTGTCCGCGCTCATGCCGTTGGCCAGGGCGTTCGCCACCTCGGGCGCCACGGCCTGGTCGCACGCGGCTTCCTTGAGCTGCACGGGCTTGCCGTTGCGGTCCGTGACCTGCTCGACCGGGGTCGGCGGGCACCACTTGCCGCCGCTCATGATCGTCGCGGCCACGTTCGACAGCTCCAGGATGCTGGTCGGGCCGGCGCCCAGGGTGAACGAGCCGCTGTTGTCGCGCTTGTAGACGTCGCCCTGCGACGGGCCGTTGGAACCGTCCGCCTTGAGCGGGTCGCCGGCGTTGTTCACGCCCTGCATCGACTCGCGCAGGCCGAGCCGGTGGGCCATGTCCACGACGTTGTTCAGGCCGGCCTTCTCCTCCAGGATGATGAACCCGGTGTTCGGCGACTGCGCGAGCGCCTGGGTCAGGCTCATCTTCTCCGGGTACTTGCCGGAGTTCTTGACCGTGTAGCCCTTGTTGCCGTCCTTGTAGACCCGGGACGTGTAGGTCTCCGGCACGTCGATCTGCCGGTCGATGCCGGTCACGCCCCGCTCCAGCGCGGCGGCCGCGGTGAACACCTTGTAGATCGAGCCCGCGCCGAACTTCGTCACCTCGGCGGGGATGGAGTAGGCGCTCTGCCCGGCCTCGGCGTTGTTGCCGAAGTCTCGGTTGGCCGCCAGCGCCCGCACCCGGTGCTTGTCCGCGCCCGGCTGCACGACGGCCATCGCGTTGGCCACGCCCGGCTGGGTCTTGGGCACCTGGGACTCGGCGGCTTCCTTCGCGGCGCGCGTCGCGACCGGGTCCATGGTGCTGTGGATGGTGTAGCCGCCGCGCAGGATCTCGTCCACGGGCAGGCCCGACCGGTCGAGGTAGTCGACCAGGTAGCGGCAGAAGAAGCCGTAGACCGGGCCGTCACCCGCGCCGACGCAGCCGTTGGGCAGCAACCTCAGGTTGGGCACGACGCCGATGTCCGCGGCCTTGGCCTCGTCGGCCTTCTCCTTGGCGACCTTCTCGTCCGAGCCGAACGCGCCGTTCTCCAGCATCTTGTCGATCACGGTGTTGCGCCGCTTGATCGCGGGGTCGGGGTCGGCGCCCGGGTTGAGCCGGCTCGGCTCGTTGACCAGGCCGGCCAGCATCGCGGCCTGCGGCACGGTCAGCTTGTCGGGCGTGGTGTCGAAGTAGGTGCGGGCCGCCGCACCGACGCCGTAGGTGCCGTTGCCGAACGGGACGACGTTGAGGTACGCGGTGAGGATCTCGTCCTTCGTCATCTTCTGCTCGAGCTGCGTGGCGATGCGCGCCTCGCTGATCTTGCGGCCGATCGTCGCCTCGGTGGCCTTCTCGTAGGCTTCCTCGGAACCCTTGCCGACGACGAACGCCAGGTAGTTCTTCACGTACTGCTGGGTCAGCGTCGAGGCGCCCTGGGACGTCTCGCCGTCCACACCGGCCTTGGCGGCGGCGCGGGCGATGCCCTGCCAGTCGACGCCCGCGTGGTCGAAGAACCGCTTGTCCTCGATCGCGATGATCGCGGCCTTCATCGTGTCGGCGATGCCCTCGGACGGCACGGGGATGCGGTACTGGTCGTAGAGGTACGCGATGGGCTGGCCGTTCATGTCCAGCACGGTGGACACGAGCGGCAGCTCGGCCTCGGTCAGCTCGGCCGAGGTCTGGTCGACGGTGTCGGCCGCCCGGTTGGAGGCCAGTCCGAGGCCGCCCACCACGGGGAAGAGCAGCGCCGCGAGGAGCACCCCCGCCATGAGGCACAACCCCGCCAACTTGACCAGACCTGTCGCGCGCGCGGCGAACACTGAACCAGCAACCCCTTCCACAACCCCGCGGGATACCCCCGTTGACTAAGTCGCACGACGACCACCGCAGGTTGCTCGCGGGCGAGGAGCAAAATCACGGGGTCGATCTTCGACGACAGTCGTCGAAGTTACTCCTGCCCGATCCGGGCCGGTCCGAAACCCCGCCGGCCCGGACGGACGAGCCGCCCGGGCACGGCGGGTGACCGACCTCACCCCGCGCCGCGACACGGGGGCACCACCCCGGTTCCGAACAGGTGTTCGAGTGGCGCGGGGTGGCGATCAGGTGGAGCGGAGCCGTATCGTCGCGCTCGCCCGCCGCACCTCGGCGCCCGCGCCGTGCGGCAGCACGTCCTCCAGGAACCCGTACGGGCGCAGCTCCGGCTCGCCGCGCCGCGACACGGTCCGCCACCAGGCGGCGATGTCGCCCCACCCCGGCGCCGACAGCGAGCCGCCGAAGTGCTGGACCGACAGCGCGGCGCACAGGTTCGCGAACCGCACCCGGTGCTCCAGCGGCCACCCGGCGAGCGTGCCGAGCACGAACCCCGCGCCGAACACGTCACCGGCGCCGGTGGAGTCCAGCGCGGCCACGTTGAGCCCCGGCACGTCCACCTGCTCGCCGGTGGACGAGTCGACCGCCACCGCTCCCCCGCCACCGCGCGTCACCACCACCACGGGCACCTGCTCGGCCAGCGCGGCGGCGGCCCGCTCCGGCGTGTCGCTCCTGGTGTAGTGCTGCGCCTCCACGTCGTTGGGCAGGAACACGTCGTAGCCGTCGAGCCGCCGCAGCAGCTCGGGCGCCCAGACCCCGGTGCGGTCCCAGCCGATGTCGGCGAACAGCAGCGCGCCCCGCTCCTTGGCCGCCCACACCCACCGCTCGTCGTCCGCGCCGACGTGCACGAACGCGGCGCGGGTGCACGGCGGCGGGTCGAGCATCTCGTCGGCGGACACGGGCGGCCGGTGGCCGTGGGTGACCATGGACCGGTCGCGGTCCATCGCCATGGACACGGTGACCGGCGAGTGCCAGCCGTAGAAGCGGCGGCAGTGGCCCAGGTCGACGCCCTCCTGATCGGCGAGGACCTCCCAGCAGAAGTCGCCGTAGGCGTCCTCGCCGAACGCGGCGGACAGGGCCGTGCGCAGCTGGAGCCGGCTCAGCGCCACGGCGAGGTTGGCGATGCCCCCGGGGCACGAGCCCAGCCCTTCGGCCCACACCTCCGTGCCCGGCGCGGGCGGCCGGGGCAGGCCGGTGAAGATGATGTCCAGGAACACCGTCCCGGACAGCAGCACGTCGAACTCGGGTTCGGGCAGGGGCGGGTGCGGTGGCGACGGCGGTGCCATGCCCACACGATGCCAGGCGCGTTCAGCCGTCGACAGCCGCGAACATCTCGCGCATTCGGGCCAGGGCCCGGTGCTGGGCGACCCGCACGGCGCCCGGTGTGGAGCCGACGGCGGCGGCGGTCTCCTCGGCGGACAGGCCCACGGCGACCCGCAGCACGAGGATCTCCCGCTGCCGGTCGGGCAGCTTCCGCAGCAGCTGCGTGATGTGGCCGATCATCTCGCCGTTCACGGCCCGCTGCTCGGGACCGTCCTCCAGCGCGGGGGTGTCGGGCAGTTCGGGCACGACCTCGGAGCGGCTGCGCACCGCGCGTCTTCGGGCGTCGGCGACCTTGTGCGCGGCGATGCCGTAGACGAACGCCAGGAACGAGCCGGGCTCGTACTTGTACTTGCCCAGCGCCGACACCACGGCTAGGCACACCTCCTGGGCGATGTCCTCGGCCGACACGAGCGTGCGCTCGCGGGAGCCGACGCGGGCGCGGCAGTAGCGCAGCACGAGCGGCTGGATGCGCGCCAGCAGCTGCCCCGTGGCGCGCGGGTCGCCCGAGAGGGCCTCGTCCACCAGCTCGGCCAGTTCGGCCTCGGCCAACCACTGGGCCGTCACCCGGTCGGTCCCCCCTCCGGCCACCAACCTCACCCCGGGACGGCCGGGTGCCCCGACACCGACACCGACCTCGACGTCAGCTCGCACGGATGCGTGCTGCACCATCCGGCGACCTCCTCCACGTTCGCATGCCTTCCGGCCCACCCCGGCTCACTGATGAGGAGCACGAACGGGCAATCCTGATACGAAATCCGCCAAAGCTGACCACGATCGTGGTCCGCATGGTGGGAACAGCACCCGACCGAGGGAGGATATGAGCCGTTCGGCTCAATGCCGAGGACCGTTGCCTCACCCTGCCGAACCTCGCGCCGCCCGGGTGGCCCAGACGTGACCCCACTCCGGAGCACGGGAGGATGTCCGGACGACCGACCGGCCGACGGAGGGGACTGGACCACGGTGATCGAGCAGCTGGGTGTGGAGACCGACGAGGGCGTGTTCGACGCGATCGCCGCGGGCCCGGAGGACGGCCGCCCGGTGCTGTTCCTGCACGGCTTCCCGGAGGCGGCGGTCGAGTGGGAGCACCAGGTGGCGGTGCTGGGCCGCGAGGGGTTCCGGGCGGTGGCGTTCGACCAGCGCGGCTACTCGCCGGGCGTGCGGCCGGAGCGGCCCGCCGACTACGGGATCGAGGCGCTGGTCGGGGACGTGCTCGCGGTGGCCGACTCGCTCGGCTGGTCGACCTTCGACCTGGTGGGGCACGACTGGGGTGGCGCGGTGGCGTGGTGGGTCGCGGAGGGGCACCCGGAGCGGCTGCGCACGCTGGCCGTGGTGTCGACGCCGCACCCCGGCGCGCTGGCCGAGGCGCTGCGCACCGACGAGGACCAGCACCTGCGGTCCGGCTACATGACCGAGTGGCGCAACTCGAACACCGAGCGGCGGATGCTCGCCGACGACGCCGCCGCGCTGCGGCAGATGTTCGAGTGGCGGGTGCCGCCGAGCCGCGTCGACGAGTACGTGCGGCGGCTGTCCGAGCCGGGCGCGCTGACCGCGGCCCTCAACTGGTACCGGGCCGGGCGGCCCGGCGGGAGGGCCGGGAAGGTCACGGTGCCGACGCTGTACGCGTGGAGCACGGAGGACGTGGCGTTCGGCTCGACGGCGGCGCTGGCGACCGGCGACTGGGTGACCGGGCCGTACCGGTTCGAGATGCTGGAGGACGTGTCGCACTGGGTGCCGGAGCAGGTCCCGGAACTGCTCACGTCACTCCTCCTGGAGCATCTCTCCCCGTAGGTTGAACCACCGACGGTGTGCTGCCGTGTTCCCGGGTATGACGGAGTTGACCTACTCGGAGCGCAGGGTCGCGACCCTCGCCGCGTGTGGCCACAGCAACCGGGCGATCGCGATGCGGTTGCACATCACCGTGAGCACGGTGGAGCAGCACCTCACCAGGGTCTACCGGAAGCTGGCCGTGACTAGCCGCACCGAGCTGAAGGGGCACCAGGCCCTAGTGTGACCCCGTGCGGGTCGTGGGGTTGCTGCTCGCCGCGGGCGCCGGGCGGCGCTTCGGGGCGCCCAAGGCGCTGGTGTCGTCGGACGGCGTGCCGTGGGTCGACCGGACCTGCGCCGTGCTCGACGCCGCCGGCTGCGCCCCCGTCGTCGTGGTGCTCGGCGCGTCCGCGCCCGAGGTGCGGGAACGGGCGTCGCTGGCGCGCCGCGTCGTCGTGGACAACCCCGACTGGGCCACCGGCATGGGCTCGTCGCTGCGGGCGGGCCTGGCCGTGCTGCCCGGGCTGGGCGCGGACGCCGTCGTCGTGCTGCCGGTGGACACGCCCGGGGTCACCGCGGCGGCCGTCGCGCGGCTCGTGGCCCTCGCGTCCCGGACCGCGCTGGCGCGCGCCTCCTACGGCGGCGCGCCGGGCCACCCCGTGCTGATCGGCGCCGACCACTGGGCGGGTGCGGCGGCGTCGGCGACCGGCGACGCGGGCGCGCGCGGCTACCTGCGCGCGCACCGCGCCCTCGACGTGCCGTGCGGTGACGTGGCGGACGGCGCGGACGTGGACCGGCCCGAGGACCTGCCGCCGCCCCCCGACCCCCGTAGCCCGTCCTCGGGGGTCAGTCCTCGGGCCGCACCACCGGCAGCGGACCCGAGGTGACGCGGGGTCCCGGCAGGTCGAGCGGCAGGTCGATGGCGGCGGGCGCGGTGTCGGCGGTCCACCGGTCGGGCACGTCGGGCCGCCCGGCGCCGGCCAGCAGGGCCTGCGCCTCGGCCGTGGCGGCCCGCACGATCTCCCGCGCCCGCTCCTCGGCCTCGGCGAGGCGGCGCTGCGTCTCCTGCTCGGTCTGGTCGAGCAGCACCACCTGCCGCCGGGCGACCTCCTCGGCGCGCTTGAGCATCTGCTCGCTGCGCTCGCGGGCGTCGGTCTCGAACGCGTCGGCCTTCTGCCGCGCCACGTGCATCAGGTAGCGGATGCACCCGGACACCGCGTTGTCCTTGGCGTAGCCGGCGTGCAGCACGCGGTACTCGCCCAGCTCGCTGCGGGCCTCCTCCAGCTCTCGGGTCAGGTCGTCGACGGTGGCGCAGGCCGCGTCCCGGTCGATCCGCAGCACCTCCAGCTCCTGGCGCAACCGCTCCAGCTCGGCGTTCACCTCGGCCCGGTCGTAGCCGCGCCACCGGGTGGGGAAGGACGTGCTCACGGGGAACTCGTCGATGTGCATGGCGTGCCGCCGTTCCGGCCGAGGCCGCGGGTCAACCCCTGGCCAGTGCCAGGAGGTCGTCCGGCGTGCCGTTGAACAGGTTCTGGTCGATCGGGGTGGACGAGTGCTGCCAGATGGCGTGCGCCGTCCACGGGTGCGGCAGCGGGCCGACGCTGTCCGCGTACCGCGCCACCCACACCGGGCCGGCGCTGAAGTCGCCCGCCCGACCGGTGCACCGGTCCCACCACAGCGTGGACGTGTAGATCATCGGGGCGCGGCCGGTCCGCGCCCGGTAGGTGTCGGTGAACTGCCTGATCCAGGTCACCATGGCGTCCGGCGCGAGGCCGTAGCAGGTGTCATCGCCGTAGGGGTTGTACTCGATGTCCAGCGCGCCGGGCAGCGTCGTCCCGTCGGCCGTCCAGCCGCCGCCGTGGTCGACGAAGTAGTTCGCCTGGGTGACGCCGTCGGACCGGTCGGGCAGCGCGAAGTGGTAGGCGCCGCGGAGCATCCCGACCCGGTGGGAACCGTGGAACTGCTGGTCGTAGTACGGGTTGCGGTACCCGGTGCCCTCGGTGGCCTTGACGTAGGCGAACCGCTTGCCCTGGGCCCACCAGTGGTCCCAGTCCACGTCGCCCTGGTGGCTGCTGACGTCCATGCCGGCGACGGTCGGGCCGGTGGTCGTCAACGCCGTCACGCCGGCCATGACGCCCTCGTGCAGGGCGATCTGCGAGCCGGCCGCGTGGTCCTCGCCCTCCCCGGCCTGCCGTGCGGCAGGCCGGGGGGCCTGCTGCCGGTCCACCACCCCGGCGTGCCCGGGCCCGGCGCGGTCGGCCCCCGCGCGGTCGGCCCCGGCGGGCTGTCCCGTGAGACCGACCGCCGTGAGGCAGAGCAGCACGAGCGCGGTCACCCATCTGTGCCTTTGCATCGGATGTTCCTCCCTGGGACGCGGACTTCTCCCCCGCGGCACGCCCGCTCGCCGTGCCGTGGTGCTCGGTCCCGGCTACCACCGGCCGACTCGGCTGCAACGCGAAAACCGTTTTGCCACCCGTCCGAATGACATCTTCAGTATTTCCGGTGCACCGGTGGTCACCACTCGCGTCGGTCAATTCCACGTGGCGGTGAACATCGGTGTGTGGCACTGCGTTTGTGGGCACTCACCGGATGCGCAACGCACGAGAGGTGAGTGCCATGAGCCGAGTCGACTGGGAGCCGTTCATCGAGTCGCTGCACGAGGCCGCCGGGGTGTGGGACCGGACGCTGGCGTGCCGGGCCGACTTCGGCGTCGCGCTGGGCGACGAGGACCCGCCGCGCGTCGTGCCGATCACCGAGGAGCAGGCGGAACGCCTGATGAGGGCGGTGGCGTTCCTGGCGCGGCGGCTCGGCGCGGCCACCGAGAGCGTGGTCTACGCGACGGCCGAGCGCCGGTTGGCGGGTGACGACCGCGATCCCGGCGTCGAGGCGGACGCGCTGTCGCTCACCGCCCTGCACGCCGCCGCGATGCGCCACGCGGCCGACCTGGCGAGCGCCGCGTCCACCCGCGCGGAACCGCGGCGCGACGCGCCGGAGGTCATTCCGGACGCACCCGCGAGCGTTTCCGGGATCGTGCCGGAGATCATTCCGGAGATCATTCCGGAGATCGCCCCGGAGATCGCCCCGGAGGGCGTGCCGGCGGACGTCCCCGCCGGCACCCGGTCCGACGCAGCGTGACATTCCGCGCCCGCGGTGACGATTTCCACCCGGGGGGTGTCGCTGATTGCGGTGAACCCGTTCCAACCGGGGTTTTCTCCCCCGGGACGCGGCCGACCCCCGGCCCATGCGCACCGCGGACAGCATCGCCAAGCTCGCCGGTCTCTGCCTCGTGGCGGGCCTGTTGGTCGCCGGGATGGCGCTGCCGGTCGTGGGCGGCGCGGGCCTCGCGTCCAACCGCGTCAGCGACCAGGTCGCCGCCACCTCGGTCCGGCTGCTCGACCAGCCGCCGCCGCTGATGACGACGGTGACCGACAAGGACGGCGTGCCGTTCGCCTACATCTACGACCAGTACCGCGTGCTCACCCCGGCCGACCGGGTGGCGCAGGTGATGAAGGACGCGCTGATCTCGGCCGAGGACCGCCGGTTCTACGAGCACGCCGGCGTCGACTGGCTGGCCACGGTCCGGGCGGCGATGCGCAACCAGTCGGAGGGCCAGGTCACCCAGGGCGCGTCCTCGATCACCCAGCAGTACGTGAAGAACTACCTGGTGCACGTGCTGGAGCGGGAGGACAAGGGCGGTCAGGCCGAGGCGCAGGAGCAGACGATCACGCGCAAGCTGCGCGAGGCGCGGATCGCGATGCACGTGGAAGCGGAGCTGACCAAGGACGAGATCCTCACCCGCTACCTGGACGTGGTGCCGTTCGGCGGCACGATCTACGGCATCGCGGCGGCGTCGCAGGCGTACTTCGAGACGACGCCCGACAAGCTGACGGTGCCGCAGGCGGCGCTGCTCGCGGGCCTGGTCAACAGCCCGACGTTCCTCGACCCGGAGGCCCGCCCGGACAAGGCGGTCGAGCGGCGCAACACGATCATCGACCTGATGGCGGACAACGCGAAGCTGTCGCGCGAGCAGGCCGAGGTCGCCAAGCGCGCGCCGCTGGGCCTGGCCGACCCGGTGCGCCCGCTGCCCACCGGCTGCGTCGGCTCGGGTCCCGAGGTCGGGTTCTTCTGCTCGTACGTGGTGAACTACCTGACCACCAACGGGTTCGACCTGGAGCAGCTGAAGGTCGGCGGCTACACGGTGCGCACGACGCTGGACCGGTCGCTGACGCAGAAGGCGAAGCAGGCCGCCGAGGCGCAGGTGCCGAAGACGACGCCGGGCATCGCGAACACCGCGGCGATCGTGCGCCCCGGGCGGGACCGGCACGAGGTCGTGGCGCTGGTCGCGAACCGCGACTACGGGCTGAAGAAGGAGGAGTTCCAGACCCAGTTCGACCTGCCGAGCGCGGTGGAGAACAAGTTCGGGGCCGGGTCGGTCTACAAGGTGTTCACCGCGGCGGCGGCGCTCGACAAGGGCATGGGCATCGAGACCGTGATCGAGACGCCCAACAGCCACGTGTCGCGGGTGTTCCGGGGCGGCGCGCCGTCCTGCCCGTCGACCGGCGAGCAGGCCACGTACTGGTACTGCCTGTCCAACCACGACAGCTCCTACCCGCCGCGGATGACGCTGAAGCAGGCGCTCGCGACCTCGCCCAACACGGGGTTCGTGATCCTGGAGGAGAAGGTCGGCCTGGCCGCGGTGATCGACATGGCGCGGCGGCTGGGGATGCGCGAGACGCTGTCGACGAACATCGCGGGCGTGCTGCCGAACCCGCAGGCGGAGCGGCAGGACCTGCGCGTCTCGCAGGCGGAGTTCTACGAGTCGGCGGGCAACGCCTCGTTCACGCTGGGCCCCGCGCCGACGAACACCCTGGAGCTGGCGAACGTCGCCGCCACCATCGCCTCCGGCGGCCGGTGGTGCCGGCCGACGCCGATCCTGCGGGTCACCGACCGGTACGGCCGGGACGTGCCGGTGACCGAGCCGCCGTGCGAGCAGGCCGTCCCGGAGGCGCTGGCGAACGCCCTGGCCGTGGGCCTGTCGGAGGACGACCAGGAGCGCGGCACGGCCGCCGCGGCGGCGAAGCACTACAACTGGACCAGGCCGGCGCTGGGCAAGACCGGCACGACCGAGGAGTACAAGTCGGCGGCGTTCATCGGCGCGACCCCTGACTTCGCGGGCGCCGTGCAGGTCTTCAACGACGGCGTCACGCCGCGCGGCATCTGCGTCGAGGGCGGCCCGCCCCGGCTGTGCGCGGAGGGCGACATCTACGGCGGCACGCTGCCCGCGCGCACCTGGTTCGACTTCATGACCAAGGCGCACGAGGGCCTGCCGGAGAAGCCCCTGCCGCCGGTGGAGCCCCGCTACCTGCGCCCCTGAGCCGCCGCGTCGGCCGCACCCCCTGGCGGGGGCGTGGGACGATCCGGTAGGACTGCGACCGACACAGTTGGTACAGACCACCGGAGGCGACCGCATGACGACCGAGACGGTGACCGGGTCGGACTACGGGGACGTCGTGCGCGCCCACCTGACCAGGGTGGAGCAGCAGAACGCGGCGGCCCTGGACGACGTGGCCGAGCTGGTGCTGGCCAGCGTGCGGGCGGACGGCATGGTGCTGGCGGCGGGCGCGGGCCACTCGCTGGCCGCGGTGGCCGAGACGTTCTACCGGGCGGGCGGGCTGGCGTGCGTGCGCCCCGTCTACCACCCGGAGCTGCTGCCGATGCACGGCGCGGTGAGCAGCACGTCCGCCGAGCGCCGCTCGGGCCTGGCCGCCGAGGTGCTGCGCGAGACGCGGCCGGCCGCGCACGACGTGCTGTTCGTGTTCTCCACCTCCGGCGTGAACCCCTACCCGGTGGAGCTGGCCGGGCTGGCCGCGGACGCCGGGTGCCCGGTGGTGGCGGTGACATCGGTCGCGGCGAGCGCGCTGGCGCCCCGCCGGGCGGGCACGACGCTGGCCGAGACCGCGACCGTCGTGCTGGACAACATGGTGCCGCCCGGTGACGCCACCTACCCGCCCGCGAACCCGGTGACGGCGGCGGTGTCGACGCTGGCCACCACGTTCCTGTGGAACCTGGTCATGGTGCGGCTGTTCGACAAGGCCGGCGAGGCCGGCGTGAGCCTGCCGCTGTGGCGCAGCGCCAACGTCGAGGGCGGCGACCAGGCCAACGCCGACCTGCTGCGCAAGTACCAGACCAGGGTGCCGCAGCTGGGGTGAACGTCCGCCGGATCTTCGCGAATCCTCCACACGAACCGGTTAATCTCCGGCGGGACAGGGGGTCGACATGAAGACGGGGACGAAGCGCTGGGTGCTGGCGGGCGGGGGCACGGCTGCGGTCGCGGTGGTCGCGGTGGGCGCGCTGCTGGTGTGGTCGGGCGGCGAACCCGCGGCCGGACCCGCGCGGGGGACGGCGGGACGACCGGAACGGGTGGGCCCGGCAGAGGTCGCGCGGCAGTTCATGACCGCCGTGGCCACCGGTCAGGCGGCGCAGGCGGCGGCGCTCACCGACGCGGCCGACGCGGCGGGCGCGGCCATCACGAGGACGAAGCAGGGCATGCCGGGCATCGGGTTCCACGCCCGCCTCGCCCCGGAGCCCGCCGTGCCCGCCGGCGGGACCGGCACCTCGATCGACGCCGACGTGACGTGGACGCTGCCCGGCGGCGCCCCGCTCGCCTACCGCACGACGGTGGACCTGCGGCTGGTCGACGACACGTGGCGCGTCGCGTGGTCGCCGACCCTGCTGCACCCGCGGCTGGCCGAGGGGCAGAGCCTCGCCTACGGCGCGCTCCCGGGTGACGGGGCGCTGCTCGACCGCACCGGCGCACCGGTCGCCGAGGGCTTCGCGCCGGTCGTCATGGGGTCGGTGCGCCGGGCCGTCGGCCCGCTGACCGGCACCCCCGGCTGGCGGGTCACCGCCGTCGACGCCGCGGGTACCGCCGCCGCCGTGCTGCACGAGCAGCAACCGCAGGTCGCCCCGTCGGTGACGGTGACGCCCGACCCGGCGACGCAGGCCGCCGCGCAGGCCGCCGTCGACGGCGTCGGGCAGGCGGCCGTGCTGCTCGCGGTCCAGCCGTCGACCGGCGAGCTGCTGGCCGTGGCGCAGAACGCGGTCGCCGACGGTCAAGGACCCATCGCGCTGCAGAACTTCTTCGAGCCGGGATCGACGTTCAAGGTGGTCACCGCGACCGCGGCGCTGACCGCCGGCACCGCGAACGCCGACACGCCGCTGGACTGCCCCGGCGCGGCGACCATCGGCACCCGGCGCATCACCAACGAGGACTCGTTCGAGCTGGGCACCGTGCCGATGCGCCGGGCGTTCGCCGCGTCGTGCAACACCAGCTTCGGCAAGCTCGCGGCCGACCTGCCCGCCGATGCGCTGCCCACCGCCGCCTCCTACTTCGGGCTGATGTCGGACTTCAGCGTCGCGGGCATCACCACGAACACCGGCAAGGTCCCCGCCGCCGGGTCGACGGCCGCGCGGGTCGAGGCGGGCATCGGCCAGGGCGAGGTGCTGACCACGCCGTTCGGCATGGCGCTGGCCGCGGCGACCGTCGCGCAGGGCCGCACGCCGGTGCCGCGACTGCTGCGCGACACCCCCACCGAGGGGCAGCAGCCGCCCGCCCTGCCCGGCGGGGTGGTCACCGCGCTGCGGTCGATGATGGCCGAGGTCGTCACCGGCGGCACCGCGCGGGAGCTGGCCGGGTTCGCCGGGGTGCGCGGCAAGACCGGCACCGCCCAGTTCGGCGACGGCACGAGGTCGCACGGCTGGTTCATGGGCTACCGCGGCGACGTGGCGTTCTCCGTGCTGGTGGTGGACGGCGGGTCGTCGAAGGTGGCGGTCGGCGCGACGGCGGCGTTCCTGGGCGGCCTCTGAGCCGGCCCCGGAAGCAGCCCCGGAGCCGGCTCCGGGGCTGCTTCGGGGGCGTCGGGCTCGTCGAACTGGGTGCGGTACAGCTCGGCGTAGCGGCCGCCGGCGGCGAGCAACCCTGCGTGCGTGCCGCGCTCGACGACCCGACCGGCCTCGACGACGAGGATCTGGTCGGCGGCGCGGACCGTGGACAGGCGGTGCGCGATCACCAGGGCGGTCCGGCCGCGCAGCGCCTCGGTGAGCGCGGCCTGGACGGCGGCCTCCGACTCCGAGTCCAGGTGCGCGGTCGCCTCGTCCAGGATCACCACGCGAGGGCGGGCCAGCAGGAGGCGGGCGATCGTGAGGCGCTGGCGCTCGCCGCCGGACAGTCGGTAGCCGCGTTCGCCGACGACCGTGTCGAGGCCGTCGGGCAGCGAGTCCACGAGGGTGTCGAGGCGGGCCCGGCGCAGCGCGTCGCGCAGCTCGTCGTCGGTGGCGTCGGGGCGCGGGTAGCGGAGGTTGGCGCGGATCGTGTCGTGGAAGAGGTGCCCGTCCTGGGTGACGACGCCGACCGCGCCCCGGACGCTGTCCGACGCGAGCTCCCGCACGTCGACACCGGACAGCCGGATCGCGCCGGAGTCGACGTCGTAGAGGCGCGGGACGAGCGAGGCGATCGTGGACTTGCCCGCGCCCGACGAGCCGACGAGCGCGACGAGCTGCCCGGGGTCGACGGTGAAGCTGATGCCGTGCAGCACCTCCTCGCCACCACGCGCGTCCAGTGTGGACACGTCTTCGAGGGAGGCGAGGGACACCTTGTCGGCCGACGGGTAGGCGAAGCGCACGTCGTCGAACTCCACCCGCACCGGCCCGTCCGGCAGGTCGGCCGCCCCCGGCCGGTCCTTGATCATCGGGTCGAGGTCGAGGACCTCGAAGACCCGCTCGAACGACACCAGCGCGGTCATGACGTCCACGCGCGCGTTGGCGAGGGCGGTGAGCGGCGTGTACAGCCGGGTCAGCAGCAGCGCGAGCGACACGACCGTGCCCGCCGCCAGGTGGCCGGTGAGGGCGAGGTAGCCGCCGAGGCCGTAGACCAGGGCCTGGGCGAGGGCCGAGACGAGGGTCAGGCCGGTGAGGAACCAGCGGGTGGCCATCGCGGTCCGCACGCCGATGTCCCGGACGCGCTCCGCGCGGTCGGCGAACTCGCGCAGTTCGGCGCCCGGCCGGCCGAACAGCTTGACCAGCGTCGCGCCCGGCGCGGAGAAGCGCTCCGTCATCTGCGTGGTCATGCCCGCGTTCAGGGTCGCAGCCTCCCGCTGGAGGTCGGCCATCCGCGTGCCCATCCGCCGGGCGGGGAGGACGAAGACCGGCAGGAGGAGCAGCGCCAGCGCCGTGACTTGCCACGAAAGAGTGAACATCACACCCAGCGACAGCCCCAGTTGGATGACATTGGTGACGACACCCGACAACGTCGACGTGAACGCCCGCTGGGCGCCGATCACGTCGTTGTTCAACCGGCTGACCAGCGCCCCGGTCCGCGTGCGGGTGAAGAAGGCGACCGGCATCCGCTGCACGTGCTCGAACACGGCCCGCCGCAGGTCGAAGATCAACCCCTCCCCGATGCGCGCCGACTGCCACCGCTCGACCAGCCCGAGCCCCGCGTCGACCACCGCGATGAGCGCGATCACCACCGCAAGCCACACGACCACGGACACGTCACGGCCACCGACGACGGCGTCCACCACCTGCCCGGCCAGCACCGGGGTGCTCACCGCCAGCACCGCGGAGACGACCGTGAGCAGCAGGAACAGCGTCAACCGCCGCCGGTGGGGCCGGGCGAACCCCCACACCCGCCACACCGTGTCCCGCCGCACGCCGCGAGGTGCTTCCGACGCCCGCATGGCGCTGCGCATCAATCCCCAGGAACCGTCCACGTCAGACAGGAACGCCCTGGGGCCCCCACCGCTTCCCGCCGGCCCGCTTCCCGGCCGCGGGCCGGCATCCGCGCCGGGCCACCTCGCCTCGGCGCACTCCCCCGGACACCGCCGGCGCTGCCCGGAACAGCGGTGGTCCGGTGGGTGGGACGGCGTGGGTGGTGATGGGCCGTGGTCGTTTCGGCGTCGATTCTCTCAACCGATGACCGGGACCCCCGGTTACGTACATGTCCGGGCCGATGATCACCCGATCGTGCTGGCCGGTCGGCCGTGACCTGGAGTTATCGACCGCCGGCCAGGGCGGCCAGTTCGGCCAGGCGGCGGAGTTGGGCCGTGCGCTCGGCGGCCAACTGCTCCTCTTCCGCGGCGCCGTCGGCGGCCGACGCCAGGAGGGCCAGGGTTTCGGTGACTGCTCCCGGCAGGGGGCGGAGGACGGCGGCGGCCAGGGTGTCCACCGCTTCGTCCAGGTCCTCGCGCGGGACCACCGTGTTCGCCAGGCCGATGCGGTGGGCTTCCTCGGCGCCGACCCGGCGTCCGGTCAGGCAGATGTCCGCCGCGCGGGAGTAGCCGACCAGGCGCACCAGGGGCTGGGTGCCGCCGAGGTCCGGGACCAGGCCCAGCCCGGTTTCGGCCATGCAGAACTGCACGTCGTCCGCGGCCACGCGGAAGTCGCACGCCAGGGCGAGCTGGAAGCCCGCGCCGATGGCGTGCCCGTGCACCGCGGCGATCGTCACCCTCGACGGGTCGCGCAGCCAGGAGAAGCCGCGCTGGAACTCGGCGATCAGGGCAGCACCCTCTTCCGGACCCCGGCGGGTGATCTCCGCGAGGCCCGGTTCGCCGTCGACCGGCTCACCGGTGAACATGCGCCGGTCCAGACCCGCGGAGAAGGCGCGACCGGAACCCCGGACGACCACGAGGCGGACGTCCGGGCCCAGCTGCTCCCCGATCGTCCGCAACGCCACCCACGTGGACGGCGTCTGTGCGTTGAGCACGTCGGGACGGTCGAGCGTGATCGTCGCGCGCGCCCCGTCCACGACGAGCCGCACGCCTCCGCGTTCCAGCAGGTCGGCGTCGATGGCGGTCGGTGCCGACATGGGTGGACCTCCGGGTTTCGTCAGGCGCCGTCTCTCCTCGACGCCGTGGGGTTACCGGAGGGTAGCTTACTTCTTCTTCGTGCGGGTGGCGCCACCGCGACCGCGCAGCTGCACACCGGATTCGCTGAGCACCCGGTGCACGAAGCCGTAGGAGCGCCCGGTGGACTCGGCCAACGCCCGGATGCTCGCGCCCTTTTCGTACTTCTTCTTCAGGTCAGCGGCCAGCTTGTCCCGCGTGGCGCCGGTGATCCGGGCGCCCTTCTTCAGGTCAGCCACCTTGTCCCGCCTTCCGTAGACAGCAGGTCGGGCCTTCGTAAGCCCCTGTCGTCGCAATGATCGAACACGACGAGCAAGAACGCCAGGTGATCAAGCGAAATGATCGGCGAGCGGTCGTGGGGTGACACACAGCCGATCAACGCTCACTTTGAGGTGTAAAACGCGAAAACCCTTGGCTCAAGCCAATTGCACGAGCTCCAGGTACTCGGCGGACCAGTGGTCCTCCGTGCCGTCGGGGAGAAGGATCACCCGCTCGGGCTCAAGCGCTTCGACGGCCCCCGGGTCGTGGGTGACGAGCACGACGGCGCCCTCGTAGCGGCGCAGCGCGTCGAGCACCTGCTCACGACTGGCCGGGTCGAGGTTGTTCGTCGGCTCGTCGAGCAGCAGCACGTTCGCCGCGCCGGAGACCAGGCCGGCGAGCGCCAACCGGGTCTTCTCACCACCGGACAGGGTGCCCGCGGGCTGGTCCAGCTGCTCGCCGCTGAACAGGAACGTGCCCAGCAGCGACCGCAGCTGCTGCTCCTGCACGTCGGGCGCGGCGTGCCGGATGTTCTCCCACACCGACGCCTCGTGGTCGAGCGTCTCGTGCTCCTGGGCGAAGTAGCCGAGCTTGAGGCCGTGACCGGCCACGACCTCGCCCGCGTCGGGCGTCTCCATGGACCCGATCAGCCGCAGCAGGGTCGTCTTGCCCGCGCCGTTGAGGCCGAGGATCACCACGCGCGACCCCCGGTCGATGGCCAGGTCGACGCCGGTGAACACCTCCAGCGAGCCGTAGGACTTGCTCAGCCCCTCGGCGGTGAGCGGGGTGCGGCCGCACGGGGCGGGCTGCGGGAAGCGGATCCTGGCGACCTTGTCGGACTGGCGGGTCTCCTCCAGGCCGGAGAGCAGCTTCTCGGCGCGGCGGGCCATGTTCTGCGCGGCGACGGCCTTGGTGGCCTTCGCGCGCATCTTGTCGGCCTGCGCCATCAAGGCGCCGGCCTTCTTCTCGGCGTTGGCGCGCTCGCGGCGGCGGCGCTTCTCGTCGGCGGCGCGGGCTTCGAGGTACTTCTTCCAGCCCATGTTGTAGATGTCGACCTCGCCGCGCGTGGCGTCGAGGAACCACACCTTGTTGACCACGTCGTCGAGCAGTTCGACGTCGTGGCTGATCACGACCAGGCCGCCGTCGTGGCTCTTGAGGAACCCGCGCAGCCACGCGATCGAGTCGGCGTCGAGGTGGTTGGTGGGCTCGTCGATCAGCAGGATCGTGCTGGACTTCGCGCCGACGCCCGCCTCGGAGGCGGCGAACAGGATGCGCGCCAGCTCCACGCGGCGGCGCTGACCACCGGACAGGGTGCGCAGCGGCTGGGCGAGGACCCGGTCGGCGAGGCCGAGGTTGGAGCAGATGCGGGCGGCTTCGCTCTCGGCCGCGTACCCGCCGAGGGCGGCGAACCGCTCCTCCAGCCGCCCGTACTTGCGGACCGCGGTCTGGAGTTCGCCGTCGTCCACCAGCTCCGCCATGGCGGACTGCATCTTCTCCATGTCGCGGAGCAGCTGGTCCAGGCCGCGGGCGGAGAGGACGCGGTCCTTGGCGATGACGGACAGGTCGCCCTCGCGCGGGTCCTGCGGCAGGTAGCCCAGCTCGCCGGTGCGGCGCACCTCGCCCGCGTAGGGCTGGCCCTCGCCGGCCAGGACGCGCAGCGACGTGGTCTTGCCCGCGCCGTTGCGGCCGACGAGGCCGATGCGGTCGCCGGGCTGCACGCGCAGCGTGGCGTCGGACAGCAGGATGCGCGAACCCGCGCGCAGCTCGAGATCGGTCGCGGTGATCAAGGTCATACTCCGGGGTGTGGTGGTCAGGCGGGGTCGACGGCGCAGCTCGCGCGGGACCTACTCGATCAAGACGACCACGTGACCAGTCTACGGGGTGGCCGCCACCTCGTTAACGACGTGTGGCCATCGGCATAGATTGCGCCCATGACTACGGACTTCACGGGCAGGGCGGCCCTGGTCACGGGCGCCAGCCGGGGCATCGGGCACGGGATCGCGGCGGAACTGCTGGCGGGTGGCGCGTCGGTCGCGATCACCGGGCGCAAGGCGGAGGCGCTGGCCGCGGCGGCCGAGGCGCTGGTGACCACGACGGGGGTGTCGCCGGACCGGGTGCTGGCGGTGCCTGGCAACGCGGGCAGCGCCGAGGACCGGGCGCGGGCCGTGGACGCGGTCATGACGCGCTTCGGCCGGCTGGACGTGCTCGTCAACAACACCGGCATCAACCCCGTGTTCGGGGCGTTGGTGGATGCCGACCTGGACGCGGTGCGCAAGATCTTCGACGTCAACGTGATCGCGGCGCTCGGGTTCGTGCAGCTCGCGTGGAAGGCGTGGATGGAGGAGCACGGCGGGGCGGTCGTGAACATCGCGTCGGTGGGCGGGCTGCGGTCGACGGGCGTGATCGCGGCGTACGGGGCGAGCAAGGCCGCGCTGATCCGACTGACCGAGGAACTGGCGTGGCAACTGGGCCCGAAGGTGCGGGTGAACGCGGTGGCGCCGGCGGTGGTCAAGACGCGGTTCGCCGAGGCGCTCTACACCGGGCGCGAGGAGGAGGCGGCGGCCGGTTACCCGATGAAGCGGCTCGGGACGCCGGAGGACGTGGCACGGCTGGTCGCGTTCTTGGCCTCGGACGCGGCGGAGTGGATCACTGGGGAGACGGTTCGGGTCGACGGCGGGCTGCTCGCCACAGGCACCCTCGGCTGACACAGGCACCCTCGGCTGACACCGGCACCCTCGGCCGGCACTGCGGCACCGGCAGGTGCCACCGGCACCGGTTGGTGGCCGGGGCCGGCGGCGGGGCTTGCGACTTCGGTCGCGGGCTCCGCCGTTCACCTGTGGAGGTGCCGGCGGTCAGCCGCCGTTCACGGTGGTCAGGGGCGAGTCGGCGGTGGTCGTCGGCCCCGTGGCGTAGGGGTCTGTGGCGTGGGCGGTCGTGGTGGTGTCGGAGGCGGGTCGGGCGGGGGTGGTGGCGTTCGGGTTCGGCGTCTCGACGGTGTCGCCGGATGTGTTGGTGGTCTCGGGTGGGACGGCCGGGACGGCGGTGGACGGCGGGGTGCCGCCGGGGGTGGGGACGATGCTCGTGGGATCGGGCGGGGTGGTGCTCGTGGTCGAGTGGGTGGTGGGGTGGGGTGGGTTGGCCGGGGTGTTCTCGGATGGCCCCGGGGTCTGGTTGAGCGCGAACGTGACCGCCACCACCACGAGTGCGGCGGTGCCGGCGCCGGTCGCGGCCACGGCGTAGCCGCGACGGCGGCGCTTCACCCGTTGCCCGTGGAACACGATGTCCACGGCTCCGAACGTGCGCGGCCTGGGTTGGACGTTCAGCTCCTCGAACGTCTTCCTCAGTTCGTCCTCAAGCATTGCGCGACACCTCCTCCCACAACCCGCCGAACTCTCGACCCAGCCTCTGCCGCAGCGCCTTCAGGCCGCGGTTGGTGTTGCTCTTGACCGTGCCGACCGTGCACCCGAGGGCGGCGGCCGTCTCCTCGACGCCCAGGTCGTGCCAGTAGCGCAGCACGAGCGTGGCGCGCTGCTTGGCGGGCACGGCCGCCAGCGCCTGCCACACCACGAGCTTGTCCTCGCTCAACGACCCTGCCACCGGCACCTCCGGCAGCTCACCGGTGAGCTTCTCCCGTTTCCACCGCACGCGTCGACGTTCGGCGAGGAAGGTGCGCACCACGATCTGCCGGAGGTAGGCGTCGAGCCCTTCCCGGTGCGCCATCCCGGGCCCCGCCAGGTAGAGCTTGAGGAACGCGGACTGCACCAGGTCTTCGGCCTCGTGGTGGTTGCCGCACAACAAGAACGCGGTGAAGCGCATCGAGTCGGCGCACCGGTCGAAGTGGTGGGTGAACTCCGCGTCCCAGCTCACGCGATCAGCGCCCCGCGGACGCCGCGGGGGTGGGTTGGACGGCTGTCGTGGTCCATGCGGGCGCGGGCTGCGCGGTGGTCGGCGGCAGGTGCCCGGGGGTGGTCCACGTCGGCACCGGGGTCGCCTCGATCGACGTGGGCCCGGGGGTCACCTCGACGGACGTGGGCCTCGGCGTCACCTCGGGCGTCGGCAGCGGCGAGGTGGCCACCGGTGTGGTGGCGGGCGGGGACGTGGCGGGAGGCGTCGTGGCGGGCGGGGACGTGGCAGGAGGCGTCGTGGCGGGCGGGCTGACGGTCGTCGAGACGGCGGGCGCCTCGTCACCACCGCCGGAGGCCAGCGCGGGCACCGCGACGGCCAAGCCGCCCAGCACGACGGCCCCGGCCGCCAGCACGAGTCGTTTGCGCAGCACAACTGCTCCTCGGGATGTGCGGGGCACCGCTGGTCGGCACCCCCTCACCCATATGAATGCGGTCGGGTCGGACGGGGGTTGTCACGAGTTCGGAGGAGTTCCGCGGACCACGACCTCGACCGCACGGGCGCGCGCCGCCGCCTCGTCCAGCACGGCCCGCCGGGGCTCGGGCACGTCCAGCACCCGCGGCGACGCCTTCGCGAACACCGGGGCCAGCCGCCGGTCGGCCCGCAGCACGTCCAGCGCCTGCCGGTCGCCGCCGAGCACGACGGCGTCCACCTCGTCCACGCGCGGCAGCAGCACGCGCGCGACGTCGGCCGCGGCGGCCTGCAACGCCACCCGCGCCTGCCCCTCGCGCCGGCGCGCGAACCGCTGCTGCGACCACCCGCCCGCCTTGTTGCGGCCGTGCACCTGGCGGCTGTCCGTGGCCGACACCAGCACGACGCCGTCCCGGGCGACGCCGACGCTGTGCCCGCCGAGCCGCACCAGCAGCAGACCGACCAACCGGGACGCGAGGGCCGACGCGAGCAGGGCGTCCGGCACCAGCCCCTCGAACTCACCTGTCGGGGCGAAGTCGCCGAACGCGGCGGCGACCGCGGCACTGGTGCCGTCCACCGCGGTCACGACGACCTCCGACGGGGTCACCGAGGTCGTGGAGACACCGCCGTGACGTGCGGCGAAGCGCGCGAACCAGCCGTCGAGCCGCTCGGGTTCGACCTCGACCGCGCGCCCACCGCCCGCGACCGGGCGGACCCTGCTCACCCCGGTGCGACCGCCACCCAGACGGGTAGCGGGTGCCCGCACTCGGCGGGCGAGAGCCGCTGCACGGCCCCGAAGCCCGCCTCCAGGAGCGAGGCGGAGATCTGCTCGGGCGAGAGCACGCGGTGCCGGGTCGCGACGCTGCTCGCCACCTCCCACTGCCCGGGGCCGCGCACGAGCCGCACGACCTCCAGGGAGTAGGACTCGCCGTCGGGCGACCAGTCCCACAGCTGCACGGTGACCTGCCGGTCCGCGCCCCGCCCGCTCACCCGGGGCGGCGGCGCGGTGGGCCGCATCCGGCTGAGCCGGTCCAACTCGGGGACGGAGGCGACGAACAGCCCGCCCGGCCGCAGCGCCTGCCGGGCCAGCAGCAGCGCCTGGTCCAGGGCGTTCTCGTGGGCCAGGCGGGGCAACAGGTCGTCACCGGCGCGGACGACGTCCACCGGGTCGCCGCCGAGGTGCCGGACCACGTCGAGCAGGTCGAGCACCGAGTGCCGACCGGCCCCGAGCACCGCGGCGACCACCTCCGCCAGAGGGTCCTCCGGCAGCGGCACGAGGTCCTGGGCGGCGGTCACCGGGCACACAGTAGGCCCACCGGATCACCTGCCGCCAACGACCCGCGACCCCGCCGGGACCCTCCCGGTGATCATCCGCCCCTACCAGGCCCGCAGCGACGTCCGCCACACCCCGCAGCAGGCGTTGCACAAAGTTACCGGCGGGTTTACAAAGGATGGAGCACAAGGGTTCACCACTTGACAGAACGATGTCCACCCCAGTGAACTCGTAACCCGTACGGCCCAATCAATGACTCCACCTGGAAGGCACCAGCGCCCTGCGTTGGCGGGTAGGGTCACTGGGGCGTGATCTCATGACAGCGGGGAGTCACAATGACCAACGCTGCCGGTCGACCGAACCTGTCCGTCGACGAACTGGACTCGACGGGCCACGGCAGTCTTGCGCAGCTTCTCACCACGGGGCCTTTCCCCGAGGCGTTGAGGGCCGCCATCAAGGCGAGCAGGTTGAGCCTCGACCGCATCCAGCACCGGCTCGCCCTGCGAGGGGTCACCATCAGCGTCGCGACGCTGAGCTACTGGCAGTCCGGCCGCCGCCGACCCGAGCGACCGGAATCCCTGGAGGCGCTCCGGCACCTGGAGACCGTCCTGGGCGTGCCCCAGGCGGGCCTGTCCGCGCTGCTCGGGCCACCGCGCCCGCGCGGCCGCCGGTCCCGACCCACGACGATGATGCCGATCGACGCCCTGTGGGCGCGCCGCGAGCGGGTGGCCAACCTGCTCGCCCAGGTCGACACCACGTCCGACGTCAAGCTGGGCCGGATCAGCCAGCACGACCGCATCGAGATCGCAGCCGACGGCGGCCAGCGGTCGGTGTGGGTGCGCCAGATCCTGCGCGCCGAGCAGGACGGCCCGGACCGCTGGGCGCTGGTGTTCGAGACCGAGCAGGCCAACGTGCTGCCGGAGGTCGTGAACCTCCGCAACTGCCACCTCGGCCGGGTCGCCGAGGACGCCGACGCCAACATCATGGTCGCCGAGATGATGTTCGACCGACCCCTGACCAGGGGCGAGACCATCATCATGGAGTACGAGCTGCTGTTCGCCGAGGGCCACTACCCGGCGGGCAACAACACGTTCGCGCGCAAGTTCCGGCTGCCGGTGCGCGAGTACGTCATCGAGGTCCGGTTCGACCCGTCGAACCTGCCCGCCCGCTGCCAGCAGTTCAGCGTGCCGGCCGGTGACGACACCCCGTCGCGGCGCCGCAACCTCGCCCTCGACAACGCGGGCGGCGTGCACGCCGTGGCGCTCGGTTTCGGGCCCGGCGTGTTCGGCATCCGCTGGGAGTGGCCCAAGTAACAGAAGTAACAGCACGTGCGACGAGGCCCCCGGGAACGCGTTCCCGGGGGCCTCGTCGTTCACCTCGTCATCACACGTAGCCGTTGAGCTTCAGCGAGACCGCGCGGATCGAGCCGCGGTCGGCCCCCGCCGTGTCCACCGCCTTGAACACCCACGTGCCGTCGACCGGGTCGGCGAGCAGGGAGTTCAGCGAGGTGGTGGGCCGCCACGTCCCGGTGAACGGCGCGTTCGCGCTGGTCACCGACGAGAAGGCCCGCTCGGCGGAGTCGTCGAACACCACCTGGCACAGGTTCGACCCCGTGCCGCCGTTGCGCTGGAACAGCGTCGCGGTCTTGCCGGACGGCGAGGTCAGCGTGCCGACCAGGTCACCCGTGAACGTGTGGTCGATGCCCACGGTCGTGGAGCCGTCGGTGTTCGGCGTGCACGTCGCGCCGTCGATCGAGAACGCGATCTTCGCGCCACGCCCGACACCGCTGACCGGGATCTCCACCGACGCGCCGAGGGCGTCGTTGTCCGGGATGGCCACCACCGGGCCGCCGTAGGCGAACGTCTTCGTCTCGCGCGACGGCTCGCCCACGTTGAGCGTGAAGCTCGTCGAGGTCGGCGAGGTCGAACCCGAGTACGTCACCCTGGCGTCCAGCTTGATCGCCGTGCCCACCGCCTGCGAGGCCGGGACGGTCACCTTGAACGTGTTCGTCACGGTCTGGCCGACCTCGACGTTGCCGTAGTACTTCGACCGCGGCGCGATCGTCACGCCCGCCGTGGGCGTGGTCAGCACGAGGCTGGTCGACGCGGCCGTGCCGTCACCGACGTTGGTCACCGGCACGGTCACCGTGGAGGTGGTGCCCGGCTTCAGGTACTGGCTGCCGTCGGTGTCGTTCACCACCGACGGCTTCTGGGCCCTCGCCAGCGGCTGCGGCGAAGCGCCCGTGTAGGCCAGCGCCAGGTCGGCGCGGACGACACCGGCGCCCGTGCGGTTGTCCACACCGGCTTCCACCAGGTCGATCGCGGTCGCGGTGAGCGCCTGGCGCACCTCGACCGCCGCCAGCCCGGGGTTGCCGGACAGGATCAGGCCCGCGATGCCCGCGGCGTTCGGCGCCGCCGCCGACGTGCCGAAGAACGGGTCGAAGCCCGGCGCGGTGGTCGAGACGCCGTCCGCCGCGGTCAGGTCGGGCTTCTGCCGGACCTCCTCGGCCGGGCTGCCGTCGGGCGCGAAGAACACGCGACGGGGACCGTCCGAGGTGAACCGCTCGGGCTTCTGCGTGCCGTCGAACGCGCCCGGGTACGGGCCGCGCGGGTTGGCCGGGTCACCCGGCTCCAGGTCGAACGGCAGCGGGTCGGCCGCCGGGGCCGCCGCCACGCTGATCGCGCCCTTGGCCGCCGAGTGGCCGCGGGTCACGCCGGGCGTCGCGAACTTCTTCAGCCCGTCCGACGAGTCCTTGAAGCGACCGCCGAGCGCGGACAGCGACAGGTACTTGTCCTCACCGCGGAACTTCACCACGGCCAGCCGCAGACCGGCCGCCGACGCGGGCGTGTTCAGCCGCTCGTACGGGTCCTGCGTGCCGTCCTGCACGCCCTGGCTGAACGCCACCACGTTGCCCTGCGAGTTCGCCAGGTACAGGTCGTAGTCGTTGAACGACGACGCCAGCGGGTCCGCCCAGAACAGCGTCACCGGCACGTTGCCGGAGCTCTCCGACAGCGGGTTGAACACCTGCTTGGCGGACGGGGCCGGGTTGAAGTCGTGCGCGGTGCCGGCGAACTTGCCCACACCCACGCCCGAGTCGGTGAACTGGCCCTCCCAGTGGCCCGAGGTGCCGTCCGCGACGTTGCCCTCGTTGCCGGCGGAGGAGAAGAACAGCGCGCCGTCCGCGGCGACCGCGTCCACCGCGCGGGCGATGACGCCGTCCTGGAACGGCGACTCGTTGAAGTACAGCACGTCGTCGACGATCACGTCGCAGCCCAGCGTGAAGCGCAGGGCGCGGATGTTGTCGGCGAAGCTCGCGTCACCGTTGAACGCGGTGGCGAAGCCGAGGCTGGCGTTCGGCGCGATGTCGTGCAGGATCTCCAGCATCGCGGTGCCCTCGTCGCCGGAGCCCTCCTGGCCCGGCAGCACCTCGACGTTCGCCGGCAGCTCGCCCGCGGCCTGCGACAGGGCCAGCGTGTCGATGCCGTCGGACAGGGCGCACAGCTTCACACCCGTGCCGGTGACGCGGAACTCGTCACGCGCCGTGTCCGCCGCGTGCGCCCGGTCACCCTCGCTGACGGTGGCGGCGATCCGCGGCGACGCCAGCGCCTCCCGGGTCTTGGTCTCGATGTCCTTGGCCTTGTCCTCCTTGGAGGGGGCCTTCGCGACCGACTTCGGGTCCTTCACGTGGAACGTCTTGGCCTCGACCGCGGCCTCGACCCGGCGGACGTCGCCGCGGGCGGAGATCCTGGTGAGGGAGTTGAGGGGCAACTGGGCCCGGACCGTCCTGCCCTCGGTCGACGCCGACCGGATGCCGCCACCCGCGGAGCGGACGGCGGTGACGAGGTCATCGGTGACCTTCTCGGCCCTGATGTCCACCAGGACCTGGTTGCCGCTCTGGACCTTCACCCCAGTTTGAAGGGCCGGGAGCTTGGCGAGCGCGCCCGCACCGGCACGGCGGCGCTGCTCGACGACGAGTGCGCTGTCCACCTTGGACTCCGAGGCGGACAGGGACTTCTTGATGTCCTGCAGAGCGGCGATCTGCGCGGCGGTCCTGTCCTCGACACCCTTGGACGCCTTCGGCGGGTCGGCCGAGGCGGGCGACACGACGCCCAAGGTCAACAGGACGGCGGCGCCTGCCGCGATCAGGGCGTTTCTTCGAGACCGGCGTATTGGTGAGCGCACAGGCGTCTCCCCCACTTGAGCGTGCCCCCGACGCACGCGGCCACCGATCGGATGACTCCGATCGAGGGGTCAACGTATTGCGCACGGCCAAGTACCGTCTGCCACCGTTCGGCCTACTCTCAGGTGGGAGGACCCATCACATTTCACAGTACAAAAGCATCTGTCCACAGCTGACCGGTTCGTCCGGACAGTGCGTCGAGCAACGCGGCCGCCTGGTTGTCGGTCAGGGAGGCGATGAAGTCGACCACCGCGCGACCCCGGGCGAGGGCGCGCACCGCGTCCGGACCGGACGGAGCGTCACCGGTCGCGCCGACCAACGCCGACGGGTCCGTCCGGGCGAGGGCGGCGTACTCGTCACCCGCCAGCTCCACCAGGTCGTGCAGCCGGCGCGGCAGCCGGTTCGCCTCGTGCCGGTCGGTCACCCACTGCTCCAGGGCCTCGACCAGCGCCGTGAGCAGCCGCGCCTGACCGCGCTGGTGCAGCGCCAGGTCGGGGCGGAGCAGCACGAACCGGCGGTGCACGAACTTCAGCACCTGCACCTCGTGCCACTGCGGCACCGCCAGGACCACGTGCCCGGACCGCGTCGTCGGCTCCTCCACCACCCCGACCGAGTCCACCAGCCGCCGCGTCCACCGCGCGGAGAACCCGGCCACCGCCTGCTCGGCCTCCACGGACCCGTCGAACGGCACCGCGAGCAGGCCGTCCACCAGCTCCGCCCGGACCTTCGACACCGCACGCGCGAACACGCCGTCGTCCACCGCCCACGAGTCCTTCGCGTGCAGGCGGCGGCGCAACGCCTCCAGCGACCGGCCGGGACGGCGCTCCTGCGCGGCCAGCTCCGCCGCGCTCAGACCTGCCAGCTCCTCCGCGTGGTCGAGCCACGTGCCCAGCTCGGCCGCCACCGTCGCGTGCTGGAGCACGCCGACGCGGTAGAAGTCCTCCAGGTCGTGGATCGCGTAGGCGATGTCATCGGCGGTGTCCATCACCGACGCCTCGACCGTCTGCTGCCACGACTCCAACCGGCCCGAGTAGAACGCGCGCGACTGCCGCACGTCCTCCAGTTCGGTGACGTACGCGGAGAACTTGGCCGAGCCCGTGCCCGGCGCGTCGGTCGGCACGGCGGCGCCCCGCGGCGGCTCGGGCAGGTCCTTCGGGTGCGGGTGCGGGTGCGAGAGGCGGGTCCACGGGTACTTGAGCATCGCCGCGCGCACCGCCACCGTGAGGTCGAGCCCCACCGCGGCCGGGCCGCGCACGTCCGTCGTCGTGACGATGCGGAACGACTGGGCGTTGCCCTCGAACCCGTCGGACAGCCCGAACCGGTGCCGGGCGAGGCGGTCCAGCACCTGCTCGCCGAGGTGCCCGAACGGCGGGTGTCCCAGGTCGTGCGCCAACGAGGCCGCCTCAACCACGTCCGGGTCGCACCCCCCGAGCTTGTCGAGGAGGTTCGTCACGTCCGGGCGCGCGTTCAGGCGTTCGGCGATGGCCCGTGCCGCCTGGGCCACCTTGAGGCTGTGCGTGAGCCGGTTGTGCACCAGCAGACCCGAGCCGGTCGAGCTGACGACCTGCGTCACACCGCCCAGGCGGGCGAAGAACGGGGAACTCGCCACCCGGTCCCGGTCCACGCGGAACGGGCTCGTCGCCAGATCGGCCTGGACGGCGGTGTCCCCACCGGAACGGCGTTGGGCACGGGGGTCGACGTGGTCGTGGTCGCGCATGGGAGAAAAATAACGCACAAAGCCCCGAGGGGCGCTTCGACTGAAGCGCCCCTCGGGGAAAGAATGTTCGGCGGCGTCCTACTCTCCCACACCCTCACGAGTGCAGTACCATCGGCGCTGGAAGGCTTAACTACCGGGTTCGGAATGGGACCGGGTGTTCCCCAACCGCAATGACCACCGAAACACTATGAAATTACCAACCCGTAGGCACCACACCCCGAACGAGGCGTGATGGTCCGGTTCGGTTCTTTCAGAACCGCACAGTGGATGCGTAGCATGTTTGTGAGCAAGTCCTCGGCCTATTAGTACCGGTCAACTCCAGCCGTTACCGGCCTTCCATCTCCGGCCTATCAACCCAATGGTCTCTTGGGGGCCTTAACCCACGAAGGGTGGGATACCTCATCTAGGAACGAGCTTCCCGCTTAGATGCTTTCAGCGGTTATCCCTTCCGAACGTAGCCAACCAGCAATGCCCTTGGCAGGACAACTGGCACACCAGAGGTCCGTCCGTCCCGGTCCTCTCGTACTAGGGACAGCCTTCCGCAAGTATCCTACGCGCGCGGCGGATAGGGACCGAACTGTCTCACGACGTTCTAAACCCAGCTCGCGTACCGCTTTAATGGGCGAACAGCCCAACCCTTGGGACCTACTCCAGCCCCAGGATGCGACGAGCCGACATCGAGGTGCCAAACCATGCCGTCGATATGGACTCTTGGGCAAGATCAGCCTGTTATCCCCGGGGTACCTTTTATCCGTTGAGCGACCACGCTTCCACAAGCCATGGCCGGATCACTAGTTCCGACTTTCGTCCCTGCTCGACCTGTCGGTCTCACAGTCAAGCCCCCTTGTGCACTTGCACTCGACACCTGATTGCCAACCAGGCTGAGGGAACCTTTGAGCGCCTCCGTTACTCTTTGGGAGGCAACCGCCCCAGTTAAACTACCCACCAGGCACTGTCCCTGATCCGGATCACGGACCGAGGTTAGACATCCAGTACGACCAGAGTGGTATTTCAACGACGACTCCACAACCACTGGCGTGGCCGCTTCACAGTCTCCCACCTATCCTACACAAGCCGAACCGAACACCAATACCAAGCTATAGTAAAGGTCCCGGGGTCTTTCCGTCCTGCCGCGCGTAACGAGCATCTTTACTCGTAGTGCAATTTCGCCGGGCCTGTGGTTGAGACAGTCGAGAAGTCGTTACGCCATTCGTGCAGGTCGGAACTTACCCGACAAGGAATTTCGCTACCTTAGGATGGTTATAGTTACCACCGCCGTTTACTGGCGCTTAAGTTCTCAGCTTCGCCCCGAAAGACTAACCGGTCCCCTTAACGTTCCAGCACCGGGCAGGCGTCAGTCCGTATACATCGTCTTGCGACTTCGCACGGACCTGTGTTTTTAGTAAACAGTCGCTTCTCGCTGGTCTCTGCGGCCGAAAAATCCTAGCCCGCAAGGGGCTTCAAATCCCTCGGCCCCCCTTCTCCCGAAGTTACGGGGGCATTTTGCCGAGTTCCTTAACCACAGTTCGCCCGATCGCCTCGGTATTCTCTACCTGACCACCTGTGTCGGTTTGGGGTACGGGCCGCATGAACACTCACTAGAGGCTTTTCTCGGCAGCATGGGATCACTCTACTTCGCCTCAATCGGCTATGCATCACGTCTCAGCCTATGTGCCTGGCGGATTTGCCTACCAGACGGCCTACACGCTTACACCAGTACTACCACTCACTGGCGGAGCTACCCTCCTGCGTCACCCCATCGCTTGACTACTACAAGTTCAGGTCCCGCGCTCCACGTCGGGTCCTCATCCGAAGAATCAGACCCGGGCTTCGGGCGGTTAGTATCACAAGCCTCGCCATGGGCGCGTTCACACGGGTACGGGAATATCAACCCGTTGTCCATCGACTACGCCTGTCGGCCTCGCCTTAGGTCCCGACTTACCCTGGGCGGATTAGCCTGGCCCAGGAACCCTTGGTCATCCGGCGGCAGAGTTTCTCACTCTGCTTTCGCTACTCATGCCTGCATTCTCACTCGTCCAGCCTCCACGCCTGGATCACTCCGGCGCTTCAATGGCTGAACGACGCTCCCCTACCCATCCCGGCATAACCGGAATGACACGGCTTCGGCGGTGTGCTTGAGCCCCGCTACATTGTCGGCGCAGGACCACTTGACCAGTGAGCTATTACGCACTCTTTAAAGGGTGGCTGCTTCTAAGCCAACCTCCTGGTTGTCTGGGCGACCCCACATCCTTTCCCACTTAGCACACACTTAGGGGCCTTAGCCGGCGTTCTGGGCTGTTTCCCTCTCGACTACGAAGCTTATCCCCCGCAGTCTCACTGCCGCGCTCTCACGTACCGGCATTCGGAGTTTGGTTGATTTCGGTAAGCTTGTGGGCCCCCTAGACCATCCAGTGCTCTACCTCCGGCACGAAACACACGACGCTGCACCTAAATGCATTTCGGGGAGAACCAGCTATCACGGAGTTTGATTGGCCTTTCACCCCTAACCACAGCTCATCCCCCAGGTTTTCAACCCTGGTGGGTTCGGGCCTCCACGCGGTCTTACCCACGCTTCACCCTGGCCATGGCTAGATCACTCCGCTTCGGGTCTAGACCACGCGACTATGGGCGCCCTATTCGGACTCGCTTTCGCTACGGCTACCCCACACGGGTTAACCTCGCCACGCAGCACTAACTCGCAGGCTCATTCTTCAAAAGGCACGCCGTCACCCCTAAAGGCTCCGACGGATTGTAGGCACACGGTTTCAGGTACTATTTCACTCCCCTCCCGGGGTACTTTTCACCTTTCCCTCACGGTACTAGTCCGCTATCGGTCACCAGGTAGTATTCAGGCTTAGCGGGTGGTCCCGCCAGATTCACAGCGAATTTCACGAGTACGCTGCTACTTGGGAACACCGTCAAGAGAGATACCGGGTTTTCGCGTACGGGACTCTCACCCTCTACGGCCGCGCTTTCCAGACACGTTCCGCTAACCACGGTATTTTATGACTCTCCGTCGATCCGGCAGAATCGACCAACAGGTCCCACGACCCCGCACACGCAACCCCTGCCGGGTATCACACGAGTACGGTTTAGCCTAATCCGCTTTCGCTCGCCACTACTCACGGAATCACGGTTGTTTTCTCTTCCTGCGGGTACTGAGATGTTTCACTTCCCCGCGTTCCCTCCACATACCCTATGTGTTCAGGTATGGGTGACCCCACATGACTGGGGCCGGGTTTCCCCATTCGGACACCCTTGGATCTCAGCTCGGTTGACAGCTCCCCAAGGCTTTTCGCAGTCTCCTACGTCCTTCATCGGCTCCTGGTGCCAAGGCATCCACCGTATGCCCTTAATAACTTGCCACAAAGATGCTCGCATCCACTGTGCAGTTCTCAAAGAACAACCAGACGCCCCACCACACTGTCCACGCCTGCCAGGCAACCCCGGCGGTTCGAAGACGGGCAGAACCCTGTCGTTTCTCGCTGAGGAAAACACTCACGTGTTCTCTCAGGACCCAACAGCGTACCGAACAGAAACCTTGAACCCTCGACGGACCCTTCCACGCCCTCACGGACAGTACTAACTCCGTCGACAACCCAGGCACTGCATTAGCCAGCATCCACATATATGAGCTCCACCCGACGATCACTCGCCGCCGGCGTGGCCTCCGAGCTGCACAAGTGCAACCCGCAGATGCTCCTTAGAAAGGAGGTGATCCAGCCGCACCTTCCGGTACGGCTACCTTGTTACGACTTCGTCCCAATCGCCAGTCCCACCTTCGACCGCTCCCCCCCTTACGGGTTGGGCCACGGGCTTCGGGTGTTACCGACTTTCGTGACGTGACGGGCGGTGTGTACAAGGCCCGGGAACGTATTCACCGCAGCGTTGCTGATCTGCGATTACTAGCGACTCCGACTTCACGGGGTCGAGTTGCAGACCCCGATCCGAACTGAGACCGGCTTTGTGGGATTCGCTCCACCTCACGGCTTCGCAGCCCTCTGTACCGGCCATTGTAGCATGTGTGAAGCCCTGGACATAAGGGGCATGATGACTTGACGTCATCCCCACCTTCCTCCGAGTTGACCCCGGCAGTCTCCCATGAGTCCCCGCCATAACGCGCTGGCAACATGGAACGAGGGTTGCGCTCGTTGCGGGACTTAACCCAACATCTCACGACACGAGCTGACGACAGCCATGCACCACCTGTACACCGGCCACAAGGGGGCCAATATCTCTACTGGTTTCCAGTGCATGTCAAGCCCAGGTAAGGTTCTTCGCGTTGCATCGAATTAATCCACATGCTCCGCCGCTTGTGCGGGCCCCCGTCAATTCCTTTGAGTTTTAGCCTTGCGGCCGTACTCCCCAGGCGGGGTGCTTAATGCGTTAGCTGCGGCACGGAGGACGTGGAAGTCCCCCACACCTAGCACCCACCGTTTACGGCGTGGACTACCAGGGTATCTAATCCTGTTCGCTCCCCACGCTTTCGCTCCTCAGCGTCAGTATCGGCCCAGAGACCCGCCTTCGCCACCGGTGTTCCTCCTGATATCTGCGCATTTCACCGCTACACCAGGAATTCCAGTCTCCCCTGCCGAACTCAAGTCTGCCCGTATCGACTGCAGGCTCCACGTTAAGCGTGAAGTTTTCACAGCCGACGCAACAAACCGCCTACGAGCTCTTTACGCCCAATAATTCCGGACAACGCTCGCACCCTACGTATTACCGCGGCTGCTGGCACGTAGTTAGCCGGTGCTTCTTCTGCAGGTACCGTCACTTGCGCTTCGTCCCTGCTGAAAGAGGTTTACAACCCGAAGGCCGTCATCCCTCACGCGGCGTCGCTGCATCAGGCTTTCGCCCATTGTGCAATATTCCCCACTGCTGCCTCCCGTAGGAGTCTGGGCCGTGTCTCAGTCCCAGTGTGGCCGGTCACCCTCTCAGGCCGGCTACCCGTCGTCGCCTTGGTAGGCCATTACCCCACCAACAAGCTGATAGGCCGCGGGTCCATCCCATACCGCCGGAACTTTCCACCCACCACCATGCGGTGACAGGTCGTATCCGGTATTAGACCTAGTTTCCCAGGCTTATCCCAGAGTACAGGGCAGGTTACCCACGTGTTACTCACCCGTTCGCCGCTCGTGTACCCCGAAGGGCCTTACCGCTCGACTTGCATGTGTTAAGCACGCCGCCAGCGTTCGTCCTGAGCCAGGATCAAACTCTCCAATAAGGAATGAGTTCGATCGCTCCGAACAACACTGACAAGTAATGTCAGTTGTCCAGTAACAATCTCAAAGGAATCCTCTTGACGAGGATCATAAATTTACTGGCTATTCGGCACGCTGTTGAGTTCTCAAAGAACA
Organism: Saccharothrix longispora; assembly: GCF_031455225.1. Lineage (GTDB taxonomy): Bacteria > Actinomycetota > Actinomycetes > Mycobacteriales > Pseudonocardiaceae > Actinosynnema > Actinosynnema longispora. The sequence continues at coordinate 4,609,743 of NZ_JAVDSG010000001.1, forward strand.
CGCGCTCACCATCTTGTCCCGCGTCTTACCGCGGTTCATTCCGGGGCTTTGTGTTTCCGGTGTTTCGCTTGTGTCTGAAGCTTAGCTGGTTCGTTTTCGCGGTGTCAAATCGGCCGGTTCCGGCTTCCTCGCTCCGCGTTGAATCCCGCTTCGCATTCAGTTTATTCCACTCCCGGTGCCCGAGGCAGCACGCTGTGCTGCTTGTTCTTGCTCCGGAGGTTTCGCCGCGCTCCGTTCCGGTCTTCCCGGCCCGTTCCGCGCTGGCAGGGAGAAACTTACACGAGCGGGGTCCGATAGTGAAATCGGGGGGCCGTCCGGCGTATCCCCGCAGCTAGACGTGGTGCTGTCCCCCGCATCGGAGGATGCTGTGCCGGTGCCGCCCTCCCCCAGCCCGCGCCCGTGGGGCTCGTACATCGTCCGCGTGCTCGTCGTCGCGGCGTGCTACTACCTGGGAGCGCGTCTCGGTCTGCTGCAAGCCCTGGTGAACGACCAGGTGACCCCGTTGTGGCCGCCGACGGGCGTGGCGGTGCTGGCGCTGCTGGCGGGCGGGCTGCGGTTGTGGCCCGGTGTCTCGCTCGGGGCACTGGTGGTGAACGCGTCGCTGAGCGACCTGCCGTCGGTGCTGGCGATCTGCGCCGGCAACACCCTGGCGCCGGTGGTCGCCTGCCTGCTGCTGCGGCGCGCGGACTTCCGCCTCGAACTGGACCGGACGCGGGACGCGATGGCGCTCGTCCTGCTGGGCGCGCTCGCGGGGATGGCGGTGAGCGCGACGATCGGCTCGGCGGCGCTGCTGGCGAGCGGGGTCGTGGGCGGCGACCGGTTCTGGTCGACGTGGGCGGTGTGGTGGACGGGTGACGCGCTGGGCGTCCTGGTGCTCGTGCCCCTCGCGCTGGCGCTGCGGTCCCCGCGGTGGCGGCGGCCGGCGGTGCGGCGGTGGGTGGAGGCCGCGGCGCTGGTGGGCAGCCTGACCGTGGTGATGCTGATCGCGACGACGACGGACGTCCGCCTGATGTACCTGGTGTACCCGTTCCTGATCTGGGCGGCGCTGCGCTTCCAGCACCTGGGCACGGCGCCGTGCGCGTTGATCGCGACGACGTTGGCGGCGCGCGGCGCGGCGATGAGCACGGGTCCGTTCGCCGGGATGGATCTCCTTGTGCGGATGGTGGGTCTCCAGGCTTATAACGGGACGGCGGTGCTGACGGCACTGCTGCTGTCGACGGTGATCGCGGAGCGGAACGCGGCGCGGGCGGCGATCGAGCGGACGGTGGAGCAGTTGACCGAGGTGGTGGGCCGCTACCAGCCCGCGCCGCTGGGCGACTTGCTGCCGCCGCGTCGGCCGGAAGGGCCTTGAGCGTGGACGTGGTCGTGGTGGGTGGTGGTCCGGCGGGTCGGGCGTTGGCGCGGGCGTGCGCCGAGCGCGGGGTGGGGACGGCGCTGGTGGACCCGAACCCGGAGCGGAGGTTCCGGGCGACCTACGCGGCGTGGGCGGACGAGCTGCCCGAGGGCGCGCCGGTCGCGGTGTCGGTGTCGCGGTCGCGCGTGGTGACGACCGAGGAACACGCGGTGGCGCGCGGGTACGCGGTGCTGGACAACGAGCGGCTGTGGCGGTTGCCGGCCTCGGTGGACGTGGTGGCGGGCCGGGTGGTGGGCCGGTCTGCGTCGTCGGTGCGGTTGGCGGACGGCCGGGTGCTGTCGGGGCGGGTGGTGGACGCGTCGGGCGCGGTGGGCGGGTCGGGGGCGGCGCAGACGGCGGTGGGCGTGGTGGTGCCGGCCGGCGCGGCGCGGCCGTTCGTGGACGCCGACGAGGCGGTGATCATGGACTGGCGCAAGCCGCCGGTGGCGACGACGGCGGACCCCACGTTCCTGTACGCGATCCCGGTGTCGGCGACGCACGTGCTGCTGGAGGAGACGTCGTTGGCGCGGCGGCCGGGGCTGCCGCTGGCGGAGCTGCGGTTGCGGTTGCACGGGCGGTTGGCGGCGCACGGGGTCGCGGTGCCGGAGGACGAGGAGCGGGTGCGCATCCCGCTGGACGGCCGGCCGAGGGACTGGGCGTTCGGGGCGGCGTCGGGGTTGATCCACCCGGCGACCGGTTACAGCGTGGCGGCGGCGTTGCGGCGGGCGCCGGTGGTGGCGGCGGCGTTGGCGGAGGGGCGGCCGGTGGTGCGGCCGGTGGCGGAGCGGGTGGTGCACGCGATGTGGTCGCGGGGTCTGGCGTCGTTGTTGGCGATGCGCCCGGACGAGGTGCCGGAGTTCTTCCACCAGTTCTTCCTGCTGCCGGACGACCACCAGCGCGCGTACCTGGGCGGGCACGGCGACCTGCGGGGGACGCTGGCGGCGATGCTGCACCTGTTCCGCGACGCGTCGTGGGCGATGCGGGCCCGCATGGCATTTCCTGTGCGAACGGCCAAAAGTGCGGGAACACCCGGTTAACGCCCTCGCCGGCGGCGGGCCGAGCGGGCACGATTCGGAGGTGCCCGCCTTGCTGGACGACGTTCGCTTCGCCTTCCAGCCGCTGTTCAACCTCCACACCGGGGGTGTCGTCGCGGTCGAGGCGCTGGCCCGGCCGCACGACGGCAGCGTGCAGGACCTGCTCCAGGCCGCTTTCCGCGCGGGGTACCTGACGAACACCGACGTGGCGCTCGCGTGCCGCGCGGTTCGCCACGCCGCCGACCACGGGCTGGGCGTGCCGCTGCACGTGAACCTGCTGGCGATGACGATCGCGGACCGGCCGGAGCTGGTGGCGCCGCTGTACGCGGTGCTGCGGGAGACCGGGCGCGACCCGTCCGACCTGGTGGTGGAGGTGGGGACGCCGTACTCGCGGGCGCCGCGCCGGCTGCTGGTGAAGGGGTTGCGGCGGTTGCGCGAGGACGGGTTCCGGTTGGGCCTGGACGGGGTGGGCGAGGGCGATTCCCCGCTGTCGCTGCTGACCGAGGTGCGGCCGGACGTGGTCAAGCTCGACCGCGAGGTGGTGGTGGCGCTGCCCGCGGACCCCGCGCGGTTCGCGCTGGTCCAGGCGTTGCAGCACCTGTGCGAGCACACCGGGTCGCTGGTGGTGGCCGAGGGTGTGGAGACGGAGGCGCAGCTGGCCGCGCTGCGCCGGCTGGGCGTGCGGTTGGCGCAGGGCAACCTGCTGGCGGCCGCGCAGCGGCGGCCCCGGGTGGACGCGACGATCGCGGCGGTGCTGAGCGAGGTCAGCGACCCCGAGGCGACGACGAAGACGATGACGGGGCCGGTGCGGCGCGGGTCGGGGCCGCGGGTGACGGACTTCCTGCACCCGGCGACGACGCTGCCGGACTCGGCGACGTCGGAGGAGGTGCTGGAGGTCCTGGGCAGCCGGCCGACGGTGACCGGGGTGGTGCTGGTCGACGCCGAGGACCGGCCGAGCTGGACGGTGGACCGCAACCGGTTCCTGCTGGCGGTGACGGGGCCGTTCGGGCACGCGCTGCACGCGAAGCGGGAGGCGGCGCGGCTGGCGGACCGGCCGAAGCTGATCGGCGCGGAGTCGAGCGCGTTGGAGCTGCTGGACGTGGTGGCGCACGCGCACCGCGAGCGCACGAACGACGACCTGGTGGTCGTGGACGCCGAGGACCGGTGCCTGGGCGTGGTGCGGGTGGCGGACGTGGTGCGGGGCATCGCGGAGCTGAAGGTGGAGCAGGCGGCGGCGTTGAACCCGTTGACGCGGTTGCCGGGCACGGACTCGTTCGCGCGCGAGGTGGACCGGCGGGTCCTGGGCGGTGAGCTGTTCGCCGTGGGCTGGTTGGACGTGGACGGGTTCAAGCGGGTGAACGACTCGGTGGGGTTCGCGGCAGGCGACGACCTGATCCGGGCGATCGGGCGGGCGTTGACGGAGGGCGCGGGGGCCTATCCGGGCGTGCACGTCGGTCACGTGGGCGGTGACGACTTCCTGGTGGTGGCGGGGTTGGACGAGATCGTGCCGTTCTCGGCGGCCGTGCTGGACGCGCCGCTCGACGCGGAGGGCCGCGCGGTGACGTTGTCGCTGGCGACGTTGATCTGCGCGGCGGGGTCGGTGGTCTCCTACCGGGAGGTGTCGCGGTTGCTGGCGCCGTTGAAGGAGCACGCGAAGTCGTTGCGCGGCACGAGCTGGGTGCTGGGTCGGCCGGGGAGCGACCACGTGGACGTGCTGCGCGGCGGGCCGCACCTGGCGGTGGGCTGAGTCTGCGCGGTTCACCGCATAGGCGCCTGTGCACCCGTGCCGATCACTCATAGCATCCAGGGTGTCACTCGGCGCGAGGAGGTCCTCGGTGAGCAAGGCGACCACCATGCCGCTCCCGCGTCCGGTGTCGGACCTGCCCCTGTCGGTGGGCGTGGAGGAGGAGTTCCTGCTGGTCGACCCGGGCACGGGCGCGTTGCGGCCGATCGCGGGGGCGGTGCTGGACGGGGCGGGCGGGGAGCTTGACCTCCAGCCCGAGATAACGGCGTTCCAGGTGGAGAGCGCCACGGCGGTGTGCCGGACCATGGCGGAGGTGCGCGAGCAGCTGTCGGCGGCGCGGCGGGAGCTGGCGGAGCTGGCGGCGCGGCACGGGGCGCGGGTGGTGGCGACGGGCACGCCGGTGCTGCGGGAGCGGAGGCCGCCGCCGTTGACCGAGGGCGAGCGGTACCGGGCGATCGCGACGGGGTTCGGGTCGCTGGTGGACTCCCTGACGATCTGCGGGTGCCACGTGCACATCGGCATCCCGGACCGGGAGACGGGTCTGCTGATCTGCAACCACCTGCGGCAGTGGCTGCCGGTGCTGCTGGCGGTGAGCTCGAACTCGCCGTTCGGGGAGGGGCGGGACACCGGGTACGCGAGCTGGCGGTACCTGCTGTGGAGTCCGTGGCCGTCGGCGGGCGCGCCGCCGTGGTTCTCGTCGGTGGAGGACTACCGGTCGGGCACGCGGTCGTTGCTGGAGTCGGGGGCGGCGCTGGACGAGGCGATGGTCTACTGGGACGTCCGGTTGTCGGCGAAGCACCCGACGGTGGAGCTGCGGGTGTGCGACGTGGCGGCGACGGTGGACGAGGCGGTGCTGCTGGCGGCCCTGGTGCGGGCGGTCGCGGCGATGGCGGTGGCGGGTGCGCCCGCGTTCCCCGTGTCGGACCGGGCGTTGCGGACGGCGCTGTGGCGGTCGGCGCGGGACGGTTTGGCGGGGGCGGGCTTCGACCCGCGCAGCGGCCGGTTGGTGCCGGCTGCGGACCTGGTGCGGGGGTTGGTGGACCGGGTGCGGCCGGCGTTGCGGGCGGCGGGCGACGAGGAGCTGGTGGTGGACGGGGTGGAGCGGTTGCTGGTGGACGGCACGGGGGCGGCGCGCCAGCGGCGGGCGTTCGCGCGGCGCGGGGAGATCTCGGACGTGGTGTCGTTCCTGGTGGAGCAGACCCTGCGCTGACGGTCGGGCGTGGTGGCGGTCGGGCGTGGTGGCGGCGGGCGCGGCGTCACCGGGGGTCGGTGCTCGGCCGGGTGGGCGTCGCACCACCCTGGTCCCCGCAAGCGTTCGCGGGCCGGTTTCACCGGTGGTCGCCGGCGGAACGGGAGCAGGGGCCCCCGAGCGGGGACCCCTGCGGAGCACGTGGGCCGTCCGGTCGACGGCGGTCGGTGCGGGTGCTGCCTGTGTTGCCGGTGCCGCCCGTGTCAGACGGTGAAGCCGAGGGCGCGCAGCTGCTCGCGCCCGTCGTCCGTGATCTTCTCCGGGCCCCACGGCGGCATCCAGACCCAGTTGATGCGGAAGTCGTCGACGATGCCGCCGCCGCCACCGCCGACCAGGGCGGACCTGGTCTGGTCCTCGATGACGTCCGTCAGCGGGCACGCCGCGGAGGTCAGGGTCATGTCGATGACGGCCACGTTGTCCTCGTCGACCCGGATGTCGTACACCAGGCCCAGGTCCACGACGTTGATGCCCAGTTCCGGGTCGACGACGTCGCGCATGGCCTCCTCGACGTCGTCCAGGGCGGCCACCTCGGCCTTCGGCGCGGGCGGTTCGGGCATGCCCTCGACGCCGCGCACGACGTCCTCCTCGGTGCTGCTCATGGGTTCGCTCCCTCGCTGCGCGCCACGGCGTCCTTGAAAGCCATCCAGCCCAGCAGCGCGCACTTGACGCGCGCCGGGTACTTCGCCACGCCCGCGAACGCGATGCCGTCCTCCAGGACGTCCTCGTCCGGTTCGACCTTGCCGCGGCCCTGCATCAGCTCGACGAAGGCGTCCATCTTCTCGAACGCCTCGACCACCGGCTTGCCGACCACGAGGTCGGTGAGCACCGACGTGGACGCCTGGCTGATGGAGCAGCCCTGGCCGTCGTAGGACACGTCGGCGACCGTGCCGCCGTCCAGCCTGACCCGCAGCGTCACCTCGTCGCCGCACGTCGGGTTGATCTGGTGCGACTCGGCGTCGAACGGGTCGCGCAGGCCGCGGCCGTGGGGGTTCTTGTAGTGGTCCAGGATGATCTCCTGGTACATCTGCTGGAGCTGCATCAGGCCACCCCGAAGAACTTCTGCGCCTCGCGCACGGCGGCCACCAGGGCGTCCACCTCGTCGAGGGTGTTGTACAGGTAGAAGCTGGCGCGGACGGTCGCCGCGGCGTCCATCCGGCGGTGCAGCGGCCACGCGCAGTGGTGGCCGACGCGCACGGCGACGCCGAGGCTGTCGAGCACCTGGCCCGCGTCGTGGGCGTGGACGCCGTCGACGACGAACGACACGGCGCCGCCGCGGTCCACCGTGACCAGCGGGCCGACGACGCGGACGCCGGGGATCGCCGAGAGGCCCCGGAGGGCGGCCTCGGTGAGCTGGTGCTCGTGGGCGGCGACGCGGTGCATGCCGATGCCGTCGAGGTAGTCCACCGCCGTGCCCAGGGCGACCGCCTGCGAGGTCATCGGCACGCCGGCCTCGAAGCGGGCGGGCGGGGGCGCGAAGGTCGAGCGGGCCATCTGGACCATCTCGATCATCGAGCCGCCGGTGAGGAACGGGGGCAGCGCCTCCAGCAGCTCGCGGCGGCCGTAGAGCACGCCGATGCCGGACGGGCCGAGCATCTTGTGGCCGGAGAACACCGCGAAGTCCACGCCGAGGGCGTGGAGGTCGACCGGGGCGTGCGGGACGGACTGGCACGCGTCGAGCACGGTGAGCGCGCCGACCCGGCGGGCGGCCTCGACCAGCGTGGCCACCGGGTTGACCGTGCCGAGCACGTTCGACTGGTGGGTGAACGCGACGACCTTGGTGCGCTCGTTGACCAGCGAGTCGATGTCCGACAGGTCCAGGCGGCCCTCGTCGGTGACGCCGAACCAGCGCAGCGTGGCGCCGGTGCGGGCGGCGAGCTGCTGCCACGGCACGAGGTTGGCGTGGTGCTCCATCTCGGTGACCACGATCTCGTCGCCGGGGCCGACGCGGAAGCGCTCCGCCTCGGGACCGGCGGTGGCGGCGTTGCCCATCGCGTACGCGACGAGGTTGACGCCCTCGGTCGCGTTCTTGGTGAACACGACCTCGCCGGGGTCGACGCCCACGAAGTCGGCGATCTTCTGCCGGGCGCCCTCGTAGGCGTCGGTGGCCTCTTCGGCCAGCTGGTGCGCGCCGCGGTGCACGGCGGCGTTGGCGGTCTCCAGGAACGCGCGCTCGGCGTCGAGGACCTGCCTCGGGCGCTGCGAGGTGGCGCCGGAGTCCAGGTAGACCAGCCGCTTGCCCTCCCGCACGGTGCGGCCCAGGATCGGGAAGTCCGCCCGGACGGCAGCGACGTCCAGTGGAGCTGCGGTGGTGGTGGTCACGGCCCCGACGCCTCCTCTCAGAACGATGGACACAACAGGTGCAACGTCAGCCGACCTTGGCGGCTTCCTGCTTCCCGATGTACTTCACGTAACCCTCGGCCTCCAGCTGGTCGGCCAGCTCGGGGCCGCCGGACTCGGCGATGCGGCCGTTCGCGAAGACGTGCACGAAGTCGGGCGAGATGTACTTGAGGATGCGGGTGTAGTGCGTGATCAGCATGACGCCGACCTCGCCGCTCTCCTTGTACCGGTTCACGCCCTGGGAGACGACGCGCAGCGCGTCGACGTCGAGGCCGGAGTCGGTCTCGTCGAGGATCGCGACCTTCGGCTTGAGCAGGCCGAGCTGGAGGATCTCGTGGCGCTTCTTCTCGCCGCCGGAGAAGCCCTCGTTGACGGAGCGCTCGCCGAAGGACGGGTCGATGTCCAGGTCGGCCATCGCGCCCTTGACCTCCTTGACCCAGTGGCGGAGGTTCGGGGCCTCGCCGCGCACGGCGGTGGCGGCGGTGCGCAGGAAGTTCGTCATCGAGACGCCGGGGACCTCGACCGGGTACTGCATGGCGAGGAACAGGCCCGCGCGGGCGCGCTCGTCGACGGTCATCCCCAGCACGTCCTCGCCGTCCAGCAGCACGCTGCCGGAGGTGATCCGGTACTTGGGGTGGCCCGCGATGGCGTAGGACAGGGTCGACTTGCCGGAGCCGTTGGGCCCCATGATGGCGTGCGTCTCGCCGGCCTTGATGGTCAGGTCGACGCCCTTGAGGATCTCCTTGGCACCTTCCTCGGTGTCGACCGAGACGTGCAGGTCCTTGATCTCCAGAGTGGCCATTGGTGCTCAGTTCTCCTGGTGTGGCGGGCGGAAGTCAGTTCGTGGTGGTGGCGACGTCGACGTACACGTCGTCACCGCGGAGTTCGACGGCGAACACGTCGACCGGTTCGGTGGCCGGCGGCGAGGACGGGCGGCCGGTGCGCAGGTCGAAGCACGACCCGTGCAGCCAGCACTCGACGCCCTTGCGCGTCACCTCGCCCTCGCTGAGCGCGACCTCGGCGTGGGTGCAGAGGTCGCGCAGCGCGTGGACGGTGTCGCCGTCGCGGACGAGCAGGACGGGGGTGGGCTCGTCGCCGACCTCGAACGCGACCGGCTTGCGGTCGTCGAGGTCGGTGACGGAGCACACCCGGAGCATCAGGCCCCCACCGCTTCCAGTTCCGCCTCGATGGCGGCTTCGAGGCGCTCGCGCACCTCGGGAACGGTGATCTTGAGCAGGATCTCGTGGAAGAAGCCGCGCACGACGAGGCGGCGGGCCTGGTCCTCCGGGATGCCGCGGGCCTGGAGGTAGAACAGCTGCTCGTCGTCGAACCGGCCGGTGGCGCTGGCGTGGCCCGCGCCCTCGATCTCGCCGGTCTCGATCTCCAGGTTGGGCACGGAGTCGGCGCGCGCGCCGTCGGTGAGCACCAGGTTGCGGTTGAGCTCGAAGGTCTCGGTGCCCTCGGCCGCGGCGCGGATCAGGACGTCGCCGATCCACACGGTGTGCGCGCCCTCGCCCTGGAGCGCGCCCTTGTAGACCACGTTGCTGCGGCAGTTGGACACCGCGTGGTCGACGAAGGTGCGGTGCTCCAGGTGCTGGCCCGCGTCGGCGAAGTACAGGCCGAGCAGTTCGGCGTCGCCGCCGCGCCCGGTGTAGGTGACCACCGGGGTGAGCCGGACGAGGTCGCCGCCGAGGGTGATGACGGTGTGCCTGAACGAGGCGTCGCGGCCCAGCTTGGCGTGGTGCGCGGAGACGTGCACCGCGTCGTCGGCCCAGTCCTGGATGGCGACGACGGTGAGGTGCGCGCCGTCGCCGACGACGAACTCGACGTTGTCGGCGTAGGCGCCGGAGCCGCGGTGGTCGAGGACGACGACGCCCTCGGCGAACGGCTCGGCGTTCACCTGGAGGTGGCCGTAGGCGACCTGGCCCCGGCCCGGGCCGGTCACCGTGACGGTGGTCGGCTCGGACTTCGCGTCACCGGGGAGGGTGATCACGGTGGCCTCGGTGAACGAGTTCCACGCCTGGGCGGCGATGCGGTCGCCGGGGGTGCCGGCCACGCCGAGGCGCGCGTCGCCGCGGGTGGCCGTCCCGGCGGCGACGCCGCCGGGGGCCCGCACGTCGACGGTGGCCGCGCCGGTGGCGGGCGCGCCGTCGTGCAGGCCGGCCAGGCGCTTCATGGGGGTGAAGCGCCAGATCTCCTCGCGCCCCCCGGGCACCTCGAAGGCGTCCACGTCGAACGACGCGAAGTGGTCGGCCCGGGACGAGACGGGGGCACCCGCGCCGTGCGAGTGGGCCGTCAGGCCGTGCTGGTCTTCGGTGGTGACGGCCATGTCAGCCGACGGCCCCTTCCATCTGCAGCTCGATCAGGCGGTTCAGCTCCAGCGCGTACTCCATGGGCAGCTCGCGCGCGATGGGCTCGACGAACCCGCGCACGATCATGGCCATGGCCTCGTCCTCGTTGAGACCGCGGGACATCAGGTAGAACAGCTGGTCCTCGGACACCTTCGAGACCGTGGCCTCGTGGCCCATCGACACGTCGTCCTCGCGGACGTCGACGTAGGGGTAGGTGTCGGAGCGGCTGATGTTGTCCACCAGCAGCGCGTCGCACTTGACCGTGGACTTCGAGTGGTGCGCCCGCTTGTTGACCTGCACGAGGCCGCGGTAGGAGGTGCGGCCGCCGCCGCGCGCCACCGACTTCGACACGATCGTGGACGACGTGTGCGGCGCCATGTGGACCATCTTCGCGCCGGCGTCCTGGTGCTGGCCCTCGCCCGCGAACGCGATCGAGAGGACCTCGCCCTTGGCGTGCTCGCCCATGAGGAACACGGCCGGGTACTTCATGGTGACCTTGGAGCCGATGTTGCCGTCGATCCACTCCATGGTCGCGCCCTCTTCGGCCTTGGCGCGCTTGGTGACCAGGTTGTAGACGTTGTTCGACCAGTTCTGGATGGTCGTGTAGCGGCAGCGACCACCCTTCTTGACGATGATCTCGACGACGGCGGAGTGCAGCGAGTCCGACGAGTAGATCGGCGCGGTGCAGCCCTCGACGTAGTGCACGTAGGCGCCCTCGTCGACGATGATCAGGGTGCGCTCGAACTGGCCCATGTTCTCGGTGTTGATCCGGAAGTAGGCCTGGAGCGGGATGTCGACGTGGACACCCTTCGGCACGTAGATGAACGAGCCGCCCGACCACACCGCGGAGTTCAGCGCCGAGAACTTGTTGTCACCCGAGGGGATGACGGAGCCGAAGTACTCCTTGAACAGCTCCGGGTGCTCCCTGAGGGCGGTGTCGGTGTCGAGGAAGACGACACCCTGCTCCTCCAGGTCCTCGCGGATCTTGTGGTAGACGACCTCGGACTCGTACTGGGCGGCGACACCGGAGACGAGGCGCTGCTTCTCGGCCTCCGGGATGCCCAGGCGGTCGTAGGTGTTCTTGATCTCGTCGGGCAGGTCTTCCCAGGTCGCGGCCTGCTTCTCGGTCGACCGGACGAAGTACTTGATGTTGTCGAAGTCGATGCCCGACAGGTCGGAGCCCCACGTGGGCATCGGCTTGCGGTCGAACAGGCGCAGCGCCTTGAGGCGGAAGTCGAGCATCCACTCGGGCTCGTTCTTCTTGCCGGAGATGTCGCGGACGACGTCCTCGTTCAGACCTCGGCGAGCGCTCGCGCCTGCGGCGTCCGAGTCGGACCAGCCGAACTCGTAGTTGCCGATGCTCGCCAGGGTCTCCTCCTGGCTGAGCGGGGCTGTGGTGGTGCGCTGCTCGGCAGCGGCAGTCATGCGGGCTCCCCTCCATCTGAAGTCCGTGCGTCGGCGTCGCCGACCCGGTTCGGGCCGTCGGCGTGCGCCGAGGCGGTCCTGGGTGTGTTCGGGATGTGCGTCGTGCACACGGCATCGCCGCGGGCGATGGTGGCCAGGCGCTGGACGTGCGTGCCGAGCAGGTCGGCGAACGCCGCCGTCTCGGTCTCGCACAGCTGCGGGAACTCGGCGGCGACGTGCGCGACCGGGCACAGGTGCTGGCAGAGCTGCTCACCCGCTCCCACGTGCCGCGCCGAGGCAGCGTAGCCCTCCCGGGTCAACGCGGCCGCGAGGGCCTTGGCCCGGTCGGCCGCGTCGGGTTGGGCCACGATGGCCTCCCGGTGCTGGTCCACGAACGCGGTGACGCGGCGCTGCGCGAAGGCCCGTACCGCCTCCTCCCCGCCCTGTTCGGCGAGGAATCGCAGCGCGGCGACGGCGAGGTCGTCGTAGGCGTGCCCGAAGCGGGACCGCCCCTGCTCGGTCAGCAGGAAGAACTTGGCCGGGCGCCCCCGGCCGCGCTGGGTGCGCCGGGGCGCCTCCCTGCTGGTCGCCTCGCCGTCCGCCACCAGCGCGTCGATGTGCCGGCGCACCGCCGTGGGGCTCAGGCCCAGCCGGTCCGCGACCGAGGCCGCGGTGACGGGGCCCTGCTCCAGCAGCAGCCGGGCGACGGCGTGCCGGGTCCGGCCGTCGTGCCCCGCGGGCACGCCGGTGGAGTCGGTCCCGACGTTTTTCACAACACCAGTGTTGCCTATTTCGGCGGCACTCGCAAAGATCACCCCGCATCGGGTGACCCGACTCACGCGCCGGGGGCGGTCGCTACCCTTCGGACGTGGCGGCGGGCGGAGTGGTGATGGCGAACCGGAGCGCGATCGGCGAGGCCGCTCCCCTCGACGCGCCGGAGCGGCGGCAGCTCGACGTGATCCGCCGGTGGGGCACGGTCGGGGCGCTGCTGCTGGCCGTGGGCTCGCTCGGCTCGGGCGCGGCGCCGGTGTTCAGCCCGCTGCCGGGCACGCCGGTGCTGGGGCTGTTCCCGCGGATGCCCAGCGCGTCGATGGCGGTGGCCTGGACGGGCATCTTCCTGATCGTCTCGGCGTGGCTGTGGCTGGGCCGGTTCGCCCGGCCGGGCCGCCCCCGGCTGATGACCCGCAGCCAGCTCGACCGGACGCTGCTGATGTGGATCACGCCGCTGGTGTTCGTGCTGCCGATGTTCAGCCGGGACGTCTACAGCTACCTGGCGCAGTCGCAGATCGCGGCCAACGGGCAGGACCCCTACGAGCTGGGACCGGCCACCGCGCTGGGCGTGGACCACCCGCTGACCACGAACGTGCCCAACATCTGGCGCGAGACGCCCGCCCCGTACGGGCCGCTGTTCCTCGCCGCGGGCCGGGTCATCTCCATGGTGACCGGCGACAGCGTGCTGCCCGGCGTCTTCCTGCACCGGCTGCTGGTGCTGCTGGGCCTGGCGATGATCGTGTGGGCGCTGCCCCGGCTGGCCCGGCGCTTCGGCGTGCCGCCGGTGAGCGCGCTGTGGCTGGGCGCGGCGAACCCCCTGGTGCTCTTCCACCTGGTCGTCGGCGTGCACAACGAAGGGCTGGCCATCGGCCTGATGCTGGTGGGCCTGGAGCTGGCGCTGCGGCGCATGCCGACGACGCCGGGCGCGCCGATGACCCGCGACGAGCTGCTGTGGATCGTGCTCGGCACGACCATGATCACGATGGGCGCGGCGGTGAAGATCCCCGCCGCGCTGGCGCTGGGCTTCCTCGGCGTGATGATCGCCCGCCGGTGGGGCGGCAGGTTCCCCGACCTGCTCAAGGCGGCGCTGCTGCTGCTGGTCATCTCGGGCGTGGTGATGGTAGGCACCTGCGTCGGCACCGGCCTCGGGTTCGGCTGGGTGCAGACGCTGAACACCGCCGGCACGGTCAAGAGCTGGATGTCGCCGCCCACCGCGATGGGCTTCCTGGGCGGCGGCCTGGGCCTGCTGCTGGGCCTGGGCAACCACACCGAGTCGATGATCGTGCTGATGCGGCTGGTCACGCAGGGCGTCTCGGTGGTCCTCGCGGCGACGCTGCTGTGGAAGGCGTTCCGGGGGCGCATCAAGGCCGTCAACGGCCTGGGCGCGGGCCTGGGCGCGGTGCTCGTGCTGGGGCCCGTGCTCCAGCCCTGGTACGTGCTGTGGGCGGCGTTGCCGCTGGCCACGGCCGTGCTGGCACGCCGCTTCCGGGTGTTCGCGACCGTTGCCAGCGCGGTGATCGCGGTGATCCTGCCGCCCACGGGCTCGGCGTTCGACGGCCGCGCCTACATCGTGCCGCAGGCCGTCGCCGGCGCCCTGATCGCGTTCGCGGTGTGCGTGTTCGTGGCCCGCAAGCAGGTGTTCCCGCTGATCGGGAAGGACCCGCTGCCCGGCTCGGCGTGAGCCGAGCGGGCGTGTAACCCCCTGCCCCGACCGGGCGAGGTACGAGGTAGGGGTACCGGTGTCAGGTAGGACGTGGCCTCGGGGGAGGAGCGCGCGATGTCCGACGTGCCGCAGGAGCAGATCCGGTTCGCGGTGGTGCTCAACGGCGGGGTGAGCCTGGCCGTCTGGATGGGCGGGGTGGTGCTCGAACTCGACCGCCTGACCAGGGGCGACGGCCCCTATGCCGCCCTGCTCGACATGGTGTGCGGGACGGCGCGCGCCGACGTCATCACCGGCACCTCGGCGGGTGGCATCAACGGCGCCGCGCTGGCGTTGTCCCAGGTCAACGCCAATGCGCGGGTGGAGCGACTGCGGGACCTGTGGGCCGAGCAGGGCCGCATGGAGCAACTGCTGCGCACCCCGTTCCGGGGGCAGCCGGTGTCGCTGCTGCGCGGCGACGAGTTCTTCCTGCCCCGGCTGCACGAGGCGCTGGAGCGGCTGACCGCCGACTTCGAGCCGACCCCGCGCGACGAGCGGCCGGTGGACCTGCGGATCACCACGACGCTGCTGGCGGGCGTGCCGACGGTCACCCACGACGACCTGGGGCAGACCATGGTGCAGTCCACGCACCAGGGCAGCTTCTCGTTCCGCCGCGACCCCGGCGAGGGCGACCGGGACGACTTCACCGCCGAGGACCTCCCCAGGCTGGTGGGCCGGATGGCGCTGGCCGCGCGCTCCTCGGCGTCGTTCCCGTTCGCGTTCGAACCGTCGTTCATCCCGGTCGCGCCCGGCGCCCCCGACGGGGCCAGGCCGAACATGGACGGCGTCGCGTCCTGGTCCAACGGCACCGACAACCGGTCGCGCTTCGCCGTGGACGGCGGCGTGCTGGTGAACACCCCCACCCGGGAAGCGCTGGAGGCCATCGACCGGATGCCCGCCGAAGGGCCGGTGCGGCGGGTGATGCTGCTGGTGTTCCCGCACGCCCCCGAGGCCGTGGTCGAGCCGGTCGCCCCGGTGGACGGCGCGCTGCCCAGCACCGTCGCCACCGGCGCGAAGCTGCTCGCCGCGCTCACCGGCCAGAGCGGCCGGACCTACGTCGACCGCATCGAGCAGCACAACCGGGACGCGGCGTCGCGGCGCGGCGGGCGCAACGCCCTGCTCGACCGGCTGGCCGCCGACGGCCCGGTGGTGGAGAAGCTCTACGCGCTGGCCGACACCCTGCACGAGCACTACGAGGACGTGCGCATCCGGCACGCCGCGCGCGACGTGACGACCCGGCAGTTCGAGGTGCCCGGCGCGAACCCCGCCGGCTGGACGTTCGAGCGGGTGCGCGCGGCGGCCGAGGCGGCGCAGCGGCGGCACCGCGCCCGGCACGGCGGCCTGCCGTACGTGCCCGCCCGGCCGCAGCCCGCCGCGCTGCCCGCGCACGGCTGGCCGTGGGGCATCACGATGGCCGAGCGGCTCGTGTCCGCCGCGATGGACCTGCTCAAGCGCCTGGTGTGGGTGATGCCCGACGCGCAGCGGCTCGCCCTGGCCCGCACCGACCTCTACGACGCGCGGACGCGGCTGCGCGCGGCCCGCGCCGAGCTCGACGGGCACTGGACCACCGCCACCGCCGAGGAGCTGGACCAGGGGTACTGGGAGCTGCGGGTCCGGCGGTTCGCGGAGAGGATGCTGGACGAGCCCGACGGCATCGGGCAGCGGGTGCGGGAGCAGGTCGACCGGATCGCCCGCGTCCTCGGCGAGGCGCACGACACCCTCACCCGGTTCGACGACGACGGGCTGCGCGTCGGCGTGCTGCGGTCGTGGCACCGGCTGCTCACCGACCCGCCCACCGCCGGGGAGACCGCGGCCGGGCTGACCGGGGACGCGCTGCGGCTGTCGCGGGTGCTGGCGCTGGAGGTCGCGACCACGTGCCTGGCCGACGACACCCGCGGCGGCCTCGACCAGGCCGTGGAGCTGGTGCAGATCAGCCTCCGGACGCGCAACGCGTTCGCCGAGTACAGCCTCACCCCCGACGACAAGGCCGGCGGCGCGTCCCTGGGCCGGTTCTCCGGGTTCCTCAAGCGGTCGTGGCGCGTCAACGACTGGATCTGGGGCCGCATGGACGGCGCCACCATGCTGTGCAGGGTCCTGTTCGACCCGAAGCGCCTGCTGCGCGCCGACCGGCTGCGCGGCGGCGACGGCGACCCCGCCGAACGGGCGGCGCGGCGGGTGGACGAGCTGGTGCGCGAGCTGTTCGGCGACTCGCTGCCCGACGAGCTGGCACCGTACGCGGCGCGCGCGAAGACCGCGCTGGCCGCCGTGTACGCCGACCCCGACGGGGACCACCCGCCGACGTGCGCGCCGCTGGCCGAGCTGGCCGCGTGGGCGCTGCACACCCGCATCGCCTGCGAGGAGCTGCCCGCGCTGCGCGCCGCGATCCTGGCCGACCGGCACGAGGGCGCGGACCGGCGCTCGCGCGGCGAGCTGTTCCTGGAGGAGCAGGCCACCCTGCTGGCGAAGCTGCCCGCGCGCACCGACGCCGAGCGCGTCGAGGTCGGCGTGCGGGCGCTGGCCGCGTTCGACCGGGCCGGCATCGGGCGCGAACCGCTCGTGCAGGAGGCGAGCAGCGACCAGGTGATCCGCACGGCGGCGACCGCGGCGGCGGTCGCGATCACCGTGGCCGACAGCGAGAACTCCGGCCTGGGCACGGCGAAACCGCTGACCAGGACGTTGCGCGGGGCGGCGCTGCTGCCGTACTGGACGATCACCGGGCTGACCCGCGGCGGGCAGCTCGCCCAGTTCCTCGGGCTGCTCGGGTTCGCCCTCGGCGGCGCGCTGCTGGTGCTGGCCCTGTTCGACCTGCTGCCGCCGTGGGCGGTGGGCCCGGCGGCGGCGCTGGGGTCGGGCACGCTGCTCGCCGCGTTCGGCTACGCCGCGCTGCGCTCCGGCACCCTGCTGCACGGCCTGGTGCTGCTGTCGCCGGTGATCCCGCTGGTCACCGTCGCCATCGACCGGGTGCGCGACGAGATGGCCGGCGGCAAGGCCGCGGCGCAGGCCACCACCGGCATGGTCGCCGTGGGCGGCGTGCTGCTGGTCGTCGTCGCGCTGCTGGTGATCGGCAGCCTGCCCGCGCCCGTCGGCACGCCGCTGGCCGTGCTCGCGAAGATCAGGCTCAAGCCGAGGCTGCTGCTGCGGGTGGTGGTGGCGGCGGCGATCGTGGTGGGCGTGTGGGCGTTCGTGCGCTTCCGGCTCTACGACCTGCCGCCCGCCCTGGTGATCGCCGGCACGGTCGTGGCCGTCGTGTTCGGCGGCGTCACCTCCTACGCGCTGGGCAGCTCGCTGCGCCGGTGGCGGCAGGTCGGCGACCGGTGGGAGACCGAGGCCGCCGAACCGCCCGCGTCGGCCACCGCCGGGTGGGCCGCCGTGTACGGGGCCGCGCTGCTGGTCGTGGCGGCCGCCGTGCAGGTGTTCTCGCTGCGGTTCACCGGCTGGGAGGCGGTGCTGGCCACGGCGCTGTCGTTCGGTCTCGTGCTGCTGCTGGTCACCACGTGGTGGGTGCCGCTGCGGGCGCGGCGCACCATCGCCACGTCCCTGGTGGAGCAGATGTCCGTCGTGGACTTCGACCCGGACGAGGTGGCCGACGCGCTGCTCAAACGCCTGGAGGGGCACGGGATGCTGTTCAAGTTCCTGACCGAGCTGGACCCCTCCACGGGCAGGCCGCGGCTGGGTCCGGCGGGGCGCCGGGTCGCGCAGCGCGCCGCCCGCCTGTCCAGTTCGGGCGTCGACGTGGACTGAGCGCCCGCGTGGACCGGGTGCGGGGCGCCGGACCGCTCGGGGAGAATCGCCGCCCGTGACGGTTCTCGCGGTGGCCGAGCGGACGGCAGGCACCTCCGACCCCCGGGCCCTCGACGTGCACGGGCGGTCGGTGGTGCGCGACGCCCTGGGCGTGGACGTGCGCGGCACGGGCGACGGCGTGCGCCTGTGGTCGCTGCTGCTGGCCGGCGCGGCGCGGTTCGGCGAGTCGTTCCCCGACGCGGTCGCCGAGGTCCTGCGCACCTCGGGCGACCGCCTCAGGACCCTCGTCCACGACCCGGCCGCGCGGACCGCGCTGGCCGACGCGGACCCCGTCCACGACACCGACCACGCCCACCACCTGGCGCTGCTCGCGACCGCCGCGGCCGAGGGCGTGGACCTGGCCGACCCGCGCGCGCTGGCCCTGCTCGGCATGGACGACGGCCACACGACGGACTTCGCGCTGCGCCTGTGGGGCTGGACCGTGCTGGGCTCCGACCTGTCGGACGGCACCCTCACCCTCACCGCGGCGGTCGAGGAGCGGACACCCCTGTTCACCGCCCTGGCCGCCGCCGTGCCCCACCACACGCCCGGCGCCGACCGGATCGTCGTGGACCTCAACGGCGAGCACCGCCTCACCGGCCCGGTGGAACCGTGGGCGGCGTTCCACACCCGCTCCCCCGACGCCGACCGCGTGCTCGTCCTGGTCGAACTGCTGGGCACCTGGACGTTCGACGACCAGCCCGCCATGACCCGCGCGGTGAGCCGCCGCCTGCTGGCCGGCTGGGTGGAGGAAGCGGGCACCCGGGACCCGCGCGCCGCGGTGTCCCGCCTGCGCCGCCTGCGCGAGGCCGCCGTGCGCCTGGGGGACGACGAGCTGGCCGCCGCGATCCGGTCGCGCATCGCCGCGCTGCGCGACCCGGCGTCGATCTCGCTGGAGAACCTCGTGAAGCTGCGCGAGTGGCGCACCGCCCCGATGCCGGGACCGGAGGCGCTGAGCGACGACCTGCGCTCGCTGAGGACCGCGCGCGGCCACTGACCGGTGAACCGGGATCGTCGGTGGTCACCGGCAGGATGAAGAACAGGGGCCCCCGGCGGAGGACCCCTGCGCGGCGTTCACCGGCTCCGACCGGCCGCGCCGTCACGCCGCCAGGGGCTCCCGCTCCACCACGGGCAGGCCGAGCGCCTTCGCGTACAGCGACTCGAACGTGTCCAGCGTCATGCCGATGGCGTGCGCCGCGATCAGCTCCCCCGACGCGGCACCCATCCGCGCCGTCACCGCCGGGTCCGCCGTCACCGCGCGCAGCCGGTCCGCCAGCCCCCGCACGTCGCCCGGCGTGAACAGCCACCCGTTGCGCCCCGGCCGGCACAGGTGCGGCAGCGCCATCGCGTCCGCCACCACCACCGGCTTGCCCGCCGCCATCGCCTCCATCGTCGCCAGGCTCTGCAACTCCGCGATCCCCGGCATGCAGAACACGTCCGCCGCCGCGTACGCGTCCAGCAGCTCCTCCTCCGGGACGAACCCGCGGAAGCGGACCCGGTCGGCGATGCCCAGGTCCCGGGCCAGCAGCTCCCACTCCGCGCGGCACGAGCCGTCACCCACCAGGTCCACCCGCAGGCCCGGCACGAGCGCCGCCGCGCGCAGCAGCTCGTCCACCCGCTTCTCCTCGTCCAGGCGACCCACGAACAGCACCGTCGGCCGGTCCGACGACGCCACCCGCCGCCCCCGGTAGCGTTCGATGTCGATCCCGCACGACACCGGCACCGCCCGCGCCGGGAAACCGTTGTCGTGCAACAACTCCACCGCGCGCGGCGTCGGCGCCGTCACCACGTCCGCCGCGCCGAACACCCGCCCCAGGTCCCGCCACGCCCACCGCGACGCCACCCCCCGCAACCACGCCGGCACCCTGGCGTGGCCGAACAGGTTCTCCGGCATGAAGTGGTTCGTCGCCACCGTCGGGATGCCCGCCGCGACCGCCTGCCGCAGCACGTACCGCCCCACCACGAAGTGCGCCTGCACGTGCACCAGGTCCGGTTCCAACTCCCCCAGCAGCACCTCCACGTCGCGCCGCACCTCCCACGGCAGGCCGATCCGGAACGTGCGGTGGAACGGCGTCCGGTGCGACCTCAACCGGTGCACCGTGATGCCGTCCACGCGCTCCGTGCGGGCCTCCCCCGACGGCGACACGCACACCACGTGCACGTCGTGGCCGCGCCCCGCCAGGCCGGTGGCCAGGCGGTGGGCGAACCGGGCCGCGCCGTTCACGTCAGGCGGGAACGTCTCCGCGGCGATCACGATCCGCAAGGCGCGTCCGTCGTTCACTGTCGTCTCCGATCCGGTGGTGCCTGCTTGGGTGGCGACTGCTTGAGTGGTGCCTGCTCGGGTGGTGACTGCCTGAACTGCGACTGCCTGATCCGGAAATGCCTGATCCGGGACTGCTCGACGAACGGGGAGCGCACGGGGTGCGCGGGCCAGCACCACCACGCCGCCGACGGCGACGAGGGCGCAGGCGAGTTCGGCCAGGGCCACCGCGCCGCTGGTCCGGGTCGCCTCACCCAGCACCCCCGCCCCCAGGCCCACGGCCACGAGCGGGTCCACCACGGTGAGGCAGGCGACCGCCACGTGCGGCGGTCCACTGGCGTAGGCGTGCTGGATGAACCAACCGCCGAGGACGAGGGCGACACCGATGCCCGCCACCGAGAACGCGGTGCTCCACGACACCCCGCCGCGCTGCACGTCCTG
This sequence comes from Saccharothrix longispora, assembly GCF_031455225.1. Classification (GTDB taxonomy): domain Bacteria; phylum Actinomycetota; class Actinomycetes; order Mycobacteriales; family Pseudonocardiaceae; genus Actinosynnema; species Actinosynnema longispora. The sequence goes on from NZ_JAVDSG010000001.1 coordinate 4,630,206, forward strand.
CGACACCGCGCGCATGAGCACCGACACGAAGCCGTAGGCCACACCGCCCGCCGCGCCGAACCCCAGCGACCGCGCCACCGGCCCCGACGCCAGGACACCCACCAGCCCCGGCACCGCCACCAGGCCCAACGCCACCAGCGCCGCCCGCAGCTCGGCCTCCGGGGCCACCACCGTGGCCGTCGCGCTGCCCGCCGCCAGGAACACGAACGCCCCGACACCGGCCGTGGTCACCACGACGGCGGGCAGCTCGCGCCGCCGACCGTCCAGCAGCGCCGTCACCCCGATGGCGACCACGCCCACCGGCTGCACCACGCTCAACGGCGCCATCCCCAACGCCGCCGCGTGCACACCGGCCCCCGCGACCAGCAGCACCAGCCCGGACAACCAGCGCGGCCGGCGCAACAGCTCCAGCACCCGCAGCGGCCCCCCACCCGCCCGCACCGCCTCGTGCTGCAACCGCGCCGCGAACGCGAAGAACACCGCGCCCACCACCGCCAGCCCCACGGCCAACCACGTCACGACCGCACCCCCCGGCGCAGCGCCGCGACCGCCAGGAGGAACAGCACGCAGTACAGCAGCGCGAACAGGACCCGCTCGAAAAGACCGACGACCACCGCGCCGGAACCCGGGAACAACACCGCCACGTGGCTCAACATGAATACGACCGACGTGATACCCGCGGCCACCGAAAACCGACGCAGAGCAGTACTCGCGATGAACGTCCGGGAAATCAACCACCCCGCCAGCGGTAACGCCGCGAACATCACCGCCCCCGCGTACCGGTGCACCGCCCCCGAGAACGACGTCGGCGAACCGGACGGGTCCGTCGGGAACACCGTCGCCACCGCCAACCCCGCCGACCACAGCCCCAACAGCACCGCCACCGGCCCCCGCCTGGGCAAACCCGACCGGACCAGCGCCACCAGGAGCGCCGCCGACGCCGCCGCGAGCGACAGCGCCGTCACCGCCAGCAGCCCCGCGCCGTCGTCCACGAAGATGTAATCGCTGATCGTGTGCGTGATCGGGCTCAACTCGCCCACCGACGACACGTGCAGGTAAACAATCGGGAACAACGACAGCACGAGCCCCCCGACAGCCAACGGCACCACCGCCGCCCGCCGGTCCCCCCGGATTTCCGCCATACCGGAATCCTGCTGTCGAAAGGACGCCGGAGGATATCCGGAACACCCCCGAGGAAACCCTGACCCCACCCGGAGGACCATGGTGGGGCTGACCCCACCACCCGCACGGGCCGGCGACGCCCTAGGCTTCCCCGTCGTGAGCCCGCACCCCCAGAGCCCTGCCGTGGAAGTGTCGGGGCTGGTCAAGCGCTACGGCTCCACCCACGCGGTGAACGGGCTCGACCTCGCCCTCCGCACCGGCACCGTCCTCGCCCTCCTCGGCCCCAACGGCGCAGGCAAGACCACCACCGTCGAGGTGTGCGAGGGCTTCCGCAAGGCCGACGCCGGCACCGTCCGCGTCCTCGGCCTCGACCCCGCCCGCGACGGCGACCGCCTGCGCCCCCGCATCGGCGTCATGCCGCAGGGCGGCGGCGGCTACCCCGGCATCCGCGCCGACGAGATGCTGCGCCTCGTCGCCACCTGCGCCGCCGACCCGCTCGACCCCGACTGGCTGCTCGACGTCCTCGGCCTCACCGGCGCCGTCCGCACCCCCTACAAGCGGCTCTCCGGCGGCCAGCAGCAACGCCTCTCCCTCGCCTGCGCCCTCGTCGGCCGCCCCGAACTCGTGTTCCTCGACGAACCCACCGCCGGCATGGACCCCCAGGCCCGCCACCTCGTCTGGGACCTCGTCTGCGCCCTGCGCGACGACGGCGTCAGCGTCCTGCTCACCACCCACCTCATGGACGAGGCCGAAACCCTCGCCGACCACGTCGTCATCGTCGACGGCGGCCGCGTCGTCGCCCAGGGCAGCCCCACCGACCTCACCTCCCACCACGCCGACGACCAGCAACTGCGCTTCCGCGCCCGCCCCGGCCTCGAACTCACGCTGCTGCACGACGCCCTCCCCGAGGGCATGAAGGTGCGCGAGGCCAACCGCGGCTCCTACCTCGTCGAGGGCCGCATCACCCCGCAGGTCGTCTCGACCGTCACCTCGTGGTGCGCCCAGCAGGGCGTCCTCGCCGAGGAGCTGACCGTGGCCAAGCGGAGCCTCGAAGACGTGTTCCTGGAGCTGACCGGCAGGGAGCTGCGCCCGTGACCCACCCCCGCTTCACCCCCGGCACCTTCACCCCCGCGCCCGGCCGCGGCCGGCTCGGCCGCATGCTCCTCGCCCAGGCCCGCACCGAAACCCTGCTCACCCTGCGCAACGGCGAGCAGATCCTGCTCACCGTCCTCATCCCCGTCGCACTGCTCATCGCCATGACCCTCATGACGATCATCCCCGCGCCCGACCCGCGCGTCGCCACCTCCACCGCGCGCGTCCTCGCCCTCGCCGTCATCTCCTCGGCGTTCACCGGCCAGGCCATCGCCCTCGGCTTCGACCGCCGCTACGGCGTCATCAAGCGCCTCGCCGCCACCGCCCTGCCCCGCTGGCTCCTCGTCGCCGGCCGCGTCACCGCCGCCCTCGCCGTCGTCGCCGTCCAGGTCGCCGTCATCACGGTCGTCGCCCTCCTGCTCGGCTGGGACCCCCCGCCCGCCGGCGGCCTGCTGTGGACCGTCGCGCTCCTCGTGCTCGGCACCCTGTCCTTCGGCGCCCTCGGCGTCCTCCTCGGCGGCGCGCTGCGCGCCGAGATCGTCCTCGCCCTGGCCAACATCGTCTGGTTCGTGCTGCTGCTCATCGGCGGCGTCGCCCTCGGCGTCGAAGACCTCCCCGGCCCCCTCGCCACCGTCGTCGACCTGCTGCCCTCCGCCGCGCTCGCCGAAGCCCTCACCACCACCGTCGTCGACGGCGCCGCCCCCGGCGCCGGGCCCGTCGCCGTCCTGCTCGCCTGGGGCCTCGCCGCCGGCGCCCTCGCCACCCGCACCACCAGGGTCGACTGACCCCGCCCGGCACCCCTCAGGAACCGGTACCTACCATCGGGACGTGTCCGTCCCACCCTGGTTCACCCGCTTCCTCGGCACGTTCCAGCGCGCCTTCGCCATCGCCGTGGTCATCGCCCAGGGCGGCATCGCGGTCACCGGCTCGATCGTGCGGGTGACCGGGTCGGGCCTCGGCTGCCCCACCTGGCCCCAGTGCTTCGAGGGCAGCATGGTGCCCGTCGAGCACCCCGAGGTCGCCTCCCTGCACCAGTGGGTCGAGTTCGGCAACCGCACCCTCACCGGCGTCGTCGGCGTCATCGCCGCCCTCTGCGTCCTCGCCGCCTGGTTCAACCGGCCCCGCCGGCGCCGCGTCGTCACGCTCGCGCTCATCCAGTTCGGCGGCGTCGTCCTCCAGGCCGTCGTCGGCGGCCTCACCGTGCTCACCGGCCTGCTCTGGTGGACCGTCAGCGTCCACTTCCTGATCTCGATGGCACTCGTCTGGTTCGCCGTGCTGCTCGTCGCCGCGCTCCGCGAGGGCGACGAACCCGCCCGCCCCCTCGTGCCCAGGCCCCTGATGGCGCTCCAGGTCGTGCAGGCCGCCGTCCTCGGCCTCCTGCTCCTCGCCGGCACCTTCGTCACCGCCGCGGGCCCCCACGCGGGCGACGCGGCCACCCCCCGCCTCGACGCCCCCGTCGACACCCTCGCCCAACTCCACGCCGACCTGCTGTTCCTGTTCCTCGGCATGCTCGTCGCGCTCGGCTTCGCCCTGCGCGGCCACCCCGTGCCCCGCCGCCCCTACCGGCTGCTCGTCGCCGTCGTGCTCGCCCAGGGCGTGCTCGGCATGGTCCAGTACTGGACGGGCGTGCCCGAGGTGCTGGTCTCACTGCACGTGCTGGGCGCGGGCGCGGTGGTCGTCGCCACCGCCGCCCTGTGGACCTCGACCCGCGAACGGGCTCACTTCGTCGACGACGGCCTGCGCTCCCACACGGCGGGCAGCTCCGTCGCCAGCCACGCGTAGAGGTCGTCCACGGCACGCAGCCGCATCGCCCGCTCCGGGTCGCCGCTCATCAACCGCATGCCCGACTCGGTCAGCTCGCGCACGCTGATCAGCGCGTCCAGCTTCGTCTGCACCAGGTCGGCCCAGCGCTTCTCGTTGATGCGGTACTGCGACGCCTGCCGACCGCGGCGCGTGCGCTTCGTCACGAGACCGGCGTTGACCAGGAACTTCATGTTCGTGCTGATCGAACCGCTGCTCGCCTCCAGCTCCTGGGAGAGCTCGGCGGCGGTCCGCTCGGTCGGCTGGCACACCAGCAGGTAGCCGAGGATGCGCCCGCCGATCAGCGGGATGCCCTCCTTCTCGAAGTGCGCCGCGAACCGCTCGATCCACGCGGACAGCCGGGTTTCCCGTCCCACGCTCATGCGTCCCCCTCAGCTCCGGTCGACCGTCTTCTTCGGTAGACACTGAAGCCATAGTAGGTCGCATCCCTGATCTTCTCGCGAGGCGCGCCGGGGTTCAGAGCCGGCGCAGGCCCGCGAGCACGCGCTCCATCAGCCCGAGGTCGGGTTCCGCGCTGTCGCCGGAACCGGTCCGGTGCACGTCGATCAGGCCCCGCTCGGCCATGTCGCCGAGCAGGACCTTCGCCACCCCCAGCGGCAGCCGCAGCAGCGCCGCGACCTCCGCCACCGACCGCGGTCCCGCCACGAGCGAGATCACCTCGTGGTACTCGGCCTTCAGCCCACCCGGGTACTCCCAGTCGACCGCGGACACCAGCGTCTCGACCTCCAGCTGGTACGACGAGGTGGTGCGGCCACCGGTCCACGAGTAGGCGCGGACGATCGACGCCGCCTCCTCGCGGGGGTAGTCGAAGTCGTCGTCCTCGTCGTCGAACACCGGGCGGTGCGGCCTGGTGTCCCCCGTCGCCCCGGCCGGTGGCCGCTCCGGCGCGGCCTTGTCCGACCTGCGCCGGCGCGAGTCGAAGCTGAACCCGTTGAGCAGGTCGGCGAACGCCTGCTCGTTCGGTGGCTCCCGGTCGCTCATGACCACCTCACGCGGAAGGGCGGGCCATCATCCGCTTCGCGCCGTGGAGCTGAGCGCGCAGCTCTGGGGTGAGGAGCTGGCCGACCTGCTCGACGACGACCGTCATCTCGTAGGCGACCTGACCCACGTCGGCGTCCGGCGCGGCCAGCACCGCGAGGCACGAGCCGTCCCGGATCGACATCAGCAGCATGATCCCGTACTGCATCTCGATCACCGAGCGCAGCACCGCGCCGCCGTCGAAGCAGCGCGACGCCGACTCGGTGAGGCTCGCCACGCCGGCCGCGATGGCCGCCAACTGGTCCGCCCGGTCGTTCGGCAGCCCGTTCGACGCGGTGAGCAGCAGGCCGTCCACCGAGATCACCACGGCGTGGGCCACCCCCGGCACGCGCTCGGCGAAGTTGCCCACCAGCCAGCCGAACTGGTCGACCTGCCGCGACTTCTGCGTGCTCATCCACTCTCCTGCCCAGCTCGGTTCTCACCGGATTCCCGCTCACCCTGCCGCACGCCGGTCTGGTAGCTGGCGAGGAAACCGCGTGTCGCCTGCGGGTCCCTCCGTACGGGTGCCACCACATCGGGTGCACCCGACCGTTCCGACACGAGGTTGGTGCGGGGCCGCCTCTTCGGCAGCTCCGACGGGTTCTCGTCCACGGGCGCCTTCCCGCGCTCGTGGGTGTCCGCGGCGCGGTGCCGCGCGGGTTCCGCGGGGCTCGACGGCGCCCTGGTGCCGCCGAACCAGACCGACCCGGCGCGCCCGGGGCCGTCACCGGCGGGCGTGGTCGGGGTCGGCGCGTCGGGGGTGGTGGTGCCGCGGAACGGCGCCCAGCCGTCCTCCCGCAGCGGCACGACGGGCGGCAGGACGGGCTGCGGCGGGAGGGGCTGCGACAGCGACGGCGCACCCGGCCGCGACGGCAGGTCCACCGCCGCGCCGTCGGGTGGTCCGGCGTGCGACGCCACCCGGTGCGCACCCGGCACGGGCAGCCGGCCCGGACCCGGTCGGCCCACCACCGGCAGGGGACCGGACGGCGGTCCACCCGCCTGGGGCTGTGCCAGCCGCTGCGCCACCGGACCGCCGACCTGGGCGGGCACCGGGCGCGCGGGCGCCGAGGACACGGCGCGGACCAGCTCGGCGGGCAGCGCCACGACGGCGCGCAGGCCGTCGCCCTGCTCGCGCAGCACGACCTCGATGCCGTGCCGCCCGGCGAGCCTGCCGACCACGTACAGGCCGAGCTGGCGGGACACCGGCAGCTCGCCGGACTCGTCCTCGGCGGCGAGCGCGATCCGGCGGTTGGCCTGTGCCAGGTCCTCCTCCGCCATGCCGACGCCCAGGTCGACCACGTCGACCAGCACACCCCCGCCGGGGCGCGGCCGGCCGCCCACCACGACCTGGGTGCGCGGCGGCGAGAACGTGGTCGCGTTGTCCAGCAGCTCGGCGACCAGCCGGACCAGGTCGCCCGCGGCGTAGCCGACGACCTCGACGGACGGCGTGGTCTGCACGACGACCCGCTGGTACTGCTCGATCTCGGACGCGGCGGCGCGCAGCACGTCGCCCAGCGGCACCGGGCGGGTGAAGCGGCGGGCCACGTCGCTGCCGGAGAGCACCATCAGGTTCTCGTTGTTGCGGCGCATCCGGGTGGCGAGGTTGTCCAGCTTGAACAGGTTCGCCAGCTGCTCGGGGTTCTCCTCCTGGCGCTCCAGCTCCTCCATGAGCCGGAGCTGCCGCTCCACGAGGCCCTGGCTGCGTCGGGACAGGTTGGTGAACGCGTTGCGCATGCCGGTGCGCAGGGCGGCCTGCTCGGCCGCGGAGCTGACCGCCTGCCGGTGCACCGCGTCGAACGCGCGCGCCAGCTGGCCCAGCTCCTCCCGGGTGTGCACGGGCACGGGCTCGACGGTGACGTCGTGGGCGCTGTTCTCGCGCAGCTGCGCGACCAGCGCGGGCAGGCGGTGCTCGGCGACGTCCAGCGCGGCGGTGCGCAGGGCGCGCAGCGAGCGCAGCAGGTAGCTGCCGACCACGAAGCCGATGGCCGCGGCGGTGAACAGGGACGCCAGCAGGATCACCGAGGCCGCTCCGGCCAGGTCGGACGTGGAGTCCTGGAGGCGGGACGCGGTGGTGTCCAGCCGCGCCTCCAGGCCGCGCATCACGATGCCGAGCTGCTTGAGCGTGCCCTGCGAGCCGCTGTTCCACTCGTCGACGTCGACGTCGCGGACCGCGGCCGGGTTGGCGCGCACGTCCTGGAGGACGCGGTTGCGCACGTCGACGTCGGGGCCGGAGACGGCGGCGCGGTAGTCGGCCTGCTGCTCGGGGGTGGCGACCGCGGAGAAGTCGGCCAGCTTGTCCTGCTGGCGGGTCCAGGACTGCTCCAGCGAGGTGCGCTCGGTGTCGAGCAGGGAGCCGCGGCCGGCGCCCGCGAGGACGACGGCGTGCTGCCAGGACACCTGCTCGCCCGCCATGGCGAGGTTGTGCAGGGCGGTGGCCGTGCCGGACAGGGCGGGGTCGCCGAAGTCGCCGACCATGGCCTGGTCGAAGTCCATCAGGGCGCGCAGCACCACGCTGTAGCCGCCGATGCCGCCGGAGAGGTCGACGCTGCCCGCGAGCACCCGGTCGCGCAGCTGCGGCAGGCCGTCGAGCTGCACGACCACGTCCCGGTACCGGGCGGCGGTGACCTCGCCGAGCGTGCTGGTGCGCCCCATCAGGTTCTTCACGCCCGCGGCCGCCGTGTCGGTGGCGCGGGTCAGGTCGCGGTAGTCCCGGGCGTCGACGCCGCCGTCGTCCGCGCGGCGGGCGGCGAGGGCGCGTTCGGCCTGGACGCCCTCGATCAGCGGGTCGAGGCCGGCGCGCAGCGTGACGAGGCGCTGCATCGCGGAGTAGTTGTCCGCGCTCGTGACGTAACCGCGGATCTGCACGAGGCCCGCGCCGACGGCGACGAGGACCGGCACCGCCAGCACGGCGGCGAGCTTGACCGGCAGACGCCAATTCCGCCAGTCCGCGACGGCTCTCCACCACTGCCCGCGCGCGTTGTTGTCGCCAGTCACCAGACAAGCCCCGGAAAGTCCGTAGTTGTTTCACAGTCGAACGACGCCGCAACCTTTTCGGCGCGAACGGGCGGATGTTGCTGCGCGATAGTAGGTGGTGGACAGGCGGGGGACAACGACCTTGCGGTAGGTCCTCATCCGATCGGCGGAGCGTGACCGTCGGAAGTTTTCCGGTTAACCACGCAAGCGGGGGGCCGCTGCCGGCCAGGGGCGGCGGTCGTGTCCAGGTCGGCGGGGGCGTTGACTAGCCGGCCGGCGCGGTTACGCTGAGCGCTCGCCGGCTGCCGGAGCACCCCGTTGCGCGGCGTGCACAATTCCCGTGGAGGATTGATGACGAAGGCGATCCTGCCTCCGACGGATTCGCGACACGCCCGCGGCGGGCGCGGCTTCGCCACTTTCGACGAACCGCCGCCGCCGTTGTTGGTCGACGAAGCGGGAGAACCGGACTTCGTCGCCCTCCGCGACAGCGCCGATTTCCAGGAGCTGCGCCGACGCACGATGATCTTCGTTCTGCCCGCGACGTGCGGATTCCTGCTCTGGTACCTCGGGTACGTGTCGCTGTCGGCGTGGGCGCCGGACTTCATGGGCACGCCGGTGCTCGGGGTGATCAACGTGGGCCTGCTGTTCGGCCTGCTCCAGTTCGTCACGACGATCGCGCTGACCCTGGCGTACGCCCGCTACGCGCGGCGCAGGCTGGACCCGCAGGTGGCCGCGGTCCGCTCGCTCACCACGGAGGACCGCGCCTGATGGGCGGCAACACCGCGATCAACCTCGGCGTCTTCGGCGTCTTCGTGCTGATCACCCTGTTCATCGTGTACCGCGCGGGCAGCCGCAACTCGACGGCGGCGGACTACTACGCCGCGGGGTCGAGCTTCACCGGCCCGCAGAACGGCATCGCGCTGTCCGGCGACTTCCTGTCCGCCGCGTCGTTCCTCGGCATCTCCGGCAGCATCGCGGTCAACGGCTACGACGGGTTCCTGTACTCCATCGGCTGGGTCGTGTCCTGGCTGATGGGCCTGATGATCATCTCGGAGCGGCTGCGCAACACCGGCCGGTTCACCCTCGGCGACGTGCTGGCGTTCCGGATGCGGCAGCGGCCCGTGCGCGCGGCGGCGGCGAACGTGACGCTGGTGATCTCGCTGTTCTACATGATCGCGCAGATGGCGGGCGCGGGCGCGCTGATGGCGCTGCTGCTGGACGTGCACACCAAGGGCGGCCAGGCGGTCGTCATCGCCGTGGTGGGCATCGTCATGGTGCTGTACGTGCTGCTGGGCGGCATGAAGGGCACCACGTGGGTGCAGATCATCAAGGCCGTCTTCCTGATCCTGTGCGTGACCCTGATGACGGTGTTCCTGCTCGGCAAGTTCGGGTTCAGCCTGTCGGCGATCCTGGAGACCGCGTCGCGCAACACCCCGCTCGGGCCGGAGGTGCTGGAGCCCGGAGCCCGGTACGGCGGCACCACGCTGAGCCGGCTGGACTTCCTGTCCCTGGCGCTGGCGCTCGTGCTGGGCACCGCGTCGCTGCCGCACGTGCTGATGCGCTTCTACACCGTGCCGAACGCCCGCGAGGCGCGCCGCTCGGTGGTGTGGGCGACGTGGATGATGGCGATCTTCTACCTGTGCACGCTGGTCATCGGCTTCGGCGCGCTGGCGCTGGTGGGCGCCGAGGACATCAGGTCCGCGCCGGGCGGTGAGAACTCCGCCGCGCCGCTGCTGGCCTACGAGGTCGGCGGCGCGGTGCTGCTGGGCGTCGTCAGCGCCGTGGCGTTCGCGACGATCCTGGCGGTGGTGGCGGGGCTGACGCTGACGGCGTCGGCGTCGTTCGCGCACGACGTGTACGCCAACGTGATCAAGCACGGCCAGGCCGACCCGCGCTCGGAGGTCCGCGTCGCCCGCCTGACCGCGGTGGTCGTGGGCGTGCTCGCGATCGCCGGCGGCATCGCGGCCAACGGGCAGAACGTCGCGTTCCTGGTGGCGCTGGCGTTCGCGCTGGCCGCGTCGGCGAACCTGTCGACGATCATCTACTCGATGTTCTGGAAGCGGTTCAACACGCCGGGCACCCTGTGGGCGGTCTACGGCGGGCTCGGCTCGTGCGTCGTGCTGATCGCCTTCTCCCCCGCGGTGTCGGGCACGAAGACGTCGATCTTCCCGGACGTCGACTTCGCCTGGTTCCCGCTCGGCAACCCGGGCCTGGTCTCGATCCCGTTCTCGTTCCTGTGCGGCTACCTGGGCACGGTCCTGTCGAAGGAGAAGTCCGACCCGGTCAAGCAGGCCGAGATGGAAGTCCGCTCCCTGACCGGCATCGGCTCCGGCCTCCGCCCCTGACCTCGCGAGTCGTACGTTCACGCCGGGCGAGTCGTACGTTCACGCCGGGCGAGTCGTACGTTCACGACCCCCGAGTTCGACATCCAGGCCCGAGTGGTTGACGGCGGAGCCTGAACGTGCAACTCAGGGGGCGTGAACCCACGACTCGCCCGGGCGGGGGTTACGACTCGCGGGAGAGGGCGGTTCGGACGGCGGAGGCGAAGCGGAGCGGGGCGGTGGGGTCGTTCTGGCGGAAGCCCAGTGAGGGTTCGACCAGTTCCAGCTCCATCAGCACCGGGGAGCCGGTCGCGTCGGGGACCAGGTCCACGCGGGCGTAGAGCAACTCGTGGCGGGGCACGGAGAGCAGGGCCGACGCGGCGTCCAGGACGTCCTCGGCCACGCGGCGCTGGGCCGGGGTGGGGGTGGCGCCGGAGAGGCGTTCCAGGACGTAGAGGCCGGACTCGTCGTACTCGGCGTCCGGGGTGAGCATCGCGCCCTTGGCGAAGGCGTGCGAGTACTGGCCGCCCAGGAACACCACGGCGGTCTCGCCCAGGGAGTCCACCCGGGACTGGTACGGCTGCACGAGCGCCGGGCCGTCGAGGGACGCCAGGTGCCGCGCCGCCGTCCCGTGGTCGCCCGCCGCCACGCGCAGCACGCCCCGGGAGCCCGCGCCGACCGCGGGCTTGACGACGAACTCGCCGTCGGGCCAGTCGGTGAACCCGGGGGTGGCCAACGCGGTCGGCACGATCGGGACGCCGGCCCGCGCGAGGTCCACCAGGTACGCCTTGTCCGTGTTCCACCGCACGACGGACGCCGGGTTCACCAGGCGGGGCTGCTCGTCGCACCACGCCAGGAACTCGGGCAGCCGCTCGGGGTAGTCCCAGGTGGACCGCAGCACGACGAGGTCCGCGTCGAGCGGCGTGCCCCACTCGGCCCACGCCGCGTGCACGCCGACGTCGGCGAGGGCGTCGATCAGCGCCGCGTCGTCGCCGTCGCCCTCCGGCAGGGACGCGCAGGTGGCGAAGAGGACCTTCACCGGCCGGCCATCTTCCGCCGGTGGGCCGGACCGATCTTCACCGCGGCCGTGGTCTCGCGGTCCCACTCGTGCTTCTCCACGTCGGCCGCCGCCTCGACGACGGCCTCGGCGGTCGCCACGTCCGGCAGCACGACGTCGCCCATCGCGCCGTCGTCGCCCACGAGCACGATCCGCGCGCCGGCGCGGCCGACGTTCTCCACGACGGCGCGGACGGGCTTGCCGTGCGCGGCCACGAAAGCGGACGCGGTCTTCACACCGCGCTCGACCTTCCCGGGGTCGACCTTCTTGCCCTCGCCCTTGTCCTCAGCACCCTTGTCCTCAGCCACCCGCCCAGACTAGAACCTGTCGGTAACTTCCGTGCCGTGAGCGGCCTCACCGGGCCTGGGACGAACGTCAACGGGCAAAGCCGAACGGGCACCGCGCCGCCGCCCGAACCGGCTGACCTGCGGGTAACTTGCGTGGTCGTGACCGAAACCACGAGCCTCGACCAGTTGGTCGCGCAGTTCCTGACCTGGCACTTCGACCACAACCCGGGGGTCGCCGCGATGCTCGGCTCCCCGGCCCACGACCACACCCTCGGCGACTTCGGCGCCGCCGCGTTCGCCCGGCGGGACCGCGAGGCCGGCGCCTGGCTCGACCGGTTCGCCGCGGTGCGGACCGACGACCTGGAGGGCTCGGTGGACCGGGACCTCGTGATCTCGGTGCTGCGCGGACTGCGGGCGAGGGCGTCCTGGCCGGAGTGGCGGCGCGACCCGTCGGCCTACACCGGCGCCGTGCTGTTCCCGCTGTTCACGGCGTTCCTGCACCGGTTGCGGCCGGAGCCGGAGCTGGTGGCGAGCGTGGTCGGGCGCCTCGCCGAGGTGCCCTCGGTGCTGGCCGCGTGCCGTGCGAACCTGGACCCGGGGCTGGCGTCGGCGAAGATCGTGCGCCGGGGCGCGGCGCAGGCCAGGACGGGCCGGGCGTTCCTCACCGGCACGCTGCCCGCCGAGGTGTCCGACCCGGCGCTGCGGGCGGAGCTGGCGGAGGCCGCCGAACCGGCCGCGCGCGCGTTCGACGAGCTGGCCGCGTTCCTCGACGAGTTCGAGACCCGGGCGGCCGGCGACTGGCGGATGGGCGAGGAGCTGTACTCGCGGCTGCTGGTCGACCAGGAGGTGCTGGGCTACGGGGCGGCCGAGCTGCACGAGCGCGGCAGGGCGGCGTACGCGGAGCTGGAAGCGGAGATGCGCGAGCTGGCGGGCCAGGACGACTGGCACGCGGTGATGCTGTCCCTCCAGGACGACTACCCGCCGACGCCGGAGGACATGCGCGCCGAGTACGAGGCGGAGACGCGGCGGGCGCGCGAGTTCCTGGCCGAGCACGGCCTGGTGACGCTGCCCGAGGGCGAGGACTGCCGGGTGGTGCCGTCGCCGACGTTCCAGCGGCCGGTGCTGTCGGTCGCCTCGTACATGTCGCCGCCGCCGCTGACCGACCGGCGGACGGGGCACTTCTTCGTGCCGTTCCCGCCGGACGGGTTCACCGCCGAGCAGACCGCGCAGCGGCTGCGCACGAACTCGCGGGCGCAGATGGCCTCGATCGCGGTGCACGAGGCGTACCCGGGCCACCACTGGCACCTGTCGTGGCTGGCCGCGCAGGACCGGCCGGTGCGCAAGGTGTTCCGCACGCCGTACTTCACCGAGGGCTGGGCCCTGTACGCGGAGAAGCTGCTGCGCGAGCACGGCTACTTCACCACGCGCGAGAAGGAGCTGGCGCACGTCGAGGCGCGGCTGTTCCGGGCGGCCCGGATGATCGTGGACACGGCCCTGCACTGCGGCGACATGGGCGTCGAGGAGGCCGAGCACTTCATGACGACGAAGGCGTCGCTGACGCCCGGCACGGCCGCGGGCGAGGTGACGCGGTACTGCGCGTGGCCGACGCAGGCCCCGTCCTACCTGACGGGAGCGCTGGAGATCGACCGCATCCGCGGGGAATACACGGGCTCGCTGCGCGACTTCCACGACACGTTGGCCGGTTCCGGCGCGCTGCCGCTGGGGCTGGCGCGCCGAGTCGTGCTCGGCGGGTGACGGATCGGGACAGGCACGGAGGAGCGGTTATGGCCAAGGCTGTGGTGGTGCGCGCGACCGGTGGCCCGGAAGCGCTGGAGTTCACCGACGTGGAGGCGAAGTCACCCGGTGCGGGCGAGCTGCTGGTGGACGTGGCGGCCGCCGGGGTGAACTTCATCGACTGCTACCACCGCGAGGGCCGCTACCCGCTGCCGCTGCCGCTGCCGTTCGGCATCGGCCTGGAGGGCACCGGTCGGGTGAGCGCGGTCGGCCCGGACGTGTCCGGGTTCGCGGTGGGTGACCGGGTGGCCTGGGCGCAGGCCCTGGGCAGCTACGCCGAGCAGGCCGTCGTGCCCGCCGCGGGCGCGGTGCCGGTGCCCGACGGGGTGGACGACGACACGGCGGGCGCGCTGCTGCTCCAGGGGCTCACCGCGCACTACCTGGTCACGTCCACCTACCCCGTCCAGCGGGGCGACGTGGTGCTCGTGCACGCCGCCGCGGGCGGGGTGGGGCTGCTGCTCGTGCAGCTGGCGAAGGCACGCGGCGCGCGGGTGATCGGCACGGTGTCCACGCCGGAGAAGGAGGCGCTGGCGCGCGGCGCGGGCGCCGACGAGGTGATCCGGTACGACGAGGTCGCGGACTTCGCGCCGGTGGTGCGGGAGCTGACCGGCGGGGTGGGCGTGGCGGCGGTGTACGACGGGGTCGGCCGGACCACGTTCGACGGCAGCCTGGCGAGCCTGCGGCCGCGGGGCGTGCTGGCGCTGTTCGGCGGGGCCGGCGGCGCGGTGCCGCCGTTCGACCCGCAGCGGCTCAACGAGGCGGGTTCGGTGTTCCTGACCCGGCCGTCGCTGGGCGCGCACGTGGCGACGCGCGAGGAGCTGGAGTGGCGCGCGGGCGAGCTGTTCGCCGCCGTCGCGGACGGGTCGCTGCGGGTGCGGGTCGGCGGGCGTTACCCGCTGGCCGAGGCGCGGCGGGCGCACGAGGACCTGGAGGGCCGCCGCACGACGGGCAAGCTGCTGCTCGTGCCCTGAGCGCGGGCGTCCGGGGCAGGGGTCCCGGGAGCGGCGAGGGGGTCCCGCACGTCGGCGGGGCCCCCTCGCGCGCGGTGGTCCGGGATCAGCCCTCGACCTTGACGGCGTCCACGACGAAGATCAGCGTCTCGCCGGGCTGGATGTCGCCCTGGCCGTTGGGGTAGCCCTTGTCCGAGGGGACGACGAGCAGGCGCCGGCCGCCCTCCTTCAGGCCGATGAGGCCCTCGTTCCAGCCCTGGATGACACTGGCCTGGCCGATGTCGGCCAGCTCGAACGGCTGACCGTCGTCCCAGGACGCCTCGCGGGTGCGCTGGTCGCGGAACGTGGCCAGCACGTAGTGCAGCGACGCGGTGGAGCCCTGCTTGATCTCCGGGCCGGTGCCCTCGGTGATGTCCTCGACGAGCAACCCGTCCTGCGGGGCGCAGCCGGTGGGGACGGTGATGGCCGGCTTCTCGCCGGGCGCGCCGGTCACCACGTACTGGGCGACCTCGCACGGCGGGCCGCTGGGCTCGGGCAGGTCGGCCTCGCTCGCCCTGGTCGGGTCGGCCTGCTGCTGGGCCGTGGCGCTCGGGGTGTTGGTCAGGGTGGACGGCCGGTCGCTCGCCGTGCACGCGGTCAGCGCCAGACCGGCGGACAACAGGGAGACGATGGCGAGGGCCGTACGGCCGACAGTACGCATGGTTGCCGATGTTATGGGTCGACCCCGGACGACCCACGGCAGGCCCCACCAGCAGGCCCAACGCCGGTCACCGTGCGCTGTCGTCGATCTACGAAATTATCCGCAAATGTGCCACTAATTACCGCTTCCGTCGTTGCCTACGCGCGCGTACAGTAACTGCGCGCACTTGATCGGATACCGAGAGCATTCGGCCGTTCAGGTGGGAGCCAAGGAGGTGACATCGTGTCCGCGGAGCCGCGGGGCGTCCGCAGCAACCTGTTACAGGAATTGTTCTGGACCCGTACGGGCTTGCTCCTGCTGACCCTCGTCGTGACTTCCGGCATCTGCCTGACCATTTCCAGCGCGATGGATCAAGGTGTGGCGCGGACGCTCGTCACCGCGCTGGGCACCGGCACCATGGTGTCCGCGGTGGTCGGGTTCGGGCAGACGCTCATCACCAGCTCCGCGACGCAGCGCGCCCTCGTGGCGCCGGTCGTCGAGGAGAGCCGGAAGGCGCTGCGCGAGCTGACCGCCGAGTACCGCGCGCTCGACCGCGAGTTCTTCCCCAGCCACGTGTTCGAGCCGACGGCGACGCCCGACCCGGCGTTCAACCAGGTCATGATGCAGGACCTGGAACGGACCCGGCTGTACGTGTTCCGCGGCTTCGCGGGTCGCTACGCGGCCTGCCGGCTGCTGCTGTCGCAGACGGAGTGCGAGCTCAAGGCCGTCCTGGCCGATCCACGGGACGGCGACGCGATCAGCGGGCGCGCCCGCTACCTGCTGCGGCACGAGGGCGCGGACGGCGACTACGACACGATCGTGGCCCGGTTGCGCGAGCAGATCCACGTCGGCCTGGTCGGCCTGTTCCTGGCCCGCGGGCGCTGCTCGAACATCGACCTGACGATCGTGTCGGACCCGCCGCTGGACCGGCTGGAGCTGTTCGACGACAGCGCCTGGCTGACCCTGTACAGCAACACCAGCGCGGGCGTGGTGCGCCTCTACCCGCGCACGTTGCGGTTCACCGAGGGGTCGTTCGTCTACGGGATGGAACGCACCGAGTTCCTGCGCATCAGCAATTCCAAGGCAGGGCTCCACATCTCCATCACCCCGGGCACCAGTCGGTTCGACTTCCTCGCCCTGTTCGAGAAGATCACCGGGACTCCGCTCACCGACGACGGGTTCCGAGGACTGGAGGAGAAGTTCCACCAGTTCCGCAGAGAATTCTCCGCCTCCGCTCAGTTGGGGAGCTGATAAGTCGTGCCGACCGAGTCCACCGGGTTCTCCGCCCTCGCGGAGCTCGCCATGCTCATCTCCGTGGCCGACCCCCCTGTCGCCGACCACTGGGGACACGTCGAGAGGCGTTTCCGGGAGTGGGCGGGCCGACCCGGGCTGCGGGAGGGGTTGCGCGGGCACCTGCGCGCCCTCTCACCGCAGGACGAGATGCGCGTGGTGGCCAGATCGCGCGAGACCACGACCCACTTCGCGTGGTGCCTGCGCGACGAGCCGGCCGAGCCCTTCACGTTCTGGCTGCACGAGTACAAGCCGCAGTGCGACTGGCGGCCGGGCTACGCCGACTCGATCCACAACCACCGCTACCACTTCTGCACCACCATCCTGCAAGGCTCCTACCTGCACGAGCGCTTCGACGCCGAGGTGGCCCACGGCGACCGGGCGATCCTGTCGACCACGCTGCTGCGCAGCGCCGAGGCGGTGGAGGGCAACTCGGGCACGATGCTCGCGCACGAGTTCCACCGCATCCCGAAGGCCGCCGACGACACCATGACGTTCCTGGTCAAGTCGCGCGCGGTGCGCCCGTGGAGCCTCAGCTACGACCCGGACACCCGCACGAGCCACCGCCACGTGCCGGTCGAGTCGAGGTTGGAGGTGCTGACGCAGAGTCTTTAGGCCCCATCGCGGCCCCTGCGCGCGCGCTTACCATCGGCCCACCCGACACGGGAGGGCCCGATGAGCACTGCCACGACGAACGGCGCCGCGAACGGCACCGCGACGAACGGCGCCGCGACGGTCGCGACGAGGTCGATCACCGAGGTCGAGCGCGAGGTGTGGCGCCTGTGCCACGACCTGGCCGCCCGCCTCCAGTTCCACGGCTGGCACCACGTCAGCTTCGTGCGCGACAAGGCGGTCCACTTCGCCCTGCGCAACGGCTCCGACGTCGCGCTGGTCGAGGTGGCCGCCCTGGTCCACGACGTGAACTACATGGTCCGGCGCAACTCGCTGCCCGTGGACGGGCGCAGCCTGCGCCTGGACATCCTGGCCCGCGCGGGCGTCCCGGACGACGTCGCGGCGCGCGTCGACGAGGTGGTCGAGGAGGCCGAGATGCGCACCCGGCACCGCGACATCTCACCGGAGGCGCAGGCGCTGTCCGACGCGGACACCCTGTTCAAGGCCCTGCCGGTGACGCCGGTGGTGCTGGCCCCCAAGTACCTGGAGGAGAACGGGATCACGTTGCGCGAACTGGCGCACAAGATCGTCGGCGAGCAGCGGAACAAGCATGACGCGGGGTACTACTTCTACGACCCGGAGGCGGCGGCGACCTACTCCCGGTGGGCGACGGCCAACCTGGAGCTGTGGTCGTGCATCGTGGAGTCGCTGGACGACCCGACGGTGAACGACCTGCTCACGGCCGTGTCCTGAGGCGTCGGTCGTCGGTCGCCCGCAGGTCGGTGGTGCGCTCCGCCTCGTCGACGGTCCCGATCGCCTCGACGAGGTCGTGCGGCACCGGCCTGCGCCCCTCTTCGGATCGACGGGACGCGGGGGTCGACACGGGCACGGAGCGTGACCGTAATCGATGCGGTTACCGCGCCGGTGTGATCCGGAGGATCAGAACGGCCAGCCGAGGACCGGCAGGCCCACCACCGCGTCCACGGCGAGGCCGCAGAACACGAGCATCAGGTACAGGTTCGACAGGTGGAAGAACTTCATCGTGTTCGTCGACCCGCCGCGCCGCACGACGCCGTGCAGGCGGTGCGCGAACACCGCGAACCACACGCCCGAGGCGGCGGCGACCGCGAGGTAGATCCACGACGTCACCGGAGCCAGCAGCAGGGTGCACACGACCGTGATCCAGGAGTAGATGACGATCTGCCGGGTCACCTGCTGCGCCGTCGCCACCACCGGCAGCATCGGCACGCCCGCCCGCGCGTAGTCCTCCTTGAACTTCATCGCGAGCGCCCACGTGTGCGGGGGCGTCCAGAAGAAGATCACGCCGAACATCACCAGCGCGGGCCACGCCACGGTGCCGGTCACCGCCGACCAGCCGATGATCACCGGCATGCAGCCGGCCATGCCGCCCCAGATGATGTTCTGCGAGGTCCGGCGCTTGAGCACCAGGGTGTAGACGAAGATGTAGAACAGGATCGTGGCCACCGCGAACACGGCGGACATCAGGTTCGTGGTCAACCACAGGAACCCGAACGACACGACGCCGAGCACGATGCCGAAGACCAGCGCGTTGCGCGGCGGGATCGAGTCCTTCGCCAGCGGCCGGGCGCTGGTGCGCTTCATCACCGAGTCGATGTCGGCGTCCACGTAGCAGTTGAGCGCGTTCGCCGAACCCGCCGCCAGGGTGCCGCCGGCCAGGGTGCAGGCGATCAACCACAGCGGCGGCAGGCCGCGCTCGGCCAGCAGCATCGCCGGGATCGTGGTGATCAGCAGCAGTTCGATCACCCGGGGCTTGGTCAGCGCCACGTACGCACCGACGACCTGTCGGGGCGACCGCGCCGGGGCCTCGGTGACGGCACTCATGACAGGGCGCTCCTCGTCGGGTCCGGGGGAATGAGCAGATCGTAACCGCGTGTTGGAGACGAAGCCCGTTCGGGTAGTCCCTGAACGCACCAACCACGCTTGTGCGTACACCCACAGAGCGTGAGTCGCACGAGCGTCCGCTGTCCGGACTAGGCTGGCCGGTGGACCTTGGGAACCGCGGATCGGGCCTGACGGACACGATTAAGTTCACCGCCAGCCGTCAACCGCCGCCTACTGAGTTTGGAGCTGGAAGTCAGTGTCCGTCACCGATGACATCGCCCGGTTGACCGAAGCCCGCCTGCCCGACGACTGGACCGACCTGGACCGCCGTGCGGTGGACACCGCGCGCGTGCTGGCGGCGGACGCCGTGCAGAAGGTCGGCAACGGCCACCCCGGCACCGCCATGAGCCTCGCGCCGCTGGCGTACACCCTGTTCCAGCGGGTGATGCGGCACGACCCGGCCGACCCCGACTGGATCGGCCGCGACCGGTTCGTGCTCAGCGCGGGCCACTCCAGCCTGACCCTCTACATCCAGCTGTACCTGAACGGGTACGGCCTGGAGCTGGACGACCTCAAGGCGCTGCGCACCTGGGGCTCGAAGACCCCGGGCCACCCCGAGCACCGGCACACGCCCGGCGTGGAGATCACCACCGGCCCGCTCGGCCAGGGCCTGGCCTCCGCGGTCGGCATGGCGATGGGCGCCCGCCGCGAGCGCGGCCTGTTCGACCCGGACGCCCCCGTCGGCCGCAGCCCGTTCGACCACGACATCTTCGTGATCGCCTCCGACGGCGACATCGAGGAGGGCGTGACCAGCGAGGCGTCGTCCCTGGCGGGCACGCAGAAGCTCGGCAACCTCACGGTGATCTACGACGACAACAAGATCTCCATCGAGGACGACACGACGATCGCGCTGTCCGAGGACACCGCGAAGCGCTACGAGGCGTACGGCTGGCACGTGCAGGTCGTCGAGGGCGGCGAGAACGTCGCCGGCATCCTCGAAGCCCTGGAGAACGCGAAGGCCGAGACCGAGCGCCCGTCGTTCATCCTGCTGCGCACCATCATCGGCTACCCGGCGCCGAACAAGCAGAACACCGGCGCGGCGCACGGCGCGGCCCTGGGCGCGGACGAGGTCGCCGAGGTCAAGCGCATCCTCGGCTTCGACCCGGAGCAGACCTTCGAGGTCTCCGACGAGGTCATCCGGCACACCCGCGCGGTGATCGAGCGCGGCGAGCGGGCCAAGGCCGAGTGGCAGGGGTCGTTCGACGCGTGGGCGGAGAAGAACCCGGAGCGCAAGGCGCTGCTGGACCGCCTGATCGGCCGGAGCCTGCCCGAGGGCTGGACCGACGCGCTGCCGTCGTGGGACCCGGACCCCAAGGGCGTGGCGACGCGCAAGGCGTCCGGCGAGGTGCTGAACTCGCTCAAGGACGTGCTGCCGGAGCTGTGGGGCGGCTCGGCCGACCTGGCGGAGTCGAACAACACCACCATGAAGGGCGTCGACTCGTTCGGCCCCGAGGGCATCTCCACCAAGATGTGGAACGCCAACCCGTACGGCCGCACGCTGCACTTCGGCGTCCGCGAGCACGCCATGGGCTCGATCCTCAACGGCATCGCGCTGCACGGCCCGACCCGCCCGTACGGCGGCACGTTCCTGGTGTTCAGCGACTACATGCGCCCGGCGGTCCGGCTGGCCGCGCTGATGAAGTCCCCCGTCGTCTACGTGTGGACGCACGACTCCATCGGCCTCGGCGAGGACGGCCCCACCCACCAGCCGGTCGAGCACCTGGCCGCGCTGCGCGCCATCCCCGGCCTGACCGTGCTGCGCCCCGGTGACGCGAACGAGACGGCCGCCGCCTGGCGCGCCACGATCGAGAACCCCGAGGGCCCCAAGGGCATCGCGCTGACCCGGCAGAACCTGCCGGTGCTCGCGGGCACCAAGGAGAAGGCCACCGAGGGCGTCGCGCGCGGCGGCTACGTGCTGGCCGGCGAGGGCGACCCGGAGCTGGTGCTGATCGCCACCGGCTCGGAGCTGCAGATCGCCGTCGAGGCGCGCGAGGTGCTGGAGGCCGAGGGCGTCGCGACCCGCGTGGTGTCCATGCCGAGCGTCGAGTGGTTCGACGCGCAGGACGAGGCGTACCGCGAGAGCGTGCTGCCGCCGTCGGTGAAGGCGCGCGTCGTCGTCGAGGCGGGCATCGCCCAGCCGTGGCACCGCTTCGCGGGCGACGCGGGCGAGATCGTCTCCATCGAGCACTTCGGCGCCTCCGCCGACTACCAGACGCTGTTCCGCGAGTTCGGCTTCACGACCGAGAACGTCGTCGCCGCGGCGCGCCGGTCGCTGGCCCGGACCAAGTAGAGACTTCAGGGAGTTGACGAGATGAGCAACAGCAATCCGCTGGCCGAGCTCAGCGCCGCGGGCGTGTCGATCTGGCTGGACGACCTGTCCCGCGAGCGGCTGAGCACCGGCAACCTGGCGAGCCTGATCGCGGAGAAGAACGTGGTCGGCGTGACCACGAACCCGACGATCTTCGCCGCCGCGCTGTCCGACGGCGCGGCCTACGACGAGCAGGTCCGCGAGCTGGCCGCCCGCGGCGCGGACGTCCACGCCACCGTGCGCGAGGTCACCACGACCGACGTGCGCCACGCGTGCGACCTGTTCCGCGACACCTACGACGCCACCGACGGCGTCGACGGCCGCGTGTCCATCGAGGTGGACCCGCGCCTGGCCAAGGACAGCGAGCGCACCGCCGCCGAGGCGCTCGACCTGTGGAAGACCGTCGACCGGCCGAACCTGATGGTGAAGATCCCGGCCACGATCGAGGGCCTGCCCGCGATCACCCGCACCCTCGCCGAGGGCGTGAGCGTGAACGTGACGCTGATCTTCTCCGTCGAGCGCTACCGCAAGGTGATGGAGGCGTTCCTCACCGGCCTGGAGCAGGCCAAGGCCAACGGCCACGACCTGCGCACCATCCACTCGGTCGCGTCGTTCTTCGTGTCCCGCGTGGACAGCGAGATCGACAAGCGGCTCGACGCGATCGACAGCCCGAAGGCGAAGGAGCTGCGCGGCAAGGCCGCCATCGCCAACGCCGTGCTGGCCCACGCCGCCTACCAGGAGACCTTCACGGGTGAGCGCTGGGAGGCCCTGGCGGCCGACGGCGCCCGCGCGCAGCGTCCACTGTGGGCGTCCACCGGCGTGAAGGACCCGAACTACTCGGACACCCGGTACGTCGACCAGCTGGTCGTGCCGAACGTGGTCAACACGATGCCCGAGAAGACCCTGCACGCGGTCGCCGACCACGGCAGGATCGAGGGCGACACCGTGACCGGGCGGGCCGACCAGGCGCAGCAGGTCTTCGACGAGCTGGTCGAGGTCGGCATCGACCTCGACGACGTGTTCGTCACGCTGGAGACCGAGGGCGTCGACAAGTTCGAGAAGTCCTGGGCGGAGCTGCTCGACACGGTGACCGGACAGCTGGACCAGGCCAAGGGCTGAGGACGAGGACAACATGACCCAGGTGATCTCCGTGGAGATCGTCCGCACACCGAACCAGGACCAGGTCGACACCGTCATCGGTGACCTGGTCCGGGATTCGGCGCCGAGCAAGCTGACCGCCGGCGACGCCACGCTGTGGGGTCCCGACGCGGAACCCGAGGCGTCGATCCGCCTGGCGTGGACGACGTTGCACGAGACGTCCCGCCCGCTGGTCGCGGAGATCACCGCGCTGCGCGACGAGCTGCTCGCCGAGGGCGTGGACCGCGTGGTCCTCGCCGGGATGGGCGGCTCGTCGCTGGCGCCCGAGGTGATCACCGGCACCGCGGGCGTGCCGCTGGTCGTCCTCGACACGACGGACCCGGGCCAGGTCGCCGACGCGCTCGCCGGCGACCTGGAGCGGACGGTGCTGGTGGTGTCGTCCAAGTCGGGCGGCACCGTGGAGACCGACAGCCACCGGCGCGTCTTCGAGCGGGCGTTCGCCGACGCGGGCGTCGACGCCGCGTCGCGGATCGTCGTGGTGACCGACCCGGGCTCGCCGCTGGAGCGGGCCTCGCGCGAGGCCGGCTACCGCAGGGTGTTCCTGGCCGACCCGAACGTGGGCGGCCGCTACTCGGCGCTGACCGCGTTCGGCCTGGTCCCCTCGGGCCTGGCCGGCGCGGACGTGTCGGCGCTGCTCGACGAGGCCGCCGCCGCCGCGCCGCTGGTGTCCGCCGACTCGGCCGACAACCCGGCCGTGGTGCTGGCCGCGACGTTCGGCGTGGCGCACGCGCAGGGCGCCGAGAAGATCGTCTTCGCCGACACCGGCTCCGGCATCGCGGGCTTCGGCGACTGGGCCGAGCAGCTCATCGCCGAGTCCACCGGCAAGAACGGCACGGGCCTGCTGCCGGTCGTCGTGGAGGGCCCGGGCGCGCCCGGCTTCGTCGACGCCGGCTCCGACGCCACGACCGTCGCCATCGGACCGGCCACCGGCTCGTCCACGCTGTCCGTCGAGGGCGGCCTGGGCGCGCAGTTCCTGGTCTGGGAGTACGCGACCGCCCTGGTCGGGCGGGTGCTCGGGATCAACCCGTTCGACCAGCCCGACGTGGAGGCGGCGAAGAACGCGGCGCGCGCGCTGCTCGACTCCCCCACCTCGTCGTCGGCGGCGCCGCTGTTCACCGACGGCCCGATCGAGGTGTACGCGAGCGAGGGCTGGCTGTCCACCGACGTGAAGACCACCGCCGACGCGCTCGCGGCGCTCGTCGCCGCCTCGTCCCCGCACGGCTACCTGTCCGTGCAGGCGTACCTGGACCGGGTCGACGACGCCTCGTTCGCCCTCGTCCGCCCGGAGCTGGCGCGGCGCTCGCACCTGCAGACCACCTTCGGGTGGGGCCCGCGGTTCCTCCACTCGACCGGGCAGTACCACAAGGGCGGGCACCAGAACGGGGTGTTCCTCCAGCTCACGGGCGTGTCGGAGACCCACCTCAACGTGCCGGAGCGCCCGTACGACCTCAGCACGCTGCAACTGGCCCAGGCCATCGGCGACGGGCAGGTGCTGGCCGAGCGGGGCCGTCCGGTGCTGCGGCTGCACCTGACCGACCGCGTCGCCGGGCTCGCGCAGCTCGTCGAGGCAATCCAGGAGGACGGTTCGTGAGCACTCCGCTCAAGCGCAACCCGTTGCGCGACGCGCGGGACAAGAGGCTGCCGCGCATCGCCGGCCCCAGCGGCCTGGTGATCTTCGGCGTGACGGGCGACCTGTCGCGCAAGAAGCTCATGCCCGCCATCTACGACCTGGCCAACCGCGGCCTGCTGCCGCCGGGCTTCGCGCTCGTCGGCTTCGCCCGCCGCGACTGGGCCGACCAGGACTTCATGCAGGTCGTGCACGAGGCCGTCAAGGAGCACGCGCGCACGCCGTTCCGGCAGGAGGTGTGGGACCAGCTCGCCGAGGGCATGCGGTTCGTGCAGGGCACCTTCGACGACGACGTCGCGTTCGACACGCTGGCCACGACGCTGGCCGACCTCGACCGCGACCGCGGCACGGGCGGCAACCACGCGTTCTACCTGTCGGTGCCGCCCAGCGCGTTCACCACGGTCGTCAACCAGCTCAAGCGGGCCGGCCTGGCCACGCCGCCGACCGACAGCCCCGGCCAGTGGCGCCGGGTCGTCATCGAGAAGCCGTTCGGCCACGACCTGGCCAGCGCGAAGCAGCTGAACAAGACCGTGAACGACGTCTTCCCCGAGGAGTCGGTGTTCCGCATCGACCACTACCTCGGCAAGGAGACGGTGCAGAACATCCTGGCGCTGCGCTTCGCGAACCAGCTGTACGAACCCATCTGGAACGCGAACTACGTCGACCACGTGCAGATCACCATGGCCGAGGACATCGGCCTGGGCGGTCGCGCGGGCTACTACGACGGCATCGGCGCCGCCCGCGACGTGATCCAGAACCACCTGCTCCAGCTCCTCGCGCTGACCGCGATGGAGGAGCCGGTGTCGTTCCGGCCGAGCGACCTGCGCGCCGAGAAGGTCAAGGTGCTGTCGGCGACCCGGGCGATCGGGCCGTACGACGAGACCACCGCGCGCGGCCAGTACACCGGTGGCTGGCAGGGCGGGCAGAAGGTGCCCGGCCTGGTCGAGGAGGGCGGCTTCGCGAAGGACTCGGTCACCGAGACCTACGCGGCGATCACCTGCGAGGTGAACACCCGCCGCTGGGCGGGCGTGCCGTTCTACCTGCGCACCGGCAAGCGGCTGGGCCGCCGCGTCACCGAGGTGGCCGTGGTGTTCAAGCGCGCGCCGCACCTGCCGTTCGACGACACCGCCACCGAGGAGCTGGGGCAGAACGCCCTGGTCGTGCGGGTGCAGCCGGACGAGGGCGTGACCATGCGGTTCGGGTCGAAGGTGCCCGGCAACAGCATGGAGGTCCGGGACGTCACGATGGACTTCGGCTACGGCCACGCGTTCACCGAGTCCTCCCCCGAGGCGTACGAGCGGCTGCTGCTGGACGTGCTGCTCGGCGAGCCGTCGCTGTTCCCCAAGAACGACGAGGTCGAGCTGTCCTGGCGGATCCTGGACCCGGTCATCGACCACTGGGGCCGCCACGGCACGCCCGAGAAGTACAAGGCGGGCACCTGGGGCCCGGTGTCGGCCGAGGAGATGCTGGCGCGGACCGGCAGGAACTGGAGGCGTCCGTGATCATCGACCTGCCCTCGACGACCACGTCCCAGGTCAACAGCAAGCTCGTGCAGCTGCGCGAGGAGGGTGGCGCGGTCACCCTCGGCCGGGTGCTGACGCTGGTGATCGTGACGGACGACGGCGCGAAGACCGAGGGCGCCGTGGACGCGGCGAACGACGCCAGCCGCGAGCACCCGTGCCGGGTGATCGTGGTGGCCCGCGGCGCCCGCAAGGCCGCGCCGAGGCTGGACGCGCAGATCCGCGTCGGCGGCGACGCGGGCGCGTCCGAGGTGATCGTGCTGCGCCTGTACGGCGAGCTGGCCAACGAGGGCGCCTCGTGCGTCGTGCCGCTGCTGCTGCCGGACACCCCGGTCGTGGCGTGGTGGCCGAACGATGCTCCTCCGGTGCCCTCCGAGGACCCGATCGGGCAGCTCGCGCAGCGCCGCATCACCGACGCGGCGGCCGAGAAGAACCCGATCAAGGCGCTGGAGCAGCGGCGCGCGTCGTACGCGCCCGGTGACACGGACCTGGCGTGGACGCGGCTGACGCTGTGGCGGGCCATGATCGCGTCGGCGTTCGACCTGCCGCCGTACGAGAAGGTCACCGAGGCCGAGGTGAGCGGGGAGAGCGACTCCCCGTCGACCGACCTGCTGGCCGCGTGGCTGGCCGCGTACCTGAAGGTGCCGGTGAAGCGGTCCAAGGCGGCGCGCGGCGAGGGCATCGTGGACGTGCGGCTGGAGCGCCGGTCGGGCGTCGTGGAGCTGGCGCGCCCGGACGGCAAGGTCGGCACGCTGTCGCAGCCGGGCCAGCCGGAGCGCCGGGTCGCGCTGCAACGCCGCCAGCTGCGGGACTGCCTGGCGGAGGAGCTGCGGCGGCTCGACCCGGACGAGGTGTACGAGACGGCGTTGAAGGCGCTGGGCAAGGTCGTGCGCGGCCGGACCGCGGTGAAGTCGACCGCGGCGGCCCGCAAGCAGGCCCCGGCCGCCGCTCCGGCCGCCGCGGCGCCGGCCACGCCCGACGCGGGTGCGACCTCGTCCGGTCCGTCGCCGAAGGCGGCTCCCGTGAAGGCGACGGCGAAGGCCGCCGCGCCGAAGATCCCGGCTCCCAAGGGTGTGGCCCGGAAGGCTGCGTCCCCGAAGGCGAAGAGCGACGGCGCGGCCGACCCGAAGGCCGCGAAGTCGCGCACCAAGGCGTCGAAGTCGAAGGCTGGCTCGTGAGCGTGCCCGAGGTGGTGGTGCACCGTGACGGCGACCTGCTGGCCGCCGCCACGGCCGCCCGCCTGCTGACCGCCCTGGTCGACGCCCAGGCCGCGCGCGGCACGGCGTCGCTCGTCCTCACCGGCGGGCGGACCGGCATCGCCGTGCTGGAGCAGGTGCGCTCCTCGCCCGCCCGCGACGCGGTGGACTGGAGCCGCGTCGACCTGTGGTGGGGCGACGAGCGGTTCCTGCCCTCCGGGCACCCGGAGCGCAACGAGACCCAGGCGCGCGAGGCGCTGCTCGACCACGTCCCCGCCGCGCGGGCGCACGTGGTGGAGCCGTCGGACGGCCGGTTCGGCGACGACCCGGAGGCCGCCGCCGCCGCGTACGCCGAGGAGCTCGGCTCCGCGCCGGAGTTCGACGTGTGCCTGCTCGGCGTCGGCGAGGAGGGGCACGTGGCCTCGGTCTTCCCCGACTCCCCCGCCGTGCGCGAGCGCGACCTGACCGTGGTGGCCGTCCGGGACTGCCCGAAGCCGCCGCCGACCAGGGTGAGCCTCACCCTGTCGACGATCCGCGCGTCCCGCGAGGTGTGGCTGATGACGACGGGTGCGGCGAAGGCCGCCGCCGTCGCCACCGGCCTGGGCGGCGCCCCCGAGGCGGACCTGCCCGCGGCAGGCGCGGTGGGCCGATCGCGGACCCTCTGGCTGCTCGACACCGCCGCGGCGGCCAAGCTCCCCTGACCCGTTCCACCCACGACTGCCGCCGCGCCCCCTCCGGGTCTCGGCGGCAGTCGTGTCCGTGCCCTCGTCCTCCCCCTGTCCGCTCTGCGGACGTTCACGCTCGCAACTTTGTCCTCCGCGCCGCGTCCCGTATACGTGATCAGGCTGTCTCGAAGAGTGAGGATGCGGAGTCGGACCTGGTCCGGGTCCGACTCGGGGTCGTGATCGGGAAGGGCGGGTCATGCCAAGCGCGATGACGGCGCAGTACGGTGAGGACCGGCGGATGGCTGACGCGGGAGGACCCACCCTGTCCGGCGACGCTGTCGGGAGGCTGCCGGGCGGTCGGGTCGACGGTGCTCCGACCGAACCGGTCCCGCGCGCTGCCCTGCGGGCCCTCCTCGGCCGGTACCGGCAGTGGGCCTTCGACGTGGCGGCCGTGGTGGTGGCGGCGCTGGACGTGTGGCTGCGGGTGGTGCCCGAGGCCGAGGCGTACAACTACGTGCTGTCGATCCTGTCCGTGGTGGCGCTGGTGCTGCGCCGGCGGTTCCCGTTCCTGGTCGTGCTGCTGACCGTGCCCGGTTTCCTGGCCGGGTGGGCGCAGCTCGCGGCGATGATCGCGCTCGGCACGCTGGCGCGGCGCAAGCTGCTGACGACGCAGACCTTCATCGCGGCGGGGCTGGTGTGGTTCAGCCGGTTCTTCCTGTGGCCGATCGACGAGTTCCGCGCGCTGGAGTGGTCGACGCACGTCCACGACGCGATCTACGGGTGCCTGGTCGCCGGGATGCCCGTGGCCATCGCCCTGCTGGCCCACGCCCGTGAGGAGCTGTCCGCGAAGATCGCCGACCTGGCGGTCAGCCGCGAGCGGGAGCGGGTGCTGCACGCGCACGCCGTGCGGGCCGACGAACGAGCCCGACTGGCCCGCGAGATGCACGACGTGGTGTCGCACCAGGTGAGCCTGATCGCGATGCAGGCGGGCGCCCTGCGGGTGGCGGCGGACGACCCGAACGCCCAGCAGGTGGCCGGGGTGATCCGGAACCTGAGCACCCGGACGTTGGACGAACTGCGCCAGCTGGTCAGCGTCCTGCGCACGACCAACGGCGACGACTCCCCCCAACCGGGGATCGAGGACCTGCCGGCCCTGGTGGCCGGCGCGGGCATCCCGACCACCCTGACCGTGCGGGACGAGGTGGAGGGCCTGCCCGCTCCCATCTCCGGGGCCGTCTACCGGACGGTCCAGGAAGCCCTGACCAACGTCCGCAAGCACGCGGGGGGCGCCCCGACCACCATCCGGGTGACCGCGACGGAAGAACACCTGCGGGTGACGGTGGAGAACAGCGCGCCGGCCGACCCCCACGCCGGCGGCGCCTTCCCCAGCGGCGGCCACGGCCTGGTGGGCCTGCGGGAACGGGCCGCGCTGCTGAGCGGGGAGTTCGAAGCCGGGCACACCGCCTCCGGCGGCTACCGGGTCCGGGTCACGTTCCCGCTGCACCACCCGCGCTCGACCTGACACACCCGGGCCGGCCCGACCACCGGCACGACCGACTACCGGCTGACCGCGGCCCGGCGGGTGGCCACGGCCGCGCACACGGCCGCCACCACCCCGACCCCGCCGCACAGGACCGCCTGCCACAGCTCCGGCGCGTGCCGGAGCAGGACCGAGGCCAGCAGCCACACCGCGACCCCCGCCCCGAACCCCGACGGCGCGGCCACCACCACCGCCGCGGCGCCGGCGCGACGTCGCCGCAGGGCGCGCAGCGCGGACTCCAGGTACGCGAGCGTGAACAGCAGCAGCAGCACGCCGCCCGCGCCCATGAGGCTGATCAGCGGGTGGGTGGTGGGTTGGAGCGAGTACTCCCGCGTCTCGCCGCCCGCGGTCACCGCCGCGACCACCGCGCCGCCGATGATCCAGCGCCCGGCGCCCGGGAGCTCGAACACCGGCGACGAGGCGTTGGGGTCGGCCGGGACGTCGGCGAGCGTGATCCCGGCCGCGGTGAGCGTCAGGCGGGTGGGTGTCCGGGTGTCCGGGGCGGTGCCGGGGTCGATCGGGGCCGGGACGGGTTTGCTCAGGTCCGCGGTCAGCACGGGGAGGGTCCGGGTCGGCAGGGTCAGCGGGAGGCTGACCAGCAGGACCGCCGCCAGGGCCGCGGCCAGGGCGAACCAGCGCGCGGGTGCGGGGCGGGCCGGCACCTGTGCCGCCGGGACCGGGGGGTGGGTGCCCGGTCGCGCCGGTGCCGCCGGGGTGGGCCGGGTGTCGCGAAGGGCTCGGACCGGGAGTTCCAGGGACTCGCGCGGTACGGGCCGCGTGGGGTGGGTGGCGCCGGCGGGGAGGGGCGGGCGGTTGGCGGCGGTGGCCACGTGGGGGGTCAGGTGGACGGGGGTGGTGAGGCGGAGGAGCCAGTCCCGGCCCAAGAGGTCCGCCGCGGCCTGGGCGAGGTCCGCGGCGAAGGTCTCCGCGTTGCGGTAGCGGGAGCGGGGGTCCCGTTCGATGCTCCGCATGACCACACCCGCGAGCGGGTCGGGTACCTCGGTCAGGGGGCGGGGTTCGTGGTAGACGTGCCGTTGGATCATCGCCAGCGGGCCGCCTCCGGTGTCGAACGGGAGCCTGCCGCTGAGGAGTTCGTAGAGGACGGTGCCCGCTCCGTAGACGTCCGCCGCCGGGGTCAGGGGGTTGCCCAGCGCCTGCTCCGGTGACAGGTAGGCGGGCGTGCCCAGCACCTGGCCGCCGTGGGTGACCAGGGTGGCTCCTTCGCTCACCACCTGGGAGATGCCGAAGTCGGCGACCTTGAGCACCCCGCCGGCGGTGAAGAGGAGGTTCTTCGGCTTCACGTCCAGGTGCAGCACACCGGCACCGTGGGCGGCGTGCAGGCCGGCCAGCATCGCCAGGCCGAAGGCGCACGACTGGGCCGGTGTCACACCTTCGGTCGTGAACTTCGACCACACCGTGCCACCGTCGAGCTTCTCCATCACCAGCAGGTGTTCACCGCGGTCCTGGACGTAGTCGTAGACGGGGACGATGTGCGGGTGGTCGAGGTGGGCCAGCAGGCGTGCCTCGTGCTCGAACCGGGCGCTCATCCGGGCGTCCTCGGCCAGCACCCCCGGTAAGCGCTTCACCGCGACCGGCCGGCCCAGCGGCCGGTGCACCGCCGCGTACACGACGCCCATGCCGCCCCGCCCGATCTGCCCGCCCACGTCGTACTGGGGCAGTGCGGCCACGACGTTCGGCGGCGCGGGCGGGGCCGGGGAGGGCGGGTGCGGGGTGCCGGTCACGCCGTGCCGCCCGGCAGGGGGCGGGTGATGCGCTGGGTCGCCTCGGGGTCGTGGACGGGACGGGTGTCGGACCGGTCGGCGGCGGGGCGGGGGGATCGCGTCGGGGTGGGCGGCAGGTCGTTCGGTTCGTCGTCGGGGTGCGGGGTCAGGTAGCCGAGCAGCAGGGCCGCCGCCGCCGCGCCGAGGATGAACGGGATCTCCGCGGCAGGCGACGGCGCCACCACGCGCAGCACCGACAGGGAGATGACGGCCACCAGGCCGGTGCCCACCCCGGCGGGCAGGAAGCGCATCGCCCGCTGCCAGCGGTTCTCGGGCAGCCTCCGCCGGGCCAGGGCGAGCAGCGCGCCCGTCCACGCCAGGACGGTCAGGCCGAACACCGCCAGGCCGAACACCCCGTACACCGACCACGCGGAGCCGCGCACGTCACCGGTCGCGCCGACGGACGCGATGACGTCGCGCCGCACGTCGAGCACCTCCAGCGTCGTGGGCAGCAGCCCGGTGGCCTGTGCCGCGAGCTGTCCCAGGTCCAGGACGAAGGTCCGGGTGACGCTCTGCTTCGGCGGCACGTCGAACGGCACGGTGGTGTCGTAGGAGAAGAACGTCAGGGCGAGCGCCGTGCCGGACAGCCGGACCGTCTTGACGTGCTTCACGGTGTCGGTCCCGTTGTGGATGGTCACGGAGATGCGGGACGCGGCGGTCGGGTCGAGCACCAGGACGTCCTCGCCCACCGGGGTGCCGTCCACAGTGGCGCGCATCGTGACGGTGCCGCCCGCCGGGAGCGCCGAGGGGTGTGCGGCCGAGGACACCGCCGGGGCGGCGGCCAGGAGCATCCCGCACAGGAGCAGTGAACCGGCGCTGCCCATAATGCGTCTCACAGGGGCACCTCTAAGTGGTACGCGGACTGGTCCGGGGGTCGGTATGCGATCGGCAGGAACACTAGCTCTACTCGGTGCCCTGGCGGGTGGGGTTGCGGTGCTCGTGGCCGGACCGGTGTCGGCGCAGCAGCAGGCGGTCGCGGTGGTGTCGCCGGAGTCGGGTCCGGTGGGCAGCACGTTCGCGCTGAGCTGGTCCGGTGTGTACCTCGACCCGGACTGCTCGGACTACGCGGTGCAGATCCTGTGGGACGCGCGGCAGGTGGTCGGCAGCGGGCGGCACTCGGGGCGCGGTCGGGGTTCGGGGACGGGAACGGTGCCGGCGGGGGCGTCGGTGGGCGCGCACCGGGTGACGGCGCGGCCGGTGTGCGCGGCGTCGGCGTACCCGACGGACGGCTTCACGGTGACCGGCACGCCGGTCACGACGACCACGACCACGGCCGCGGTCACGACGACCACGACCGCTCCCCCGCTCGTGACCACCACGACGACCGCGGTCACGACGACCACCTCGGCCACGAGCACGACGACCACGACGACGACCGCTCCGGTGACGACGACGGACAGCCCGCCGCCCACGGGTGCGACGACGACGCCGTTCGACGGTGACGGCGCGTTGACGCTCGACCGGGACAACATCCAGCCGGGCGACCCGCTGACGGCGACCGGCACGGGCTGCGAGCCGGGGTCGGTGGTGTCGCTCAGCTCGTTGGGCGAGGACGTGGGCACGGCGAAGGCGGACGGGGCGGGCACGTTCAGCGCGCGGGTGGAGTTCGCGACGATCCAGCCGGGCAGGCACGTGGTCCGGGCCGATTGCGGGGTGGTGCTGGTGGGGAGCGTGGACGTGGCGCTGACCAGTTCGACGGGTGGGACGACGTCCACGCTGGTGGTGCTGGTGTTCTTCCTGCTGGTGGGCGCGGTGCTGGTGCGGCGGCAGTTCGCCGGGGTGTTCGGCGGGCGCGCCCGAGGGGACCACGCCCAAGGGGACCACGCCCCGGAGGACCACGCCTGAGGGAGGGGGCCGCACCCCGTCACGTGCGAAGGCCCCCGCCCGACCGGGTGGTCGGTGGGGGCCTCCGCGTGTCCTCGCGAGCGACTAGGGCTCTTCGCGCTGCTTGCGCAGCTTGGTGAGCGCCTCTTCCAGGATCGCCTCGCCGTCCGCGTCGGAGCGCCGCTCCTTCACGTAGGCCAGGTGCGTCTTGTACGGCTCGTTGCGCGGCGGAGCAGGGGGTGCCTGCTCGTCGCGCCCCGCCGGAAGTCCGCACCGGGGGCAGTCCCAGTTCTCGGGGATCTCCGCTTCGACCGCGAACGACGGCCGAGACTCGTGCGCGTTCGCGCACCAGTACGACACCCGACGTCGGGGCGCGGACTCGCCGCGCTCCGATTCGCCCATCGGGCCTGCGCCGACGCGGGTACCGCGAATCGCGTTACCACCAGCCATCGACCCTCACACCCCCACCACGTGGTTTCCCTGTGTCTGTCAGATCAGAGCTTGTTGAGCAGACCGACGCCCACGATGGCGATGACCCAGACCGCGCCGACGAACAGCGTCAGCCGGTCGAGGTTCTTCTCCACCACGCTGGAACCGGACAGGCTCGACTGCATACCGCCGCCGAACAGCGAGGACAGACCGCCGCCGCGCCCTCGGTGCAGCAGCACCAGCAGGATGAGCAGCAAGCTGGAGACGATCAACAGGATCTGAAGGAACAGGATCATTTCTTCCTCGCTGTCAGGCAGGTGACGCCACAGAGTACCCGGTCGACTGCCGACCGTGGACCACCTCGGTGGGATGCGTGTCTACCGGATCAGGGTAGTGGTCCGCCGGCGGCGAGCGCGCAGAGCTTCGCGAACTCGTCCGCGTCCAGGCTGGCGCCGCCGACCAGAGCACCGTCGACGTCCTTCTGGCCGATCAGCTCGGCGATGTTGCCGGACTTGACCGAGCCGCCGTAGAGCACCCGAACGGTCGAAGCGACCTCGTCGCCGTGCAGTTCGGCGAGCTTGGCCCGCAGGGCCGCGCACACCTCCTGCGCGTCGGCGGACGAGGCGACCTTGCCGGTGCCGATGGCCCACACGGGTTCGTAGGCGATGACGACCCCGGCGACCTGCTCGGCGGTGAGGCCCTTGAGGCCCTCGACGAGCTGGGTGGTGCAGTGCTCGACGTGGCCGCCGGCGTCGCGGACGTCGAGCCGCTCGCCGAGGCAGAAGATCGGGGTGACGCCGTGCTTGAGCGCCGCCTTGACCTTCTTGTTGACCAGGGCGTCGTCCTCGCCGTGGTACTCGCGGCGCTCGGAGTGGCCCACGGTGACGTAGGTGCAGCCGAGCTTGGCGAGCATGGGGCCGGACACGTCGCCGGTGTAGGCGCCGGAGTCGTGCGGCGAGAGGTCCTGCGCGCCGTACTTGAGCAGGAGCTTGTCGCCGTCGACGAGGGTCTGGATGGACCGGATGTCGACGAACGGCGGGAGGACGGCCACCTCGACCTTGGCGAAGTACTTCTCCGGGAGGGAGAAGGCGATCTTCTGCACGAGGCCGATCGCTTCGAGGTGGTTGAGGTTCATCTTCCAGTTGCCCGCGATGAGGGGCTGCCGCTGTGCCATCAGTCCTCCAGGACCTTCACGCCGGGCAGTTCCTTGCCCTCGAGGAACTCCAGGGAGGCGCCGCCGCCGGTGGAGATGTGCGAGAACCCGTCCTCGGGGAGGCCGAGGGCGCGCACGGCCGCGGCGGAGTCGCCGCCGCCGACGACGGTGAACGCGTCGCTCTTCACGAGGGCCTCGGCGACGGCGCGGGTGCCGCCGGCGAACGCCTCGAACTCGAACACGCCCATCGGGCCGTTCCAGAACACGGTCTTGGCGTCGGCCAGCTTCGAGGCGAACAGCTCGCGCGTGGCGGGACCGATGTCGAGGCCCTGCCGGTCGGCGGGGATGGCGTCGGTGGCGACGACCTCGTGCTCGGCGTCGGGCGCGAAGTCCGTGGCGGCGAGGACGTCGACGGGGAGGACGAGCTCCACGCCGCGCTCCTCGGCCTCCTTGAGGAAGCCCGCGACCTGCTCGACCTGGTCCTCCTGGAGCAGCGAGCCGCCGACCTCGTGGCCCTGGGCCTTGAGGAAGGTGTAGGCCATGCCGCCGCCGATGAGGAGCCGGTCGACCTTGGTGAGCAGGTTCTTGATGACGCCGAGCTTGTCGGAGACCTTGGAGCCGCCGAGGGCCACGACGTACGGGCGCCGGAGGTCGTCGGTGAGCTTGCGCAGCACCTCGACCTCGGCGAGGACGAGGCGGCCCGCGTAGTGGGGCAGCTTCTTCGCCACGTCGTAGACGCTGGCCTGCTTGCGGTGCACCACGCCGAAGCCGTCGGAGACGAACGCGTCGGCCTTGGCGGCGAGCTCGTCGGCGAGGGCGGCGCGCTCGGCGTCGTCCTTGCTGGTCTCGCGGGCGTCGAAGCGGATGTTCTCCAGCAGCACGACGGTGCCGTCGCCGGCGGTCCCGGTGCCGATCCCGACCGGGGTGCCGAGCAGTTCGCCGAGGCGGACCGCGACGGGCGCGAGGGAGAACTTGGGGTCGGGTTCACCCTTGGGGCGGCCCAGGTGGGCGGCGACCAGGACGCGGGCGCCCGCGTCCACGAGCGCCTTGATCGTCGGCACCGACGCGCGGACGCGGCCGTCGTCGGTGATGCGGTCGCCGTCGAGGGGGACGTTCAGGTCGGCGCGCACGAGGACGCGCCGACCCGAGACACCCTCGCTGAGCAGGTCGTCGAGAGTCTTCACAGCGAGTGGTCCGCCTCTTCGCTCAGAGCTTGGAGGCGACGAGGTTGACCAGGTCGACGAGGCGGTTGGAGTAGCCCCACTCGTTGTCGTACCAGCCGACGACCTTGACCTGGTTGCCGATGACCTTGGTCAGCGGCGCGTCGTAGATGCAGGACGCCGGGTCGGTGACGATGTCGGCCGACACGATCGGGTCGGTGTTGTAGCGCAGGTAGCCCTTGAGCGGGCCCTCCGCGGCGGCCTTGTAGGCGGCGTTGACCTCGTCGACGGTGGTCTCGCGGCCCACGGTGACGGTGAGGTCGGTGGCGGAGCCGGTGGGCACGGGCACGCGCAGGGCGTAGCCGTCGAGCTTGCCCTTGAGCTCGGGCAGGACCAGGCCGATCGCCTTCGCGGCACCGGTGCTGGTGGGCACGATGTTCAGCGCGGCGGCCCGGGCGCGGCGCAGGTCCTTGTGCGGCGCGTCCTGGAGGTTCTGGTCCTGGGTGTAGGCGTGGATGGTGGTCATCAGGCCACGCTCGACGGTGAAGGCGTCGTGCAGCACCTTGGCCAGCGGGGCCAGGCAGTTGGTGGTGCACGAGGCGTTGGAGATGACGGTCTGCGAGCCGTCGTACTGGCCCTCGTTGGCGCCGAGGACGACGGTGAGGTCCTCGTTCTTGGCCGGGGCCGAGATGATGACCTTCTTGGCGCCGCCCTCGTCGACGTGCTTGCGCGCGACGGTGGCGTCGGTGAAGAAGCCGGTGGACTCGACGACGACGTCGACGCCCAGGTCCTTCCAGGGCAGCTTGCCGGGGTCGCGCTCGGCGAGGGCCTTGATGACCTTGCCGTCGACGGAGATGCCCTCGTCGGTGACGGCGACCTCGCCGGGGAGGCGGCCGAGGATGGAGTCGTACTTCAGGAGGTGGGCCATCGTGTTGACGTCACCGAGGTCGTTGAAGGCGACGATCTCGATGTCGTGCCCGCTGGCCTGAACGGCGCGCCAGAAGTTGCGACCGATGCGGCCGAAACCATTGACACCTACGCGAACCGTCACGGTGAGTCTCCTCGATCTCGACTGGCGGAAAACACCAGGGGCGTGCAGTCAGGGGCTGACCAGGCAGCCACGGTCAGCCTAGCCGCCGCCGTGCGGTCCCGGTCACTCGCACCACCAGGATCTCTTTATCGAACAAGAAAATCCAGGTTGTCACCCTTGTTACTTGGAAGTAACCGAGGTGGGCACGATTCAGACCGCGTCAGTTCGCGGAAAGTTCACGGAAGGTGCCGCGCGCGTCACCCGACCACGGTCGCGATCACGGTCGGTGAGCGTCACGCGGCGCGGACGGTACGCGCGTCAGACCTCGGCTTCGAGCATGTCCGCGGTGACCGCCGACTCGGTGTCGGGCATGCCCAGTTCCTTGGCCCTCTTGTCGGCCATCGCCAGCAGGCGGCGGATGCGGCCGGCGACCGCGTCCTTGGTCATCTGCGGGTCCGACAGCTGGCCCAGCTCCTCCAGCGACGCCTGCCGGTGCGCCAGGCGCAGCGCGCCCGCCGCGGCCAGGTGGTCGGGCGCCTCGGCGCCGAGGATCTCCAGGGCGCGCTGCACGCGGGCGGCGGCGGCGACGGCGGCGCGGGCCGAGCGGCGCAGGTTCGCGTCGTCGAAGTTCGCCAGCCGGTTGGCCGTGGCGCGCACCTCGCGGCGCATCCGCCGCTCCTCCCAGGCCAGCACGCTGTCGTGCGCGCCCAGGCGGGTCAGCATCGCGCCGATCGCGTCGCCGTCCCTTATCACCACGCGCTCCGCGCCGCGCACCTCGCGCGACTTCGAGCCGATGCCCATCCGGCGGGCCGCGCCGACCAGCGCCAGCGCCGCCTCCGGCCCCGGGCAGGTCACCTCCATCGAGGAGGAGCGGCCCGGTTCGGTGAGCGAGCCGTGCGCCAGGAACGCGCCGCGCCACGCCGCCTCCGCGTCGCACACCCCGCCGGACACGACGGGGGCGGGCAGGCCGCGCACCGGCCGGCCGCGCGGGTCCAGCAGGCCCGTCTGGCGGGCCAGGCCCTCCCCGTCCTTGACCACGCGCACCACGAACCGGGTGCCCTTGCGCAGGCCGCTGGAGGTGATCGTGAAGACGTCGGACTGGTGCCCGTACAGCTCGTGGATCTCCCGGCGCAGCCGTCGGGCCGTCGAGCCCAGGTCCAGCTCCGCCTCCACGACGACCCGGCCGCCCACGATGTGCAGGCCGCCCGCGAAGCGCAGCAGCGACGCGACCTCCGCGCGGCGGCAGCAGGTCTTGGAGACGGCCAGCCTGCTCAGCTCGTCCTTGACCGCAGACGTCATCGCCACGGTGCCTCGCCTCCCCTGGTCTCGCTGTCGTCCGACAGCGTTCTACTCGACGCCCCGGTGGTCCCGTCGGCGGGGCCGTGCAACGCCGCCCGGATGCTCGACGCCAGCGCGGCCGGGTCGTGGCGGTCCGGCGTGCCCTCCCGGGCGATCCGCGCGAGGTGCGCTTCGGCCCCGAGAGCTGCGGCGGCGCGGCGCAGCCGGTCCGGCACGGGCACGGCGCCCGCGTCGGCGATCACCGCGTCCACCCGCAGCCGCGGTGCGTGCTCGCTGAGCACGTCCAGGTGCAACTCCGGGGAAAAGCCCGCTGTTTCGCCCGGTTGGGGGACGAGGTTGAGCACGACGACCTTGCGCGCGGGGGTGCGCACGAGCGCGTCGTGCAGCTCCGGCACCAGCAGGTGCGGCAGCACGCTGGTGAACCACGAGCCCGGTCCGAGCAGCACCACGTCCGCGCCGAGCACCGCCTCGACGGCGTCCGGGCAGCCGCGCGGCGCCTCGCCGGGACCGCCCGGCCCGTGCAGGCGGATGCGCTGCACGCGGCCCGGCGTGGTGGCGATCGCGACCTGCCCGCGGATGCGGCGCGGCACGTCGGCGTCCTCGTCCAGGCCGGTGACGTCGGCCTCGATCTCCAGCGGCTCGGTGCACATCGGCAGCACGCGCCCGCGCACGCCGAGCAGCCTGCCCGCCTCGCGCAGCACCGCGACCGGGTCGCCGAGCTGCTCCAGCAGGCCCGCCAGCACGAGGTTGCCCACGGCGTGCCCGGCGAGCGCGCCCGTGCCGCCGAACCGGTGCTGGAACAGGGCCGACCACATCGCGCCCGCCTCGTCGTCGGAGGCCAGCGCCACCATCGCCTTGCGCAGGTCGCCGGGCGGCAGCAGGCCCAGCTCCCGGCGCAGCCGCCCCGAGGAGCCGCCGTCGTCGGCGACCGTCACCACGGCCGTCACGTCGTCGGTCACCCGGCGCAGCGCGGTGAGCGTGACGTGCAGCCCGCGCCCACCGCCCAGCGCCACCGCTCTCGGGCTCACTCGCGTCCCAGGTCCCGGTGCACGACCTTCACGGCCATGCCGTCCTCCGCGGCCAACCGGCCCGCCAGCTCCTCGGAGATGGCGACGCTGCGGTGCTTGCCGCCCGTGCAGCCCACGGCCAGCGTCAGGTACCGCTTGCCCTCGCGCCGGTAGCCGGCGCCGATGAGCCGCAGCAGCTCGTGGTAGCGGTCCAGGAACTCGTCCGCGCCCTCCTGCGTGAGCACGTAGTTGCGCACGTCGCCGTCCAGGCCGGTCTGCTCGCGCAGCTCGGGGATCCAGAACGGGTTGGGCAGGAAGCGGACGTCCATGACCAGGTCGGCGTCCATCGGCAGGCCGTACTTGTAGCCGAACGACAGCACCGTGACGCGGGTGCGGGTCGCCGACTCGGTGCCGAAGGTGTCCTCGATCTTGGCGCGCAGCTGGTGCACCGACAGGGCCGAGGTGTCGAGCACCAGGTCGGCTTCCTCGCGCAGCGGCGTGAGCAGTGCCCGCTCGGCCTCGATGCCGTCCGCGAGGCGCCCGTCGGCCTGGAGCGGGTGGCCGCGGCGCACCGACTCGAACCGGCGGATCAGCACGTCGTCGGTGGCCTCCAGGAACAGCACCTTCGGCTTGTAGCCGCGGGCGTCGAGGTCCTTGATCACCGCCGCGAGGTCCTCGGTGAACGCGCGGCTGCGCACGTCCATGACGACCGCGACCCTGGTGATGGCCCCCCTGGCCTGCGCGCCCAGCTCCACCATGGTCGAGATCAGCTCGGGCGGCAGGTTGTCCACCACGAACCAGCCCAGGTCTTCCAGGCACTTCGCGGCGGTGCTGCGGCCCGCTCCCGACAGGCCGGTCACCACCGCTACCTCGATGCCGGACTTCTCGCCGGCCGGTGCGTTCACGTGTGCTCCCTCTGAAGGTCGGCTGCGCCGACGTCTTCGGTGCCGGCCGTGTCCGGCCGGGTCGCGCCCGACGGGGTCGCGCCCGACGGGGTCGCGCCCAGCGTCGCGTGCACGGCCTCCGCGGTGCGCCGGCCCACTCCGGGCACCGCGGCGATCTCCTCGATGCTCGCCTCACCGAGCTTCTTCACCGAGCCGAAGTGCTTGAGCAGCGCGGCCCGGCGCGTCTGCCCCAACCCCGGCACGTCGTCCAGGGCCGACACCGTCATCCGCTTGGACCGCTTCTGCCGGTGGTAGGCGATGGCGAACCGGTGCGCCTCGTCGCGCACGCGTTGCAGCAGGTAGAGGGCCTCACTGGTGCGCGGCAGGATCACCGGGTCGGGTTCGCCCGGCACCCACACCTCCTCCAGCCGCTTGGCCAGGCCCACCACGGCCACGTCGGTGATGCCCAGCTCGGCCAGCACGTCGGACGCGGCCTGCGCCTGGGGCGCGGCGCCGTCGACGACGAGCAGGTTCGGCGCGTAGGCGAACTTGCGGGGGCGACCGGTCTCCGGGTCGATGCCGGGGTTCGAGCCGCCGGACGCGGTCTCCTTCAGGTACGCCTGGAAGCGGCGGCGCACCACCTCGGCGATGGAGGCGACGTCGCCCTCCTCCGCGGCCTCGCGGATCGCGAAGCGGCGGTACTCGGACTTGCGGGCCAGGCCGTCCTCGAACACCACGAGCGAGGCGACCACGTCGGTGCCCTGCACGTGGCTGATGTCGGTGCACTCGATGCGCAGCGGGGCCGTGTCGAGGCCCAGCGCCTCCTGGAGCTCCTGGAGGGCCGCGGACCGGGCCGTGAGGTCGCCCGCGCGGCGCAGCTTGTGCTGCTGGAACGCCTCCTTGGCGTTGCGCTCCACGGTCTCCATCAGCGCCCGCTTGTCACCGCGCTGCGGGACGCGCAGCGACACCTTCGCGCCGCGCAGGTCCGACAGCCACCGCTCCACGGCGGGCGCGTCGTCGGGCAGCTCCGGCACGAGCACCTCGCGCGGCACCGGCGCCGCCTCCACGCCGCCGACCTCGGCCGACTCGGCCTGGGTGCCGTAGAACTGGGTGACGAACTGGTCGACCAGGCCCGCGGTGCCGGTCTCGTCGACCTTGTCGACCACCCAGCCGCGCTGGCCGCGCACCCGGCCGCCGCGCACGTGGAACACCTGCACGGACACCTCCAGCTCGTCCTGCGCGAACGCGACGACGTCGGCGTCCGTGCCGTCGCCGAGGACGACGGCCTGCTTCTCCAGGGCCCGCTTGAGGGCGGCCTGGTCGTCGCGCAGCCGGGCGGCCCGCTCGAAGTCCAGGTCCTCGGCGGCGGCGGTCATCTCGCGCTCCAGCCGGCGGACCAGGGAATCGGTGCGGCCGGCGAGGAAGTCGCAGAAGTCCTCGACGATGTCGCGGTGCTGCCCGGCGCTGACCCGGCCCACGCACGGCGCCGAGCACTTGTCGATGTAGCCGAGCAGGCAGGGCCGGCCGATCTGGCCGTGCCGCTTGAACACGCCGGCGGAGCAGGTGCGGGCGGGGAAGACGCGCAGCAGCAGGTCGAGGGTCTCGCGGATGGCCCACGCGTGCGCGTAGGGACCGAAGTAGCGGACGCCCTTGCGCCGCGGGCCGCGGTAGACGTGCAGTCGGGGGAACTCCTCGTTCAGCGTCACCGCGAGCACCGGGTACGACTTGTCGTCGCGGTAGCGGACGTTGAAGCGCGGGTCGAACTCCTTGATCCAGTTGTACTCCAGCTGGAGCGCCTCGACCTCGGTGCCGACGACGGTCCACTCGACGCCCGCCGCGGTCGTCACCATCTGGCGGGTGCGCGGGTGCAGGCCCGTGATGTCCGCGAAGTAGGAGTTCAGCCGCTGCCGCAGGTTCTTGGCCTTGCCGACGTAGACCACCCGGCCACTGGCGTCGCGGAACCTGTAGACGCCGGGGGCTTCGGGGATGGTGCCTGTCGCGGGGCGATAGGTCGACGGATCGGCCACGCGACAAGCGTACGTGCGGGCACCGACAGCGCATCGCCTGGCCACTCCCCGCGCAGGTCAGTGCGTCTGCTAGGCGGGGCGGCCCGGGGTGGGCCGCCCCGCCGGGCGCGGGGCGCGGGTCAGGCGAGGACGACCTGGCCGTCCCGGACGGTGACGGGCACCGCGGTGAGGCCCGTGGTCGCCGGGCCCTTGGTGACCGCGCCGTCGGAGGCGTTGAACCGGCTGCCGTGGGCCGGGCAGGTCATCACGCCGTTCTCCGGCGGGGCCACGGCGGTGCCCTGGTGGGGGCAGGCGGCGTCGTAGGCGGTGACCGCGTCGCCGGTGCGGACGATGACGAGCGGCTTGCTGGTCGCCGGGTTGCCGGCGATCGCGCCGCCGCCGTCGGGCACGTCGGCCAGGGCGATGATGCTCGCCTGCCCGCCCCCGGCGGCACCGGTCGGGGTGCCCGCGCCACCCGTGGTGCCGCCGCCGGTGGTGGCGCCGCCGGTCGACGCGGGCTCGCCGCCGCCGCACGCGGCCAGCCCGCCGGGCACGGCGAGCGCGACCAGCACGCCGCACAGCATCGAGCGACGGGACAGCCCTGCTTGCTCCACGGAACTCACGACAGGTCCTCCGCAACGTGGTGGGTGGTGGTGGTCGTTCGGATCACACAGGCAATACGACACCACGTGAAGCGGGGTTCAACATCCCGGGGAGCGCCGGGTGTTCTTCAGGAAAGCAACACGTTCGGGCAACGGCGGGCGGCCCAGGCGGGGCGGCACGGGTGGGCGCGCGTCAGGCGAGCAGCACGTCGCCGCCGGACACGGTGACCGCGACCTCGGCCAGGCCCTTCGGCGACGGGCCGGACAGCACGGCGCCGGACGACGGGTCGAACGCGCTGCGGTGCGTCGGGCAGGTGATCACGCCCGCCGTCGGCGGGTTGACCGCGGTGCCCTGGTGC
Organism: Saccharothrix longispora; assembly: GCF_031455225.1. Taxonomy (GTDB): domain Bacteria; phylum Actinomycetota; class Actinomycetes; order Mycobacteriales; family Pseudonocardiaceae; genus Actinosynnema; species Actinosynnema longispora. Next base: position 4,672,692 of record NZ_JAVDSG010000001.1, read on the forward strand.
GGGCACGCCGGGTCGAACGCGCGCACCTCCGACTCCGACGGCCTGACCAGCAGCAACCGGCCATCAGCGCCGACGTCGACCAGGGCGCCGGAGCCCACGGGCACGTCGGCGAGCGCGGCGACGCGGTCACCCGGCCGGGCGGAGCCGGCACCGGGGCGGCGGGTCGCTCCCCCGGTGCCGCAGGCGGTCAGGGCGAGCAGTCCGCACAGCAGCGTCCGTCGGTCCACACCTCCATCTTCACCCATCCGGTGGATTCGGCGACGCCGCGGGTCCGGTGGGGACCCGCGGCGGGTGACGGGACCGTCAGCGGTCCTGGGCGACCGCCGAGCGCGCGAGGGCGAGGACCGCGGTGAACGGCGGGAACCAGTGCCGCGAGTGCGACGGCGGGTTCGCCCACCTCAGCGACCCGTAGCGGGTCATGGTGGGCGGCAGCGCGATGCGCTGCGGCGAGCGGACGAACTGGACCTCGGCGGGCGCCTTGAGGTGCGTGGGCAGCAGGGCGACCAGTTCGGCGAGGAAGATCCAGTGCTCGCGCGGGCCGGGGATCACGGTGACGGGACCCGCGAGCATGCGGGCCTTGAGGTCGGCCAGGACCCGGGACCCGATGCGGGCGGGCATGGCCAGCGCGGTGGTGGCGGGCCCCAGCGGCAGGAACACGCCCTGCTCGGTGACGGAGACCTTCCAGCCCAGCAGCCGGTAGCCCGCGATGGCCTCACCCAGTGCCTGCTGGTGCGCGCGGTCGCGGGGCCCGAAGCGCGGGCCGTTGTCTGCGGTGGTGGCGGCGGTGACGCTCATCGTGGGTTCCTCCCGGTCGGGTGGAGCGGGTGGTCCGCGGGCCGCGGGGTCTGCCCGGCCTGCACACACGCAGGGTCGGCGCGATCGGGGCCGGTCACCACACCCGTCTCGGGTAGGACACATGCACCGGATGGATGACGCTCATCCGGCACGCGGTGTCACACGCGGCCGAATGGGGGGTCTACCGCGTCTTATGCACCGGATGCATGGACTCCCGATCACATCTATATATGCTGGTGACCACGCTCAGTGACGGGAGCGAGCCATGGACCGGAGAGCTCGGAGTACCAGTACCAGGCGCGCATGCCCGTCGTGCGGGGCGTGGATCGCCGCCGACAACACCGACCGCCTCTGCCAGCGGTGCCGGCGCACCGCGCGCACGGAGCTCTACGGACCGCCCGAGGTCCCGGGGGACTTCTGGGACCACGAGGCCATGGCCGCCGCGTTCGCCGACCGGGACATGGGCGCCCTCCTCGCCGCCTACCGGCACCACCCCCAGCACGTCAGCCGCGTCACCCAGGACCGCATGGCGTCCTGGCTGGGAGTCTCCCAAGCACAGCTGTCGCGGTACGAGACCGGTGAGAACCCGATCGACCGGATCGACCGCCTGCGGCACTTCGCGCGGGTGCTCGGCGTCCCCGGCGACCGGCTGTGGTTCGACCGCGTCGGAATCCCAAGCCAGGCGGGCCCCGACCGTGGTGCCCCGCCCGATGTGCTCGCCGCGGCGTGGGACGCGTCGAGCATTGCCAGATCGGTCGAGGAGACGGCGAGGAACGACTTGGCGATCAGCAGACGAGCGGCGCTCACCGGAGCTGCCGCGGTGGCAATGGGACCCGCACTGGTCGAGCCGTTGCAGAAGTGGCTCCACCCCTTGCAGCCCCTGTCCAAGTGGTCGTCCAGCGCGGCGATCAGCGAGGAGGAGCTGGTGGCGCTGCAACGCGTCGCCGACGGGCTGCGCGGGTGGGGCGGGCGGGGCGGGTACGGGTTGGCGCGCAAGGCGGTGCTCGGCCAGTTGGAGGAACTGGCCGAGCGCTTGTCGCGGGCGCCGGCGGGTCCGACCACGGAGCGGGCCTTCTTCATCGGCGCGGAGCTGTCCAAGGTCGCGGCGAGCATGTCCTGGGACGCGGGCATGCACGACGCGGCGCAGCGGTACTACGTGCTGGGCGTGCGCATGGCCAAGGCCGGGCGCAACGACCCGTTCGCCGCGCTGTGCCTGGCGGCGATGGCGAGGCAGATGTTCGACCTGGGCCGCCCGGAGGACGGTCTGGAGCTCGTGCAGCTGGGTCAGTACGGCACCCGGCGCACGGCTACCCCGACGTTGCAGGCGCTCCTGCTGACCCGCGAGGCGTGGGCCTACGCCCAGATGGGTCAGGTGCGAGAGTTCCACCGGGCGGTCGGGCAGGCGCAGGACAGCTTCGCCCAGCGGCGGGACGGCTCGGAGCCGTGGTGGCTCCACAGCTTCGACGAGGCGGAGCTGGAGGGCGTGATCGGCGCCCGGATGCGGGACCTGGCGGGTCACGACCCGAAGCAGGCGCCGCGGGCCGAGCAGCACATCAGGCGGGCGCTGGACCTGCGCGACCCGGCCCGGGTGCGCAACCGGGCGTTCGACGTCATCGGGTTGGCCCGCACCATGATGGTGGCGGGTGAGCCCGAGGAGGCGTGCGGGCTGATCCAGCAGGTGGTGCCGACCGCGGCGGGCCTGGCGTCCGGGCGGGTCGTGCGCAAGCTCCAGGACTTCGCGAAGGAGGCGGAGCGACACCGGGACCTGCCGGTCGTGCGCGACGCGCGCGAGGCGATCCGGGGATTGCGGACGGCCTAGTGATGCGGGTGGGGATCACCGGGCACAGCAAACTGGTGCCCGACTGCGTCGACGCGGTGAGCGCGGCGATCCGCGCTGCGTTGGAGGCCGAGGCGGCGGGCGGGTCATCCCTCGTGGGGGTGACCTGCCTGGCGCCCGGCGCGGACCAGCTGTTCGCGCGGGTCGTGCTGGACCTGGGCGGGCGGGTGGAGGTCGTGCTGCCCGCGACGGACTACCGGGACCGGCTCAAGCCGGACAAGCGCGCCGCCTACGACGAACTGCTGGCGCGGGCGCACGTGGTGAGCGTGCTGCCGAACGAGCTGTCGGGGCGGCACGCGTACGTGATGGCCAACGAGCGGATGCTCGCGTCGGTGGAGCTGCTGGTCGCGGTGTGGGACGGGCAGCCGCCCGACGGCCGGGGCGGCACGGCGGACGTGGTGGAGACGGCGCGCGCGTCGGGGGTGCCGGTGGTGGTCGTGTGGCCGGAGGGCGCGGCACGCGGCTGATCGAGGACGGTCGTCGTCCGCGATGGCCGGCAGACTCGGCGGCATGTTGGAGACCTCGGCCCGGCTGCTGAAGCTGCTCTCGCTGCTCCAGGTCCGCCGCGACTGGACCGGGCCGGACCTGGCGGCGCGGCTGGGCGTGGACGTGCGGACCGTGCGGCGGGACGTGGACAAGCTGCGCACCCTCGGCTACCCGGTGAACGCGGCGCCCGGCGTGTCGGGCGGCTACCAGTTGGGCGCGGGCGCCGAGCTGCCGCCGCTGTTGCTGGACGACGACGAGGCGGTGGCCGTGGCGGTGGGGTTGCGGACCGCCGCGAACGGCACGGTCGCGGGCATCGAGGAGACGTCGGTGCGGGCGCTGGCGAAGCTGGAGCAGGTGCTGCCGTCGCGGCTGCGGCGGCGGGTGAACGCGCTCGGGCAGCACACGGTGGCGCTCACGCCGACCGTGGCGCGGGTCGACTCCGGCACGCTCACCGCCATCGCCGGCGCGTGCCGCGACCGCCGGCGGCTGCGGTTCCCCTACGCGGGGCGCGACGGCGGCACGAGGCGGCACGTCGAGCCGCTGGGCCTGGCCCACACCGGTCGGCGCTGGTACCTGGTGGCGTGGGACGTGGACAAGGAGGACTGGCGCACGTTCCGGGTCGACCGGATCGAGGGCGAGCCGGCGCCGGGCGCCCGGTTCCCGCCGCGCGAGCCGCCGGCGGAGGACCTGGCGTCGTACGTGTCGCGGCAGCTGTCCGTGGCGCCCTACCAGCACCGGGCGCGGCTGGTGATGCACGCGCCCTACGACGTGGTGGCGGCGCGGACGTCGATGACGTCGGTGCACCTGGAGCGCATCGACGACGGGCGGACCCGGTTGACGGTCGGCACGCCGTCGCTGGAGGAGGTGGTCCTGTGGATCGCCATGATCGGCGTCGACTTCGAGGTGGAGGGACCGGAGGAGCTGCGCGAGCACCTCCGGTCCCACGCGGCCCGGCTGCTGCGGGCGGCCGGCGACCGCCCCGGGTGAGGGTCGGCCGCCGGCGTCACGCGGTCCCCGGACCGGTCGCGGTCAGGAGCGGGCGCAGGCCAGGCGGTAGGCGGCGGCGCCGATGAGCTCCAGCGACACCTGGAGGCGCTCGGGGCTCACGTTCTGCGCGATCGTGTCCTCGGGCGTGTGGTAGAGCGGTTCCAGCTCGTGCGGGCCGCCCTCACCGCGCCAGCTGAAGTTCGCCGCGGCGATGCCCTTCTCGTGGAACGGCACGTGGTCGCTGCTGCCGCGCGCCACGGGGCCGTGGACGCGGGAGCCGTAGCCGAGGCGGGTCGCGGCGGCGGCGACCTGCGCGGTGGTGGCGTTGTCGCCGCCGTCCACCGACAGCAGCCAGTAGGCGGTGGCCGGGCCGTGGCTGGTGGCGACCATGTCGTTCTGGAACACGCCGGCGATGCGCGCCGCCTCCTCCGCGGGCAGTCCGCCCACGTAGTGGCGCGACCCGAGCAGGCCCTGCTCCTCCGAGCCCCACAGCGCGAACCGCAGCGCCCGCCGCGTCGGCAGGTGGCGCAGCACGCGGGCCAGTTCGAGCGCGAGCACGGTGCCGCTGCCGTCGTCGTTCGCGCCCGGCGAGCCCGGCACGGTGTCGTAGTGCGCGGTCACCATGACCACGCCCCGGTCGCGGCCGGGGAACGTCGCGGGCCGGTCGGCGATCACGTTGTACGAGGTCAGGCCCGTGTGGTGGGTGGTGGTGACGGTGATCGTGACGGGACCGGCCGCGCGCAGCCGCTCCACGTGCACCTGGGCGACGCCGAGCACCGGCACGGCGACGGCCCCGGTCAGCGCCGGGGAGAACGCGCCGGTCCTGCCCGCCGGCGGGACGGGGACGCGGCCGACGAGCACGGCCGCCGCGCCCCGGCGTGCGGCGTCGAGCACCGCGGTCGAGCCGGTGGGCACGTTGACCAGCAGCACGATCGCGCCGGTGAGGTCGTCGGGCAGCGGCGCGGCCGGGTCCAGCTCCCGCACCGGACCGGTCGCGGTGACGCCGAGCGCGCCGGAGCGGGACGCCGCCGCGTGCCACGTGTCCCCGCCGACGACCAGCGTGGACAGGTACTTGTCGGGCACGGCGAACGGCTGGAGCGTCACCTGGTAGCGCAGGTCGCGCAGCACGTCCGCGAGGTAGTCGCGGGCCCGGTGCTCCGACTCGGTGCCGCCGATGCGCAGGCCCATCCGGTCGCTGAGCACCCGCAGGTGCTCCATCGCCCGGCGGGCCCGCACCCGGCCCACCACGGGCAGGTCGCCCAGCCCCAGGTCGGGCAGGTCGGAGGCGCCGGGCCGCTGCGCGCGGGCGACCGGGTTCAGGCCGAGCACGGCCGCGCCCGCCGCCGCGGCGGCACCGGTGAGGAGTGAACGTCTGCGCATGTGCGCCCCCTGGTTCGTCGACCACCCGAACGTAGGCAGGGGTCGCGAAGCGGACAAGGTGCCGTTGGCGGACACGGAATCCGCCAACGGCACCACGTCGACCAGGGGTTGCGCGGCCGGGTCGCGCGGCCTACGGGGTGGCGGCGCGGTGCAGCTCGCGCAGGGCCCGCACGGCCGCGACGGCGTGCTCGCGGTCCACCGCCTGCACGGCCATGACGGACACGTACTCGTCGTCGGGCAGCTCCAGCCGCGCCCAGGACGCGCCGTCCGGGAAGGACACGTGCAGCACGTCCGACCACGCGTAGCGGTGCGCGGTGACGACGTTGCGGACCTCGATGCCCTCGGCGTCCGCGCGCACCCTGGGCCGGGCCAGCAGCAGCGCCCCGCACGCCAGCAGCACGCCCAGGCAGATCATCGCCACCTGGTCGGAGGTCCGGAAGATCACGCCGGTGGGCGTGTCCCCGAGCAGGAGCCCGACGACGGTGAACGAGGCGACCAGGAACACCGCGCAGGTCACGGCGACGAGGCGGATCTTCTTCGGGCGGAACTCGACGGCCACGGCGGTGCTCACGTCCCCGCCCGCAGCCCGCGCAGCACGAGCGCCGTGTCCAGCGCCGCCACGCACGCCTCGAAGCCCTTGTCCTCGACCGAGTCCGCGAACCCCGCGCGGGCCAGGGCCTGCTCCTCGTCGTCGGTGGTGAGCACGCCGTTGCCGACGGGCGTGGACTCGTCCAGCGCCACCCGCGTCAGGCCCGCCGTCACCGCGTCGCACACGTACTCGAAGTGCGGGGTGCCGCCGCGGACGACGACGCCCAGCGCCACCACCGCGTCGTGCGTGCGGGCCAGCTCCTGGGCCACCACCGGCAGCTCGACGGCGCCCGCGACGCGCGCCACGGTCGGCGAGGCCACCCCGGCCCCCGCCGCCGCCTCCAGGGCGCGGGCCACCAGGTTGTCGGTGATCTTCGCGTGCCAGCGCGTGGCCACGACGGCCAGCCTCAGGCCCGCCGCGTCCGGGACGTCGGCCTCGGGCCGACCTTCGCCGCTCATTCCGCTCCTTCGGTGGTGGACACGACCGCGCCGCCCTGGCCCAGCGCCTCGTACTGTTCGAGCTGGTGCAGCTCGTGGCCCATCCGGTCGCGCTTGGTGCGCAGGTAGCGCAGGTTCTCCGGGTTGGGCGAGATCGGCAGCGGCACGCGGTCGAGCACGGTCAGGCCGTAGCCCTCCAGGCCGACGCGCTTGGCCGGGTTGTTCGTCAGCAGCCGCATCGACTTGACGCCGAGCCGGCACAGGATCTGCGCGCCGGTGCCGTAGTCGCGGGCGTCGGCGGGCAGGCCCTGGGCGAGGTTGGCGTCCACGGTGTCCGCGCCGCCGTCCTGGAGCTGGTACGCCTGGAGCTTGTGCATCAGGCCGATGCCGCGGCCCTCGTGACCGCGCATGTAGAGCACGACGCCGCGCCCCTGCGCCGAGACCGCCTCCAGCGCGGCGTCCAGCTGCGGACCGCAGTCGCAGCGCAGCGAGCCGAAGATGTCGCCGGTCAGGCACTCGGAGTGCACGCGGACCAGCACGTCCTCGCCGTCGCCGATGTCGCCGCAGACGAACGCGACGTGCTCGATGCCGTCGAGCTTGCTGTCGAAGCCGACCGCGGTGAACGTGCCGTGCACGGTCGGGATGCGGGCCTCGGCGACCCGCTCCACCTGGGTCTCGACGCGCCGCCGGTAGGCGATCAGGTCGGCGATGCTGATGAGCGCGAGGTCGTGGTCGGCGGCGAACACCTCCAGCTCGTCGCGCCGCGCCATGTCGCCCTCGTCCTTCTGCGACACGATCTCGCACAGCACGCCGGCCGGCGAGAGCCCCGCCAGGCGGGCCAGGTCGACGGCGGCCTCGGTGTGCCCGGGGCGGCGCAGCACGCCGCCGTCGCGGGCGCGCAGCGGCACCACGTGACCGGGGCGGCTGAAGTGGCGGGCCGTCGAGGCCGGGTCGGCCAGCAACCGGATCGTGTGGGCCCGGTCGGCGGCCGAGATGCCGGTGGACACGCCCTCGCGGGCGTCGACGGTCACCGTGTAGGCGGTGCCGCGCTGGTCCTGGTTCGTGTGGTACATCGGCGGCAGGTCGAGCCGGTCGCAGTCGGCCTCGGTCAGCGACACGCACACGTACCCGGACGTGTAGCGGACCATGAACGCGAGCAGCTCCGGCGTCGCCTTCTCGGCGGCGAAGATCAGGTCGCCCTCGTTCTCGCGGTCCTCGTCGTCCACGACGATGACCGGTCGGCCGCTGGCGATGTCCTTGACGGCCCGCTCGATGTCGGCGAAGTCCTTCACCTGGTCTCCTCGGCGCGCAGGTGGGGCTGGGCGAGGCGCTCCACGTACTTCGCGACCACGTCCACCTCCAGGTTGACGGTGTCGCCCGGCGAGCGCCGGCCGAGGGTGGTCAGCTCCAGCGTCGTGGGGATGAGGCTCACCGAGAACTCGGTCTCGGAGACGTCCACGACGGTCAGCGACACGCCGTCCACCGTGATCGAGCCCTTCTCCACCACGTAGCGGGACAGCCGCGGCGGCAGTCCGATGTGGACGACCTCCCAGTGCTCGGCCTTCTCCCTGGCCAGCACGGCGCCCGTGCCGTCCACGTGGCCCTGCACGATGTGGCCGCCCAGCCGCTGGCCGACGGCCGCGGCGCGCTCCAGGTTGACCTTGTCGCCCTCGGCGACCTTGGCCAGGCTGCTGCGGGTGAGCGTCTCGCGCATCACGTCGGCGGTGAACGCGCCGCCCTCGACGTCGACCACGGTGAGGCACACGCCGTTCACCGCGATCGAGTCGCCGTGCTTGGCGTCGCTGGTCACCAGCGGGCCCGCGATGGTGACGCGGGCCGCGTCCGGCAGGTCGGCGACGGCGACGACCTCACCCAACTCCTCGACGATCCCCGTGAACACCGTTCCTCCTCTAGCGCGCGGCGCCGGACGCGACTGCGGAGACCCGCACGTCCGGTCCGCACATACTGACCTGCTCCACGACCAAACCCACGGCGTCGGTGACGGTCGACACCCCGGCGTCCCGCAGTGCGGGTGGTCCGTCCCCGAGGAACTTGGGCGCGAGGTAGGCGAGCACGCGGTCCACGCGCCCCGCCCCCGCGAACGCGCCCGCCAGCGTGGGGCCGCCCTCCAGCAGCACGTCGACCACGCCGCGTGCCGCCAGTTCGGCGAGCACGACGTCCGGGTCGTGCGTGCGCAGGTGCACGGTCTCCGCCTCGTCGTCCAGGACACGGGCCCCCGGCGGCAGGTCGCTGGTCCCGACGACGACCCGCAGCGGTTGGCGCCCCCCATACTGCACGCCGTCCGGGCCGCGCGCGGTGAGTCGCGGGTCGTCGGTGCGGACCGTGCCGGTGCCGACCACGACCGCGTCGACCCTGGTGCGCAGTTCGTGCACCTCGGCGCGGGACTCGGGGGAGCTGATCCAGCGGCTGGTGCCGTCGGCGGCCGCGACCCGGCCGTCCAGGGTGGCCGCGTACTTCCAGGTCACGTGCGGGCGGCCGGTGCGGGCGAAGTGCAGCCAGGCGCGCAGCGGCCCCCGCGCCACCTCCCGCGCCAGGACGCCGCCGACGACCTCGACACCGGCGGCGCGCAGCACGTCCGCCCCACCGGCGGCCCGCGGGTTGGGGTCGGCCACGGCGTGCACGACGCGGGCCACACCGGCGTCGAGCAGGGCGTTCGCGCACGGCGGTGTGCGGCCCTGGTGGGCGCACGGCTCCAGCGTCACGACGGCTGTGCCGCCGCGGGCCCGCTCGCCGGCCCGCGCCAGGGCGACGACCTCGGCGTGCGCCCGGCCCGGCGGTCGCGTGGCGCCCTCGCCGACGACCGCGCCGCCGGCGTCGAGCAGCACGCACCCGACGGGCGGGTTGGGGCTGGTCGTGCCGCGGACCCGCTCGCTCGCCGCGATCGCCCGCGCCATCGCCTCCTCGACGTTCACCGGGCGCGGGCCGCCTGCGCGCGCAGCCGCTCCAGGGCGGCGCCGGGGTCGGCGGCGTCGTACACGGCCGACCCGGCCACGAAGCAGTCGACGCCCGCCTCGGCGGCCTGCTCGATCGTGTCGGCGTTGATGCCGCCGTCGATCTCCACGAGCAGCGTCAGGTGGCCGGTGTCGACCAGGCGGCGCGCCTCGCGGACCTTGTCCAGCACCTCGGGCATGAAGCCCTGCCCGCCGAAACCGGGCTCGACGGACATCACCAGCAGCGTGTCGTAGTGCTTGAGCACGTCGAGGTGGGGCGCCAGCGGGGTGCCCGGCTTGAGCGACAGGCCGGCCTTCGCGCCCGCCGCCCGCAGGTCCTTGGCCAGCCGCACCGGGTCGGCGGCGGCCTCCACGTGCACGGTCACGTTGTGGGCGCCGGCCTCGGCGTAGCCGACGGCCCAGCGGTCCGGGTCCTCGATCATGAGGTGGCAGTCGAGCGGCAGGTCGGTGGCGGCGCGCAGCGACTTCACCACCGGCAGGCCGATGGTCAGGTTCGGCACGAAGTGCGCGTCCATGACGTCCACGTGCAGCCAGTCGGCGCCCGCCACGGCGGCGGCCTCGTCGGCGAGTCGGGCGAAGTCGGCGGACAGGATGCTCGGGGCGATCATCGGCTGGTGGACCACGGCTCGTGAGTCTAGGCTTCCGCGCCCCCGCCGCCGCGCCGGGAGGCACGTCCCACCCGCCACCCGATCGTGGAATCCGGTGCGCCGACCGGATGTCGCCCGACTACTCACGCGGGTAGTTCCCCCCGGGTGTGGTGGCCGTTACCTTCGGGCGGGGGCAGGAACTGGGAGCTTGGGGATGAACGCCGAATCGCGGCACCGGGTCGCGCTGGTGACCGGAGCGTGCTCGCCGCTGGGCGGCGAGGTCGTCGAGGTGCTGGCCCGGCAGGGCGTGCTGGTGGCGGCCGTGGACAGCGACGGCGCGCGGCTCGCCGACCTCGTCGAACAGCTGCACGCCGCCGGGGTGCGGGTCGCCGGCAGGCAGGTGGACGTGGCCTCCGGCGCCGCCGTCGACGCCCTGGTCGACCAGGTGGAGCGCGAGTTCGGGGCCATCGACGCGCTGGTGGCCGTGGCGAGCGCGCTGCGCCCCGGCCCGGTGCTGTCGATCACCGACGAGGACTGGGCGCGCAGCTTCGCGGTCAACGTGGACGGTGTGTTCAACACCTCGCGCGCGGTGGCCGCCCGCATGGTCGTGCGCGGTCACGGGACGATCGTGATGGTGCCCGCGCACGCCGTGGCCGTGCCCCGGTCGGGGATCTCGGCCTACGTGGCGTCGCGCGCGGCGGCCATCGCCTACACCGAGTGCCTGGCGGTGGAGGTCGCGGCGCACGGCGTGCACTGCGCCGTGGTCGCGCCCTCCGACGTGCGCCGGGTCGCGGACGAGGTGCGGTTCCTGCTGGGCGACCCGGTGTCGGACGCGCTGGGCGCCTGACCCGCCGGGCTCGTGACCCGTCCGGTCAGACCGACGAGGTCTCCTGCTCGTGCGCGAGCCGCGCCAGCTCGACCCGCGAGCTGATGCCGAGCTTCCGGAAGATGCCCCGCAGGTGGTAGTTCACCGTGTGCGGGGACAGGTAGAGCTGCCGGGCGACCTGCCGGTTGGTCAGGCCCGCGCCGACGAGCCGGGCGATGTCGCGTTCCGGCTCGGACAGCCGCTGCCAGTCCGTCGCGCCGGCACCGCCCACCCCTGCGCGGCCGGGGCCCCGGCGCAGCCGCTGCGCCTCGCCGTCCGCGCCCATCCGCTCGAAGGCGGCCAGGGCGAGCGCGGCGTGCGCGGCGGCCCGCTCGGTGCGGCCGGCCTCGTCGAACAGCACGGCCAGGTCCTCGTGGGCGGTGGCCCTGGCCCACGGGTGGCGGTGCCGGTCCGCGACCTCCAGCAGGCCGTCGACGTCCCGGTCGAGCAGGGCGCGGGCGTGCCCGGCGGCCACGGACACGGCGGTGAACCCCGGGTTGTCCGCCGCCAGGTCCTCGGCCGCGCCCACGGCGTCACCCGCGAGGCCGCTGTCGCCCACCGTGAGCGCGAGCCGCACCAGCCACGCCGCCGCGCCCGGTTCCTCGACGAGCATCCGCCGCGCCGCGTCCGCGTCGGACACCCGGCGCCCGGCCAGCTCCACGGCCCGGCCCGGTCCGCCCCGGGCGTGCGCGACGAGCAGTTCCACCCAGTCGTACTGCCCGGAGTGCAGCACCGCCTCGCCCGCCGCGAGGTCGCCCCGGTAGCGGCGCACGTGCTCGGCCGCCACCGCGACCTCGCCGCGGAGGACCGCGACCGTCGCGAGCACCGTCGAGGCGAGCGGCACCAGCAGCCGCAGACCCCGGTCGCACGCCTCCGCCAGTCCCGCCCGCGCGGCCGCCCCGGCCGGTCCGAGCCGGCCCGCCTGGGTCAGCACCCTCGCCCGCGCGATGGTGCGCGCCGCGGACGCGCCGCCGATCACCGCCTCGTCCGGGGGAGCGCCGCCGGAATCCTCGTCGGGACCTCCCCCGGCCGGACCTTCGCCCGCCGGGTCCTCCCCGGCCGGGCGGTCGTCGCGGACCAGGCGCTCGGCGTCGTCGAACTCGCCCAGCGCGGACAATTTCAGCGCGAACGACACCGCCGACTGCGACTGCCACCAGGCGGTGGGCCGGTCCACCTCCCAGCGGGTCGACTGGCGGCCCCAGTACACACCCTCGGCGAGGTTCCCGGAACTCCACTCCAGGCACGAGTGGACGGTCGCGGCCATCACCACGTCGGCGTCGCTGGGCTCCCGGTCGCGGGAGGTCAGCACGGACAGGGCGTGGGCGCCCGCCCGGCTGCCGCCGGCGAAGTACAGCGACAGCAGGCGGCCCGCCGCGGCGAGCCTGCGCAGCGGGCCGGGGACCCCGGTGGTGACCAGCGCGTGCTCCAGCTCGGTCGCCGCGTCGGCCGGGCGCCCGTCGGCGAGCAGGATGCCCGCCAGCACCACGCGCAGCTCGGCCGCCCCGCCCGCGTACACCCGGCCGGCGAGGCTGTCGCGGGCCAGCGCGATGGCGGACCCCAGCCTGCCGCCCGCGGCGAGCGCGCGGACGCCGCGCACGGCCACCTGGTCGCGGTCCGCGTCCTCCGCCGGCTGCTCCTCGGCGCACGGCGCCTCCTCGACGCGCGACACGTCCCCCAGCACCGCCCGCAGCACCGCCGCGTCGTGCCGCAGGGCGTGCAGCACCGAGGCCGGCACCGACTCCACCACGGCGCGCCACACCAGCTCGGAGGCGAAGCCCAGCCGTTCGTCGACGCACACCACCAGGCCCGAGGCCAGCAGCTCGTCCACCGCGAGCAGCAGCGCGCCCGTGGTCTCGCCCACCATCGTGGCCACGTCCGCGAGCCGGAACGACCTGCCGACCACGGCGGCGACCCGCAGCACCTGGGTGGCCTTGGCGGACAGCACGTCGGCCTGCCCGCGCACCAGGGCGGTCACCCGCTGCGGCAGCCACCCGCCGTGCAGCCGGGCCACGCCGTCGCGGACCTCCAGCTGCCCCTCCTCCCGCAACCCGGCGACCAGCTCGGCGACCAGGCGCGGGTTGCCGCCGGCGGCGGCCGTGAGCGCGGCCAGCTCGGCGGTGGGCACGGCGTCGAGCCGGCTCCGCACCAGCGCCTCGACCACGTCGTCGGCGACCGGTCCGAGCGGCAGCACCTCCCCGGCTGCGGCCACCGCGCGCCGCACCTCGGCGCCCGCGAACGCGCCGGACAGCGCGAGCAGGACCGTGACCCGGGGCTCCCCCAGGTGGGATAACAGCGCGAGGACCGCGGCCGGGTCGCGGTGCGCCTGGTCGACGGCGATCAGCGGGCGCGCGCCCCGGTCGAACCCGACGCGCTCCAGGGCGCGAGCCACGTCGGCCGAGCCCGCCAGGTGCTCGCCGGCGACCAGGACGACGGAGTAGCCGCGGTCACGGGCGGCGCGGACCGCCTCGTGCAGCAGGAGCGTCTTGCCGGAGCACGGCGGGCCGTCGATGGCCAGCAGGCCACCGGGGGCGGACAGGAAGCGGAGAACCGAAGCCCACTCACGATCCCGGCCGTGCAAATTCGACACGATCAAGCCTGCTACGCGCCTCGACCGACTGTCAATTCACCCGTCCCGCGCCGCGCCCCTCACCCGCGGGGCCGTGCGACCCGGTCGAGTTCCGCGAGCACCGCCGCGAGGTCGGCGGCGAGCACCACCCCCGCGGACCGCAGCACGGCCAGGTGCCCGCGGTGCGCCGGGTGGCCGGCCTGGTCCTCCGACAGCTGCGGCAGCACCACCACCGGGGTGCCGCGCCCCAAGCCCTCGCACAGCACCGTGAGCGCCTGGTTGTCGCCGATGCCGAGGGCGAGCTTGGCCAGCGAGTTCGCCGTGGCCGGGGCGAACGCGAACGCGTCGGGCACCGGGTGCGGCTTGGGCTCGGTCGGCAGGCGGGACGTCCAGCGCACCGGCAGGTCGGTCGTGGCCCGGAGGGCGTCCAGGTGGGGTTCGAGCCACCGGGCGGCGGTGGGCGTCACCGTGATCGCCACCCGCCACCCCCGTTCGGCCAGCGGCCGGGCGAGCCCGTCCGCCAGCCACCGCTCGACCCCGCCGGCCGCCGACGCGACCAGACCGACCACCGGGCGACCGCCCGCCGGACCGCCGCTCACCGGACCGCCGCCCACCGTCACGCGGGTCGGCGCAGCAGGGCGCAGAACATGGCGTCCGTGCCGTGCAGGTGCGGCCACAGCTGCACCTGCGGCCCGTCGCCCAGGTCCGGCACACCGGGGAAGAACTCCCGCGTGTCCAGCCGTTCCGCGCCGGTCCGCCGGGCCACGTCCGCGACCACGCCGACCGTTTCCGACAGGTGCGGCGAGCACACCACGTACGCCACGACCCCGCCGGGCCGCACCAGCTCCAGCGCGGCCGTCAGCAGCTCGCGCTGGAGGCGGGCCAGCGGCGCGACGTCCGACGGCTGCCGCCGCCACCGCGCCTCCGGCCGCCTGCGCAGCGCGCCCAGGCCCGTGCACGGCGCGTCGACCAGCACCCGGTCGAACGACCCCGCCGGCAGCCCCGACTCGCGGCCGTCGCCGACGTGCACCGCGATCGGCAGGTCGCCCGCGGCCTTGCGGATCAGGTCCGCGCGGTGCGGCGCCTTCTCCACCGCGTCCAGCGACGCGCCGGACAGGGTGGCCAGCGAGGCCAGCATCACGGCCTTGCCACCCGGCCCCGCGCACAGGTCCAGCCAGCGCTCGTCCGGCCCTTCCAGCGGGGCCTTCGTCAACGCCACCGCGCACAGCTGGCTGCCTTCGTCCTGCACGGTGGCGAGCCGCTCGCGCACCGCGTCGAGGTCGCCCGGGTCGCCCGACCCCGGCTCCAGGTGCACCCCGTACGGCGAGTACGGGGCCACGTCGCCGCCGGTCATCGCGGCCAGCTCGTCCGAGCTGCACTGGCCCGGCCGCGCCGCCAGGTGCACGGCGGGCCTGGTGTCGTCGGCGACCAGGGCGTCCCGCAGCGGCTCGCCGCGGCTGCCCAGCGCCTCGGCGAACGCCTGCGCGATCCACCGCGGGTGGGCGTTGGCCATCGCCTGGTAGCCGATCGGGTCGGTCTCCTCGTCGGGCGCGACCTCGTCGACCCAGCCCTGCTCGTCCTGGGCGGTGACGCGCCGCAGCACGGCGTTGGCGAACCCGGCCGCGCCGGACCCCATCGCCGCGCGCACGAGGTCCACGGTCGAGGCGACCGCGGCGTGCGCCGGGACGCGGGTGCGCAGCAACTGGTAGGCGCCCAGCCGCAGCGCGTCCAGCACCGCCCCGTCCACTTCCGACAGCGGGCGGTCGGAGCAGCTGGTCAGCACCGCGTCCAGCAGGCCCTGGGCGCGCAGCGAGCCGTAGGTCAGCTCGGTGGCCAGCGCCGCGTCCCGCCCGGTGATCCGGCGGTCGCGCAGCAGACCGGGCAGCACGAGGTTGGCGTAGGAGTCGCGCTGGCGCACCGCGCGCAGCGTGTCGAGCGCGGCCTGGCGGGCCGGGTCCTCCACCGGGGGACGCGCCGGGCCGGTCCGCCGGCGCGGCGGGTGGGGCCGGTCGGGGCGCGAGGGCCGTGATGAACGCTGGGTCATGAGATCCGCTCCCCTGCCTCGACCCGGACGCCGCGCGCCCAGTCGGTGGCCGCCATCCGCTTCTTGCCCTGTGCCTGCACGTCACCCAGCGCCACCGGTCCGGTGGCCGTGCCCACCAGCACGCGCGTGCGCTCCACCCGGACCTCGCCGGGCGCGAGCGGGTCGTCCGCCTCGACCGGGGTCACCGGGCCGAGCTTGAGCCGTTCACCGCGGAACTCCGCCCACGCGCCCGGGTCCGGGGTGACCGCGCGGGCCACCCGGTCCAGCGCCGCGGCGGGCGTGGAGAAGTCCAGCCGCGCGTCGTCCACGGTCACCTTCGGGGCGTGGCTCACGCCCTCCTCGGGCTGCTCCACGGGCCGCAGCGTGCCGTCCGCGATCCCGTCCACAGTGGACAGCAGCAGCCTCGCGCCGGACTCGGCGAGCCTGCCGAGCAGGTCACCGGCCGTGTCGCGCTCGCGCACCCGCTCGGTGACCACGCCGAACACGGGACCCGCGTCCAGCGCCTTCACGATCCGGAACGTCGTCGCACCGGTGATGTCGTCCCCGTGCCGCACGGCCGCCTGCACGGGCGCCGCGCCGCGCCACGCGGGCAGCACCGAGAAGTGCAGGTTCACCCACCCGTGGGTCGGGATGGCGAGCGCGGACTCGGGCAGCAGCGCACCGTAGGCGACGACCGGGCACAGGTCGGGCGCCAGCTCGCGCAGCCGCGCCAGGAACGCCGGGTCACCCGCCTTGGGCGGGGTCAGCACCTCGATGCCGTGCTCGTCGGCCAGGGCCGCGACCGGCGAGCGCTCGACCCGGCGGCCCCGACCGGCCGGCGCGTCGGGCCGGGTGACCACGGCCACCACCTCGTGCCGGTCGGACTCCAGGAAGGCGCGCAGCGACGGCAGCGCCGGTTCGGGCGTGCCCGCGAAGACCAGGCGCATGTCAGGCCCCTCCGGACGGCAGGTGGCTCCGGCGGTACCGCGGACTGGCTTGGACGAACACGCACTCTCCTAGCGTCGGGACAGACGACAAGTCTAGGAGAGCGTTCCCCGGCTAGCTCGCCCCGCCGAACAACGGGTGCGGCGACTGCTTCATCGTCGGCATCCCGCCGTCGAACCACGACTGCTGCCGGATGGCCCGCATGGCCTCCTTGCGCGTCGCGTCGTCCAGCCGGTCCAGGAACAGCACCCCGTCCAGGTGGTCGACCTCGTGCTGGATGCAGCGCGCCAGCAGGTCCGTGCCCTCGACCTCGACCGGCTCGCCGTGCATGGTGAAGCCGCGGGCCACGACCTGGCGGTGGCGGCGGCAGTCCCACGACATGCCGGGGATGGACAGGCAGCCCTCCGGACCGTCCTGGTACTCGTCGCCGACCACGTCGAACGTCGGGTTGACCAGGTGGCCGGCGAACCCGTCGCAGTGGTAGGTGAACACCCGCAGCCCCACGCCCAGCTGGGGCGCCGCGATCCCGGCGCCGCCGGCCTCGCTCATCGTGTCCCACAGGTCCTTGACCAGCTTGCGCAGCTCCGCGTCGAAGTCGGTGACCTCGACGGCGGGCGTGCGCAGCACCGGGTCGCCGAACAGCCGGATCGGTTGGACGGTCACGCGCTCTCCTCGCACTGGGCCTCGGCCGCCCAGTCTACGAAAGCGGGGTCAGTGCTCCAGGTCACGGCCGAGGAAGGCGACCCCGACCAGGGCGGCGGCGAAGTGGCCGAGGAAGCGGGCCGCCGTGGCCGCGCGCGCCGTCGTCCCGTGGCCGGTCGCCCCGCGGGTGGTCGGCCTGGTGGTCATCTGCCTGGTGGTCATCGGGATGGTGGTCATCGCCGGCTCCTCGTCTCGTTCGTGCCTCCAGGTTCTCCTCTCCGGGCCTGCGCGTGCGTCCACTCGGAGTAGCGAGCGGGCCTCATCCCCTGGGATGAGGCCCGCGTGCGACACCACCGACCGCCGCCGGGCGACCGCCGTCGACCGGTCAGGGGCGTGAGGGCCGGACCGCGCGGGCCGCGCCGCCGCCACGCCTCGTCGGTTCGGCGGCCGCGCGCCACCGGCCGTCGGGCAGGCGTTCCACGGCGGTGACGGAACCGATCTCGCGCGACGAGGTGAAGCGGTGCCCCAGGTCGCGCAGCGACTGGGCCTCGGGAGCGGCCAGGAAGGCGGCTTCGGCCTGCGTGCTCACGGTGTTGCGCTGGGAGGCGCGCGGCGCCGCGATGGCCTGCACGAGCGGTTGACCGCGGTCCAGGCGCCCGGTCAGCACCTGGAGGACGGTGGTGATGATGCTCGCGCCGCCCGGCGAACCGAGGGCCAGCACCGGCTCGCCGTGGTCGAGGACGATCGTCGGCGACATCGACGAGCGCGGCCGCTTGCCGGGACCGGGCAGGTTCGGGTCGGGCACCCCGGGCGTGACGGGGGTGAAGGAGAAGTCGGTCAGCTCGTTGTTCAGCAGGAACCCCCGGCCGGGCACCACGATGCCGCTGCCGCCCTCCTGCTCGATGGTCAGCGTGAACGCGACGACGTCGCCCCACCGGTCGGCCACCGTCAGGTGCGTGGTGTCCGTGCCCTCGTACGGGGTCGCGGCCGGCTCGCCACTCGTTCCGCACGGCACCGGGTTGCGCGGGTCACCGGGGGCGACGGGGCTGGTCAGCGCCTTGGTCGGGTCGATCAGGCAGGCCCGGCTGTCGGCGAACCGCTGCGAGAGGAGCTCGCGGGTCGGCACGTCGGCGAAGGCGGGGTCGCCCACCCAGCGGTTGCGGTCGGCGAACGACAGCCGGGACGCCTCCAGGAACCGGTGCAGGTACTGCACGGGCGACTCGGCCCCCAGGTCGGTGGTCTCCAGGATGTTGAGGGCTTCGCCGACCGTCGTGCCGCCGGAGGAGGGCGGCGCCATGCCGAACACGTCGAGGCCGCGGTAGCGGACCTGGCCGGGTTCGCGCCGCGGGGCGTCGTAGTGGCGCAGGTCGGCGGCGGTGAGGTCACCCGGCCGCACCTCGCGGGTCGCGCCGGGCACGACCGGCGGCTGCCGCACGGCCGCGACCAGGTCACGCCCGACCGCGCCCCGGTACAGCGCGTCGACGCCGTCCCGACGCAGCTCGCGGTAGGTGTCGGCGAGATCCGGGTTGCGGAACGTGCTGCCGACCGGGGGCGGCGCGCCGGCCGGCAGGTACAGCGCGCGGGTCGAGGTGAAGTCCGCGAACCGCGCCGCGTTGTCCGTCACCTGCCGGTTGAACGTCGCGTCCACCGTGAACCCGCGCCGCGCCAGGTCCTCCGCGGGTCGCAGCGCCCGGTCCAGCGAGTAGGTGCCCCACCGCTGCAGCGCCCGCTGCCACAACCGGGGAGTCCCCGGCACACCGACCGACAACCCGCTGGTCACCGCCTCGGCGAACGGGATCGCGGCCCCGTCCTCGACGAACAGGTCCGCGTCGGCCGACGCGGGCGCCGTCTCCCGACCGTCCAGCGTGGACACCCGCTGCGTCCGGGCGTCGTAGTGGACGAGGAACCCGCCGCCGCCCATGCCCGCCGAGAACGGGTCGGTGACCCCGAGCGCGGCCGCGACGGCCACGGCGGCGTCCACCGCGTTGCCGCCGCGCCGGAGCACGTCGATCCCGATCTGCGAGGCGTCGGGGTCGACACTGGACACCACCCCGCCGGCGCCCACCGCCTCGGGCAGGCGCGGCGCCTCCCGCGCGGCGTGGGCGGGGCTCGTGACGAGCGGGACGAGGAGGAGGGATGCGAGGACGCTTGCGACAGTCGACCGGGGCATCGTTTCCTTCTACTCCACCTCGGACGGGCTGTGCACCCTCCGAGGTCGCAAGTCCCACTCCGCGACCGTCCGCCACGAGTCGGGCCGGTCGCCGCCCGCGATGAGCCGGACCTGCCCGATCTCCGCCCGGAACGGCAGCGCCCCGGCCAGTTCGCGCTCGGCGTCCCGCAGCGCCGCCACGTCACCGACCGGCGTGCTCCCGACGGTGAGGTGCGGGACCGCCTCGGCGACCGCGCCGCCGTAGGGCGGGCACTCGGGGAACCTCCCCCACACCGCCTCGGTCAGCCGCCGGAACGGCGACGCGGGCTCGGGCGCCAACCACAGCACGTCCTCCCCGAACCACGCGGTGCGCCGGAACGCGCACTCGAAGGCCTCGACCTCCTCGACCAGCCCGCCGAGCACCTCGACCACCCCGAGGGCGTCGACGAGGTGGGGCGGCACGAACGGGTAGAGCACGGTGACGTGCGCCGGCACTCCCCACGCGGCCGAGTGGTCCAGCCGCCGCCGGTACCGCCCGACCACCTGGTCGGCGGCGGGCACCGGCACGATCACCGCCGTCTCATCCGCCCAGCCCAGGTCCTCCACGGGCCGCATCGTCCCACCGACCACCGGCCACGACCACCTCTTCCGCCGCCGGACCGCCACGGTCCACCCGGTCAGAGCACTTCCAGGGGATCGAGCTTGACCCGGACGGCCTCCGGCTCCTTGCGGGCGCTGCGAATGGCCTGGACCTCGCTCAGCGTGGCCGCCAGCGCCCGGCCTTCGGTCCTGGGCACCCGGACCAGGGCGCGTTCCCGGTCGTCGGCCAGGGGGACGGGACCCAGGATCTCGCCCGAGGCCGGCAGGCGGAGTTCTCCGAGGAGGCCGGCCAGGGCTTCCGGTGAGCCGTCGACGGTGGCCATGCGCACCGCCGGCGGGAAGCCCAGTTCCCCCCGGGCCGCCAACTCCTGGCGGGCGTGCCAGACCGGGTCCCAGCGGACCAGCGCCTGGACCGGGGCCAGGGACGAGTCGGCGATGACGACCACCCGGCCGGCCTCGTGGACCAGGGCGGCGGCGGTCATCCACCGGCGCAGGGCTTCCTCGGAGGCCCTGAGGTCGGCGCGGGTGAGCAGGGCCCAGCCGTCGAGGAGGAGGGCGGCGCCGTACCCGCCGCCCTCCGCCACCGGTTCGGCGCCGGGGGTCGAGACGACCAGGGACGAGCCCTTCGGGACGGTGGACAGCACCTCGTCCCCGCCCGAGGTGCGGACCGGGACGCCGCTGAACGCCCGCCCCAACTCCTCCGCCGTGCGGCGGGCGCCGATGACCTGCCCGCGGAGTCGCCGGGAACCGCAGGCCGGACAGCGGAACGCCGCCTCGGTGGCGCCGCACCACCGGCAGTAGGCGGGCCTCGGCACCCCGTCCTGGGTGCCGCCGGGGAGGGCCAGGGGACCCGCGCAGCGGCGGCAGCGGGCCGGCGCCCGGCACTGACCGCACGCCAGGGCGGGCACGTACCCCCGCCGGGGAACCTGGATCAGGACCGGGGTGTCCGCCGCGAGCGCCGCCCGGGCCGCGTCGAAGGCGATGGACGGGAGCCGCGCCGACCGCGCCGCCGGGTCCTTCACCTCCTGCCAGTCGTTGTCGCCCACCGCGGCCACCCGGGGCGCCACCGCACGCAGGGTCTCCCGCGCGGCCACCACCTCGTGCGCCCAGCCGCTGTCCACCAGCAGTTGTGCCTCGGCGGTCCGCGCGAACCCGCCGACCAGCAGCGACGCCCCCGTCAGGTGGGAACGCTGCACCAGCACGTCCCGCACGTTCGGGTAGGGCATCCGGGGCTCGGTGTGCAGGTCGTCGCCGTCGTCCCACACGGCGACCAACCCCAGGTCGTGCACGGGCGCGAACGACGCCCCGCGCGTGCCGACCACGACCCGCACCGCGCCCCGCCGCACGGCCAGCCACCGCTTGTACCGCTCGGACGGCCCGAGGTCCGCCGACAGCGACACCACGCCGGCCTCGCCGACCAGCGCCGCGCACGCCGCGTACAGCCTGGCCAGGTCGCGGTGGTCGGGCACGACCACCAGCGCGCCCTTGCCCGTGCTCGCCACGGAGGCCACCGCCTCGGCCACCCGCGCCGGCCAGTCCTCGGCCGGCAGCGCCTGCCACACCGCTCTCGCGGCACGGCCGGACCGCAACGCGTCGAGCAGGTTGGGTCCGAACGGGTACCGCGCCCACCCCGCGTCCGGTGGTGCGTCCGGCACGGGCGCCGGCTCGCCGGACGGCTTCGCCTCGACCCGCGCGTGCCGGGGCGGGACGGCCATCCGCAGCACGTCGATCAACGACCCCGCGTAGCGGTCGGCCACGGCACGCGCCAGCTCCGCCACCTCGGGCGAGAGCACCGGTTCAGGCGAGATGACTTTGTCGAGGAACGTGAGCTTGCGCCCGTACTCGGAGGATTCGACCCGTTCCAGCAGGTAGCCGTCGACCAACTGCCCGGCGAACCGCACCCGGACCCGGCAGCCGGGTACCGCGTCCGCGTCCTGCTCGGTGGACACCTGGTAGTCGAACGGCCGGTCGAGGTGCGCCAACGGCACGTCGACGGACACGCGGGCAACCGGTAGCGAGGCGGCGGGAACCCGCTCCCCGCGCCTTGCGCTCGCCTTGCCCGCCACCACGGGTGGAGGTCTACCAGAGACCGGTCCGGCGGTCCTCGACCCGGGTGGCTGTGCCCGGACCGTCCCGCACGCAGGCCGACCTGCGACACGGCGAGGTGGCGGAGGGGGAGGCGAGGAGACCGGGGGCTCGGCGCTGCGGTGAGTGGGCCATGAGAACAGTATCGAACTTGTGTTCGACTGACGCAAGATCACGATCAGGTGATCACGGGCATGACGAACAGGGGCCCCGGCGGGGACCCCTGCGGCGGCTCGACGGCCGGTCGATCCGGAAGCGCGGGTCTTGGACTTACGACTCGCGGGTCCTGGGCTTACGACTCGCGGGTCCTGGGCTTACGACTCGCGGGTCTTGGACTTACGACTCGCGGGGTGGTCAGGCGCCGGCGGCGGCGCGGAGGGCGTCCGCGCGGTCGGTGCCCTCCCACGGCAGGTCCACGTCGGTGCGGCCGAAGTGGCCGTACGCGGCCGTCGGCGCGTAGATCGGGCGCAGCAGGTCCAGATCCCGGATGATCGCGGCCGGGCGCAGGTCGAACACCTCCGTGATCGCCTGCTGGATCTTGAGCGGGTCCACCGTCTCCGTGCCGAACGTCTCCACGAACAGGCCCACCGGTGCCGCCTTGCCGATCGCGTAGGCCACCTGGACCTCGATCCGGGTCGCCAGACCGGCGGCGACCGCGTTCTTCGCCACCCAGCGCATCGCGTACGCCGCCGAGCGGTCCACCTTCGACGGGTCCTTGCCCGAGAACGCCCCGCCGCCGTGCCGCGCCATGCCGCCGTAGGTGTCCACGATGATCTTGCGGCCGGTCAGGCCCGCGTCACCCATCGGACCGCCGATGACGAACCGGCCCGTCGGGTTGACCAGCAGACGCACGTCGGAGGTGTCCAGGCCCAGGGACGCGACCTCCGGGGCGACCACGTGCTCGCGGACGTCCACGCCCAGCAGCTTCTCCAGGTCGATGCCGTCGGCGTGCTGGGTGGAGACCACCACCGTGTCCAGCCGGACCGGCTGGTCGCCCGCGTACTCGATGGTCACCTGGGTCTTGCCGTCCGGGCGCAGGTACGGCACCGTGCCGTCCTTGCGCACCGCGGTCAGCCGGCGCGACAGGCGGTGCGCCAGCGCGATCGGCAGCGGCATCAGCTCCGGCGTGTCCGTGCACGCGTAGCCGAACATCAGGCCCTGGTCGCCCGCGCCCTGCCTGTCGATGTCGTCCGACGCGCCGCCCAGGCGCTCCTCGTAGGCGGTGTCCACGCCCTGGGCGATGTCCGGCGACTGGGAGCCGATCGCCACGTTCACACCGCACGAGTAGCCGTCGAAGCCCTTCGCCGACGAGTCGTAGCCGATCTCCACGATCTTCTCGCGCACGATCGACGGGATGTCCGCGTACGCCTCGGTGGTCACCTCACCCGCGACGTGCACCTGACCGGTGGTGACCAGCGTCTCCACCGCGACGCGCGACCGGGGGTCCTTCGCCAGCAGGGCGTCCAGGATCGAGTCGCTGATCGCGTCGCTGATCTTGTCGGGGTGCCCCTCGGTCACCGACTCACTGGTGAACAGCCTGCTGCTGTGCTGGCTCACGGCACTCCCTAACTGGTCTGGATCTCGGGTACGGACCCCAAGCTTGCCAAGCTTACTGAGCGTTCGGCCGGCGAAGCCTCAAAGTTCCGCACGCGGGCGGATGGCGTCCCACACAGCGGACGCCAGTTGCGCCTTCGACCCGTGCGGGATAGGCGTCTCGGCGCCGTCGGCGGACAGCAGCCACCCGGCGTTGTCCTCGACCTCGAACGCCCGGCCGTCGCCGACGGCGTTGACGACGAGCCAGTCGCAGCCCTTGCGCGCGAGCTTCGCCCGGCCGTACTCCAGGACGCCGGTCGTGGCGTCGCCGGTCTCGGCGGCGAACCCGACCACGACCTGCCCGGGCCGGCGTGCGGCGACGAGCTCGGCGAGGATGTCGGGGTTGCGGGTGAGCGCGACGGGGTCGGGGTCGCGGTCGGTCTTCTTGATCTTGTGCTCGACGAGGGCGGCGGGCCGGAAGTCGGCCACGGCCGCGGCCATCACGAGCACGTCGGCGGTCCCGGCGACCGCGTGCATGGCGTCGCGCAGCTCGGCGGCGGAGCCGACGCGGACCAGGTCGACGCCCGCGGGGGTGACCAGGTCGGCGGTGTGCGCGGCGACGAGGGTGACGCGCGCGCCGCGCTGGGCGGCCACCCGGGCCAGCGCCCAGCCCTGCCGGCCGGACGAGCGGTTGCCCAGGTAGCGGACGGGGTCGAGCGCCTCGCGGGTGCCGCCGGCGGACACGGCGACGTGCAGGCCCTCCAGGTCGCGCGGCAGCGCGTCGGGGCGCGCCAGCAGCAACCGGGCCAGCTCGACGATCTCGGCGGGCTCGGGCAGCCTGCCCTTGCCGGTGTCCTCGCCGGTGAGCCGCCCGCTGGCGGGTTCGGCGACGACGACGCCGCGCGAGCGCAGCAGGGCCACGTTGGCCCGCGTGGCCGGGTGCTCCCACATCTCGGTGTGCATCGCCGGGACCAGCAGCACGGGGCAGCGCGCGGTGAGCAGCGTGTTGGTGAGCAGGTCGTCGGCGAGGCCGTGGGCGGCCTTGGCGAGGAGGTTGGCCGTGGCGGGGGCGACGACGACCAGGTCGGCGGTCTGCCCCAGCTTCACGTGCGGCACGGAGGGGACGTCCTCGAACACGCCGGCCTGCACGGGCTGCCCGGACAGCGCCTCGAACGTGGCGGCCCCGACGAACCTGAGCGCCCCGTCGGTGGGCACGACGCGCACCGAGTGGCCCGACTCGGTGAGCCTGCGCAGCACCTCGCAGGCCTTGTACGCGGCGATGCCCCCGCCCACCCCGAGGATCACCCTGGGACGGTCGGGGGCACCTTCGGCCCGGGTCACTCGCCTTCGGTGTGCTCGAGGAGGCCCGCGTGGATCTCCCGGAGCGCGATGGACAGCGGCTTCTCGCGCGGGCCCGGCTCGACCAGCGGGCCGACGTACTCGAGCAGGCCCTCGCCGAGCTGCGCGTAGTAGTCGTTGATCTGCCGCGCCCGCTTGGCCGCGTAGATCACCAGCGCGTACTTCGAGCTGACCTGCTCCAGCAGGTCGTCGATCGGCGGGTTGGTAATGCCCTCCGGGGAACCCGACAGCGGGCCCAGCTCGGTGTGCGTGGTCACTCGTCAACGCTCCTGCGGTTGGTGTGTCTGGGGTCGTCCCGTGCCGCTCGACGCGTGGTCGCTCACGCGCCGGGCACCGGGCCGACCACCAAGTTTAGCAAGCTCGTGGCCGCCGACCTCACGTCGGCGTTCACCACGACCTCGTCGAACTCCGGTTCGGCCGCCAGTTCCTCCCTGGCGATCTCCAGCCGGCGGGCCACCACGGCGGGGTCCTCGGTGCCGCGGCCGGTCAGCCGGCCCACCAGGTCCTCCCACGACGGGGGGGCCAGCATGACCAGCTGGGCCTCGGGCATGGCGGCCCTGACCTGGCGCGCGCCCTGCAGCTCGATCTCCAGCAGGGACGGCGTGCCGGACGTCAGCGCGCGTTCGACGGGCGCGCGGGGGGTGCCGTAGCAGTTGCCGGCGAACTCGGCGTGCTCCAGGAGCTCGCCGTTGTCGACCATCTTGCGGAACTCCGGGACGTCCACGAAGTGGTAGTGGACCCCGTCGACCTCGCCCGGCCTCGGCTTCCTGGTGGTCACCGAGACGCTGAAGTGGATGTCGGGTCCCATGCGGCGCAGCTCGGCCAGCACGCTGGACTTGCCCACGCCGGACGGCCCGGAGAGGACGGTGAGGCGGGGCCGGGCGCGTGCGCCCGACCCCGCCCCGGTGCCATCACTCACTCGCCGCTGAACTCGGTGAGCAGCGCCTTGCGCTGCCGCTCACCCAGGCCGCGCAGCCGACGCGACGGAGCGATCTCAAGGCGCTCCATGATCTGCTGCGCACGCACCTTGCCGACGCCCGGAAGCGCCTCGAGCAGCGCGGACACCTTCATCTTGCCAAGGACCTCGTCGCTCTCGGCGGCCTTCAGCACGTCCGTCAGGGTCGTGCCGCCACGCTTGAGGCGCTCCTTGAGCTCAGCCCGAGCGCGACGAGCGGCAGCAGCCTTCTCCAGCGCTGCGGCCCGCTGCTCCTCGGTAAGCTGGGGAAGGGCCACGATTTCCTCCGTGGTGTGGGAATTTCAATTCTGGATCGGTCCCGCGACCGTACCGAGCGCAATTGCCTGGGTACAACGTGGGTCCCAGTCAGGTGAATCTTTCAGCGCCAGTGCGGTGCGGCGGGTGGTAGTAGTACCAACACCCCCCAACAGGCCCGCCACCGCCACCGGTAACGCGGTGCGCACGACCTGTGTGGTATGCGCTCGATGGTGGGTGGACCCGTTGGTGGGTGGACCGTACCAGGCACCGTTTGCGCAGGTGAGCGGACCACGTGAAGCGTGTCGCGATTTGATCGTGATCACATCTCCAGGGAGCGCCGGACCGCGTCCACCGCCGACCGCAAAGATGCGGCCTCGGGGCCGTGCCTGAGCACGTCCCGGGAGGACGCCGGGAGCACCCCGCGCAGTTCCGGGCCGAACACCGCGCGCAGGTCCGCCACGGTCGCGCCCTGCGCGCCGAAGCCCGGCGCCAGGACGTATCCGTGCAGGTCGGAGAGGTCCAGGCCGTGGTCGCCGACGGTCGCGCCGATCACCAGCCCGACGTCGCCGAGCGGGTCGAGGCCGGCGTTCGCGCGGGCCGCCGCGTCCACGACGGACTGCGCGACAGAGCGCCCGTCGGGGCCCGTCGCGCGCTGCACGGAGGCCCCTTCGGGATTGGAAGTCAACGCGAGTGCGAATATTCCGCGACCGTTGGCGGCGGCCGCGTCGAGGGCCGGGGCGAGCGATCCGAACCCGAGGTAGGGCGACACGGTGACCGCGTCGCCGGCCAGCGGCGAGCCCTCGGTGAGGTACGCGGCGGCGTACGCGGCCATCGTCGAGCCGATGTCACCGCGCTTCGCGTCGACCAGCACGAGCGTCCCGCTGCCGCGGAGGTCCGAGATGACGCGTTCCAGCACGGCGACGCCGCGCGACCCGTGCGCCTCGAAGAAGGCGGACTGGGGTTTCACCACCGCCACCCGGCCGCCGAACGCCTCCACGCAGGTCCGGGCGAACCGCTCCAGCCCCGCGACGTCCTGGGTGAGCCCCCAGGACGCCAGCAGGCCCGGGTGCGGGTCGATCCCGACGCACAGCGGCCCGTGCTCCGCGACCGCCGCGCCCAACCGCTCCCCGAACCTCACTCGCCACCCCGCAGGGCCGCCTGGAGGGCCTGGAGGGACCGCACGCCGATGTCACCGCGGATCGCGGCCTCGATGCCGTGCACGGCCGCCGCGGCGCCCTGGATCGTGGTCACGCACGGGATGTCCTTGGCCACCGCCGCGGTGCGGATCTCGTAGCCGTCCACGCGCGGCCCGGCGTTGCCGTACGGGGTGTTGATGACCAGGTCGACGGTGCCGTCGAGGATCGCGTCCACCACGTTGCCGGCGCCCTCGAAGTGCTTGCGGACGACCGTGCACGGGATGCCGTTGCGCCGCAGCACCTCGGCCGTGCCCGCCGTCGCCAGCACCTCGAAGCCCAGGTCGGCGAGCCTCTTGACGGGGAAGATCATGGCCCGCTTGTCCCGGTTGGCCACCGACACGAACACCCGGCCCGAGGTGGGCAGGGAGCCGTAGGAGGCGGTCTGGGACTTGGCGAACGCCATGCCGAACGACACGTCGATGCCCATGACCTCGCCGGTCGACTTCATCTCCGGGCCGAGCAGCGAGTCCACGCCCTTGCCCTCCGGCGTGCGGAACCGGTGGAAGGGCAGCACGGCCTCCTTGACCGCCACGGGGGCGTGCGGGGGCAGCTTGGCGCCGTCGCCGGTCGCCGGCAGCAGGCCCTCGGCGCGCAGGTCGGCCACGGTCGCCCCGAGCATGATCCGGGCGGCGGCCTTGGCGAGCGGCACCGCCGTCGCCTTGGACACGAACGGCACGGTGCGCGAGGCGCGCGGGTTGGCCTCCAGGACGTAGAGCACGTCGTCCTTGAGGGCGTACTGGACGTTGAGCAGGCCGCGCACGCCGATGCCCCGGGCGATGGCCAGGGTGGAGCGGCGGACGTTGTCGATGTCGGTGTCCCCGAGGGTGATCGGGGGCAGGGTGCACGCCGAGTCGCCGGAGTGCACGCCGGCCTCCTCGATGTGCTCCATCACACCGCCGATGAACACGTCCTCGCCGTCGTAGAGGGCGTCCACGTCGATCTCGATGGCGTCGTCGAGGAACCGGTCGACCAGCACCGGGTGCTCCGGGCTGACCTCGGTCGCGCGCTTGATGTAGCCGTGCAGCGAGTCCTCGTCGTAGACGATCTCCATGCCGCGCCCGCCGAGCACGTACGACGGCCGCACCAGCACCGGGTAGCCGATCTCGTCGGCGATGGCCTTGGCCTGGTCGAACGAGGTGGCCGTGCCGTACTTCGGGGCGGGCAGGCCCGCGTCGATCAGCACCTGGCCGAACGCGCCGCGGTCCTCGGCGAGGTGGATGGCGTGCGGCGGGGTGCCGACGACCGGCACGCCCGCGTCGGCGAGGCGCTGCGCGAGGCCCAGCGGCGTCTGGCCGCCGAGCTGCACGATGACGCCCGCGACGGTGCCGGAGCGCCGCTCGGAGTGCACGACCTCCAGCACGTCCTCGAAGGTCAGCGGCTCGAAGTAGAGCCGGTCCGAGGTGTCGTAGTCGGTGGAGACGGTCTCCGGGTTGCAGTTGACCATCACGGTCTCGTACCCGGCGTCGCGCAGCGCCATGGCCGCGTGCACGCACGAGTAGTCGAACTCGATGCCCTGGCCGATGCGGTTCGGGCCGGAGCCCAGGATCAGCACCTTCGGCTTGTCGGGCTGCGCGGTGACCTCGGTCTCGGCGTCGGGGTCCAGCTCGTAGGCCGAGTAGTGGTACGGGGTCTTCGCGGCGAACTCGGCGGCGCAGGTGTCGACGGTCTTGTAGACCGGTCGCACGCCCAGCCGGTGCCGCAGCGCCCGCACACCGTCCTCGCCCGCCAGCTCGTCGCGCAGGGCGGCGATCTGGCGGTCGGACAGGCCGGCCCGCTTGGCCCGGCGCAGCAGGTGCCGGTCGAGCACGGGGGCGGTCTCGATCTCGCGCCGCAGCCCCACCAGCCAGGCGATCTGCTCGACGAACCACGGGTCGATGCCCGACGCCTCGTGGACCTGCTCGATCGTGGCGCCGAGCCGCAGGGCGCGGTCGACGGTGTAGAGGCGCCCGTCGTGGCCCGTGCGCAGGGCGTCCAGGGCGGACTCCAGCGTCCCGTCCGCGCCCGAGGGGTCGGGCAGGGTCCAGAAGCCGGCGGCCTTGGTCTCCATGGACCGCAGGGCCTTGCCGAGCGCCTCGACGAAGCTGCGGCCGATCGACATGGCCTCGCCGACGGACTTCATGGTGGTGGTGAGGGTGCGGTCGGCACCGGGGAACTTCTCGAACGCGAACCGCGGCACCTTCACCACGACGTAGTCGAGCGTCGGCTCGAAGGAGGCCGGGGTCTCGCCGGTGATGTCGTTGCGGATCTCGTCGAGGGTGTAGCCGATGGCGAGCTTCGCGGCGATCTTGGCGATCGGGAAGCCGGTGGCCTTCGACGCCAGCGCGGACGAGCGGGACACGCGCGGGTTCATCTCGATGACGACCATGCGACCGTCGCGGGGGTGCACGGCGAACTGGATGTTGCAGCCGCCGGTGTCCACCCCGACCTCGCGGATGACCGCGATGCCGACGTCGCGCATGTGCTGGTACTCGCGGTCCGTGAGGGTCATCGCCGGGGCCACGGTCACCGAGTCGCCGGTGTGCACGCCCATCGGGTCGATGTTCTCGATGGAGCAGACGACGACCACGTTGTCGTTGCGGTCGCGCATCAGCTCCAGCTCGTACTCCTTCCAGCCGAGCACGCTCTCCTCGATCAGCACCTCGGTGACCGGGGACTCGGCGAGGCCGGTGGCGGCGAGCCGCTCCAGCTCCTCGTCGGTGTGCGCCATGCCCGAGCCGAGGCCGCCCATGGTGAACGAGGGCCGGATGACGACCGGCAGGCCCAGGTCGGCGACGGTCGCGCGGACCTCCTCCATGGACTTGCAGACCGCGCTGCGCGGGACCTCGGCGCCGATCCCGCGCACCAGGTCCTTGAAGATCTGCCGGTCCTCGCCGCGCTGGATGGCGTCGATGTCCGCGCCGATCAGCTCGACGTCGTACTTCTCCAGCACACCCCGCTCGTGCAGGGCGATGGCGGTGTTCAGGGCGGTCTGCCCGCCCAGGGTGGCCAGGATCGCGTCCGGGCGCTCGGCGGCGATGACCTTCTCGACGAACTCGGGGGTGATCGGCTCGACGTAGGTGGCGTCGGCGAACTCCGGATCGGTCATGATCGTCGCGGGGTTGGAGTTGACCAGGGAGACCCGCAGGCCCTCGTCGCGCAGCACGCGGCACGCCTGGGTGCCGGAGTAGTCGAACTCACAGGCCTGGCCGATGACGATCGGGCCGGAGCCGATGACCAGAACGTGCTTGAGATCAGTCCTCTTCGGCATCAGCGACCCTCGCTCATCATCGTCACGAACTCGTCGAACAGCGGTGCGGCGTCGTGCGGACCGGCCGCCGCCTCCGGGTGGTACTGCACGCTGAACGCGGGCACGTCGAGCGCGCGCACGCCCTCCACGGTGCCGTCGTTCGGGCAGAAGTGGCTGAGCTGGACGCGGCCGAAGTCGGAGCCGAACTCCTGCCCCGGCTCGCCCTCCAGCGCGAACCCGTGGTTCTGCGACGTGATGGCCACCTTGCCGGTGGTCACGTCGATGACCGGGATGTTGATGCCGCGGTGGCCGTAGCGCATCTTGTAGGTCTCGCGGCCCAGGGCGCGGCCGAGGATCTGGTTGCCGAAGCAGATGCCGAACAGCGGCGTGCGGCGCTCCAGCACGGCGCGGGTCAGGCCGACGGCGTGCTCCTGGGTGGCCGGGTCGCCGGGGCCGTTGGACAGGAACACCCCGTCCGGGTCCAGCGCGGTGATGTCGTCGATCGTCGAGGTGAGCGGCAGGACGTGCACCTCGATGCCGCGGGCGGCCATCATCCGCGGGGTGTTGGACTTGATGCCCAGGTCCAGGGCGGCCACGGTGAACCGGCGCTCGCCGATCGCCTCGACCACGTAGGGCTCGGCCGTGGTCACGTCGCCCGCGAGGTCCGCGCCCCTCATGCCGGGCGCGGTGCGGACGCGCTCCACCATCTCCGCGTCGGCGCCCAGCTCGTCACCGGAGAACACGCCCGCGCGCATCGCGCCCCGCTCGCGCAGGTGGCGGGTGAGCATGCGGGTGTCGATGCCGGCGACGCCGACGACGCCCTGCCGGGCCAGCTCCTCGTCGAGGCCGCGGCGCGAGCGCCAGTTGGACGGCACGCGGGACGGGTCGCGCACCACGTACCCGGCGACCCAGATGCGGCCGGACTCGTCGTCCTCGTCGTTCCAGCCCGTGTTGCCGATCTGCGGCGCGGTCTGCACCACGATCTGGCGGTGGTAGGACGGATCGGTCAGGGTCTCCTGGTAGCCGGTCATCCCGGTGGAGAACACCACCTCGCCGAGGCTGGCGCCGAGTGCGCCGTAGGCCTCGCCGCGGAACACCCGGCCGTCTTCCAGGACCAGTGCCGCGTTCGTCATCGCTTGCCTCCCAGCGCCTGCACCCACTGCTCGTACACGTCCTTGTCGTCGCCCCGGAACCCGGTGTCGAACACCCGGTCCCCGAGCTGCCAGCGCACGACCAGCAGGCCGTCCGCCGTCATCACCTTGCCCGCGAGACCGCGCGCGGTCCGGGCGCCCTCCACCCGGTCTGCCGGTATCCACAGCGGGCTCGCGCCCGCGCGCTCGACCAGCACGCCCCGCTCGGTGAGCCGCAGGGTGCCCTCGGCGCGGTGCCCGACGTCGCCGACGGCGACCCGGTCCTGCCAGTTGTCGCCGATCGTCGTGCCGACGTAGACGCCGGTCGTCTCCAGCACGGTCGCGCCCGGCTCGGCGGGCGGCGCGGGGAACTCCGGCAGGTCGGCCTGGCGGCGCTTGCGGTTCTGCCAGCCGCGCCACATGCCGTAGAGGCACAGCAGGAAGACGGCCAGCACGGCCAGGGACAGCAGCACGCGGCTCATGCGGGAATCCTCCCGCTGCTCGCCGTCACGCGTCCGCGCAGCACGGTCGCGACGACCCGGGCCGGCAGCTCCATTCCCTCGAACGGGGTGTTGGCGGCGACGCTCGCGAACTCCGCGCCGCGCACCACCCACGTGGCACCCGGGTCGACGAGGGTCAGGTTCGCGGGCTCGCCCACCTCGATCGGGCGTCCCTGGTCGGGCAGGCCCGCGATGGCGGCGGGCCGTTCGCTCATCACCCGCGCCACGCCCCGCCAGTCCAGCAGGCCGGTGTTCACCATGGTCTCCACCACGATGGACAACGCCGTCTGGAGGCCGAGCATGCCGGGACGTGCCGCGGACCACTCGCAGTCCTTGTCCTGGACGGCGTGCGGCGCGTGGTCGGTGGCCACGCAGTCGATGACGCCGTCGGCCAGCGCCCGGCGCAGCGCCTCCGCGTCGGCGGCGGTGCGCAGCGGCGGGTTGACCTTGTTCACCGGGTCGTAGGTGGCCAGGCGCTCGTCGGTGAGCAGCAGGTGGTGCGGGGTGACCTCGGCGGACACCTCCGTCCCGCGGGCCTTGGCCCAGGCCAGCACGTCCGCGGTGCCCGCGGTGGACACGTGGCACACGTGCAGCCGGGCGCCGACCTGCTTCGCGAGGAGGCAGTCGCGCGCCACGATCGCCTCCTCGGCGGCGGCGGGCCAGCCCTGGAGCCCCAGGCGGGACGCCTGCTCGCCCTCGTGGGCCTGCGCGCCGACGGTGAGCCGGGGCTCCTCGGCGTGCTGCGCGACGACGACGTCCAGCGCCTTGCTGTACTCCAGGGCGCGGCGCATGAGCAGCGGGTCGTGCACGCAGTGGCCGTCGTCGGAGAACACCCGGACGCCGGCCTTCGCCATGGTGCCCAGCTCGGCGAGCTTCTCGCCGGCCAGGCCCACGGTGACCGCGCCGACCGGGTGCACGTCGACCAGGCCGACCTCGCGGCCGCGGCGGGCGACGTGCTCGACGACCACCGCGTTGTCCGCGACCGGGTTCGTGTTGGCCATGGCGAACACCGCCGTGTACCCGCCGAGCGCCGCCGCGGCCGAGCCGCTGGCGATCGTCTCGGTGTCCTCGCGGCCGGGTTCGCGCAGGTGGGTGTGCAGGTCGACGAAGCCGGGCAGCAGGACCGCGCCCGCGCCGTCGACCTCCTCGCCCTCCTCGGCGACCTCGCCGATCGCGGCGATCACGCCGTCGCGGACCAGCACGTCGACCGGGTCGCCCTCGCCGTACGGTCGCACTCCCCTGATGATCAAGGGACTCACGCGGTTTCCTCCTCGTGGGCAAGCAGGTGGTAGAGGACGGCCATGCGCACGTGGACGCCGTTGCGCACCTGGTCGGTGATGGCGGCGCGGGGCGAGTCGGCGACCGACGAGGCGATCTCCATGCCGCGCAGCATCGGACCGGGGTGCAGCACCACGGCGTGCTCCGGGAGCAGCCCGAGCCGGTTGTCGTTCAGGCCGTAGGCGATCGAGTACTCGCGGGCCGACGGGAAGAAGTGCCCGTTGCCCCCGGAGCCGGCGGGCCCGCTGTACATCCGCTCCGCCTGCACCCGCAGCAGCATGACGGCGTCCTGGGTGGGCAGCTCGGCGTCCAGCTCGTGCGACACGTGCACGGGCCAGTTCTCCACGCCCGCGGGCAGCAGGGTCGGCGGTGCGACCAGCGTCACCTCCGCCCCGAGGGCGGTGAGCAGGTGCACGTTGGACCGGGCGACCCGGCTGTGCAGCACGTCGCCGACGATCGCGACCCGCTTGTCGCGCAGGTCGCCGAGGCGTTCCCGCAGCGTGGCGGCGTCGAGCAGGGCCTGGGTGGGGTGCTCGTGGGTGCCGTCGCCCGCGTTGACCACGGACGTGCCGACCTCGCGCAGCCAGCCGGCCAGGCGGTGGGCCGCGCCGGACGCCGGGTGCCGCACGACGACGCAGTCCGCGCCGGCGGCGGCCAGGGTCAGCGCCGTGTCGCGCAGGGACTCGCCCTTGTTCACGCTCGACCCGGACGAGGAGACGTTGACCACGTCCGCGCTCATCCACTTGCCCGCGATCTCGAAGCTCACCCGCGTGCGGGTGGAGTTCTCGTAGAACATCGTGACGACCGTGCGACCGCGCAACGTGGGGAGTTTGCGCACCTCACGGCCGTCGAGGGACTGCTTGAGGCTCGCCGCCGTGTCCAGGATCGCGGTCGCCTGGGCCGGGTCGATGCCCTCGGTGGTGAGCAGGTGCTTCACCTCAGCACCACCCCGTCGCGCTGGTCGAACTCCCCCAGCAGCACGTGGACCTCCTCGGTGCGCGCGGTGGGCACGTTCTTGCCCACGTAGTCCGCGCGGATGGGCAGCTCGCGGTGGCCCCGGTCGACCAGCACGGCCAGCTGGACGGCGCGCGGCCGGCCGTGGTCGCGCAGGGCGTCGAGGGCGGCGCGGATCGTGCGGCCGGAGAACAGCACGTCGTCGACCAGGACCACGAGGCGGTCGTCGACGCCGCCCTCGGGCAGCTTCGTCGCCTCCAGCGGCCGCGTCGGGCCCCGGCGCAGGTCGTCCCGGTAGAGGGTCACGTCCAGGGTGCCGGTCGGCACCTCGATACCGCTGAACTCCGCGATCCGCACCGCAAGTCTGCGGGCCAGGGGGGCACCCCGGCTCGGAATCCCCATCAGGACTACTTCGGGTGCGCTGGGTGCATCCAGAGCGGTCTTCTCGATGATCTGATGGGCCATTCGGGCGACGGTGCGCGCGACGTCGCCGGCCGACAGGAGCTCTCGCTCCCCGGCCGGGTCCGTCGCGCCACGTTGACGTGGCGCCACGGTTGGACCTCCTTCCCCGCCTCGCTGGACGGGTCCTTAAAGGACGTCGGACACCCGGCTGCGACCGGGCTGACCAGCACGGTATCAGGCTCGGGCGGTCAATCTTCCGGGTGGTGCGCGTGGTCTCCCCCACCTGGACCCGCGAGATCAGCTTGACCTGGTGACCACGGAGAGCAATCATTACTCTGCGTATTGATCTAAGCCTCCCCGCGGCAGTCCCCTACCGGCTGACGGGGCGAATGAACGGAGAACCGCCACATGGGCGACTACGCCAAGGCGCTGGGGGCAAAGCTCC
Organism: Saccharothrix longispora; assembly: GCF_031455225.1. Lineage (GTDB taxonomy): Bacteria > Actinomycetota > Actinomycetes > Mycobacteriales > Pseudonocardiaceae > Actinosynnema > Actinosynnema longispora. The sequence goes on from NZ_JAVDSG010000001.1 coordinate 4,707,873, forward strand.
GCGCGATCCGGCAGCAGCAGGGCTTGTCCCTGCACGGCGTCGAGCAGAAGTCCGGCGGTCGCTGGAAGGCCGTGGTAGTCGGCTCGTACGAGCGCGGCGACCGCGCCGTCACCGTGCAGAAGCTGGCCGAGCTGGCCGACTTCTACGGGGTGCCGGTGGCCGAACTGCTGCCCGAGGGGCGGGTGCCGTCCGGGGCGGAACCCGCCACGAAGATCGTCATCAACCTGGAACGGCTGCAACAGCTGCCGGCGGAGAAGGTCGGGCCGCTCGCGCGGTACGCGGCCACCATCCAGAGCCAGCGCGGTGACTACAACGGCAAGGTGCTGTCGATCCGGACCGAGGACCTGCGGTCCCTCGCCATCATCTACGACATGACGCCGGGCGAGCTGACCGAGCAGCTCATCGACTGGGGCGTGCTGCCCCCCGAGGCCCGGCCCGCCAAGGAGGACTGAAGGCGCGCGAGAACGGCCCGACCCCGTTCGGGGAGGTCGGGCCGTTCTCCCGTGTCCCGGGGGGCGCCTGGAGGACGGCGCTAGAGGACGGCGCGGAGCTGGTCGGCGATGACGGCGATCCGACCCAGCACGCCGTTGACGAACCGCGGCGAGTCGTCCGTGGACAGGCCCTTGGCCAGCTCCACCGCCTCGTCGATCGCGACCGCGTCGGGGACGTCGGCCGCCCAGAGCAGCTCGTAGAGGCCCACCCGCAGGACCGCGCGGTCGACCGCGGGCATCCGCTGGAGGGTCCAGCCCTCGGCGTGCTCGGAGATCAGGTCGTCGATCCGCGCGCGGTGGGCCGTGACACCCTCGACGAGGCTGACCGTGTAGTCGTTCACCGGGGGCACGTCGGTCGAGCCGACGCGCTCGGAGACCAGGGTCACCGCGTCGATGCCCCGCAGGTCCGCCTCGAAGAGGACGTCGACGGCGCGTTTCCGGGCCTTGCTGCGAGCGCCCATCTCAGCCGTTCACGCGGCCCAGGTACCGGCCGTCACGCGTGTCGACCTTGATCTTCTCGCCGGTGGTGACGAACAGCGGGACCTGGATCTCCGCGCCGGTCTCCAGCGTGGCCGGCTTGGTGCCGCCGGTGGAGCGGTCGCCCTGGAGGCCCGGGTCGGTGTGCTGGATGACCAGCTCGACCGAGGTCGGCAGCTCGACGTAGAGGGCGATGCCCTCGTGCACGGCGACGACGGTTTCCTGGTTCTCCAGCATGTAGTTCGCCGCGTCGCCGACCGTCTCGGCCGGGATGCTCATCTGGTCGTACGTGTCCCCGTCCATGAAGACGAAGTCGGTGCCGTCCTTGTAGAGGTAGGTCATCCCGCGCTTGTCCACGGTCGCCGTGTCGACCTTGGTGCCCGCGTTGAAGGTCTTGTCCACCACCTTGCCGGTCAGGACGTGCTTCAGCGTGGTGCGCACGAAGGCGCCGCCCTTGCCCGGCTTGACGTGCTGGAACGCGGTGACGGTCCAGAGCTGGCCGTCGAGGTTCAGCACCAGGCCGTTCTTCAGGTCGTTGGTGGTGGCCACGGTGGTGGGCTCTCCTGTTGCGTAGGTGAGGGGCGAGCGCCGGCGTCGGCCGGCGTTCCGACATCAGACGACCACGAGCTCTTTCGTGGTCGGGGTGAGGAGCTGCGGGGCGCCTGCGCGCACCACGAGCGTGTCCTCGATGCGGACACCACCCCTCCCGGCCGGGTGCGCACCGGGCTCGACGGTGACCGCCATACCGGGCAGAAGTGTACCGGCACCCGCCTTCGGGAGTGCTGGAGCCTCGTGGATCTCCAGGCCGGCGCCGTGGCCGAGGCCGTGCGGGAACCGCTCGCCGTACCCGCCGCCCGGCCGCCCGGCCGCCTGCGAGGCCGCGGCACTCCACTAGATCGCTCGATCGGTCGAACCGGTCGGCTTACGCTGGGGCCATGCGCGCGTGGTTGGCCAGGGGTTCCTGGACGGGGTTGGTCCACGGCGGGGTGCAGGTCGGCACCTCGGCGGTCGAGGTGCACAGCCCCGGGGCGGCGTCCTCCGTCCGGTACATCGCGCTGGGCCTGCTCGTGGTGATCGGCCTGCTGTGGGCCGCGCTCGACGCGTGGCGCGGGCTGGAGGACCGGGGGATGGTGTGGTTCTTCGCCGGGCTGGTCGCCGGGCCGCTGGCGGGACTGGTGGGCGTGGTGGGCCGGTCGTGGGTGGACCGGACGGGTCTGGAGGCGCTCGGCCCGGCGCTGACCGGCGGCGCGGCGTTCACCGCGCTGCTGGTGATGGCGACCGCGGTGGTCGGCCTGGCCGTCGGCGGCGCGCTGCCGCAGCCCCGCGAGGTCGGGTCCGGCGAGCAGCGCGCGGACGGCCCGCACCGGGGCACGACCCCGGCCGGCCGGTCCTAGCGCTTCGGGTCGTTGGCCTTGGCGTGGGCGTCCCAGGCGGTCTGCGACACGTCGGCGACCGGTGAGGAGTTGAGCGCCGCGACCTCGGCCGAGGAGATCACCCACAGGCGGGCGTCGGCCAGCAGCAGCCCGATCCGGCCGTCCGGGGCGCGCAGCGCCCGCACGCCGGCGGGGATGCGCGCGACGACCTCCATCCCGTCCACGACCGGGGGGCGCCGGTCGAGCACGCGGGTGGCCAGCCGGTCGGCCACCGACCGCCGTTCGACGCGCACCACCTCGCCGCCGCTCACCAGGTCGACGGTGTTCTCCGGTGACGGCACGGCGAACCCCTCCAGCACCCGCGCCGCGTCCTCGTTGGCGCAGCCGGGCGCGCCCGCGACGTCGAGGCCGAAGTGGGCGAGGTCGGTCGGCGCGGCGGAGCGCGGGTCGAGGGCGGTGGCGCGGACGAGGTCGAACGGGATCCGGCCGCACGGGTCCCCGGCCGCGAGGGGCGCGTGGCCGATCGCCGTGCGGACCAGGCCGGGCCCCTCCTTCCACGGTCCGGGCACCAGCACCGGCGGGTGCGGGTTGGCGGTGAACTCGCGGTTCCAGAACGTCAGCGTCGTGCCGTGCTCGGTCTCGTGGGCGATGGCGAACGCCCGCAGCGCGTCGACGTACACGAGGTCGGCGCTGAACGCGTCCACCACCGACCGGGTGCGCGGTACGCGGGTGCCGGCGACGGGGGCGAAGCCCCCCTCCCCGAGTGCCTGCACGCCCGAGGCGAACAGCGGGTCCTTGGACCGCAGCACGAACTGGCCCGCGCCGTTCCACCCGGCGGCGGCGCCCGTGGTGTCGGTGAACATCAGGTGGAACCAGCCGTCCAGCCACAGCGCCGACGGCTGGCCCGCGCCGTAGGTGTTCTCGCGCGTGCGGTCGTAGGACGGGCTCAGGATCGGGGCGCCCCCCGCCGCGCGGGTCCACGTCAGGCCGTCGGTGCTGGTGGCGACGCCGATGGCGTTGCCGTGCGCGTGGTCCCCGGCCGCACCCGTGTAGTAGAGGTAGTAGGTGCCGGCGACGCGGATCACCGACGGGTCGCAGGTGTGCATGCCGTCGAAGCCGCCAACGCTGCCCGAGAGCACGGGGACGGGGGGTCCGCCGCCGGGCGCGGCGAACGGGCCGTCGGCCGACGCGGCCTCGGCGTAGAGGATGTCGTCTCCCGCGGGTGCCGCGGCCTGCAGCTGGCCGCACCACCACATGCGGTGCCGGCCGCCGTCGAGCACGACCGTCGGGCCGTAGTTGTAGGGCGAGTCGCCGCCGGAGGCGACCACGCCGGGTCCCTGCCTGCCGCGGTCGGTGGCGAGCGCCACCGGTGTCGGGGCGGCGGGCGTGGGCGTGGACGCCGCGCCGGGCGGTGCGTCGCCGGCCGCGACCGACCCGGGGGCCCCGGTGGCGGCGGACCCCGGCGTGGCGGGCGCGGGGTCGGCGGCGATCGGCGTGCAGGCGGCCAGCAGTGCGGCGACGAGCGCGGAGCCGAGCAGCCTCGCTCCCACGACGGGACTGCGCATGCGGGACGGGTCTCCACTTCTGCGGCGGGATCGGACACCGGGAAGACGCGCGGCACCCGGCTCCGGTTCAGTCTAGAGAGCCCGTACTACGTACGAGTGTCACCCGCCCGAGGCGACCAACTCGACTTCGAAACTCCCGCGCTCACGCCGTGGCGGCCAGGTGCCGGATCGCGAGGGCGTAGCCGTCCACGCCCAGTCCCGCGATGACGCCCTCGGCGACCTCGGAGATGTAGCTGTGCCGGCGGAACTCCTCGCGCTTGTGCACGTTCGAGATGTGGACCTCGACGAGCGGCGCGGTGAGCTGGGAGCACGCGTCGCGCACGGCCACCGAGCAGTGCGTCCACGCCGCCGGGTTGAGCACCACAGGCAGGCCCTCGTCGGCCGCCCCGTGCAGCCAGCCGAGCATCTCGCCCTCGAAGTCGGTCTGCCGGACCTCGACCTCGACGCCCAGCTCGCGGCCGGTCGCCTCGCACAGCTCCACGAGGTCCGCGTAGGTGGTGCGGCCGTACACGTCCGGCTCGCGCGTGCCGAGGCGGCCGAGGTTGGGGCCGTTGAGCACCAGCACCTTCACAGCAGCACGCCCCCGCCGGACCTGCCCTCGGTGGCGACCGCGGAGTACGCGGCGGCGATGAGCGCCGGGTCCGGGCCCTCCAGGCGGCCGGGCTTGGCCAGTCCGTCGAGCACGACGAAGCGCAGCACGCCGGCGCGGTTCTTCTTGTCGCTGCGCATGCCCTCCAGGAGTTGCCCGAGGGCGTCCGGGTCGTAGCCGGTGGGCAGGCCGAGCGAGGACAGGATCGAGCGGTGGCGGTCGGCGGTGGCGTCGTCCAGCCGCCCGGCGAGGCGGGCGAGTTCGGCGGCGAACACCAGGCCGACGCTGACCGCCGCGCCGTGCCGCCAGCGGTAGCGCTCGCGGCGCTCGATGGCGTGGCCGAGCGTGTGGCCGTAGTTGAGGATCTCCCGCAGGCCGGACTCGCGCAGGTCGGCGGACACCACGTCGGCCTTGACCTGGATCTTGCGGCGGACCAGCTCCTCGATGACGTCGCCCGCCGGGTCGAGCGCGGCGGCCGGGTCGGCTTCGACGAGGTCGAGGATCACCGGGTCGGCGATGAACCCGCCCTTGACCACCTCGGCCATGCCGGCGACCAGCTCGTTGCGGGGCAGCGTCTCCAGCGTGGCCAGGTCGACGAGGACGGCGGCCGGCTCGTAGAACGTGCCGACGAGGTTCTTGCCCGCGTCGGTGTTGATGCCGGTCTTGCCGCCCACCGCGGCGTCGACCATGCCGAGCAGGGTCGTCGGCACGTGCACCAGCCGAACACCGCGCATCCACGTGGAGGCGACGAACCCGGCGAGGTCGGTCACCGCGCCGCCGCCGAGCCCGACGACGGCGTCGGTCCGGCCCAGGCCGATGCGCCCGAACACGTCCCAGCAGTACCCGGCGACCCGCAGGTCCTTGCCGTCCTCGGCGTCGGGCACCTCCACCCGGTGCGCCTCGACGCCCGCGGCCTCCAGTTCCTCCCGGACCGCCTCGGCGGTCTCGGCGAGCGTGGGTGTGTGGACGATCGCCGCCTTCGCCGCGCCTCGCAGGGTCTCGACCAGGTCGCCCAGCAGGCCCCGGCCCACCACCACGTCGTACGGTCGTTCCGCGGCCACGCGGATGCGCACCGGATCGCCCATCACCACTCCCCTTCGTCGCTCACCATTCGACCACGACCGCCTCGGGCGCGTGGCCGCACCGCGGTCGGCCCCGCCGGTTCAGCCACTGCGGTCGAGCACGGCGTCGACCACGCGCTCCGGGGCCAGGTCGTCGGTGAGCACCTCGATCGTGGCCACCTCCCGGTACAGCGGCAACCTGGCGTCGAGCAGGGCCTTGAACGTCGAGCGCGGGTTCACCCCGGCCAGCAGCGGCCGGGCGGTGGACAGGCCGGTGCGCCGCACGCCCTCGGCCGTGCCGACGCCGAGGAACACCACGGTGTGGCCGGCGAGGCGTTCCCGGGTGGCCGCGGACAGCACGGCGCCGCCGCCCAGGGCGAGCACCCCGTCGTGGTCGGCCAGCCCGGCGGCGACGGCCCGCTCCTCCAGCGCCCGGAACGCGGGTTCGCCGTCGGTGGTGAAGATGTCGGAGATCGGCTTGCCCGCGGCGGCGACGACGTCGTCGTCGGTGTCCCGGAAGGTCACGCCGAGCCGTTCGGCGAGGAGCCGCCCCACCGTCGTCTTGCCCGCGCCGGGCGGGCCGAGGACGACGAACCGGGGGCTCACAGCCCCGCCCACCGGGCTTCGAGGGCCTCCAGGTAGGAGGCCACGTTGCGCTTGGTCTCGGCGATCGAGTCGCCGCCGAACTTCTCCAGCGCCGCCTCCGCGAGCACCAGCGCCACCACCGACTCCAGCACCACGCCCGCACGCGGCACGGCGCACACGTCCGAGCGCTGGTGGATGGCGACGGCGGGCTCTCCCGTCCGGACGTCCACGGTGGACAGGGCGCGCGGCACGGTGGAGATCGGCTTCATGGCGACGCGCACGCGCAGCGGCTCGCCGTTGGTGATGCCGCCCTCCAGGCCGCCCGCCCGGTTGGAGCGGCGGGTGACGCCCTTCGGGCCGGTGCCGCGGTCGATCTCGTCGTGCGCCCGGCTGCCCCAGCGCCGGGCGGTGGTGAAGCCGTCGCCGACCTCCACGCCCTTCATCGCCTGCACGCCCATCAGCGCGCCCGCGAGCCGCGCGTCCAGCCGGCGGTCCCAGTGCACGTGCGAGCCGAGGCCCGGCGGCAGGCCGTAGGCGATGACCTCGATGACGCCGCCGACCGTGTCGCCGGCCTCCTTGACCGCCTCGACCTCGGCGACCATCGCGTCCGTGCCGCGCGCGTCGAACGCGCGGACCGGGCTCGCGTCGATCGCGGCCAGGTCGCCGGGGCCGGGCACGGCGGCGTCCTCCGGCGTGGCGGCCCCGCCGATCGACACGACGTGGCTGATCACGTCCACGTCGAACACCTGCTTGAGGAAGTGGCGCGCGACGGTGCCCAGCGCGGTGCGGGCCGCGGTCTCCCGGGCGCTGGCGCGCTCCAGCACGGGGCGCGCCTCGTCGAAGCCGAACTTCTGCATGCCGGGCAGGTCGGCGTGGCCGGGCCGGGGCCGGGTCAGCGCCTCGTTGCGGCCGGTGGGCTTGAGCTCGGACGGGTCGACGGGGTCGGGGGACATCACCTTCTGCCACTTCGGCCACTCGGTGTTGCCGATCCGGACCGCGATCGGGCCGCCCTGGGTGAGCCCGTGGCGGACGCCGCCGAGGACCTCCACCTCGTCGGCCTCGAACCCCATGCGCGGGCTCCGCCCGAAACCGAGTCGGCGGCGCTCCAGTTGGGCGGTCAGGTCGGCAGTGGTGACCTCGACCCCGGCGACCATGCCTTCCAGCACGGCGACGAGAGCGGGCCCGTGAGACTCACCAGCGGTGATCCAGCGCAGCACGCGTGAATCCTTCCACAGCGTCGGAGCGGGGGTGTGCGCAGGTCAGCGACCGTGGCCGCGTCCCGACAGGTGGACGCCGGGTCGGGTCAACCTCCCACCGCCACCGCCAGCCAGGTGGCTGCCAGCAGCCCCGGGCCGTGCGGCACACCGCCCTCCCGGAACCACCGCGCGAGCACCAGGGTCACCGCGCTCGCCACCACCAGCGCGCCGGGCAGGGCCCACCACGACACCGAGGCCAGCACCGCGCCCAGCGCACCCGACAGCTTCACGTCCCCACCGCCCATCGAGGACGGCGCGAGCAGCCGCACGGCCAGGTGCACGGCGAAGAACGCGGCCCCGCCGAGCAGGACGCGCGGCGGGTCGGCGCCGGAGCACCACAGGCCGGCGCCCAGCAGCGGGTACGCGGGCAGCGTCAGCGCGTCGGGCAGCCGGCGGTGGCGCAGGTCCACCGTGGACAGCGCCACGGCCAGCGCGCAGAGCGGGAGCGCCACCGGCAGCCACCGGGGCGGGACGAGCAGGGCGCTGGCCCAGCACAGGGCCGCCGTGCACCACGCCCAGTGGACCACCGCCGTCGCGGGAGCGGAGCGGAGGAAGCGGACCAGGGGGGTGAGGGGGTGCGAGCCGGACGACGAGGTGATCATGCGTCCAGGGTGCGCGGGGCGCGGGAGCGGTTCAAGGACGGGCTCGGGTGAACGGTCCGTTCACCCGAGCCCGTCCACCGGCCGCGGGGTTCAGCGCTGCCAGGAGAACAGGGCGTCCCCCACCGCGACCGGACCGCCGGCCCGGTCGCCGAGCGCCTCGGGCGTCGCGTCGAGCGCGATGACCGGGCAGATCGGGGCGAACCCGGCGGCCTCGACCTCGGCCGGGTCCCAGCTCACGACGGGCTGGCCGGCGCGGACGGTCTCGCCCTTGACCACGTGCGGCGTGAAGCCCTCGCCCTTGCGCTTCACCGTGTCGATGCCCAGGTGCACCAGGACCGCCGCGCCGTCCTCCGTCGCCACGACGAACGCGTGCGGGTGCAGCGTCACGACCACGCCGTCCACCGGGGACACCACGTCCGCGGCGACCCGGTCGGGCTCGACCGCGACGCCCGGCCCGACCATGGCCTGCGCGAACACCGGGTCGGGCACCTCCGACAGCGGCACCGCGCGCCCGCTGACCGGGCTCGTCACGCGCAGCGTCACAGCAGGTCCTCGATGTCGCTGGCGATCGTGTCCGCCTCCGGCCCCACGACGACCTGGACGACGTTGCCGGACCGCATCACGCCGTGCGCGCCCAGGCCCTTCAGGGCCTTCTCGTCGACCAGGGAACCGTCCTCCAACTCACAGCGCAGGCGCGTGATGCAGGGCTCGATCTCCACGATGTTGTCCGCGCCGCCGAGCGCGGCGAGGATCTTCACAGCCTTGTCGTCCGCCACTTCAAGTCCTCTCTCGACACCTGTCCCGAGGGCAACAGGTCCTGAGGGTGCCACCGCTCGGGCACGGTCCCGTAACGGCGGTTGACACCCGGCCGGCGCGCGGAGCATCCTCCCCGCACCAACTGGTCTAGACCGGAAAGTACCAATCTCGGTCCGGACCCGCGAGCGTCGGGGGAGGTGTCGTGGACCGCGCGGAGATCGTCGACGGGCCCAAGCCCAAGCACGCCCAGCTCCGCGACATCCTGCGGCGCGCGGCCGAGCAGGAGCTGCCCCCCGGTTCGCCCATCCCGTCCGAGCGCGACCTGGCCCGGCAGTACCGGGTCTCCCGCATCACGGTCCGCGCCGCCGTCGGGCAGCTCGTCGCCGAAGGACTCCTGACCAGGGCGAAAGGCCGGGGCACGTTCACCGCCCGCCGCCGGATGGACGTGCAGCTGTACCTGGAGTCCTTCACCGACGACATGCGCAGGCGCGGGTTGAGCCCGGCGACCGAGGTGCTGTCGTGCGGCGAGGAGGAACCACCGCCCGCGGCGTCCGCCGCCCTCGGCCTCGGGCAGCACGAACGCGCGTGCAGGCTCGTGCGCCTGCGCCGCGCCGACGGCGTGCCGCTGGCCGTCGAACGCGGCTGGTACAGCCCCCGGGTCGTACCGGGGCTGCACGGCCACGACCTGACGACCTCGCTCTACGCGTTGATCGCCGACACCTACGGGGTCCAGCTCGACCACGCCGGCCAGACGGTGTGGGCCGAGGGCGCGGACCCCGAGACCGCGAAGCTGCTGGGCGTCCGCACGGGCTCCCCGCTGCTCGTCTTCCGCAGGGTCGCCGGCTCCCGGGGCAGGCCCGTCGAGGACATGACGTCCTGGTACCGGGGCGATCTCTACCAGGTGACCATGCAACTGGACCGGACCGACCCGGAGTCCGGACCGCACCGTTCCCACAAGGGAGGTACCCCATGAGCGCCAGCGCCCCTCAGGCGACCGGCGGTCGTGAGATCAAGGGACTGGCCGCGTTGCAGCGCTTCGGTCGCAGCCTCATGCTGCCGATCGCCGTGCTGCCCGCGGCCGCTCTCCTGCTGCGACTCGGCCAGCCCGACATGCTGGGCGAGGACGGCCTCGGCTGGAACAAGGTCGCGACGGTCATCGGCAACGCGGGCGACTCGCTGTTCGCCAACCTGCCGCTGCTGTTCGCGGTCGGCATCGCGGTCGGCTTCGCCCGGCGCGGCGACGGGTCCACCGGTCTGGCCGCGGTGGTCGGCTACGTGGTGCTCCAGGGCGTGTTCAAGGCGATGTCGCCCCTGGTCCTCGACCAGCCGGACGACCCGGCCGCCAAGGCGAACCTGATCGACTACAAGGTCCTCGGCGGCATCGTCGTGGGTCTGCTCACCGCCGTGCTGTGGCAGAAGTACCACCGCATCAAGCTGCCCCCGTACCTGGCGTTCTTCGGCGGCCGGCGGTTCGTGCCGATCCTGGTCGCGGGCGTCGTGGTCGTCATCGGCGTGCTGATGGGCCTGGTGTACCCGGTCTTCGCGGCCGGCCTGGAGAACGTCGGCGAGGCGATCACCGGCAGCACGATCGTCGGCGCGGGCCTCTACGGCTTCGTCAACCGGCTGCTGATCCCGCTCGGCCTGCACCACATCGTCAACAACGTGCTGTGGTTCCAGTTCGGCGAGTTCGAGGGCAAGACCGGCGACATCCCCCGCTTCCTCGCCGGGGACCCGACCGCGGGCACGTTCCAGACCGGCTTCTTCCCGATCTTCATGTTCGCCCTCCCGGCGGCGGCGCTGGCCATCGTGCACACCGCCCGGCCGGGCCAGAAGAAGATCATCGCCGGCATCATGGGCTCGGCGGCCCTGACCGCGTTCATCACCGGCGTCACGGAGCCGCTGGAATTCGCGTTCATGTTCGTGGCGTGGCCGCTGTACCTGATCCACGCGTTCCTCACCGGCACGTCGCTGGCCGTCAGCAACGCGCTGGGCATCCACGACGGGTTCGGGTTCTCCGCGGGCGCCATCGACTACGTGCTGAACTTCAACATCGCGACCAAGCCGCTGCTGATCCTCCTGCTGGGCGCGATCTACGCGGTGATCTACTACTTCCTGTTCCGCTTCGTCATCACCAAGTGGAACCTGAAGACCCCGGGCCGCGACGCCGACGAGGACCCCGAGGCCGACCAGAGCGCGGTCGAGCCGGCCGGTGCCGTGCGGGACCGCCCCCGGAAGGGCCGTGCCCGCACCGACGAGGACAACGGAGAAGACAGGAATGCCTGAGCGACGGGTCACCGTGGCGAGCAAGGTCGGGCTGCACGCGCGGCCGGCGGCGCTGCTGGCCAAGGCGGCGGCAGGACAACCGGTCAAGGTCACCATCCGCAAGGACGACGGCCAACCGGTCGAGGCGGCGAGCGTGCTGGGCCTGATGACGCTCGGCGCGATGCACGGCGACGAGGTCGTGCTGGCGGCGGACGGCGACGGCGCGGACGCCGCGCTGGAGGCGATCGCGGAGATCATCGCCACCGACCTCGACGAGGGCTGATCCACCCACGGGGGCACCGCGCGCACCGGTCGTGCGGGCGGTGCCCCCTCGCCCGAGGCGGTGGCCGCCCACGAGGCCGCGCGACCGAGGAGCGGGTACGGGGCGTGGACGGTGGCGGACCTGGACCGCGGGCTGCGCGAGGGCACGCCCTGGATCGGGTGGTGGCCGGACACGACCGACCTGACGCCCGGGCAGACCGCCGACGCGATCCTCGCCGACCTGGAGCGGTCCCGGGTCGACCGACCCCGCGGACCGGGCCGCTAGAGCGGCAGCGGCAGCACGTCGCCGGTCGCCGCGCGCAGCGCGCGGCGCATCTCCTCGCGCGGCGCGGGCAGGCCGGTGAACTGCTCGCACTGGCCGAACGCCTGGTGCAGCAGCATGTCCAAACCGGTCGCCACGGTGCGGCCGCGCTTCTCCACCGCGGACGCCAGCGGCGTCGGCCACGGGTGGTAGACGACGTCCAGGACGCACGGCGACTCGGCCAGGGCGTCCGCGACCGGTCCGGTGGCCTCCGGCGGCACGGTGCTGACCAGCACGTCCGACGACGCGGCCAGGGCGGCGAAGTCGGCCCCGTCCCACGTCACCACGTCGAGCGCCACGCCGAGGCGCGCCGCGCAGGCCTCCGCCTCCGCCGCCCGCGACACCGACCGCACGACGAGGGTCACCGCGCGCACGCCCACCGAGCCCAGGGCGACCAGCGCGGCCGTGGCTGTGCCACCCGCGCCCAGCAGCACGGCGCGCGTGCCGGAGGTGAAGCCGCACGCCGCGCCCAGCGCGCCCAGCACGCCGTCCACGTCGGTGCAGTCGGCGCGCCAGCCGCCCTCGGCGCGGACCAGGGTGTTCGCGGCGCCCACGAGGGTCGCCCGGGACGTCGCGGACGTCGCCACCGCCAGCGCGGCGCGCTTGTCCGGCATGGTCACCGACAGACCCACCCACTCCGGGGACAGCCCTCCGACCAGTGCCGGGACGTCGTCCGCGACGCACTCGACCCGCGTGTAGGACCAGTCGAGGCCGAGCGCGGTGAACGCGGCGCCGTGCAGCACGGGCGACAGCGAGTGGGCCACCGGCGAGCCGATGACCGCTGCGCGGCGGGTCACGTCAGAAGACGCCCTTCCGCCTGGCCTCGGACACCGCGGCGTCGTGCTCGTCGAACGTGACGTTGAAGCACGTCGTGCCGTCCGTCTCGCACTTGACGAAGAACAGCCAGTCCCCCGCCTCGGGGCTGATGGCGGCCTTCACCGCCTCCATGCCCGGCGACCCGATCGGCGTGGGCGGCAGGCCCCGCGTCTCCGCGCTGTAGGTGTTGTACGGCCCGGACCGCGCGCGGTCCTCGTCGCTGGTGGTGATGATCGGCCGGTCGAGCTTGTAGTTGACCGTGGAGTCCAGTTCGAGGATCTGCCCCTTGGCCAGCCGGTTGTAGATCACCCGGGAGATCTTGCCGAAGTCCTTGGTCTTGCCCTCCTTCTCGACCAGCGAGGCGACGACGAGCACCTCGTAGGGCTTGAAGCCGGTCGCGCCGGTACCGGAGGGGATGCCGTAGCCCTGGAGGCGGTTCAGCGACGTGGTGAGGACGCTCCGGAGCAGCTCGACGGGGCTCGCGCCCGGGTCGAGGTGGTACAGGCCGGGGACGATGAGTCCTTCGAGGCGGTTCTCCCGGGGCGCGGCGCTGATCGACGGCAGCGCCCAGTCGGGGATGCCCAGCGCCTGCGGGTCGGCGTTGTCGGCCACGTCGCGCAACTGCTCGACGGTCGCGCACTTCTTCGCGCCGTCCAGCTCGACGCACGAGGCGTCGGACAGCATCGACAGGATGCCCTTGGTGACGGAGCCGTCCAGCGCGGTGATGTCGTGCAGGACGTTGCCGCCCTTGACCTCCAACGGCGTGATCTTGGCCGCCGGGTCGACCATGCGGGTGACCGCGGCGGCCCCCGACATCTTGGTCTTCATCAGGTAGAAGCCCGGCTGGATGGCGGTGAGCCGGTCGTCCTGCGCGCCCGCCTCGGTGAACGCGCGGGCGCTGGCCACGACGCCCTGCTCGTGCAGGGTGGTGGCGATCGCCGAGACGAAGTCGCCGTCCTTGACCTCGACCACGACGTCGGCCTCGCCGGCGCCGCCGTAGTCCTCGTACGAGCCGATCCCGCTCAGCACCCGGTACCCGTAGTACGCGCCGCCGGCGCCTCCCGCGAGCACCAGCGCCACGACGATCCACAGGATCGTGCGCTTGCGCTTGGCCTTGGCCCGACGCGCCGCCGCGGCGGCGCTCTTCCTGCCGCGCGCCCGCTCGTCGGCGCGCGCGTCTGGATCGGCGAACAACCCGAGGTCGTCGTTCACGAGCCGTCCTTAGCTCCGGGGGCTCGTTCCTCGTCGGCGGAACGGGCCACGTGTCGCGCCCGTGCGTCCAGCCAGGACTGCAGGATCTCGACCGCGGCAGCCTGGTCCACGACAGCACGTTGCTTCTTGCCCCGAACACCGCGCTCGGCCAGCACGCGGCTCGCCGTGACGGTGGTCAGCCGCTCGTCGGTGAGCCGCACCGGCACCGGGGCGACGCGTTCGGCCAACGCCGCAGCGTACGCCGCCGCCTTCTCCGCCGCCGGCCCGTGCCTGCCCGCCAACGTGCGGGGCAGGCCGACCACGACCTCGACCACGTCGTGCTCGGTGACGAGACCGGCCAGGTCGGAGAGGTCCCGACCGGCCTTCTCGTCACGGGACAGGGTAACCAGCGGGGTCGCCAGGAAGGCACCCGGATCGCTCAGGGCGACCCCGACGCGCACCGCGCCGACGTCGACGCCCAGCCTCCTGCCGAGGCCCGGGTCGTCGACGCCGGCGCGATCAGCTCCGCTCAATGCGCCCTCACCTGGAGGAAGCGCTTCGGCCGGGTTCAAGGGCGCGGTCCACCTCGGCGCGCAGGGCGGCCACGGCCTCCCGCACACCGGCCGGGTTCGTGCCGCCGCCCTGGGCCAGGTCCGGCTTGCCGCCGCCGCGACCGCCGACGGCCGGGGCGAACGCGGGCACCAGCTTGCCGGCGGCGAGGCCCAGGTCGCGGGCGGCGGCCGTGGTGGCGACCACGAAGCTGACCTTGTCGCCGTCGGGGGCGAACAGGCCGACGACACCGGGCTTGGCGCCGAGCCGGTTGCGCACCTCGTTCGCGAGGGTCCGCACGTCGACGGCGGCCGTGCCCTCGGGCAGGGCCAGCGCGACGAGGGACAGCCCGCGCACGTCCAGGGCCTGCTCGGCCAGGGAGCCGGCGGAGGACAGCAACTGGGCGGCGCGGACCTTCTCCAGCTCCTTCTCGGCCGCGCGCAGGCGCTCGACCAGGGCCTCGACCCGGGCGGGCACGTCGGCGTCGGGCACCTTCAGCAGGGCGGCGACGTTCTGCACGAGGGCGCGCTCGCGGGCCAGGTACTGGAACGCCTCGATGCCGACGTAGGCCTCCAGGCGGCGCACGCCGGAGCCGACGGACGACTCGCCGATGAGCGTGATCGGGCCGATCTGGGACGAGTGCTCGACGTGCGTGCCACCGCACAGCTCGCGCGACCAGGGGCCGCCGATCTCGACGACGCGCACGGTCTCGTCGTAGGTCTCGCCGAACAGGGCGACCGCGCCCATCTCCTGGGCGCCGCCCATGTCGGTGTGCACGACCCGCACCGGCAGGTCCTTGCGGACCGCGAGGTTGGAGACCTCTTCGATCTCGCTGCGCGTCTCACCGGACAGGCCGCCGGTCCAGGCGAAGTCGAGCCGCAGGTAGCCGGGCTTGTTGTAGGAGCCGCTCTGGAGGGCGGACGGGCCGAGCACCTGGCGCAGGGCGGCGTGCACGACGTGCGTGCCCGAGTGGCCCTGGCGGGCGCCGAC
This sequence comes from Saccharothrix longispora, assembly GCF_031455225.1. Taxonomy (GTDB): domain Bacteria; phylum Actinomycetota; class Actinomycetes; order Mycobacteriales; family Pseudonocardiaceae; genus Actinosynnema; species Actinosynnema longispora. The sequence goes on from NZ_JAVDSG010000001.1 coordinate 4,723,019, forward strand.
GCGCCACTCGGGGTCGACGCGGGCCTCGACGTGCTCGCCCTCGGCGATCTCGCCGCTGACCACGCGCACCTGGTGCACCCACAGCTTGCGGGCGACCTTCTGGACGTCGACGACCTCCAGCTCGGCGCCGCCGGTGACGATGGTGCCCGCGTCGCTCTCCTGGCCGCCGGACTCGGCGTACAGGGGGGTGCGGTCGAGGACGACCTCGACGATGTCGCCCTCGCGGGCCGAGCGCACGCGCTTGCCGTCGCTGACGATGCCGCGCACGGTGGCCTCGGAGGCCAGCTCGGTGTAGCCGGTGAACTCGGTGGCGCCGAGGTCCAGCAGCTCCCGGTACACGGTCTGGTCGCCGTGGCCGGTCTTCTTGCCGGCGGCGTCGGCCTTGGCGCGGGCGCGCTGCTCGGCCATCAGCTTGCGGAAACCGGCTTCGTCCACGGTCAGGCCCGCCTCGGCGGCCATCTCCAGGGTGAGGTCGATCGGGAAGCCGTAGGTGTCGTGCAGCTGGAACGCCTTGTCGCCGGGCAGGGTGGCACGGCCCTCGGCCTTCACCGCGCCGGCGGCGGTCTCGAAGATCCGCGAGCCGGCGTCGAGGGTGCGCAGGAAGGTGTCCTCCTCCGCCTTGAGCACCTGCTCGATCCGGGCGAAGCCGCCGACCAGCTCGGGGTAGGTCGCGCCCATGGTGTCGCGGACGACGGCGGCGAACCGGTTGAGCACGGGCTCGGTGACGCCGAGCAGGCGCGAGGAGCGGACGATGCGGCGCAGCAGGCGGCGCAGCACGTAGCCGCGGGCCTCGTTGCCGGGGGTGACGCCGTCGCCGACGAGCAGCACGCCGGAGCGGGCGTGGTCGGCGATGACGCGGAAGCGCACGTCGTCGACCTCGTCGTCGCCGTAGCGGCGGCCGGACAGCTCCTCGGCGGCGGTGATGACGGCGCGCACGAGGTCGGTCTCGTAGACGTTGTCGACGCCCTGGAGCAGGAACGCCACGCGCTCGACGCCCATGCCGGTGTCGATGTTCTTGGCGGGCAGCTCGCCGAGGATCGGGTAGTCCTTCTTGGCCCCGCCCGCGCCGCGCTCGTTCTGCATGAAGACGAGGTTCCAGATCTCCAGGTACCGGTCCTCGTCGACGACCGGGCCGCCCTCGGCGCCGTACTCGGGGCCGCGGTCGTAGTAGATCTCGGAGCACGGGCCGCACGGGCCGGGCACGCCCATCGACCAGTAGTTGTCCTCGACGCCGCGGCGCTGGATGCGCTCCGGCGGCAGGCCGGCGACCTTCTGCCACAGGTCGGCGGCCTCGTCGTCGTCGAGGTAGACGGTCACCCACAGGCGCTCCGGGTCGAACCCGTAGCCGCCCTCGTCCTGGGACTTGGTGACCAGCTCCCAGGCGAGCCGGATGGCGTCTTCCTTGAAGTAGTCGCCGAAGCTGAAGTTGCCCGCCATCTGGAAGAACGTCAGGTGGCGGGTGGTCTTGCCGACCTCGTCGATGTCGGGGGTGCGCACGCACTTCTGGACGCTGGTGGCGCGCTTGTACGGCGGCGGGGCCTCGCCGAGGAAGTACGGCTTGAACGGCACCATGCCGGCGTTGACGAACAGCAGGTTGGGGTCGTCGAGCAGCAGCGACGCGCTGGGGACCACGGTGTGGCCGGCGTTCTCGAAGTGCTCGCGGAAGCGCTTGACGATCTCGTGGGTCTGCACGGGCTTTCCTTCGAAGTGCTGTGGTGTGGGGGCGCGGTGAGGCGAACGACGTGCGTCAGTCGTTCGCCCTGCGCGCTCGCCGCCCGGTGGTGTGACCGGTCTGGCGCTCCACGGTGTCGTGCAGCTCCTGCTCGCGCTCGGACATGCCGGCGCGCACGTCGGCGCCGAAGGACCCGAGGGCGCCCGCCAGCTCGCGCAGGCCGTGGCCGACGTTCTCGCCGATGCCGGCGGGGGTGGCGGCGTGCGCGGCCTGCCCGGCCTTGCGGGTGGCGAAGACGCCGGCGGCGATGCCGAGGCCGAACCAGAAGATCCGCTTCATCGCCTGCCCCTGCGCCGGAGGTGCTTGCCGGGGGCTTCCTTGGCGGCGCGGCGGGCCCGGACGGCCTTGCTGAGGCCGTAGGACAGCGCGGCGGCCTTGACCAGCGGGCCGCCGAGGGTGGCGGTGAACAGCGAGGTGAGCGCGGAGACGTTCCCGGTGACCGCGCGGGCGTTGGCGGTGATCCCGTCCACCCGCTCCAGCTGCGTGTTGACGTGCGTGATCGTCGTGTTCGCGCCGGTGAAGATCGGGTCGCTGTTCTGGTGGGCCTTGCGGATGGCGACCGTGGCCTCGTCCAGCGTCCGGCCCAGCTTGATCAACGGGATCGCCAGCAGCAGCACAAGCAGCACGAACGCGCCGGCGGCGACCAGCGCGGCGATCTGCCCTGGCGACACGGACCCTCCTGGTGGTTCTGGCGAGACGTGGGTGGGGGCCAAGGCTACCGCGCTCCGCCGCGCGGGTCCGCACGAGATCGCCCGCACGGCGTGCCAAGGGGTGGGACGGTCGACCAAGACCCCCCATTTGGCGTCGATTCGACCGTGCGGTCGGCGGCTAGCGTGACCGGGGTGATCGTCACGTCGATCACGAAGCGCTTGACACCCACCACGCCGAGTAGATGAGGTAAGGCTAACCTTTATCGCATCGTCGGAGGTGCCGTGTTCGCCGCCAGTCCCTCCGGACGCCCGATCCCCGCCGGACGCCCCGCCGACGTGCTGGCCTCGGCGATGGGCCGCCTCGGCGAGCTGCCCGAGCACGGCCTGGGCGCGAACGCGGCGCTGGCCCGGCTCACCGAGGTGCTGGCCGAGTACGACGTGGACCTCGCCCACCCGTTCGCCGCCGCCCACCTGCAACCGCCGCCGCTGGCCGTGGCCGTCGCGGCGGACGCGCTGGCCGCCGCGGGCAACGCCTCGCTCGACACCTACGACTCCGGGCCCGCCGCCATCGCCGTCGAGCGCTGGGTCGTCGCGGCGCTGACCGGGCTGGCCGGGTTCGGCCCGGGTGCCGACGGCGTGTTCACCCCCGGCGGCACGCTGTCCAACCTGACCGCGCTGCTGCTGGCCCGGGACGCCGCCGCCGCCCGGCTCGGCGTCGACGTCCGCTCCGACGGCGTGGCCGCGCTGCCCGACCCGGTGGTGCTGTGCTCCGAGGCGGCGCACTTCTCCGTGCAGCGGGCGTGCGCGGCGCTGGGCATCGGCGAGCACGCCGTGCGGCCGGTGGCGGTCGACCCGCTCCGGCGGATGCGCCCCGACGCGCTGGACTCCCAGCTGCGCTCGGGCGGCACGCCGGTCGCCGTGGTCGCCACGGCGGGCACCACCGACTTCGGCTCGGTGGACCCGCTGCACGAGGTGGCCGAGGTGGCCCGCGAGCACGGGGCGTGGCTGCACGTGGACGCCGCCTACGGCTTCGGCGCGCTGTTCTCCGCCAAGCTCGCCGGACTGGTCGACGGCCTGTCGCTGGCCGACTCGGTGACCGCGGACCTGCACAAGATCGGCTGGCAGCCGGCGTCGGCGAGCGTGCTGCTGGTGCGGTCCGCCGCGTCGTTCGGCGCGCTGGAGCGGTCGGTGGCCTACCTCAACCCCGAGGACGACCGCGCCGAGGGCTACGACGGCACGCTGGGTCGCACGCTCCAGACCACGCGCCGCGCCGACGCGGTGAAGGTGGCCGCCACGCTCCTCGCGCTCGGCCGCGCGGGCCTGGGGGCGCTGGTGGACCGCTGCCACGAACTGGCCCGCCACGCCGCCGGGCTGATCGCCGCCGACCCGGCGTTCGAACTGGTCGGCGGGGCGACGCTGACCACCGTGGTGTTCCGCTACCGGACCGCGGACGAGTCGCGGTCCGACGAGGTGAACGCGCGGCTGCGCCGGCGGCTGCTGCGCTCGGGCGAGGCGCTGATCGGCCGCACCGAGGTGGACAAGGCGACCTGCCTGAAGTTCACCCTGCTCAACCCGAACGCCCGGGAAGCGGACCTGGTGGCGCTGCTGGCGCTGGTCCGCGAGGCCGGCTCCGCCGCCGAACGGCTGTTGGAGGGAGTGGCATGAGACCTGACGCACTGGAGGGCGACCCCCGGTCGGCCGCCGAGCACGCCCACCTGGAGGCCCTGCTGCGCTGCTGGGTGCGCGAGCGGGGCGTGCCGGTGGGCGACCGGGTGCGGGTCGAGGCGCTGGGCGTGCCGCTGGAGGCGGACGTCCGGTACCGGTCGGCGACCGGCTGGCACCGGTTCGGCCCGGTGACGCTCGCCGGCCGCCCGGCCGACCCGGTGGTGGCGGTGGCGCTGGTCGGTGCCGAACTGGGCGGTGACACGGCCGACCTGGTGGAGCGCACCGCCGAGTCGGTGCGCCGGGTGGCCGGGTTCGTGGAGCAGCGCAGGCGCGAACCGGTCGGCCCCGCCGACCGGTTCCTCGACGCCGAGCAGCGCCTGATGCTCGGCCACCTGCACCACCCCGCGCCCAAGAGCCGCGACGGGCTGTCCGAGGCCGACAACGCCCGGTACGCGCCGGAGCTGCGCGGGTCGTTCCCGCTGTTCTGGTTCGCCGCCGCCGAGGAGGTCGTCTCGCACGGCTCGGTCGCCGGGCCGGACGCGCCGTCGCTGATGGCCGCGCTGGCCGGGCGCAGCCCCGAACCGGGCCGGGTGCTGGTGCCCGCGCACCCGTGGCAGGCGCACGACCTGCTGCGGCGACCGCGCGTCGCGTCGCTCGTCTCGCGCGGGCTGCTGGAGCCGCTGGGCGAGTTCGGGCCCGCCTGGTCGCCCACGTCGAGCCTGCGCACGGTGTACCGCACGGGCGCGCCGGTGATGCTGAAGCTGTCGCTGGGCCTGCGGATCACCAACTCGCGGCGCGAGTCGACGTCGACCGAGCTGCGCCGCGGGTCGGAGGTCCACCTGCTGCTGGAGTCCGGGTACGCGGCGGGCACCGGGAAGGCGCACCCGGAGTTCTCGGTCGTGCGCGACCCCTCGTGGCTCGCGGTGGACGAGGGCGGCGAGGTGACCGGACTGGACGTGGCGGTGCGCGAGGTGCCCGACGGCATCGCCGATTCGCGGTGCCTCGCCGGTCTCGTCGCGCCGCGGCCGGGCATCGGGCGCAGCCTGCTGGGCGAACTGGTGGTGCGGCTCGACGCCGCCGAGTGGGTCGCCTCCTACACCGACCACGTGCTGGTGCCGATGCTGCGGCTCTACGCCGAGACCGGCATCGGGCTGGAGGCCCACCAGCAGAACACGCTGGTGCGGCTGGACCCGGCGGGGCGCGTGGTCGGTGGCCGGTACCGGGACAACCAGGGCTACTACCTGGCGGCCTCGCGCCTGCCGGACGTGCTGGAGCGGCTGGGCGTCGCGTCCTCCACGCTGGCCGTCGTGGACGACGCGGTGGTGGACGACCGGCTCACCTACTACCTGCTGCGCAACCAGGCGCTGGCCGTGGTCGGCTGCCTGGGCGTGGAGGGGCTGGCCGACGAGCGCGACCTGCTCTCCGTGATGGCGTCCCGGCTGGAGTCGGCGCTGCCCGCGCTCGCCGAGGCCGGTCCCGACGGCGACCGGCTGGCGCGGCGGTGGCTCACGGCGGACCTGCTGCCGTGCAAGGCGAACCTGCTGACCAGGCTCCAGGGCATCGACGAGGTGCTCGCGCCGCTGGACGCCCAGTCGGTGTACTTCGACGCACCCAACCCGCTCGTCCCCGATCACCCCCGGGAGGGGAGGTGCGCCCGGTGACCCACCTCGACGCCTACCGGCCGACCGACGACCTGTCCGGCGTGCCCGGTCCCCCGCTGCCCGTGCTCACCGACGGGTGGCACGCGCGGGTCGTGGACCCCGACCGGGACCTGAACCTGGTGCACCGCTGGATGCAGGCGCCGCACGTGGTCGCGTTCTGGCACCAGGCGTGGCCGCGCGAGCGGTGGGACGCCGAGCTGCGCGGGCAGCTGGCCGGCGTGCACTCGCTGCCGCTGCTGGTGGGCCGCGACGGCGACCCGCTGCTGTACGTGGAGGTGTACCGGGCGGCGCGGGACGTGGTCGCGGGCGTGTACCCGGCCCGACCGCACGACCTCGGCCTGCACCTCGCCGTCGGGGAGCTGGCGATGACCGACCGGGGTCTCGTGCGGTCGCTGCTGCCCGTGCTGGCCGACGCGCTGTTCGCCGCCGACCCGCGGTGCACGCGGGTGGTGCTGGAACCCGACGTGCGCAACCGGCGGGCGATCAGCTCGTTCACCGCGGGCGGGTTCGCGCCGGTCGGCGAGGTGCTGCTGCCGGACAAGGTGGCCCTGCTGATGGTGCGCACCCGGTGATCGACGTGCTGGCGATCGGCTGCGGGCCGTTCAACCTGGGACTGGCGGCGCTGGCGTCGACGGTGGACGACGTGGACGTGGTGGTGCTGGAGGCGCGGCCGGAGCTGCGCTGGCACCCCGGGATGATGTTCGACGACGCGGTGCTCCAGGTCAGCTTCCTGGCCGACCTGGTGACGCTGGTCGCGCCGGCGCACCCGCTGTCGTTCCTGGAGTACCTGCGCGACGCGGACCGGCTCTACCCGTTCTACGTGCGGGAGAGGTTCCACCCGACGCGCCGGGAGTACGAGGACTACCTGCGGTGGGCGGCGTCGCGGCTGCCCGTGCGGTTCTCGCACCCGGTGACCTCGGTGCGGTGGGAGGACGACCGGTTCGCGGTGTCCGGCGACGGGTTCTCGTGCGAGGCGCGGAACCTGGTGCTGGGCGTGGGCACGGAGCCGTTCGTGCCGCCGGCGCTGGACGGGCTGGGCGACCGGCTCGTGCACACCTCCGGGTACCTGCACCGGGACGTGGACGCGGCGCGGGTGACCGTGGTCGGGTCCGGGCAGTCGGGGGCGGAGGTGGTGCTGGACCTGCTGCGGCGCAACGCGTCTCCCGGCGGGCCCGCCGTGTCGTGGCTGACCCGCACCCCGGTGTTCGCGCCGCTGGACTACACGAAGCTGGTGCTGGAGATGACCACGCCGGCGTACGTGCGGCACTTCCACTCGCTGCCGCCGGAGCGGCGGGACGCGGTGCGCGCCGAGCAGTGGCGCCACTACCGGGCGATCTCCTCGGAGACCATCGAGGAGCTGCACGACCTGCTGTACCGGCGGGAGTGGGAGCACGGCCTGGCGCCCGTGGAGCTGCGGCCCGGGGTGGCCGTGGTGTCGTCGCGGGTGACGGCGTCCGGCGTGGAGCTGACGTGCGCGCACCGCGACACCGGGCGGACGTTCACGCACGTCACCGACCTGGTGGTGGCCGCGACCGGGTACCGGCAGGCGGCGACGCCGTTCCTCGCGCCGCTGGAGCCGCTCGTGCGGCGGGACGACGCCGGCCGGTACGTGGTGGCGCTGGACCACTCGGTCGCGCTCGACCCGTCGGTCACCGGCCGCGTGTTCGTCGCCAACGCCGACCTGCACAGCCACGGCGTCGCGGCGCCCGACCTGGGCATCGGCGCGGTGCGCAACGCCACGATCCTCAACGCGGTGACCGGCCGCGAGGTGTACCCGCTTCCGAAGCACACCGCCTACACCAGCTTCACCGCACCGGGGGACGACCGTGACTGACCTGTGGCGCGAGTGCTCGGCCGCGTTGCTCGCCAAGGCGATCGGCGAGCTGTGCTTCGAGGAGCTGCTGGCCCCCGTCGGGGGTGTTCCCGGTGGGAACGCCGGGCCGGGCCGGTACGAGCTGCGGTTCGACGATGCGGTCTACGCGTTCTCGGCGTCGCGGACCGCGTTCGGCGGGTGGGTCGTGCGGCCCGGGTCGGTGCGGCGGGGCGCGGCGGGCATCCTCGGCGACGACGTGGTCGAGCCGTGCGACGACGTGCAGCGGTTCGTGGTGGACGCGTTCCGCTCCCTGCGGGTGGACCCGGCCACCACCGCCGGGTTCCTCGCCGAGGTGACCTCGACGCTGGCGGCGGACGTGGCACTGGCCGCGACCGCCCGCCCGGTCGCCGAGCTGGTCGCGCTGCCGCACGCCGAGCTGGACGGCCACCTCACCGGGCACCCGTGGCTGATCGCGAACAAGGGGCGGATCGGGTTCTCGGCGGAGGACGCGGCCCGGTACGCCCCCGAGTCGCGCACCCCGCTGCGGGTGCCGTGGCTGGCCGTGCACCGGGGGCTGGCGGAGTTCCGGGGCACGTCGTCGCTGTCGGAGGCGGCCGTGCGCGCGCACGAGCTGTCCCCCGGCACGGTCGAGCGGTTCACCGAGGTGCTGCGGGAGGCGGGCGCCGACCCGGCGGCGTACGTGTGGCTGCCCGTCCACCCGTGGCAGCTCGACCACGTCGTGCGTACCCTGTGGGCGCCGGAGCTGGCGCTGGGCCGCGTCGTGGAGCTGGGCGAGGCCCCCGACTTCCACCTGCCCACCCAGGCGATCCGCACGCTGTCCAACGTGGACTCGCCCGGGCGCTACCAGGTGAAGCTGCCGCTGCGGGTGCTCAACACCTCCGTGTACCGCGGCATCCCGCCGCACTGCACGCTGGCCGCGCCGGTCGTCACGCAGTGGCTCAAGGGCCTGTGGGAGTCGGACAAGCTCATCGGCGAGTGGGGCACGTCGCTGCTCGGCGAGGTCGCGTCGGTGACCGTCCGCCACCCGGGGCTGTCCCGCGCGGGCGAGGTGCCGTACCAGTGGCTGGAGACGCTGGGCTGCATCTGGCGCGAGCCGGTCCCGCTGCGCCCCGGCGAGCGCTCGTGGTCGTTGGCCGCCCTGCTGCACGTGGACCGCGCGGGCCGGCCGCTGGTCCGCGAGTTCACGGGCTCGCACGACCCCGGGGTGTGGTTCGCGGCCCTGCTGCGGGCGTTGTTCCGCCCGCTGGTGCACTTCCTCTACACGTACGGGATCACGTTCAACCCGCACGGCGAGAACGTCGTGGTGATCACCGACGAGTCCCACCTGCCCGTCCGCGTGGCGGTCCTGGACCTGGTGGACGACGTGAACGTGTCGGTCGACCGCGTCCCCGCCCGCGGCCTGGAGCCGGACACCGACGACCCGGTGCTGCCGCGCAAACCGTGGCCGGTGCTGCGCCAGTACATCGTGGACGCCCTGCTGGTCGGCGTCTTCCGCCCCCTGTCCACCCTCGTCGACCTGCCCGCCGACACCTTCTGGGGCATGGTGCGGGGCGAGGTGGACGCCTACCGCACCCGCTTCCCGGAGCTGGCGGACCGCATGGACGAAGGCTCCCTGACCGCCCCGGAGTTCCTCCGCTTCCCGCTCAACGGCTACCGGATCACCCTGGGCTACCGGGACCTGACCGCCCGCCCGCCGGTGCCGAGGACGGGCACCCTGCCCAACCCGCTGCACGACGTGCCGCCGATCGCACCCCTCGACGGGTGGTGAACGGGGTTCCGGCCGCCCCGCCCGGTATCCCCGGCCGGGCGGGGCGGCCGGAGGGTCAGCGGCGGGCCAGGGTGAGGTAGGCGAAGCCCAGGGCGCCGCGGTAGCCCCTGAGCCAGCCCTCGCGGTGGTCGTCGACGATCCCGCGGACGGCGTCGACCTCCGGGTGGTCGGGGTTGGCCAGCAGCCAGCGCTCGCGGGAGGCGCACCAGCGGGACTCGAAGTCGTCCCACTCGTCGAGGGTGGCGGTGGTCAGGTTCAGCAGGCGGTAGCCACCGGCCAGGGCCAGGTCCACGAGGTCGGGCAGCGGGGTGAAGCCCGCGTCGCCGAAGATCTCCCGCGCCAGGGCGTTGGGTTCGCGCTCCCAGAAGCCGTCGCCCAGCAGCAGGGTCCCGCTGGGCTTCAGGCGGGCGCGCATGGCCTCCAGGGTGGCCTCCGCACCACCCCACGCGTGCGACGCGCCGATGGAGACGGCCACGTCCGCCGGGTCGGTGTCGAAGGCCGTCACGTCGGCCAGGGCCAGGGTGACGCGGTCGGCCAGGCCGCGGGACTCGACGTTCGCGCGGCCCCGCGCGATGGCGTGGTCGTCGCTGTCGACGCCGATGCCGAGGACGCCCGGCTGGTGCTCGACCGCCCTGAGCAGCAGTTCCGCCCAGCCGCAGCCGTAGTCGACGATCAACTGCCCGGGGGCCTGGTGCAGGCTGCCGATCAGGCCGTACGCCTTGGCGTCGGAGAGCGGGGAGTTGAAGTCGAGCAGGGCGTGGCCGTTCAGCGGTGCGTCCGTCACGGCCACACCGTGGCAGAGAGCCGGTGTTCCCGAAACGGATTTACCGCTCCTGGCCCCGAACGACGCGGCGCAGCCTCGGCACGCGCTCGGCCAGCACCCGTTCGTTGCCCCGGCCGGTCGGCTCGTAGTAGTCGCGGCCGACCAGGTCGTCCGGCGGGTACTGCTGCGTCAGCACGCCCTCGGGCACGTCGTGCGGGTAGCGGTAGCCCCGGGCGTTGCCGAGCTTCTCCGCGCCCGCGTAGTGGCCGTCGCGCAGGTGCGCGGGCACCGAGCCGATCGCGCCCCCGCGCACGTCGGACATGGCCGCGCCGATGGCCGTGGTCACGGCGTTCGACTTGGGCGCGGTCGCCAGGTGGATGGTCGCCTGGGCCAGGTTCAGCGCGCACTCGGGCAGCCCGATCAGCTGCACGGCCTGCGCGGCGGCCACGCACGTCTGCAACGCGGTCGGGTCGGCCATGCCCACGTCCTCGCTGGCGTGGATCACGAGCCGCCGCGCGATGAACCTCGGGTCCTCCCCCGCCTCGATCATCCGGGCCAGGTAGTGCAGCGCCGCGTCGACGTCCGACCCGCGGATCGACTTGATGAACGCGCTGGTCACGTCGTAGTGCTGGTCACCCTGCCGGTCGTAGCGCACGGCCGCCCTGTCGACCGTGGCCTCCAGGGTGGCCAGCGTGAGGACACCGCCCCCGTCGACGGCGTCGGCGGCGGCCTCCAGGGCGGTCAGCGCGCGCCGGGCGTCACCGCCGGCCAGCCTGACCAGGTGGTCCTCGGCCTCCGGCTCCACGGTGATCGCGCCGTTCAGGCCCCGCTCGTCCTCGACCGCGCGCCGGACCAGCACGCGGACCGCGTCGTCGGTCAACGGCCGCAGCTGGAGCACCAGCGACCGCGACAGCAGCGGCGACACCACCGAGAAGAACGGGTTCTCCGTGGTCGCCGCGACCAGCAGCACGATCCGGTCCTCGACGGCGCCGAGCAGCGCGTCCTGCTGGGTCTTGGAGAACCGGTGCACCTCGTCGATGAACAGCACGGTCGACTCGCCGGAGCGCACCAGGCGGCGGCGCGCCTCGTCGATGACCGCGCGCACCTCCTTCACGCCCGCGGACAGGGCCGACAGCGCGGCGAACCGGCGACCGGTGGCCTGCGACACGAGCGTGGCCAGCGTCGTCTTGCCGGTGCCGGGTGGGCCGTAGAGCATCACGGACGCCGGTGACGAGCCCTCCACGAGCCGCCGCAGCGGCGCGCCCGGCCCGAGCAGGTGGTCCTGCCCGACGACCTCGTCGAGGGTGCGCGGGCGCATCCGGACGGCCAGCGGCGCGTTGGCGGCGATGCGCTCGGCGCGCTCCTCGTCGGTCGCGCCGAACAAGCCCTCGTCGTACAGCCCCTCGTCCACGCGTTCGACTGTAGCCGCCCTGTGCAGTGCCGCTGTCCAGGCGTGCAACGGCCGTTCCGCGCAGGTGGGACGCGGTGCAGGGTGACGGCCATGAGCACGTTGAGCCCGGAGCGGATAGCCCGGCACGCCCACGACGCGGGGTTCCGCGGGCAGGACCTCACGATCGCCGTGGCGGTCGCGCTGGCCGAGTCCGGCGGCGACCCCCGTGCGCACAACGCCACCCCGCCGGACGACTCCTACGGGCTGTGGCAGGTCAACATGCTGGGTTCGCTGGGGCCGGCGCGGCGGCGCGAGTTCGGGCTGGACTCCGACAGCGACCTGTTCTCCCCGGCGGAGAACGCGCGGGCCGCCAACCGGATCTCCGGTGACGGCCGCGACTGGACGCCGTGGAGCACCTACACCAACGGTGCCTACAGGAAGCACCTGGACGCGGCGCGGCGCGGCGTGGAGGCCATGAAGCGCGGCGGGGGTTCCGGGGGTTCGGGCGGCGGCGGGCGCGGGGGCGCCGGCGGTTTCTCGGTCGACCTCGCCGTGCTGCGCGACTACGCCCGCCGGACGCGGAACTCCGCCGACGACCTGACCGCGCTCGGCAGGCGGCACGTGCGGGAGGTCCGGGAGATCGCCGACGACAGCTTCGGCCGGATCGGGAAGCAGTCGGGGTTCGCGGACGCGCTGGACGACTTCGGCGCGGCGCTGCGCAAGCAGGTCAAGGCGGTCGCGCACAACACCGACGCGCTGGCCGCGTCCGCGCGGAACTCGGCCCGCGCCTACCGGGAGCAGGAGGACGACGTGGCCGGGTCGCTGCGCGTCGGCCGCGTCGTGCGGGGCGGGGGTGAGGGGTGATGGACGCTCGCGCGATGGCCCGGCACTTCGCCGAGAGCATGATCGGGCACCGGAACTCGCTGGCCGGCAAGGCCGAGGACGCGGTGAAGGCGCAGTACGCGCTGCACCGGACCGCGACCGCGCTCACCGACCAGGCCGAGGACCAGGGCAAGGCCGCCAGGACCGTGCTGGAGCACTGGAAGGGCGACAACTCCGAGGGGTTCGAGCGGCGCTCGGCCAGGCTCGGCAGGCAGCTGCGGACCACCGCCGAGGCGGCGCGGGACGCGGAGAAGGTCGTCGCCGGCGTCACGAGCGCGTTGACCACGGGGCACGCGCGGGCGCGGCTGGCCGTGGACGAGTACCTCGACAAGGCCGCGGGGCTCCTCGACACGGGGCTGAAGGTGGGCACGCGGGCCGCACTGCTCAAGGCCGTCGCCCAGGCCGCGGACCTGGAGCCGAGGTACACCAAGGAGACCGCGGAGGCCGTGCGGCACGCGCGCGGCGAACTGGAGGACGCGGCGCGGAGGCTGCGCGCCCTGGAGAAGGGCGTCGAGCACGACGGGGTCGCCGACGGCCGGGCCGAGCGGACCCGGGGCGGCGCCGGTGGCCGCACCCGCCCGTCCAACGCGCGCGGCAAGGGCCGGTCCCGCACGATCGTCTCGGCCGCCCGGCGTGAGCTGGGCACGCGCGAGAGCCCGCCCGGCAGCAACCGCAACCCGTACGGCCCGACGGCCGCGTGGTGCTCGTCGTTCGCCACGTCGATGTGGCGCAAGGCGGGCGTGGACATCCCCGTGCTGCCGTTCACCGGCGACGTGTTCCGCTGGGGGCAGCGCAACGGCAAGGCGTACACGTCGCTGAGCGCCGTGCGCCCCGGTGACGTGCTGCTGTTCGGGACCGGGCCGTCGAGCCCGGCGACCAGCAGGCACATCGGGATCGTGGAGAAGGTCTCGGGCGGCACCGTGACGCTGATCGAGGGCAACTCCGGTGACGCCGTGCGGCGCAACACGCACGAGCTCAGCTCGGCCACGTTCTACGGAGGGGTGCACCCGTGATCACCGCGAACGCGCACGACCCGGACACCGGCATCGCGGTCGAGGTGGGGCCGGGCGGCGGCCTGCGCGGGCTGACCTTCGACACCCGGTCGCTGCGGCTCGGGCCCGGCGGGCTGGCCAGGGCGGTCCTGGCGCTGGTGGACACCGCGACCGCCCGCGCCAACGCCCGCGCCCAGCGGGAACTGGGTGACCTGTCCGCCCTGGGGCTCTCCGTGCGGGAGCGCCTGGTCGAGTCGGTCGAGGACACGACTCCCGAGACGTGGCGGGTGTGACGGTGGGGTTGAGCGAGCGGTTGGACGCCGTGCGGCGGGAGGCGTCGGCGCGGGGCGCGACGGTCGTGGTGGACCTGCACGGCAAGCTGGTCGACCTGGTTTTCGAGCGGGAGGCGCTGTCGATGCGGCCGCACGAGCTGGCCGGCGTCGTGCGCGCCCTGGCGGAGGAGGCCGCCGAGGCGGCCCTGGCCGAGGGCATGGCCCTCCTGGCCGACGTGGTGCCGCCGACCTGGTCACCCGGCGAGTCCAGCGTTCCCGCCGGGTGAGTCCAACGCCCGGGCCGGGAGAGTCCAACGTCCAGGACGCGTGTGTTCTTTACTCGCGAGTGAAGAACACAGGAGCCCTGGACGTTGGACTCTCGGGGCCTGGGCGTTGGACTCTCGGGGGCTGGGGTTACGACTCGCGGGTGGGTCGGGTCACGGTGGACAGGAGGGTGGCGACGCAGCGGGCGAAGCCGGCGGTGTCGGTGGGGGTCACGCGCACCCACTGCTCGGCGCCCGAGCGCTCGGTGGTCGTCGCGTACCGGCCGGCGGCGGTGTCGGTCCAGCTCAGCACGGCGGACCGGCCGGCGCGGCCGGTGGCGGCGAGCTGGCCGGTGGCGACGCGGGGCGAGTCGACGAGGGTGGTGATCGCCCGGGTCGCGCGGCCGGTGACGCCCGCCTGCGCGAGGGCGCGTTCGAGGGCGGCGTGGCCGCCGGTGGCGTAGGCGTGCATCGCGGCGGAGAACGCCGGGCGCGGCAGGGAGACCGGGTCGCCGGGGCCGGGCGCGGCGTCGCCCACGACCCTGGTGACGGCGGCCACGAGGTCCGTGACGGGCTCCAGGGCCACCTCGCTGTCGTTGAGCACGGCCAGCACGGCACGGGAGCCGCGGGCCGTCGCCAGCACGCGCCAGGGCGTCGGGCGGAACACCAGGGCGTCGATGCTCGGCGAGCCGTGCGCCAGCAGCCCGAACAGGTCCTCCAGCTCGGGCGAGACGTCGTCGCCGTCGGCCAGGCCCGCCCCGGTGAGCGCGCGCAGCACCTCCGCGCCCAGGCCGTCGCGCTCGTCCTCGGTGCCGCCGTGCGAGGGCACCTCCAGCGGGTACGGCGGGTCCCCCTCCCCCAGGTCCTCCCAGAGCAGGTCGAACTCCAGGTGGGACAGCACCACCGCGGTGGTCGAACGTCGCGCCATGACGCCAGAACGTAGTGGTCCGGCGGCGCTCGCGCGGCGGGTTGGGCACAACAGGTGGCTAGGCTGCCGCACGTGGACGTCGCCGGTGGGGTGCTGACCGTCCGCGCCTCCGGAGCCGCCGCCGCGAGAGCGGCGCTCACCGGGGGCGCGACGACGCCCGAGCACATCCAGCTGCTGCTGCGCTGCCCGGTGCCGGCGGGTGTCGGGGGCGCGGGCGCCGAGCTGCGGTTCCCCGACTGCTCGCTGCACGTGCTGCCGGCGGGCGTGGTGGCGCTGACGGTGGCCGAGGCGCGGCTGACGGTCGGGTTCGGCGAGCTGAAGCCGCTGATGTTCCAGCCGGTGCCGGTGGACGCGGCGCTGCGCTCGGTGTTCTCCGGCGCGGTGGCGCACGTGCTGGCGGCCGCGCACGTGCTCGACCCGCACGGCCTGGCGCACCACCTCGTGGGGCTGGCCGAGCTGGTGCTGCGCAGCGCCCTGCGCGCCGAGCTGGACCGGGTGGACGCGCTGGCGGCGCGCCGCCGCGAGGCGCTGGAGTACATGCGGGAGCACCTGGCCGACCCGGAGCTGGGCGCGGACCGGGTCGCCGAGGCGCTGTTCATCTCCCGGCGGCGGCTCTACCAGCTGTTCGACGACGGGCAGGGCGTGGCCGAGCGCATCCGGGGCCTGCGGATCGACCGGGCCAAGGCGCTGCTGGCCGATCCGGCGAAGGCGGGCCGCGGCATCGGCGAGATCGCCCGGGACTGCGGTTTCGTCAGCGCGGCGCACTTCTCCCGGACGTTCCGCCAGGTCGTGGGGTCGACGCCGAGCCAGTACCGGGCGCGCTGAACTCCACCCCGGACACGAACCGGCCGGCGACGCCCGCCACGTCGAGCCAGCCGCGCCCGGTCGGCGAGTGCAGCGTGAACACCGCGACGCGCGGGTGGTCCGGGTCTGTGACCACGACCTGGAGCTGCGCGCCCGGCCCGGTCACCGGGATGCGCTCCACGATCACCACCGGGTAGCCGGTCGCGGTCTCGCCCCGGGTCACGTCGCGGATCGACGGGCCGTCGATGTGCAGGCCCAGCTCACCCGGGTCCGCGGGCCGGTCGACGCCGACCACGGCCGCGACCAGCAGCGCCGGGTCCGCGTCCGGGTGCTCGACGACGGCCAGCAGGCCCGCGCCCTGCCGGTGGGCCATCTCGGCGGCCTGCGTCGCGGACACCTCCAGGCCGGGGTCGCGCGTGCCCTTGACGCGGCGCAGCACGGCGAGCAGCTCGTCCGCGGTGCGTTCGGGCGTGCCCAGCGACACCGGGGTGACCCCCGGCACGGGTGCGAGTCTCACCCCAGGCCCGCCCGGAACGCCGCCGCCGCTCCCCTGCCGGACGCCGGTCGAGGTGGGCCGAGCAGCACGGACGCCAGCTCCGCGGTGAACGCCGAGAACCCGGTGAGGGTGTCCGCGACCAGCGTGGGCGGTTCCTCGGCGCGCAGCCGCTCGACGACCCGGCGGGCCTCGGCGCGGTGGTCGCGCTCCAGCAGGCGCGCCTCGTCCAGGACCTCGTCCAGTTGCCTGCTCAGCTCGTCGTGCCGGGCGGTGGCACGGGCGTGCGCCTCGGCGTGCGCGGGCGTGAAGCGGGCCAGCGCGCCGGTCTGGTCGAGTTCGTCGGCCGCCTCGGCGAGCGCCCGGCGCAACCGCAGCGCCCGCCGGTCCAGCTCCTCGGCGCGCCGCTGGTTGCCGAGCAGCGTGGTGGCCCACTCGTCGAGGACCCCGGCCGCCGCCCGCATGGCGCGCCGCACCGCCGTCAACTCCGACACCACCGCCTCCAACCGCGTCCTGAACCCGTCCGCCGCCGCACCCTGCCACCGCGCGGGGGGTGTGTCGGGCACGGCGAACGCGGCCGAGCACCGCTCGCTGACCGCCGCGACGGCGCCCGCGTTGCCGGGGACGGGGTCGAAGCCGAGCCCCGCGTAGTCAGTCATGGCGCAGCTCATCGGCCTGGCGGTAGGCGTCCCCGGCGGCGCGCAGGGCGTCCGCCTCCGCCGCGGGGTCGGCCCCCGCCAGGACCCTCGCCCACTCGGCGACGAGGTGCTCGACGGCTTCGGTGAGACCTTCGGGGCCGAGGTCGCCGGCGGGCTCTGCCAACCCCGCCGCCGCGGCGCGCACCTCGTCCCCGGCCTCGTCGAGCCGGGCGGCGAACGCGGCCAGCTCGTCCGGGTCCGCCCGGAAGCCGCCCGCCGAGCCGCCCGTGACATGTCCCGACCGGGGGCCGTCGCTCATTCGCCCAGCACCGGCGGGAACGCCGGGGGCAGGTCGTCGAGCAGGTCCAGGCCGGGGTCGTAGCGGTTGCGGTGCTCGCC
Organism: Saccharothrix longispora; assembly: GCF_031455225.1. Lineage (GTDB taxonomy): Bacteria > Actinomycetota > Actinomycetes > Mycobacteriales > Pseudonocardiaceae > Actinosynnema > Actinosynnema longispora. The sequence continues at coordinate 4,740,153 of NZ_JAVDSG010000001.1, forward strand.
GTCCTCCTCGCGGGCGCCGCCGGGAGACGTCGGCGGGTACATGCCGAAGCCCTGCGGTCCGCCCGCGCCCGTCACCGGTCCGACGCCGCCGCGCGCCGCCGCGCCGCCGGGCACCGCCCCGAGCACGCCGGACGAGCCGCCGGGACCGAACCCGGGCGCGCCGCCGCCGGGACCGCCCGGCCCGAACCCACCCGGCCCGAACCCGCCGGACCCGGTGCCGTAGCCGCCCGCCCCGTAGCCGTGACCGGCCGCCGTGCCGCCGGGGCCGAACCCGGGCGCGCCGCCGCCGGGACCGCCCGCGGGGCCGCCGGTGGCCGAGGCGACCGCGGTGGTGTCCGCGGGCCGCGGGCCTGGCTGGAACGGCGAGGGCGACGGGTCGTCCACCTCGGGCCCCGGCGGACGCGTCGACACGGGCGGAACCCACGGCGGCGGCACGGGCACGGGCGGGAGCACCGGCAGCGACCGGTGGTCCGGCGTGATCCGCGTGGCGGCCGGCGCGTCCTCGAACTCGGGCAGCCGGTCGTGCACGCCCCGGCTGGCGTCCTCGAACCCGGTCATCACGCGCACCGCCTCCTCGTGCGCGCGCTGCTGCTCCCGCTTGGACGGCAGGTGGTCGTCGAGGAGCTGGTCGATCATGTACGCGCCCTGCGCGCCGTCCAGCACGGACACGTCGCGGCCCTCGCGGAACCAGCGCTCCGCGGTCGGGTGCACCGGTTCGGGCATCCGCGCACGGGCCTCGACCAGCGCCGACGTGTACGTGTCGAGGCCGTTGCCGACGCGGTAGGCGCGCTCGGACGCGTCCGCCGCCCACGCCGTGAGCCGGTTCACCGAGTCGGCCGCCGCGCCCGCCGACGGGCCGCGCCAGGACTCGGCGAGCTGCCGCACGATGTGCTGCACCTCGTTCGTGGCCTGGTCCACCGCGGAGGCGAGCACCTGCCACTGCGCCGTGCGGGTGGCCATGAGCGGCACCTCGGCCGACATGACCATGTCCCACATCTGGCGGTGCTCGTACACCCTCCAGTTGATCTTGCCGAAGTTCTTCAGCCGACGGTTGGCCCTGACCCGCTGCTTGCGCACCCGCCGCGCCCCGCGCTTGTTCACCCCTGCCGCCTCATCGCCTCGGCGATCAGCGCGTCCTCGGCGCGGTGGGTCGCGCCCACCTGCCCCAGGGCGTCGCGCAGCGCGACCAGCTCGTCCAGGTAGGACTTGAGCGCCACCTGCACGCCGCCGCCGACCGCGCCGCCGCGCTCCCGGAACGCCCGGCGCATGTGCAGCGCGACCGGCCCCTTGCCGTCGCCGATGGGCTCGCCCAGGTCCTGGGCCTGCCGCAACTGCTCGACCAGCACGTCCTGGAGCTGGTCGAGGCGCGCGCGGGCCTCGTCGAGCCGGTCGAAGTCCAGTTCGATCCGGTCGCCCGCCTCGGCGACGATCCGCGGCGCGTCCGCGCTGGTCGGCCGTCCCGGCGCGGACCGGACGGCCGCGACCTCGTCCCGCTCCTCGCGCAGTTCCCCGCGCACCCGCTGGGCGTCCTCGACGCCGCGCACCCTGACCATGCGCACATCGTGGCCCCCGGACGGGTGACAGACCAGACCGGGTGCACAGCGGGAGCAGCGCCGGTGCACGGACGGACAAGGGTGTGCGAAAATCGTGTCCCGTGCCGTCACCTTCCGTTCACGCGCGAGCCGTGCTGCTCGCCGGCCCCTCGGGTTCCGGGAAGTCCCACCTCGCCGCCCTCCTGGGGTGGCCCGTGCTGCGCCTGGACGACTTCTACCGCGACGGCGACGACCCGCTGCTGCCGCGCGACGAGTCGGGCCGCGTCGACTGGGACGCCGAGGGCTCGTGGCACACCGACGCCGCGCTGGCCGCCGTGGTCGAACTGGCCACCACCGGCTCGGTGGAGGCGCCGGTCTACTCGATCAGCGAGAACGGCCGGGTGGGCTGGCACACGGTGACCGCGCCCGGCACGTTCATCGCGGAGGGCCTGTTCGCCGACCGGCTGGTGGCGGGCTGCCGGGACGCGGGCGTGCTGGCCGACGCGATCGTGCTCGCGCCGAACGCCCTGGTCACGTTCGCGCGGCGGTTCGCCCGGGACGTGGTCGAGGCGCGCAAGCCGGTGCCGTTCCTGCTGCGCCGGGGTCTGCGGCTGCTGGGCGAGCACGGTGACGTGGTGCGCCGCTGCGCGAAGGCGGGCATGCGGTCCGTGGCGCCGCACCGGGCCCGCGCGGAGCTGGCCACGATCGGGGCCGCGCGCCCCGCCGCGGTGTAGTCGCCCCGTACCGCGGGTACGGGTGCGGCATGGCTGAGTTCGAGCACGAGCAGAGGATTCCGGTCGACGCGCGCGCGGTGTTCGACGTGGCGCGGGACGTCGGTTCGATGGACGCCTGGCTGCCCGACGGGCTCCAGGTCGAGCCGAGCGGCCCGGAGCGGGTCACCGGGCGGGTGTCGATCGGTGACGACATCGACGAGGCCGAGGGCTACTTCACCGCCGACGCGGAGCAGCGCAGGTTGGAGTGGGGCGACCTGGACGGCGAGGGCTACTCGGGCTGGCTCCAGGTCGACGAGGACGGCCCGGGCGCGAGCCGCGTCGTGCTGCACCTCGACGTGCGCGGCGAGCACCCGGAGGCCGTGGGCGGCGAGGCGCACGAGCTGACCGACGGGTACCTGGGGCAGGCCCTCGACCGGTTGGCCGCGCTGGCCGTCGACCAGGCCACGTGATCCGTTCCTCCTGATCGACCCGCGTGGCCGGTGACGCCCACCGGCCACGCGCCCCGTCCCCGGCGCTCCGGGAGCCTTCCCAGGCGGTGTGCCCGCGTCCGGGGGTAGCGGGACACGTCCTTCCGGCTGCTCCGCCGCCGCCATCCGGCTGCACTGGGTAGCTGAAGATTCACACAGCGCATCGCTCGCCGTTACAGTCGTGTCCCGTTCCTGGGAGCGTTCCCAGAACCTCAACGAGGAGGTGAACGACGTGACGGCCCGACGATGGATCTCGCTGGCCGCGGCCGGTGTGGCCGGCCTGCTGGTCGCGGTGCTCGTGAACGTGGTCAGCCCGACGGCGGCGAACGCGCACGGCGCCATGATGAAGCCGGGCAGCCGGACCTTCCTGTGCTGGAAGGACGGCCTCAGCCCGCAGGGCAACATCGTTCCGCAGAACCCGGCGTGCTCCGCCGCGGTGACGGCGGGCGGCACCAACTCGCTCTACAACTGGTTCGGGGTGCTGCGCTCCGACGGTGCCGGCCGCACCCGCGGCTTCATCCCGGACGGCAAGCTGTGCAGCGGCGGCAACCCGACGTTCTCCGGGTTCGACATCGCCCGCGGCGACTACCCCGTGACGCACCTGACGGCGGGTTCGAGCTTCAACTGGTCGTACAACATGTGGGCCGCCCACCCGGGCACCTTCCACCTGTACGTCACCAAGGACAGCTGGAGCCCGACCCGTCCGCTGGCCTGGGACGACCTGGAGAGCACGCCGTTCCACAGCGTGACGAACCCGGCGTCGCGCGGGTCGGTGGGCACGGTGGACGGCCAGTACTACTGGAACGCGAACCTGCCGTCCGGCAAGTCGGGCCGCCACATCATCTACTCGGTGTGGACCCGCTCGGACAGCCAGGAGACGTTCTACAACTGCTCCGACGTCGTGTTCGACGGCGGCAACGGCCAGGAGACCGGCGTCGGCAACGGCGGCGGCGGCACGACCACCACGACCACCACCACGACGACGCCCACGTCGACCACCACCACGACCCCGACGACCACCACCACGAACCCGCCGGGCGACGCGAACTGCATGGCGATCTACAAGATCACCAGCTCGTGGTCGGGCGGCTTCCAGGGTGAGGTCGAGATCATGAACCACAGCACGAGCACCTACAACGGCTGGACCGCGAGGTGGAACTACGCCAACGGCCAGACGGTCAACAGCGTCTGGAACGGCGTGCGGTCCGGTTCCGGGTCCGAGGTGATCGTGAAGAACGTCGACTGGAACAAGTCAGTGGCGCCCGAGGCGTCGGTGAAGTTCGGCTTCACCGCCAGCTACACCGGCACCAACTCGCTGCCGACCGTCACGTGCACCAGCCCGTGACCGGGTAGTCGTCGACACCTCCGCACTCCGAACGCGCCGTCCGGGTCCGCCCGGGCGGCGCGTTCGCGTGGCGACCACCGATCTTCGCCCGGTCGAGTGATGAAATGGGCACACGTGTTCGAATAGCCTGAATTCATGGACGTGTCGCCCGCACTGCTTTCCGACGATGGTGTGTTCGCCGCCATCGCGGAGGTGGAGGCGTCGCTGCGGGCGTTGCACGTGCGGCGGTTGCGGTTGCTGGCCGAGGTGCTGCGGCGCGGGCTGGACGCGGATTCCTACCGGCGTCTGGTGCGCGCCGACCCGCGGGAGGTGAAGCGGTGGACGGCGCAGGTGAACCTCTTCCTGCCCTCGCTCAGCCCCACCGGGCAGCCGCTTCCTCCCCTGCACCCCGCGACGGGTGCGGTGTTGGAGGAACTCTCCGACGGCCACCTGACCGAATTGGCGCGGGCCATCTCGCTGCGCCTGCCCGAGGGGTCGGAGGAAATCCTCGTTCAGGCGGCCCGGTCGGTGGAGCCGAAAGCGGTGCGGCAACTCGCCGACCGGATTCGCGACCGCGCCGAACAGGACCGGGCGGACGAGGTGGACGAGGCCGCCGCCGATCCCGGCGACACACTGCACCTGCGCGACCTGCCCGGCGGACGACTCGAATTCTTCGGAGAACTGTCCGCCGAGAGCGGGGCGCGGTTCACCGCGATGCTCGAACCACTCTCCACGCCTCGCCCGGACGGACCGCGTGACGCGGCACGACGCAGGGGTGAGGCGTTCGCCGACCTGATCCACCTCGCCTCACGCTCCACCGACCTGCCGTCAGAGGCCGGAGAGCGCCCGCACATCAGCGTCACCATCGACCACGACACCCTGCGCCGGAGCGTCGGGCACGCGGTGCTCGACGGCGACCACCACCTCAGCGCAGCCCAAGCCCGCCGCATCGCCTGCGACGCCAAAATCCTCCCCGTCGTACTGGGCGGGGCGTCCGAAGTGCTCGACCTCGGCCGCGCCAAGCGGACCGTCAGCGTCGCCCAACGCCGCGCGCTGCACGCCCGCGACCGGGGCTGCGCGTTCCCCGACTGCCACCGACCACCCAAGTGGTGCGACGCCCACCACGTACGCCACTGGGCCGACGGCGGGTCCACCGACCTGTCGAACCTCGTCCTGCTCTGCCGCACCCACCACAGCCTCATCCACCACACACACTGGCAAGTCAGCATGACCGGCGGAACGCCCACGTTCATCCCACCCCGACACATCGACCCCGCCCAGAGGCCACGCCAGAACCTGCTCCACCGACCACCGCTCGCCGCCTGAAGGGCTGGCACCAGTCAGGATTTCGCGGCCCTCGGGTCAGCGGCCGTTCAAGGCCGCCCGGAATCGCGCGAACCCCGTCGCACCGAACACCAGTTCACCGGAGGCGGGCGACTTGCTGTCCCGGACGCGGGCGGTGGTCGCGCTGAGCGCCACCTCCACGCAGTTGTTGGCACCGGAACCCGATCGACTGCTCTTGCGCCAGGTCGTGGTCATCGCTGCTCAAGCACCTCTATCCGATGTCGGATCGCCTTGGCTGTGTCACCTTCGGAGAGCGCGACGGCGTCCAGCCCACGCATCATGCGGGTGTAGTGCGCCACCGCCTCCCCATCCTCCACCCACACACCGCCGCCGGCGTGCTCCAAGTAGGCGACCGGCGGGTCCTCCGCATCACCGAAACCGAGGATGGTCACCCCTCCGGAGTTCGTGCCGTACGCCCCGACGCCGAACGGCACCAGCTGAATCCGGACGTTGTCCAAGTACCCGATCTCCAGCAGGTGGCGGAGTTGGCCGAGCAGCACCTCGACGCCACCGACCTCGCGCCTGAGCGCGGCCTCGTCCAGGAAGGCGTGGAGTTCGAGCGGCCTGTCGCCACCCAGCCGCCGCTGGCGGTCGAGCCTGGATCGCACGTACTGCTCGACGGTCTCCTCGTCCTCCTCGAACGGCGACGCGACCTGGGTCTGCACCGCCCTGGCGTAGTCGAGCGTCTGGAGCAGACCGGGCACCAGGTGCATGTCCAGGGCTTGCAATGTCGTCGCTTCCGCCTCGGCCTGGAGGAAATTGCGGAATGCGCTCGAACTGCGCGCGGGGAATCGGACCCAGGTCGCGTCGTCGCTCGCGTCGTCCCACAGCCCGACCGCTTTCGACCGCTGCCGCTCGTCCGCTCCGTAGTAACCGAGGATCGCGTGCAGTTCGACGCGGCGGCACCGCGTGTAGCCGCCTTCCATGCGGGTCACCGTCGGCCGGGAGACACCGAGCAGGTCAGCTACCGATTCCAGGCTCCGTCCGGCGTTCTTGCGGAGTTCTTGCAGGTAGACGCCCAGCTTTCGCCTGCGCCGGGTTTGCGCGTTCGCCATGCGAAGACCTTATTGGACGCCCGGAGGGCACGTGCATCACTCGATCGATGACTATCCACGAAGAACGTACTTCAATAACGTCTGGCGAATGAAGTCGATTCAGCAGGAAATCGTTGCGGCAAAGCAACGCATGGCCGAGGGGGACGTTTCCGCGGCGATCGGAGTGGTCGGCGGGCTCTGGGCGTCCGGCGCGGTTCCGCACGACCTGACCCTCGAACTGGCGGACCGCTTCCCCACCTCGGAGGAGGTGTCCGCGCTGCTCGGTTTCGCGGCCGACCGGCACGTCGCCCGGGGCGAACTGGTGGCGGCGACCGAGCTCGGGAGGCGGCGGGTGGGCGTGTGGCGGGCGCGTTGCCAGGAGGAACCGTCGCCGGACAACCTCGACGGCCACCTGGGCGCGCTGGACGCGCTCGCCGTCGTCTACCTGGCCCGTGACCTGCCAGGGCAGGTCGTGTGGTGCCTGGCCGAGGTGGCGGACTGGCAGGTCTCGCACGGCCACCGCATCGGCGTGGCCTGGGCGTACCGGGAGATGGGCGCGGTGGCGCTGCGCGCGGGCGACCTGCCGTCCGCGATCAGGCGCCTCACCCGCGCGGATGAGGTGTACGGCGAGTACTCCGACGACCCGGACGCGCGCTGCGAGCGCGCCGGGTGCCGCGTCCTGCTGGGCCGGGCGGCACGGGCGCGGGGCGACGACGCCGGCGCGCGCGAGTGGTTCACCGCCGCCCTGTCCGACCTCGACGGCGAGGCCGCGACCGAGGTGCACGCGCTGCTGTGGGCGATGGAGGTCGGCTCGCCGCTGCCGGAACCGGTGGCCGTGGGCGCCGGCGAGTTCGGCCGCCCCGGCTGACCACCGGCGATCACGCCGACGTCCCCCGACCCGGGTTGCCACTATGCTCTGCCTGCGATGACTCTCACCGACCGGCTGCCGCCCACCCCCGAGCCCGACCTCCTCTACGACGCGTTCGCCGAGTGGGCGTCCGACCGGGGGCTGTCGCTGTACCCGGCGCAGCAGGAGGCGCTCATCGAGATCGTCTCCGGCTCGAACGTCATCCTCAGCACCCCGACCGGCTCGGGGAAGTCGCTGGTCGCGACCGGCGCGCACTTCGCCGCGATGGCCGAGGGCAAGCGGACGTTCTACACCGCGCCCATCAAGGCGCTGGTCTCCGAGAAGTTCTTCGCGCTCATCGAGACGTTCGGCGCGGAGAACGTCGGCATGATGACCGGCGACGCGAGCGTCAACGAGACCGCGCCCGTCATCTGCTGCACGGCCGAGATCCTGGCCAACATCGCGCTGCGCGACGGCACGGCGGCCGACGTCGGCCAGGTCGTCATGGACGAGTTCCACTTCTACTCCGAGCCCGACCGGGGCTGGGCGTGGCAGGTGCCGCTGATCGAGCTGCCGCAGGCGCAGTTCCTGCTGATGTCGGCGACGCTGGGCGACGTCTCGTTCTTCGAGAAGGACCTGGCCAGGCGCACCGGCCGCACGACGACGACGGTCCGCTCCGCCGAGCGCCCGGTCCCGCTGAACTTCCAGTACGTCACCACGCCGCTGCACGAGACGATCGAGGAACTCCTGCACGGCCGCGAGGCCCCCGTCTACGTCGTGCACTTCACCCAGGCGTCCGCCCTGGAACGCGCCCAGTCGCTGATGAGCGTCAACGTCGCCACGCGCGCCGAGAAGGACGCCATCGCGGCGATGATCGGCCGGTTCCGCTTCACGTCCGGGTTCGGCAAGACGCTGTCGCGGCTGGTGCGGCACGGCATCGGCGTGCACCACGCGGGCATGCTGCCGAAGTACCGGCGGCTGGTCGAGCAGCTCGCCCAAGCCGGCCTGCTGAAGGTCATCTGCGGCACGGACACGCTCGGCGTCGGCATCAACGTGCCGATCCGCACGGTGGTGTTCACCGCGCTGTCGAAGTACGACGGGCAGCGCACCCGGCACCTCAAGGCGCGCGAGTTCCACCAGATCGCTGGACGCGCCGGCCGCGCGGGCTACGACACCGTGGGCACGGTCGTGGTGCAGGCGCCCGACCACGTCGTGGAGAACGAGAAGGCGCTGGCCAAGGCCGGTGACGACCCGAAGAAGCGGCGCAAGGTGGTGCGCAAGAAGGCGCCCGAGGGCTTCGTGTCGTGGAGCGACCAGACGTTCGAGCGGCTCAAGAACGCCGAACCCGAGCCGCTGACCTCCAGCTTCCAGGTCAGCCACGCGATGCTGCTCAACGTCATCGGCCGGCAGGGCAACGCGTTCGCCGCGATGCGCCACCTGCTGGAGGACAACCACGAGGACCGGCCGGCGCAGCGCCGCCACATCCTGCGCGCCATCCAGATGTACCGGGGGCTGCTGGCGGCGGGCGTGGTGGAGCGGCAGGGCGACGACATCCGCCTGACCGTGGACCTCCAGGTGAACTTCGCGCTCAACCAGCCGCTGTCGCCGTTCGCGCTGGCCGCCGTCGAACTGCTGGACAAGGAGTCGCCGTCGTACGCGCTCGACGTGCTGTCGGTCGTGGAGTCGACGCTGGACGACCCGCGCCAGGTGCTGTCGGCGCAGGAGCACAAGGCGCGCGGTGAGGCCATCGGGGCGATGAAGTCCGAGGGCATCGAGTACGACCAGCGGATGGAGCTGCTGGAGGAGGTGACGTACCCGAAGCCCCTCCAGGAGCTGCTGGAGGCCGCGTTCACCACCTACCGGCGCGGCCACCCGTGGGTCGCCGACCACCACCTGTCGCCGAAGTCCGTGGTGCGCGACATGTTCGAGCGGGCCATGACGTTCGCCGAGTACGTGTCGCACTACCAGCTCGCGCGGTCCGAGGGGCTGGTGCTGCGGTACCTGGCCGACGCCTACAAGGCGCTGCGGCAGACCGTGCCCGAGGACGCGAAGACGGAGGAGCTGAACGACCTCCAGGAGTGGCTCGGCGAGCTCGTGCGGCAGGTGGACTCCAGCCTGCTCGACGAGTGGGAGAAGCTGCGGAACCCGTCCGACGACCCCGAGAAGACGGTGCAGGACGACGTGCCGCCGGGTGTCACGCGGAACCTGCGCGCGTTCCGCGTGCTGGTGCGCAACGCCCTGTTCCGGCGGGTCGAGCTGGCCGCGCGGCGCAACTACTACGAGCTGGGTCAGCTCGACGGCGACTCGGGGTGGACCGCCGAGGAGTGGCAGGACGCGCTGGACCCGTACTTCGAGGAGCACGACGAGATCGGCCTGGGTCCCGACGCGCGCGGCCCGGCGATGCTGGTGATCACCGTCGAGCCGGAGCGCTGGCTGGTGCGGCAGATCTTCGACGACCCGGCGAAGGACCACGACTGGGGGTTCAGCGCCGAGGTGGACCTGACCGAGTCCGACGAGCTGGGCACGGCCGCCCTGCACATCACCGAGGTCGGGAGGCTGTAGGGGGCCATCCGGTGGTACTCCGGTACTGGCGGGAGCACCAGCATGTCCCAGGGTCGGTCGGTGTGAACGGAGGCGGGTGACGCTGTCGCAGGACGAGTTCGGCGTGCTGGGACCGCTGCTGGTCCGCCGCGACGGCCGGCCCGTCCCGGTGACCGCCGCCAAGCACCGCATCGTCCTGGCCACCCTCCTGCTGGGCGCGAACCGGTCCGTGCCCGCGAGCGACCTGATCCGCCGGGTGTGGGGCGAGTCGCCGCCGGACCGCGCCGGGCAGACCCTGCCGGTGTACGTGATGCGGCTGCGCCGCGCGCTCGGCGAGCCGCAGCTGATCCGCACCACGCCCACCGGCTACCGCCTCGACGTGCCGCCCGGCGCGCTGGACCTGCACCGGTTCGAGGAGTGGTCCGCGCGGGGCGCGGCGCTGGCGGCGGCGGGCGACTTCGCGGCGGCGTGCACGGCCTACGAGGACGCGCTGGACTGCTGGCGCGGCGCGCCGCTGGCCGACGTGCCGTCGGAGTCGCTGCACGAGTCCGAGGCGCCGAACCTGGCCGAGCGGCGGCTGCGGGTGACGTCCGAGCTGGTGGACGTGAAGCTGCTGCTGGGGCGGTGCGAGGAGGTGATCGCCGACCTGCGCCGGCTCACCTCCCGGCACCCGCTGCGGGAGCGGTTCTGGTCGCAGCTGATGGTGGCGCTGTACCGGGCGGACCGGCAGGCCGACGCGCTGGACGCGTACCGGCAGGCGTCCACGGCGCTGGCGCGCGAGCTGGGCGTGGACCCGAGCGACTCGCTGCGCGCGGTGCACCACGCGATCCTCACCGGCGACCCGGCGCTGCACCAGCCGGCGACGAACAGGTGGGCGCCGGTGTCGCAGCTGCCCGCGCCGGTCGGGAACTTCGTGGGCCGGGCCGCGGAGATGACCCGGGTGGAGGGGCTGCTGACGCGCGCGGCGGCGACCGTCGTGGTGTGCGGGCCGCCGGGGGTGGGCAAGACGGCGTTCGCGATCTCGGTGGCGCACGCGGTGCGCGACCGGTACCCGGACGGGCAGCTGTACGTGAACCTGCGCGGGCACTCGACGTCGCCGCCGCCGAGCACGTCCGCGGTGCTGGCGCGGTTCCTGCGGGCCATGGGCGTGCGGTCCGACCACATCCCGGTGGACGAGGCGGAACTGGTGCGCGCCTACCGGGCACGGCTGCGCGGTCGACGGGTGCTGGTCACCCTGGACAACGCCGCCTCGGTCGAGCAGGTGCTGCCGCTGCTGCCCGACGACCCCGGCTGCTCGGTGCTGGTGACCAGCCGCAACGAGCCGCGCCGCCCGCTGCGGGCGACGACGGTGCGGCTGGACGTGCTGCGCGGCGACGAGGCGTGGAAGCTGCTGGCCCGCTCGCTGGGGCCGGAGGCGGCGGTGGCGCAGTTCGACGCGATCAGCGAGCTGGCCCGGTTGTGCGGCTACCTGCCGCTGGCGCTGCGGATCGCGCTGGGGAACCTGGTCGGCGCGCCGCACCTGGACATCGCGGCCTACGTGGACGACCTGCGCGACGGCGACCGGCTGTCCGCGCTGGCCGTGGACAACGACGACACGGCGGCCGTGCGGCGGGCGTTCGACCTGTCCTACGGCGCGCTGACGCCCGACGCGGCGCGGCTGTTCCGGTTGACCGGGCTGCTGCCGGGGCCCGACTTCAGCGTGTTCGGCGCGGCGGCGCTGCTGGACGCCCCCGAGCCGGTGGCGCGCAGGCTGCTGGAGGACCTGGCGTCGGCGCACCTCGTGCAGCGGGTGGGGGCGGACCGGTTCGCGGTGCACGACCTGCTGCACGACTACGCGGCCGAGCGGGCCCTCGCGGCGGGCGAGGACCTGGCGTCGGCGCGGCGGCGGCTGTTCGACTGGTACCTGCGCACCGCGGTCGAGGTCGGTGACGTGCTGTACCCGGAGCTGGGCGTGTCCGGGCCGCCGAGGCTGAGCCCCGACGTGGCGCGGGCGTGGCTGGCCGCGGAGCGGGCGAGCGTGCTGGCTGCGGTCGAGCACTGCGCGGAGCAGGGGCCGCGCGAGCTGTCGTGGCGGCTCATCGACGCGGTCAGCGGGTACTTCGGCTCGCACGGGCACCACGTGGAGTTCCTGCACGCCATCGACGCGGCCCTCGGCGCGGCCCGTGCGGCGGGCGAGCACGACGCGGAGACGTCGATGCTGGTGTGGCTGGCCGCCGAGCACCGCAACCTCGGCAACCTGCGCCTCGCGCAGCGCTACCTGCGCGAGGCCCGGCCGGTCGACGGCCGGCTGGTGTGGCTGCACACCGGCCTGGACGGCGTGGTGAACCTGGAGCTGGCCGACTTCGCGGCCGCGGCGGCGTCGTTCGACCGGCTGGAGGCGCTGGTCGGGGCGGACTGGGCGGGGCCGCACGTGCGGATCGGCGTGCTGGCGGGCAGGGGCGCGCTGCGCCTGCTGCGCGGCGACCCGGAGGGCGCGGCCGACCTGCTGGCGCGGGGCCTGGAGCTGGCGCGGGCGGTGGACGGCGCGAACGTGGAGGCCACCTGCGCGGCCCTGCTGGCCCGGTGCCACACCGCGACGGGCGACTACCCGCGGGCCGTGGACCTGCTGCGCGGCGCGCTGGCCTCCTGGCACCGCACGGGCGCCCGGCACGCCCGCGCCGAGGGCACGGCGCACCTCGCCGCGGCCCTCTGCCTGGGCGGCGAGCACCCGGAGGCCCTGCGCACCGCCCAGCGCGCCCTGGCGCTGGTCCAGGAGTTGGGCGGCAGCCCGCGCATCGAGTCCGAGGTGCACAACGCCCTCGGCCTGGTCCTGCGCCACCTGGGCAAGCCGACCCGGGCCGTGGCCGCCCACCTGCGCGCCCTGGAGCTGGCGGGGTCCTGCGAGTACGCCTACGGCGTGGTCCGCTCGCACACCCACCTGGTCCGCGCCCTGGCCGCCGACGGCCGCCGCGACGAGGCCCTCCACCACGCCCGCGTCGGCCGGGAACTGGCCGTGCGCGGCGGTTTCGGCGCCTTCGAGCGGATGATCGACCGGGCGCTCGACGATTCGACCTGAGAACGCGTTTCCGCGGTGTTTCGGAATGCGACGCCGACTGAGACCACTCTCCCGTGTTGTTGACCTCTTCCACGACGGGCGAGAACATCGGGTTTCGATGCTTCGTGAGCGTGTTGGGGGGAACCCATGACGACCGATCCGCACGTCGCCCTGGCGCGGATCGCGGAGGGGGTGCCCCGGGGTCCCGACGAACTGGTGTCGGCGCTCACGGAACTGGCGCGGATGGCCGACGAGTGGTCCGAGGTGGTGCGCCGGTTGCAGGAGCCCACCCGCCGGTTCGTGGGCAGCGCGGCGGCGGCGTCGGTGTCGCTGGCGGCGCGGCGGGCCGAGGAGGCGTTCCTGGAGCTGGAGATGACGCTGGGTGACGCGCAGGCGGCGCGGCGGTCATTGCCTCTGGCCACCCCCGCGGGTGAGGATGGGCGTCCACTGGTCTGATCGACGACGCCGACCACCGCATTGGAACTCCATGACCTCAGGACTCCCCTGCCCCCTCTGCGAGGGCCCGGAGCGCCGCGGGGCGCTCGAACGGACGCTGCGGGTGCTCGCGGTGGACGACGAGGCCCCGGCCCTGGACGACCTCGTGTACCTGCTGCGCCGCGACCCGCGGGTGGCGCACGTGGAGGCGGTGGGTGACGCGACGAAGGCGCTGCGCACGCTGCACCGGGCCATGGACGCCGGACAGCCGGTGGACGCGGTGTTCCTCGACATCCGGATGCCCGGGCTGGACGGGCTGGACCTGGCGCGCGTGCTGTCGCGGTTCGCGCAGCCGCCGCCCATCGTGTTCGTCACCGCGCACCAGGAACCCGCGGTCGAGGCATTCGAGTTGAAAGCGCTCGATTACCTCCTCAAGCCCGTGCGGCCGGAACGCCTGGCCGAGTCGGTTCACCGGATCGTGCACGAGGTGCTCGATTCGAAATCCCCGGAACCCGCGCCCGCCGCGCCCGCGGAGAAAACGCCCGACGTGGGCGACGAGGTCATCCCGGTGGAACTCGGCGGCATCACGCGGTTCATCCGGCTCGCCGACATCCGGTACGTGGAGGCGCACGGCGACTACGCCCGCCTGCACACCGCGACCGGCAGCGGGTTGGTCCGCGCCGCCCTCAACGGGCTGGAGGAGCGCTGGCGGTCGGCCGGTTTCGTGCGCATCCACCGCAGCCACCTGGTGTCGCTGGGGCACATCGACGAGCTGCGCCTGGAGGACGGCCACCTGAGCGTGAACATCGGGGGCGCGGTGCTGCCGGTGAGCCGGCGGCACGCCCGGCACCTGCGGCAGCTGCTGGTGCGCCGCAACCGGCAGCCGCTGTGACCGGCCCGGGCTCCCCCGGCTCGCATCCGCCCGTCCCGCCGAAGCAGCGGGTGGTGGTGACGAGCCCCCGCACCCGCGCGCCGCGCGCGCACCGCCCGTACCCGGCGTCACGGGAGATCGACGAGCAGAGCGAGCTGGGCGCGGTCTACATGCGGTCGCTGATCCGCACCCAGCGGCGGCTCGGGCTGCTGCTGTGCGCGGTGGTGTGCGGCAGCGTCGCGGCCCTGCCGCTGGTGTTCACGCTGGCGCCGTCGATCGCCGTGCGGCGCCTGCTGGGCCTGCCGCTGCCGTGGCTGCTGCTGGGTGTGCTGGTGTTCCCGGTGTTCGTGCTGGCCGGCTGGTTCTACGTCCGGCAGGCCGAGCGCGGCGAGCGGGAGTTCGCGGAGCTGGTGGAACGTTCGTGAGCAGCACCTACGGCATCATCGCCGTCCTGGTCGTGGTCGTCGGCACGGTCACCATCGGCACCTACGGCCTGCGGATCTCCCGCACCACGTCGGACTTCTTCGTCGCCTCGCGGACGGTGTCGCCGTGGTGGAACGCCTCGGCGATCGGCGGCGAGTACCTGTCGGCGGCGTCGTTCGTCGGCATCGCCGGGCTGATCTTCGCGCACGGCCCGGACATGCTGTGGTTCCCGGTCGGCTACACGGCCGGCTACCTGGTGCTGCTGGCGCTGGTGGCCGCTCCCCTGCGGCGCAGCGGCGCCTACACCCTGCCGGACTTCGCCGAGGCCCGGTTCGCCTCACCGGTGGTGCGCGCGGTGGCGTCGGGCTTCGCGCTGGGCATCGGGTGGCTCTACCTGCTGCCGCAGCTCCAGGGCGCGGGCCTGACGCTGAAGTACGTGACGGGCGCGCCGGACTGGGTGGGGGCGCTGCTGGTGGCGTCCGTGGTGACGGTCAACGTCATCTCCGGCGGGATGCGCAGCATCACGTTCGTGCAGGCGTTCCAGTACTGGCTCAAGCTGACCGCCATCGCGGTGCCCGTGGTGTTCCTGGTGCTGGCGTGGCACGCGCACGGCGCGCAGGGGCTGGCCGGGCCGGAGTTCCCCGAGTTCCCCGAGCGCACGACGGTGTCGTTCGACACCGCCACCGCGTTCCACGTCTCCGAGACCACGCCGTTCAGCGGGACGGGCGTCGTCGACGGGCAGCGAGTCCAGGGCGGCGGCGCGCTGGCGGTGGGCGACCACACCGTGGCCGCCGGGTCGCGCCTGACGTTCTCGGAGGGGTCGGCGGTGCCGCACGTGCGGTCGATCCCGTCGACCACCAACGAGGTGTGGGCGCTGCCGATGCGCGGCGGCGAGCGGTTCCCGCTGTACGCGGTGTACTCGCTGATCATCGCCACGTTCCTGGGCACGATGGGCCTGCCGCACGTGATCGTGCGCTTCTACACCAACCCGAACGGCCGGGCGGCGCGGCGGACCACGCTGATCGTGCTGGGCATGCTCGGCCTGTTCTACCTGATGCCGCCGATCTACGGCGCGCTCGGCCGGCTCTACACGCCGGAGCTGCTGATGACCGGCGACACCGACGCGGTGGTGCTGGCGCTGCCGAGCCGGGTGATCGACGGCCTCGGCGGGCAGTTGCTGGGCGCGCTGGTGGCCGGTGGCGCGTTCGCGGCGTTCCTGTCCACCTCGTCGGGCCTGATGGTGTCGCTGGCCGGCGTGCTGAGCCGGGACGTGCTGCGGCTGCGGTCGGTGCGCGGGTTCCGGCTGTCGACGGTGCTGGCGATCCTCGTGCCGCTGGGCATGACGCTGCTGGTGGGCAAGGTGCCGGTGGCGGACATGGTGGGCCTGGCGTTCGCGGTGGCGGCGTCGTCGCTGTGCCCGCTGCTGGTGCTGGGGATCTGGAGCACCCGGATCTCCACGGCCGGCGCGGTGGCCGGCATGCTCGCGGGTGGCGTGCCCGCGCTCGTGGCCGGTCTGGTGACGATCAGCGCGGGCGGCTCCGGGGAGTGGTACCACGTGTTCCTGGCCCGGCCCGCGGCGTGGACCGTGCCGCTCGGGTTCGTCGTGATGTTCGCGGTGTCGCTGCTGACACCGCGCAGGGTGCCACCGGGGGTGAACCACGTGATGGTGCGCTTGCACGCGCCGGAGAACCTGGGCCTGCGCAGCCAGGACCGGTTGTGACGGCGCTGTGGACGGTGGGCGCGGTGCTGCTCGCCGGGCTCGCCGTGGTGGTCGTGCTGTGGCGGAAATCCTTGTCCCGCAACGACTTCCTCACCAACGAGCAGCGGATCACGTTCGAGACGCTGCACACGGCGTGGTCGGCCGCGCCGCCGCTGCGCGCCGGGCTCGTGCCGGAGGCGGCGAAGAAGTCGGCCAAGCACCTGCGGACGCTGCTCGGCACGCCCGCGCTGGCGCTGACCGACGAGACCGCGGTGGTCGCCTGGGAGGGTGCGGGCGAGCGCCACGCGGGCGAGGTGATGGAGCTGGCGCGGGACGTGTTCGCCACCGGTCGCACGCGGGCGTTCGACATCGCCTGCGCGACGGCGGACTGCCCGGTGCACACGGCGGTGCTGGCGCCGCTGACCGTGGAGGGCCGGGTGGTGGGCGTGCTGGCGGCCTACAGCCGGGAGGCGTCGGCGGGGCTCGTGCGGGCGACGAACGAGGTGGCGCGCTGGGCGTCGGGGCAGTTGGAGCTGGCCGAGCTGGACCGGTCGCGGACCAGGCTGGTGGAGGCGGAGGTGCGCGCGCTGCGCGCCCAGATCTCGCCGCACTTCATCTACAACTCGCTGTCGGCCATCGCGTCGTACGTGCGGACCGACCCGGAGCGGGCGCGCACGCTGCTGCTGGACTTCGCCGACTTCACCCGCTACTCGTTCCGCCGGGCCGGTGACTTCACCACGCTGTCGGAGGAGCTGAAGTCGATCGACCAGTACCTGGCCCTGGAGCGGGCGCGGTTCGGCGAGCGGCTGAAGGTGACGCTCCAGATAGCGCCCGAGGTGCTGCCGGTGACCGTGCCGTTCCTCTGCCTGCAACCGCTGGTGGAGAACGCCGTGCGGCACGGCATGGAGGGCAAGGCCGGTCCGGGCCACATCACGATCCTCGCCGCCGACGCGGGCGAGGAGGCGCACATCACCATCGAGGACGACGGCATCGGCATGGACCCGGAGGCGCTGCGCCGGACGTTGGCGGGGCAGGTCGGCGCGACGGCGGGGATCGGCCTGGGCAACATCGACGAGCGGTTGAGGCGTTGCTACGGCGACGACTACGGGCTCGTGGTGGAGACGGCGCAGGGGTTGGGCACGAAGATCAGCGTTCGGGTGCCGAAGTACTCGGCGGGCGTGCACGCGTAGCGCCCCGGGCCGCTCGGGGGCGACGCGGGTGGGCGGACGTCCCGGTCCGGCGCGGGACGCCCGTCACCCCTCGTGCCCGGCCGGGGGTTCCGGCCGGTGCCGCCTAGCCGGCCGCGCGGGCGCCGCGTCGTTCCGCGGCGTCCAGGACCAGCCCCAGCCACTCGGAGTCGTCGGACGTGCCGTCCGCGACCACCCGGCGCAGGCGCAGCCACAGGCCCGCCTCGGTCCACTCCTGGAACCGCCGGTGCACGGTCGGCACGGTCACGCCGAACGTCGCGGGCAGGTGCCGCCAGGCGCAGCCGCTGGTCAGCACGAACACGATCGCCGTGAAGATCGCCCGGTCCGACACCCGGCCCCGGCCGCCGCCCTGGCGGCGGACCTTCGCGGGTGGGATGAGCGGTTCGACCGCGGCCCACAGGCCCGGCGGCACGAGCCGCACCGCCAACTGCTCGATCACGTCGGCGTGCGGCGGGCGGGGAGGCGCTTCCGGCGCCCGGCGGACCCACGGCTCCTGCCTCTGGGCGTCGCCGCGCTGGCGGGCGCGCAGCAACATGGCCAGGGCGGCGTCGTCGGTCCTCCGGGGTGCCACCGCCGGGTGCGGGTGGTGCTGCACCTGGCGGGCGATTTCGGCGCCCACCGTTCGCCCGAACGGTTGAACAGGTCGTACGTGGTTGCTCATCAGGTCCTCCGCCCAGGACTGTCGTGATGCCCATCACGCTAGGAAGTCGGACGCTCACGGGTAAGGGAACACGCGCCGAACGGGACGGACGAGCGTCACGCGGCCCCCCGTTCCCCGCCGAACGGCGTCGCGGGAGCGACGAGCGGATGAGCGGTCACTCCCCGAGGCCGTCCGCCGGGGATACGCTCGCGGTGTGACCACCCCGCCACGCCTCCTCGCGACGAGCGACCTGCACGTGACCTACCAGCAGAACCGGCAATTCGTCGAAGCGATTCGACCGCACTCCCCCGACGACTGGCTGATCGTCGCCGGTGACGTGGCGGAGAAGTTCGACGACGTCGAGTGGGCGCTCGGGGTGCTGCGCGGGCGGTTCGCCGAAGTGGTCTGGTCGCCCGGCAACCACGAGCTGTGGACGACCAAGGACGACCCGGTGCAGTCGCGCGGCGAGGTGCGCTACAAGCAGCTGGTGGAGCTGTGCCGCGGCCTGGGCGTGCACACCCCCGAGGACGCGTTCCCGGTGTTCGAGGGTTCGGGCGGCCCGGTGGCGGTGGCGCCCCTGTTCACGCTCTACGACTACACGTTCCGCCCGGCCGGGACGACCGACAAGGCGTCCGCGCTGGCCGTGGCGCAGGAGGCCGGGGTCATCTGCACCGACGAGTACTTCCTGCACCCCGACCCGTACCCGAGCCGCGAGGCGTGGTGCGCGGCACGCCTGGAGGAGACGGAACGGCGGTTGTCGGCGGTGGACCCGTCGTTGCGGACGGTGCTGATCAACCACTGGCCACTCGTCCGTGATCCCACGTTCGTGCTGCGGTACCCCGAATTCGCGTTGTGGTGCGGTACCGAGAAGACCGCGGACTGGCACGTGCGGTTCCGGGCGGCGGCGGCGGTGTACGGCCACCTGCACATCCCGCGGACCATCCGCAAGGACGGCGTGCGCTTCGACGAGGTGTCGCTGGGCTACCCGCGCGAGTGGCAGCCGCGCGGCTGGACCGCGGCGCCGCTGCTGGACGTGCTGCGCGAGGGGGATGCCCGGTGATCACCGACCTGCTGCCGCCGCCGATCTCGGCGGTCGACTACTTCGGCGACCCCGACGGGGTGGTGCTGTTCCCCGAGGAGGAGGAGCACGTCGCCAAGGCCGTGGACAAGAGGCGCAAGGAGTTCGCGACCGGGCGGCACTGCGCGCGCGCCGCGCTCGCGGGCCTCGGCCACGCCCCCGTGCCGCTGCTGCCCGGCCCCAACCGCGAACCGACGTGGCCGGCGGGCGTCGTCGGCAGCATCACGCACTGCCGGGGCTACCGGGCGGCGGCCGTGGGGCGCGTCGGCGAGGTGTGGACCATCGGCATCGACGCCGAGCCGAACGAGCCGACGCCGGCGGGCGTCCTGGAGGCCATCGCCGTGCCCGGCGAGCTGGCCAGGATGCCCGCGCTGCGCGCGGCGGGCGACAAGGTCGCCTGGGACCGGTTGCTGTTCAGCGCGAAGGAGACGGTCTACAAGGCGTGGTTCCCGCTGACGCGGGCGTGGCTGGGGTTCGAGGACGCCGAGGTGACCATCAACCCCGACGACGGCACGTTCAGCGCGCGCGTCCTCATCGACCACCCGGTCGTGGACGGGACCACCCTGGACGGGTTCACCGGCCGCTGGCTGGCCAGGGAGGGGTTTGTGGTGACCGCGATCGCGGTACCCGCGCGCTGATCATCGGCGAGGAGCAGACATGGGCGACGAGGTCGGGCGGCACGAGTTCACCCGCGATGACCGCACGCGGTACCGCACCAAGGTGCGGCGCTGCCTGGACGTGTTCGCCCGGATGCTCCGCGAGTCGCGGTTCGAGTTCGACCGGCCCATGACCGGGCTGGAGATCGAGCTGAACCTGGTGGACGGCGCGGGCGACCCGGCGATGCGCAACGCGGAGGCCCTGGAGGCGATCGCCGACCCGGACTTCGTCACCGAGCTGGGCCAGTGGAACCTGGAGATCAACGTCGCGCCCCGGCAGCTCACGGCGGGCGGGATCACCGAGTTCGAGACCGTCGTGCGCGACTCGCTCAACGAGGCCGAGCACAAGGCGTCGGCGACCGGCTCGCACATGGTGATGATCGGCATCCTGCCGACGCTCCAGGCCAAGCACCTGGCCGTGGGCGCGCTGTCCGGCAGCCCCCGCTACGCGCTGCTCAACGAGCAGGTGCTGGCGGCGCGCGGCGAGGACCTCCACATCTCGATCGACGGCGTCGAGCGGCTCCAGATGACGGCCGACTCGATCGTGCCGGAGGGCGCGTGCACGTCGACGCAGTTCCACCTCCAGGTGTCGCCGGACTCGTTCCCGGCGTACTGGAACGCGGCGCAGGCCATCGCGGGCGTGCAGGTGGCGGTGGGCGCGAACTCGCCGTTCCTGCTGGGCAAGGAGCTGTGGCGGGAGACCCGGATCGCGCTGTTCCAGCAGGCCACGGACACCCGCAGCGACGAGCTGAAGGAGCAGGGCGTCCGGCCGAGGGTGTGGTTCGGCGAGCGGTGGATCACGTCGATCTTCGACCTGTTCGAGGAGAACGTGCGGTACTTCCCGGCGCTGCTGCCGATCTGCGACGAGGAGGACCCGGTGCAGGTGCTGGAGCGCGGCGACACGCCGTCGCTCGCCGAACTGCGCCTGCACAACGGCACCATCTACCGCTGGAACCGGCCGGTGTACGACGTGGTGCGCGACAAGCCGCACCTGCGCGTGGAGAACCGGACGATGCCCGCCGGCCCGACGGTCGTCGACACGCTGGCCAACGCGGCGTTCTACTACGGCCTGGTGCGGATGCTGGCCGAGGAGGAGCGCCCGGTGTGGTCGCAGATGTCGTTCAGCGCGGCGGAGGAGAACTTCCTGGCGGGCGCGCGGCACGGCATCGACGCGCAGGTCTACTGGCCGGGCCTGGGCACGGTGCCGGTGGCGGAGCTGGTGCTGAGGCGCCTGCTGCCGCTGGCCCACGAGGGACTGGCGAAGCTGAGGGTCGAGGCGGACGACCGGGACCGGCTGCTGGGCGTGGTCGAGCAGCGGTGCCTGACCGGGGTCAACGGCGCGACGTGGCAGGCACGGGTGTTCCACCGGCACTACGACCACACGGCGCTGGACCGGCCCGAGGCGCTGCGCCGGATGCTGCGGACCTACCGGGACCTGATGCACACGAACGAGCCGGTGCACACGTGGCCGGTGGGCTGAGGGTCTCCCGGACCCGCTGGGCGCTCCCGGACGCGCGGGGCGGGTCGCGCGCGTCGGCACGACCCGCCCCGCGGGGTGGTGGTCAGCTCGTCGGGAAGTCGTCCGGCGTGCGCATCCGGTCGCGGACCCAGACGCCGGCGGGCTTCAGGACGCCCGTGCCGGTGAAGTTCGACCCGGCGCAGGTGCCCTCCTTGAACACGGCTCCCGAGCGGAAGTCGTCGGAGAAGTTCCAGTTCGTCCAGCCGATCTTGTTCGCCGCCAGGAAGTCCAGGTACTTCTGGCTGTACGCGAAGTCGTTGCCGCCGTCACCCGTGTAGGTCTGGGTGCCGAACTCGGTCACGAAGATCGGCAGCCGGGCCGCCGCGCGCGACAGGGCGGCGAAGTACTCGTCCTGGTGCGAGGCGGCGTAGAAGTGGAACGTGTACATGAAGTTCGTGGCGTTGATCGGGTTCGAGACGATGTCCTGCTCGCTGCGCCCGTCGGAGATGCCCAGCGAACCCCAGCCGTGGGTGCCGACGAACACGACGCCGTCCGGGTCCTGCGCCCGGATCACCGGGATCATCTGCTCCGCGTAGGACTTGATGCCGGCCCACGAGACGTTGTTCGGCTCGTTCGCGATGTCGTAGATGATGTTCGTCTTGTTCTTGTGGCGCGAGGCGATCTCGGTGAAGAACGTGCGCGCCAGGGCGATGTTCGCGTTCGGGTCGCCGGGGTCGAGCTGGTGCCAGTCCACGAGGGCGTACAGGCCGCGCCTGGTGGCTTCCTCGATGTAGCCGTGCACCAGGTCGGTGAACCTGCGCGGGTCGGTCTCGTACCCGCCCTCCTGCACGTACATCGAGATGCGCAGGACGTCGGCGCCCCAGTCGTTCGCGAGGGCGTCGAGGGACGCGGGCTTCACGCACTGCGAGTACCACTGGATGCCGTGCGTGGACATGCCGCGCAGCTGGATCGGCTTGCCGTACTGGTTGCACAGCTTGGTGCCGCACACCCGCAGCTGCCCGTTGACGTCGGCGGGGCGGCCGGCCTGGGCCGTGCCGGTCTCCACGTCGAGGCGGTCGAGGTTGGGGCCGCCGGCGGCGGTGGTGGCGGTGGCGCGGATGCGGTTGGCGCCCGCGGCCAGGGTCACCGGGGTCGTCCTGGTCGCCCACGTGCTCCACGCGCCGGTGGCGGTGAACGGGAGGGCTCCGGCGGCGGCCGTGCCGTTGACGGTGATGGCCAGGGGGCGGTCGGCGGTGCTGCCGTTGGCGTACCGGAGGGTCAGGGTCGCCGGACCGGCGGTGGCGGCGGTGACGGTGAACTCGACGTACGAGCCGGCCGCGTTGTCGTAGTTGACGAAACCGCCGCCGGTGTAGCCGGCGTGGTTGGACTCGACCAGGCCCCTGGAGATCGAGGCGTTCTCGGCCTGGTGCTGGGTGACGGCCTGCGCGACCGGCTCGGCCGCGGCGGTGGCGGCGGCGAGGGCGGGCGCGGGGACGGCGAGCAGGGATGCCGCGGCGGCTGTGGCCAGCCAGCGCGTACGGGGTGCCACGGGGTGCCTCCCACGGGGACGGGGACGGGGTGAACACGGCGGCGGCGTGTCAGTTAGGAAAGTTTCCTATCTGTTGCCAGGATCACAGCATCCCCGGGAGCCGCTGTCAACACGGGCGGTCCCCCGCGGCCCCGCCCGGCGTCAGTAGTCGTCGCCGCCGAAGAAGGTCTCCTCCAGCCGGTCCGCCGTGCCCGCGAGCAGCGCCAACGGGTCGGTGAACTCGTGGATGTCGAGGTCCTTCAAGGGCAGCGAGTGCCGCAGCACGACGTGGTCGCCCATGATCGCCGCGCCGCACGCGATGGTCGAGTTGCCGACCTCGGTGAGGAACGCGGACAGGTCCACCTTCGACGCGAGCCCGATCGGCGAGGCGATCTGCACCCACTCGTGCAACTTGTCGAGCACCTCGCGCACCAGGATGATCACCTGCGTCCGCTCGTCGTCCTCGTCGAACTGCTCGAAGTTGAACAGGATGCGGATCTCGTCCTCGTTCTCGGAGATCACGTCGTACGTGTCGTGGACGTACGCGGCTAGGTCGCCCCAAGTGGCCATGCGATCACCCTACGGGCGCGACCGCGCCCCACACCGCATCGGCGACGGGTTCCGCGCACGCGCCCAGGTCGAAGCCGTAGGCGAGGTGCCGGCGGGCGCACTCGTGGGCCGGCCCCATCACGACGGGGTCCAGCGCCCACGCCGGGTAGGGGCGCAGCGCGCCCTCCTCGGCGCGGGCGGCGAACCAGGCGGCGACCGGCTGGAACACCGACGCCTTCACGGCCGGGCCGGCGGTGAGCGGCGCGGCGTAGAGGAACCGGGCGCGGCCGGTGTCACCGGCCACCCAGCCCAGGTAGCGGGCCACGAGTTCGCGCACCGCCCGTTCCGGCTCGTCGTGCTCCAGGGCGGGCAGCAGGGTCGTCACGCAGTGCTCGAAGCTCTCCCGGTACAGCACCGCGAACAGGCCCGACCGGCTGCCGAAGTGGTGGTAGACGCTGCCGTTGGACACGCCCGACCGGGCGGTCAGCGCGCTGATCGTGACGGCGTCCAGCCCGCCCTCGGCGACCAGTTCGAGCGCCGCGTCGAGCACGGCCCGCCGACTGGTCGTCCTCACGAGGGCTAGAGTACCGCTCTAGAGCGTCGCTCCAGAGGAGGCACCGTGGCCCGTTCGATCCCCGACCTGCTGCGCGAGCGGGTCCGCGCGACCCCGGACCGCGAGGCGCTGCGCCGCCGCGACGGCGACACCTGGACGTCGCTGACCTGGGCCGAGGTGGCCGAGCGGGTGCGGGTCAAGGCGCTGGGCTTCCGGCGGCTGGGCATCCGCGACGAGGCGCGCGTGGCGATCATGGCGGCCACCAGCGTCGACTGGATCATCACCGACCTGGCGGTGCTCGCGGCGGGCGGCGTGACGACGACCATCTACCCCAGCAGCACGCCGCAGGACGTGGAGCACATCCTCCGCGACTCCGGCAGCGTGCTCGTGGTCGCCGACCCGGGCCTCGCGGACCGGGTGGACGTGGAGGTCGTCGCCCCCGACTGGGAGCCGGACGCCGTCGAGGGCGACTACGACGCCATGGTCGACGAGCTGACCCCCGATCGGCTGGCCACGCTGATCTACACCTCCGGCACGACCGGCACGCCGAAGGGCGTGGAGCTGACGCACGACAACTGGCTGCACACCGCCGACGCCATCGCCGACGTGGGCGTGCTCGGCCTGGACGATCTGCACTTCCTGTGGCTGCCGATGTCCCACGCGTTCGGCAAGGTGCTCCAGGTGGGCCTGATCGCGACCGGCGCGCCGACCGCCGTGGACGGCGACGTGGACCGGATCGCGGCGAACCTGGCCGAGCTGCGCCCGACCGTGGTGGCCGCCGCGCCGCGCATCTTCGAGAAGATCCACCAGCGGGTGGTCGCGTCGATGCGCGAGGCGGGCGGGGTGAAGGCGGCGCTGTTCGACTGGGCGCTGCGGGTCGCCGAGCACCCCGAGTGGAAGGTCCGCCGCGCCATCGCCGACAAGCTCGTGTTCAGCAAGCTGCGCGAGCGCGTCGGCGGCCGGATCAAGTACTTCGTGTCCGGCTCCGCGCCGCTGTCCCGGCCGGTGGGCGAGTTCTTCGAGCACGCGGGCATCACGATCCTGGAGGGCTACGGCCTCACCGAGTCGGCGGCGGCGAGCTTCGTGAACCGGCCCGGCGACAACCGGCTCGGCACGGTCGGCACGCCGCTGGCGGGCACCGGGGTGCGCATCGCCGAGGACGGCGAGGTGCTGATCGGCGGGCGCGGGATCATGCGCGGCTACCGCAACCTGCCCGAGGAGACGGCCAAGGCGCTGGTGGACGGCTGGCTGCACACCGGCGACATCGGCGAGCTGGACGAGGACGGCCGGCTGCGGATCACCGACCGCAAGAAGGAGCTGATCAAGACCTCCGGCGGCAAGTACGTCGCGCCGCAGTCCGTGGAGGGCCTGGTGAAGGTGGGCAGCCCGTACATCGGCAACGTGCTGGTGCACGGCGACCAGCGCAACTACTGCGTCGCGCTGGTCACCATCGACGCCGAGACCGCGCCCGCCGACCTGGACGCGGAGGCCGAGGTCGGCCGGGCCGTCGAGGCGGCCAACGCCAAGCTCGCCCGGCACGAGACGGTCAAGAGGTTCGCCGTGCTGCCGAAGGACTTCAGCGTCGAGGACGGCACGCTCACCGCGAGCCTGAAGATGCGGCGCAAGGAGATCGAGGGCCGCTACCGGGACGTGCTGGACGGGTTGTACCGGGGCTGACCGGCCGGGACCGGGCGTGGGCGGGAGGACACCGCGCACGCCCACACCCCGACCACGAACACCGCCACGACCTCGGTGAGCACGAGCACCCGCTCGATGTAGCCGAGCGGGAACACCCGCCACCACGACGTGCCGGTGACGGCGTCGACCAGGAGCGCGTACAGCAGCGGGGTGAACGCCAGCGCGGACAGCGCGCCGAACCCGAACGCCCGGCGGGCGTGCGCGCCCCACGCGGCGTCGCGCACCCAGGGGCGGGCCAGCAGCATGGCGGCGATCGGCAGGCTGACGAACGCGAGCATGCTGCCGAAGCGGTGGATGCTGCCGCTCATGCTGGGACCGACCGCCCAGTTGTTCTTGGGGAAGACCACCACCAGGGTCAGGCCGACCGACCACGCGGCGAACGCGATCGCGCCCGCCGAGTTCCACCGGGTCACGCCCCGGCCGACCAGCACCGCGAGGATCGCGAGCGACCCGAGCACGAGCAGCACCACGCCGGTGTCGAACACCCAGCGGTAGGGGCCGAGGGCGTACTCGCTGATCGTGCGGCGCAGGTGGTGGGCCGAGTCGGAGAGCCGGACGAGGTCGAGGCCGCCCACCAGGACGACGGTCAGCACGACGGCGACCGCGCCGGAGAGGGCGAGGACGCGGGCCGGGGAACGGGTGGTGGCGGGGCCGTCGGTCAGCACACCGGGCAAAACGGACGGCGACCGCGCTGTGTTCCGCCGTTCAGGAACCCGACAGCTTCGCCAGGTAGCCGCGGCGCGCCCCGTCCAGGTCGCCGGCCAGCGCGAGCAGCGCGGCGTCGCTCCCGGCGGCCAGCTCGGCCCTGGCGACGGTCGCCGACTCCTCGAAGTGGGCGCGCAGCAGCGCGCGGGCCCGCGCGTCGAAGTCCGCGCCGGTCAGCCGGCCGGCGGCCTCGACCTCGTCCGCGGTGACCATGCCCGGCATGTCGTGCCCGCGGTGCTCGTCCAGGTAGGCCACGCCGGCGTCCGCGAGGACGGCGCGCAGCCGTGCCAGCTCCGCGCGGTGCCCGCCGCCGACCTCGGCCACCAGCGCGGTGAGCGCCGGGTCGCCCGACCGCGCGGCGACCAGGTCGAGCAGCGGCAGGGCGGACTCGACCTGCGGGATCGCCAGCTGCGCGTAGGCGGTATCGGTGGCGCTCAGGCCGCCCGTCCCGGTGGGGGACGCCGCGGTGGCCGGCGCGGGGACGGGCGGCGCGGTGGTGGGTGACGTCGCGGGCGGCGCCGGGGAACAGGCGACCAACGCGGTGACCAGCGAGGACAGGACGAGCGACCGGCGCACGAGCACTCCCGGGGACGGTGAGCGCGTGGACGGCTAGCTGGACCGGCGGACCACGAGGGTCGGGGCGAACACGACGGAGGCGTTCGGGCGGTCCGGCCGCTCGACGCGCTCGACGAGCAACCGGGCCATCTCGGCCGCCATGTCCTCCACGGGTTGGCGCACCGTGGTCAAGGGCGGGTCGCACTCGACCGCGGGGCTGCTGTCGTCGAAGCCGACGACCTTCACGTCCTCGGGCACCCGCAGCCCGCGGTTGCGCAGCACCGGCAGCGCGCCGGTCGCCATCAGGTCCGAGGCGACGAACAGGCCGTCGAACACCTCCCCGGCGAGCCGGCGGGCCGCGGCGGCCCCTCCCTCGCGGGAGAAGTCGCCCTCGACGACCAGCGGCTCGGGCAGGCCGTGCCGGGCCACCGCCTCGCGGAACCCGCGCAGCCGGTCCTGGCCGGCGGGCGCGTCCAGCGGACCGGTGATGGTCGCCGGCCGGCGGCAGCCGCGGTCCACCAGGTGGTCCACGGCCAGCGCCGCGCCCGCGGCCTGGTCGACGTCGACGTAGGTGATCGCCATCGGCCGGAGCGGGCGGGCGGCCAGCACGACCGGCAGGTTCGCCTCGGTCAGCAGGCGCGGCAGCGGGTCCGCGCCGTGCGTGTGGATCAGGATCACGCCGTCCAGCCTGCGCTGCCGGACGTCGTCGACCACCTCCTGGTGGCCGCCGGGGTCGGTGGTGGTGAGCACCAGCTGCACGCCCAGCGGCCGGATCACCGGCATCACGCCGCTGACCACCCGGCCGAAGTACGGGTCGTGCAGGGTGCGGCCCTCGTCCGGCAGGACGAGGCCGACCGCGCCGGCCCGTCGGGTGACGAGCGAGCGCGCCGCGCGGTTGGGCGCGTAGCCGGTCGTGGAGATGGCCCTCTCGACGACCTGGCGCAGCTCCCGGTCCACCGTGGCGACCCCGTTGACGACCCGGGACACCGTGGCCCGGGAAACGCCCGCGACCCGCGCGACCTCTTCCAACGTGACTGGTCTGCGGTCCACGCCAGTCTTTATACCGGGCGGTGCGGCCCCGCCGAGGCGGGGCCGCACCGCGCCGTCACTGGTAGACGCGGACGTAGTCGACCAGCATGCGCTGCGGGAAGACCGTGGTGGCGTCCGGTGGACCGGGCCAGTCACCGCCCACCGCGTTGTTGAGGAGGATGAAGAAGGGCTTGTCGAACACCCACGGGCCGCGGGTCGCCTCCACCGTCGCCTTGTCGATGGTGATGACGGTCACGCCGTCGATGCTGAACATGATGCCCCGGCTGTTCCAGTCGACCCGGAACAGGTGGAACGCGTCGCGGTAGTCCCGACCGATGTCCCTCACGTTGCCGATCCCGCCGCCGCCGTAGTACGCCGGGCCGTGGATCGTCTGGTACGCGGTGTTCGGTTCGCGGCCCAGGTGCTCCATGATGTCGATCTCACCGCTGGCGGGCCACGGGGTGCCCTGGAAGATGTCGTTGCCGAGCATCCAGAACGCGGGCCAGAGGCCCTTGGTGCCCGAGACCTTGATGTTGGCCTCGATGCGCCCGTAGGTCCACGACGCCCTGCCCTCGGTGATGAGCCTCGCCGAGGTGTACTGGCACGTGCCGCTGCCGCTGACCGGGTCGACCGGGCACGCCGAACCCGGTGTGACCTGCCGCCTGGCCTCCAGCACCATGTTGCCCGCGCCGTCGGTGAACGCGTTGTCGTTGTCCGTGTAGTACTGGAGCTCCGCGTTCTGGCCGGTGCCGACCTCCGGGCGCCACTTGCCGGCGTCCGGCTTCGTGCCGGCGGGGGTGTTGAACTCGTCGCTCCACACCAGCCGCAGCGGGGCGCCCGGGTCCGGTGCCTGCGCCGGCGGCGGGGTGGGGTTGCCGCCGGTGCCGTAGACCTGGAACTCCCACAGCGAGTAGCCGTACTGGCCGCTGCGCTTGGTCAGGTTCACCCGCACGTAGCGACCCGTGCCCGAGACGGTGAACGTCTGCTTGAACCCGGTGCCGTTGGTGACCGCGTGGATCGTGGTCCAGCTCGACCCGGTGGCCGAGGTCTGGATCTCGAACCCGGTGGCGAACGCCGGGTCCCACTGGAGGACGACCTTGCTGACCTGCGCGGTCGCGCCGAGGTCGACGGAGATCCAGCCCGGGTCCACCCAGCCGGTGGTGGCGCTGGTCGCCCACCTGGTCGCCGGGTTGAGGTCCAGCGCCTTGGCCGGGGTGCAGCCGGGGCACGCGCCGTCGTCCTGGAACGAGGAGGCGGTGGCCGGCTTGTCGTACGACAGCAGCCGCTCGGACCCGCCGGGCGGGTTGCCCGTGCCGGTGCGGATCGCGAACTCCCACAGCGACACGCCGTACTGGGTGGCGCGGGCGGTGGTGTGGAGGCGGACGTACCGGCCCGTGCCGGTGAAGGCGACGTCCTGGACGCCGCCCGTCCCGGTCGTGGTCTGGTAGACCGTCGTCCACGCGGTGCCGTCGGCGGACGTCTGAAGCTGGAACGCCGTCGCGTGGGCGGCCTCCCAGGTCAGGGTCGCGCCGCAGACCTCGCGGCTCGCGCCCAGGTCGACGCGCAGCCACTGCGGGTCGCTGAACGCGCTCGACCAGCGGGTGCCCGCGTTCCCGTCCACCGCCGAGGCGGCGGTGAACGGGCTGCCGGTCTCCACCGAGGAGGCGGTGACCGGCGCGTTGAGCGCCGCGTTGGCCGTGCCGCACTCGGCCGCCCGGGCGGGCTGCGCGGTGACGGGCACGACCAGCGCGCCGAGCAGGGCGAGCGAGGTGATCAGACGCTTCACGGCCGGCCGTCCGCACCGCACTTGATGATGGGGTTGATGCAGTCGCGGACCCGGCGGGCCAGTTCGGCCTCGGGCCACGCGTTGAAGAAGTCGCCGTGCATGGTGAAGCCCGCTCCGGACGACAGCCGGAACCGCGCGGGGTCGCCGCTGACCGGGTACCGCAGCACCTGGCGGAGCTTCGGGACCGGCACCGGGTGCGTCGACGGGCAGGTGCCCGCGACCGGGTAGGACATGTGGCTCTTGTGGTCGGCCGAGTCCAGGTCGCGGCCGTTCCAGCACTGCGGGAAGTCGAGGTAGGACTCCAGCATCGTGCCCGCCGGGCAGTTGACGAAGTCCTTCGACGCGCCCACGTGGCCCGCGTGCAGGCACGACCACCGGGAGATCGTGGTGGCGTCCGGGGCGGTGGCCTTGGCGTTGCCGGCGACGATCCGCAGGCCCAGCGGGAACGGCTGGATG
The DNA here is from genome assembly GCF_031455225.1 of Saccharothrix longispora. GTDB lineage: Bacteria > Actinomycetota > Actinomycetes > Mycobacteriales > Pseudonocardiaceae > Actinosynnema > Actinosynnema longispora. The sequence goes on from NZ_JAVDSG010000001.1 coordinate 4,770,338, forward strand.
CGGGCGATCACGTCGTCCCGCACGCCCTCGCCCAGGTAGTAGAACGTGGTGCCGGTGGGCTCCACGGCCTGGCCGTCGGCGTACAGGGTCGGCACCCAGTACGACGACAGGTCGACGGACGGGTTGCAGTTGCTCGTGCCGGCCAGCAGCGACTGGACGGTCGAGTGGGCGTTCGTGGTGCGGTTGCCGAAGAAGCTGTGCATGTGCGAGGCGCCCGGCAGGTTCGGCACCACGATCGGGTCGTCGGGCAGGCGGTGCGTGAACGGGCAGTCGGCGAGGAACTCCGCCACCCGCACGATCGGTCCGGACGGGGCCGCGTCGCCGAAGACCTGGAACTCCCACAGCGACACGCCGTACTGCGTGGCGCGCTGGGTGGTGTAGAGGCGGACGTGGCGGGCGGTGGTGTTCACGGCGAGCGTCTGGACGCCCGCCGTGCCGCCGGCGGTGAGGACCGTGGTCCAGTTCGCGCCGTCACCGGAGGTCTGGAGCTGGAAGGCCCGCGCGTAGGCGGCCTCCCAGTTCAGGACGACCTGGTTGATCGGCTTGGCGGAGCCCAGGTCGACGGCGATCCACTGGGGGTCGGCGGCGGCGCTGGACCAGCGGGTGCCGGTGTTGCCGTCGACCGCGGCCTGGACCGGTGTGCCGCCGTTCTCGACGGAGGAGGCGGTCACGGGCCTGCCCTGGGACAGCAGTTCCGGCGCCGCCGATGCGGGTGAGGCGACGAAGGTCACCACCGACGCGGCGGAGACCGCGACGGCGAGCGCTGTGACCATGCGACGCCATCGGCGAATGGTGGGGATCACGACTCCCCTTCCGTAGGACGTTACGAGTGGGTTTCGGAGAGCGCTCTCACAGCGGAACGTAGGACGGCCCCCTGTATCAGTCAAGGAAAGCGGCCGGTTCCGGTCGTACCGGGACACCACGCCAGAGAGCGCTCTCTCACCCACCCGCGCTCCACCGCCGGGCGAGTCGTGCGTTCAGGACCCGCGAGTCGTGCGTTCAGGACCCGCGAGTCGTGCGTTCAGGACCCGCGAGTCGTGCGTTCAGGACCCGCGAGTCGTGCGTTCAGGACCCGCGAGTCGTGCGTTCAGGACCCGCGAGTCGTGCGTTCGGGTCGGTCAGGCGGCGGCCGGGGGGAGGGCGGCTGCCGAGGCGGTGGGCCAGGCCAGCGGGTCGGAGCCCAGCTCCCACAGCTCCGCCACCTGGAGGACGCACCACGGCGAGACCGGGCGGGCGCCCGCCAGGACGGCCGGGGCGAACTCGGCCCACGGGACCCACTCGACGGCGTCGACCTCGTCGGGGTTCGGGCGGGGCTCACCGGTGACGAGGCCGCGGAAGACCGGGCACATCTCGTTCTCCACGACGCCGTTCTCCATCTCCGCCCGGTAGCGGAAGGCGGGGAGCACGAGGTCGAGGTCGACGTCCTCCAGGCCCAGCTCCTCCACCAGCCGCCGCCGCACCGCGGGCGCCGCGGCCTCCCCCGGCGCCGGGTGGCCGCAGCACGAGTTCGTCCACACCCCCGGCCAGGTCTTCTTGTGCAGCGCGCGCCGGGTCAGCAGCAGCCGGCCCGCGCCGTCGAACAGGTAGGAGGAGAACGCCAGGTGCAGCGGGGTGGACGCGTGGTGCACGGAGAGCTTGTCGGCCGTGCCGATCGCGACACCGGACTCGTCGAGGAGGACGACTTGTTCCACGCGCCCACCCTGCCACACGGACGGCGGTCACCGCGCGTCGGCGAGGCTCCTCGGGTTGCGCACCAGCTTGCCGCTGGAGGTGCGCGGCAGGGCGGGGAGCACGTGGACGCGCTCGGGCACCTTGAACTCGGCCAGCCGCTGCGCGCACCACGCGAGGACGGTGTCCGACCCCAGCACGTCGGACCGCGTGCCGACGTACGCCTCGACCGCCCCGTCGTGCACCACGATGGCCTCGGTGACCAGCGGGTGGGTCCGCAGCGCCGCCTCGACCTCGGTCAGGTCCACGTTGAAGCCGCGCACCATGACCAGCGAGTCGGCGCGGCCGAGCAGCCGCAGGTTGCCGTGCGCGTCGAACTCGCCGCGGTCCCCGGTGCGCAGCCACCCGTCGGAGAAGCGCGACGGCCCGTCCTCGTGCAGGTAGGGCGACTCGTCCAGGGCGACCTCCACCAGCCCTTCGCGCACCCTGATCGTGGTGTCGGGCATCGGCCTGCCCACCGAGGGTCGGGACGCGCCGGTCACGTCCATGGTCAGCGCGCCGGTCTCGGTGGTGCCGAAGCACTCGCCCACCGCGAAGCCGTGGGCGGCGGCGAACCGGTCGGCCACTTCCGGGGGCATCAGCTCGCCGCCGGCGAACGCGGCGCGCACCGACCGCAGCGCCTCCCGGTCGGCCGCGCCGGCGAGCAGGTCGAAGTGGAACGGCTGGCCGCTGAGGAAGTCCACCCGGTGCCGGGCGGCGGTGGCCAGGACGTCCTCGGCGGAGGAGGGCCGCGCGGCGAACACCAGCTCGACGCCGGCGGCGAGGGAGTGCAGCAGCCCGCCCATCAGGCCGAAGCTGTAGGCGGTGTTGTTGAGGATGAGGAACTTCTCGCCGCGCCGGGTCATGCCGTCGGCGGCGGCGAACCGCGCCACCTCGCGGGTGATCGACCCGGTGCTGCGGCCGACGACCTTGGGCCGCCCGGTCGAGCCGGAGGTGAACTGCACCAGGCGGTGCGGGGTGGCGGCGGGCACGCCGTCGGGCATCCGCTCGGTGACCAGCTCGTAGTGCTCCCGGAACGCGCCCTCGAACCGGTCCGCCGCCCGCACGGCGAACTGCGGGCGGGTGAGGTCGCGCAGCACGTCGAACTCGTGCGCGGTGAGCCGGTGGTCGATCGGGACGACCCGCGCGCCGAGGCGCCACAGCGCCAGCACCGCCTCCAGCTGGGTGAAGCTGGGGGGCACCTGGATCGCGACCGCGGTCCCCTCCCCCACCCCGGAGGCGGCGAACCGCGTGGCCAGGTCGGCCACGGCGGCGCGCAGGGTCCCGTGGGTCGCGGTGCGCTCGTGCGTGAACACCGGCACGTCGTCGCCGTGGCGGCCCAGCAGGTCGGTGACGAACTCTCGCATGCGGTTCAGGACTCCTTGCAGAACTCGCCGATGGGGATGCCCACGTGCCGCTGCTCGGTCGCGATGTAGCCCAGCAGCTCGTCGCCCCGCTGCAACTCGGTGACGTTGCGGACCTTCCCGCCGGGGCCGAGCACCCGCACGTGCCAGTCGTCCTGCACGGTGAGGCTGACCTCGACGCCCTCGGGCGAGTGCGCGGTGATGGTCAGGATCGGGCGCGACTCCAGCTTGGCCCGGCCGACGGTGAGCTTGCGGGTGCGGCCCTCGGAGTTCACCGCGAGCACCGTGCTGCCCGAGCGCAGCTCCGACAGGTAGTTGGTGCGGTTGTCCGGACCGAGCACGTAGGAGTGCAGCGCGCCGGCGTTGACCCGGAACGGCCGGGTCGGCATGTACGGCAGCGGGTGGGTCTCGGAGCAGCACAGGATGAAGCCGGAGGAGAAGGAGCCGACGAGGATGCCCTCGTCCTCCTGGAAGTGCGAGGCGGTGTCGACGCACACCCGGTCGCCCAGGCCGTTGTGCGCGATGCCCTCGACGACGAGCGTGGTCAGCTCCAGCGGCGGGGTGGTCGCCTCCAGCAGCCTGGCCAGCTTGAACACGTCGTTGGCGTCGCGCGGCGCCATCAGGACGCCGTCGGAGCCGTGTTCCAGCACGTCCAGGACGATCGCGGCCTCCTCCAGGTCCGCGACGACGGTGACGAGCTTGCCGGCCGCGCCGTCGGCGGCGGCGATGACGATCTCCAGCGGGATCTTCGTCGGGTCGGTGAACCCGACCACGGCGTGCCCGAGCCGCACGGCCGCCGCGCACGCGAGCTTCAGCGTGCGGTCGTCCTCGACCTGCACGAACGCCGAGTCGACGGGGAGCCGGTCGAGCTGGTCCTGGTCGCGCACCACGACGGTGACCAGGTGCGGGCTCTCCACGGGCTCGTCGGCGACGAGCACGCGGGTGATCGTCGGCGGCAGGGTGTCGAGCAGCGCCGGGTCGTCGGAGACGACCCCCGCGAGGCGGGCGTGCACGGCGGCGTCGACGACGGCGTCGCGCTGCGCGTCGGGGACGGTTCTGAGGTCGATCCAGGCGAACTTCAACGGTTCTCCAAAATGGTGGGCCCGCACGCCGGCCGGACCCGCGGAAGGGGGTTTCGCGGGTCCGGCCGACGGCGGGGTCAGGACGAGGCCACGGCCCCGGTCATCGCGCGGACGATGTCCGCCTCGCTCTCCCCGTGGACGATCGACGCGAGCTCGGCGACCAGGGACATCGGTGTCGGCGAGGTGAACACGCGGCGGCCCACGGCGAGGCCCGCGCACCCGACCGCCATGGCGGTGCGGGCGTGGTCGACGAGACTGCCGCCGGTCGCCGGACCACCCGCCACCAGCACCGGGATCGGGCTGGTGGCGATCACCTCGGCCATCCGCTCGGACGGTGTGGCGAGGTTGGTCTTGACGATGTCGGCGCCGAGGTCGGCCGCGATGTTCACGACGTGCGCGAGCAGCGCGGGGTCGTTCGGGTCGACGATGCGCGGACCGCGCGGGTAGGCCATGGCGATCAGCGGGACGTTCCAGTCGTCGCACGCGGCGGCGACCGAGCCGAGGTCGGCGAGCTGCCGGGCCTCGGTGTCGGAGCCGATGTTGACGTGGACGCTGACCGCGTCGGCGCCGAGCCGCAGCGCCTCCTCGACGTCGCCGACGAGGACCTTGGCGTTCATGTCGGCCATGTGCGCGGTGCCCGCGCTCAGGTGGACGACGAGCGCGCACCCGGCGAGCACGTCCGGGTCGATCGTCCGCACGCGTCCCTTGTGGACGATGATGGCATCGGCCCCGCCCATCACGACCGAGTCGACCAGGTCGCGCCACCGGTCGCGCGACACCACCGGACCGTCCGACACGCTGTGGTCCAGCGGCACGAAGAGGTACCTGTCGTCGCGCGGTCGGGAAAGGCGTCGCAGTCGCAACGCTTTCCTCATGTCGCTCACACCTCCCCAGATCGGTGATAGCCATCAGCAGGGTGGTGGAGCGGGCGAGCACGGCGGTAGGTGTGAGGTGGCGATAACTCGCCAGTTATGCACCTGTTGGACTAACGGTGCGTGCGAGGCCACAACGGAGCGTCATCCCGCGGTACCCGCGCGGTCGGTGTTTGTCGTGTGCGAATTGCCCTAGGCTGCCGCAGTGCACATGGAGCTGAGGCACCTCCACGTCGTGCTGACCGTGGCGGAAGCGGGCAGCATCAGCCGTGCCGCCTCTCTGCTGAAAATCGCGCAGGCGGGGTTGACGGCCCAACTGCGCCGCATCGAACGCGGTTTCGGCGGTCCGCTGTTCCTGCGGCGCACCGACGGCGTCGAGCTGACCGAGCTGGGCAGGCACGTCGTGCTGCGGGCGCGGGACCTGGTGGAGCGGTTCGACGAACTGCTGGTCACGGCGCGCAAGCTGGCCGCGGAGAGCGGCGGCGCGGGCATCCGGCTCGGCGGGGTGGCCGGGGCGCCGACCCCCTTGCTGGTCGGGGTGGTGCGCGGGCTGTTACCGACGCACCCGCAGACCACGCACATCGAGCGCAGTGGTGACGCCGTACTGGAACTCGTGCGCGCCGGCAAGCTCGACCTGGCACTGGTCACCGAGTTCCCGCAGAGTCCACTGCGGATTCCCGAAGAAGTCGACTTCCGCACCGTCGCCACGGAACACATGGTGGTCGGAATTCCGGTGGGGCACCGGTTGTCCGGGCGTGCCGAGATTCGGCTGTCCGAACTGGCCGATGAGGAATGGGCCGTGCCGGACGAGAACTACGGCGGCGGGCGGTTGAACCTGCACCTGGCCTGCGAGGCGGCCGGATTCACGCCGCGTTGCGCGCATTTCGGCGTCGATCCGGCGTCGGCGGCGGAACTGGTGCGTTCCGCGCACACCGTGGCGGGGTTCTTCCCCACCGGCCACGACCTGCCCGGCGTGCTGCTCAAGCCGATCGCGGGCAACCCCGTGCACCGGCGCGTCACGCTGGTGTGGAACCGGGGCTGCGAGGCCGCCGAGCACGTCGACGACGTCCACGCCGCGCTGCTGCGCGCCCACCACGAACGGCTCCGGGGGCACGGCCGGGCGGCCAAGCTGGCCGCCACGGGGTTGACCGTGGCGGCCAGCTGAGCGAGGGGTCAGCAGCCGCCGCAGTTGTAGTACGTCACGTCCCAGTGGTTCGACTCCAGGAAGTAGATGTTCCCGGAGCCGGAGCGCCACTTGTTGCCGCCGATGGACGTGAAGGTCCCCCGCACGTAGTTGTTGATGCAGGTGGACAGGGCGAAGTCGAGCTTGTACCCGTTCCAGTGGCTGTAGGTGCCGCTGGCGTGGCCGGTCTCCGTGCCGCCGGTGATGCGCAGGGCGCAGCCGCTGGCGCGCTTGAGCGTGATGCCGCCCTGCACGGTGGTGAGGTTGATCTGCTCGAAGCTGGTGCAGGTCGGGTTGTTGCGGTCGCTGCAACCTCCGCTGGACGACCAGGTGAGGCCGGCCGCGCTGAAGCGGCTCGCGGCGTCGGAGTGGCTGAGCTTGGTGACGGCCGCCTGCACGTCGGCGGTCGCGACCGCCGTGGTCAGGGTCATCCCGGCGAGAGCCAGGACGAACGCGGCGAGGGCGCGGGCAAGGCGCATGGTCTTTCCCCTTCCGGTCGCGGCGGAAGCTAACGTCGTGCGGTAAAAAACGGCCTAAACGCCCAGCGCATCGCGGTACAGCGCGCGCAGCCGCGTGCCCGGGCGGACGCCCAGCTCGTCGGCCAGGGTCCGGCGCACGTCCTGGAACACGCCGAGGGCCTCGGTGCGCCTGCCGCACGCGAGCAGCGCGGTCATCAGCTGGTGGCGGAGGTTCTCGGAGAACGGGTGCTCGGCCACGAGCGGGGTGAGCGCGTCGACGGCCTCGGCGTTGCGGCCCAGGGCCAGGTCGAGGTCGATGGCCGCCTCCAGCGCGGCCAGGCGGTGGGCCTCCAGGGGTGCGCACAGCCAGGCGCGGAGCGGCTCGGACTCCGCGCCCGCCAGCGGTGCGCCGCGCCACAGGTCGAGCGCCCGCGCGTACACCTCGCGGCGCTCGGCGAGGTCGGCCACGTCGGCGGCCCGCGCGGTCAGCGCGCGGAACCGCAGGGCGTCGACCTGCTCGGGTTCGGCGGCCAGCAGGTAGCCCCCGTCCTGGTGGCGCACCGGCACGCCCTCGGCGCGCAGCGCCGAGATGTGCACCTGGAGGGACTTGCGGGCGCGCGGCGGCGGGTCGTCGCCCCACACGAGGTCGAGCAGCCGGTCGACGGGGACCGGTTTCCCGCACTGCGCGGCCAGCACGGCGAGGACCTGGCCGGGTTTGCGGCGCAGCGCCCGGGGAGCCCCACCGGTCCGCCGCACCTGCACCGGTCCGAGTATCCGAAACTCCACTCCGACCCCCACGCCGCGTTGAAGTTTCACCAACACTGCCGCGATTCTGGCGGATTCTCGCGGAGCGTGGTTCCCCCGGACGGCTGGCGTGCCGGTCAGGGGGTTCGCAGCGGTGCGGGTGGGCGTGCGGGGGTCAGTCGGAGTGCCGCAGCACGCTCTCGACCTCGGTGCGGAACGCGTTGACACCGTCCTCGCCCTCGGGCGCACCGTGCGCCTGGAGGAGGTGCAGCAGCGCCACGCCGTTCGCCGAGCGCCGGGACAGCGCGCGGAACGAGAAGGCGGCCTCGTACACCGCCAACGCCGTGGCGCCGGCCGCCGCGACCGTGGCCAGGAACGCCCACAGCTCGCGCCGGGGCGCGTCGGCCACCGCGACCGCGCCCAGCGCGGCGGCGGCCGTGAAGAGGAGGACGGTGCCGGCCGTCGTCCACCGCCGGGCCGAGGTGTAGCGGGCGCGGGCCTGCTCGAACCCCGCCAGCCGCTCCCCCACCCGGTGTCGGAGGTACGCGCGGACGAACTGCTCGCGGTGGTCGTCGACCGAGTACGGGGCGGCGGGCTTCGGAGCCGGGGCCGGGGCCTTGGGGGTGGGTGCGGGCGGTGCGGCCTTCGCGGTGGGCTGCGGTTCGGAGACCGTGCGCGGCCTCGGTGACGGCTTGGTCGCCGGTTCGGCCGTCGCCGGTTCGGGACCCGCCTGCTTCGAGGCTGCGGCGCGGGTGGTCCTGGCCCGCGGCGTCCGGGTGCGGGTGGTGCTGTCGTCCTGGGTCTCGTCGCTCATGCCTGGCTCACCGGTTCGTGTCGGTACCGCGCCACCGCGGTCGCGAGGTCGCGGGCGCGCTCGTCGCGCTCCGCGTCGTCGACGGCCGGCGGCGCGGCCAGGTGGTCGAAGTACAGCGCCCGGAGCTGCTCGGCGCGCGCCCGCACGTCCGGGTCCTCCCCGTTGCGCGCCACCACCGCGAGGACGGCGGCCACCGCGCCCGACACGGCCAGCAGCACGCCCGGCCACGGCTCGGCGCCCAGCCACACCTGCAACGCGGCGAACACCGTGGTCGCGAAGCCCGCGCCGATGGCCAGCACGACCAGCAGCCTCGCGCGCTCCCGCGCCCTCAGGGCGGCCACCTCGCACTCGTGCAGCGCGGGCGCCACCACCTGGTTCGCCTCGTGGATCGCGTCGGCGAGCAGCGGGTAGTCGAGCACGTAGCCCGGATCGACCACGGGGTGCGGCTCGGGCGCCCGAAACCGCAGCCTCGGCCACACCGGGGGCGGTGGCACGGGGGCGTGCAGCTTCGCGCCCGGCCGGTCGGCCAGCACCCGGCGCAGCACCGCCACCACCCGGTCCGCGCCCTCGTCGAGGTGCACGACCGCGACACGGCCGCTGCGCACCAGCACGGCGAGGTCGTCGTCCTCGCCCAGGCCGCCGAACGCGACCTCGTCGGCCAGGCCGCCGGTGCCCGCGAGCACCAGCAGCGGCCGGTCGCGGCCCAGGTGGTCGACCAGCGCGGCGCGGGCCACCGCACCGCCGCCGACCAGCAGGGCGAGCACGGGCCGCTTCGTCCCGGCGACGGCGTCGACCACGCGGAACAGGGCGGGCACCTCCTCGCCCCACCGCGAGCCGGGCACCAGCACGGCCGTGTCGTGGTTGGCGTTGAGGCGCACCTCGCCCTCGCCGGGCTCGGTGTCCCCCGCGGCCACCCGGCCGGACGGCGCCACGCCCACGAGCCGCGGCCGGCGGCCCTCCAGGGACTCGACGGCCAGGCCGACCAGGTGCGTGACGCCGACGTCCGCGGCCGCCGTGACCACGACCGAGTCGGACCTGGCCACGTCGGCGAGGACGGCGCGCAGGACCGGCAGGACGGTGGCGGCGAGGTCGGTGCCCAGGGCCTCGACCGGGCCGAGCACCGCGAGGACCGGTCGTCCGCGGGGGAGTCGCAGTGCCCTGGCCCGGACGGTGTCGTCGGGGTGGGCCAACCGCTGCACCCGCGGTCCATCACCCGCTGTAGGCATGCGGGGCACGATAGCGGTGCCTCACGTGAATTTCACCCGTCCAGGGGTGGTTTTTCGCACGGGTAGACTCCCATTCCGTGTCGATTGACCCCGCTGAGCTGGAGATCGCCCTGAAGGTGCTCGCCCAGGTGGATGATCTGGAGACCGAGCACCCCGACGCGGTCGCCGTCCGCCGGGCCACCGCCGGCATCTGGAAGAGCCTCCGCAAGCGCCGCAAGGCCGACCGGCGCGCCGCCGTGACCGCCGCCGACCGCGCCGTCATCGAGGCGACCGCGACCGGGTCGCCGTCGCGCATCGACGACGAGACGCGCGGCGTCCTGCTGCGCGAGCCCGACCCGGGCACGAAGGCGGGCACGCTGCTGCGCGCCCGGTCCTGCTACACGTGCAAGCGCAGGTACACCGAGGTCGATGCCTTCTACCACCAGCTGTGCCCGGCCTGCGCGGACCTGAACCGGGTCAAGCGCGACCAGGGGGCGGACCTCACCGGCAAGCGCGCCCTGCTCACCGGCGGTCGCGCCAAGATCGGCATGTACATCGCGCTGCGGCTGCTGCGCGACGGCGCGCACACCACGATCACCACCCGGTTCCCGCACGACGCGGTGCGCCGGTTCGCCTCGATGCCGGACAGCGCCGACTGGCTGCACCGGCTGCGCGTGGTGGGCATCGACCTGCGCGACCCGAACCAGGTCGTGCAGCTGGCCGACTCGGTGGCCGCCGCCGGCCCGCTCGACATCCTGATCAACAACGCCGCGCAGACCGTGCGCCGCTCGTCGAACGCCTACGCGCCGCTGGTCACGGCCGAGTCGGACCCGCTGCCAGCCGGTCCGCTGCCCGAGCTGGTCACGTTCGGCCACACCACGGCCGCGCACCCGGCGGCGCTCACCGGTTCGCTCGGCGACACCGGGCCGGGCCTGGGCGCGACGGTGACCGCGCTGGCGCTGACCGCCGGGTCGACGGAGATCGACGCGGGCGGCCTGGTTCCGGACGTGGCGGACGTCAACAGCTGGGTGCAGCGGGTCGAGGAGGTCGACCCGGTGGAGCTGCTGGAAGTGCAGCTGTGCAACAGCACGGCGCCGTTCATCCTGATCTCGCGGCTGCGCCGGGCGATGGCAGCCTCTCCCGCGCGGCGCAAGTACGTGGTGAACGTCTCGGCCATGGAGGGCCAGTTCAGCCGCGCCTACAAAGGGCCGGGGCACCCGCACACGAACATGGCCAAGGCCGCGCTGAACATGCTGACCCGCACCAGCGCCGAGGAGATGCTGACCACCGACGGCATCCTGATGACCGCGGTCGACACCGGCTGGATCACCGACGAGCGCCCGCACCCGACCAAGCTGCGGCTGGCCTCGGAGGGCTTCCACGCGCCGCTCGACCTGGTCGACGGCGCGGCCAGGGTGTACGACCCGATCGTGCGCGGCGAGCTGGGCGAGGACCTGTACGGCTGCTTCCTGAAGGACTACGAGCCCGCCGCCTGGTGATCCCGCCGGGAGGCGGCGCGCACAACCTGACGACGCGCCGCGCGTGATCCGCCGAGTTCACCCGTCCGGCGGAGATACTGCCCGCCATGCTCACCGCCGACGGCCACCTGGTGCACTCCCCGTCGGACCTGGTGGACCTGCTGGAGTGCGAGCACCGCAGCGTCCTCTCGCACGCCCTGGCCACCGGCGTGCCCGGCGCGCCCGCGCCCGACCAGCGGCAGGGGCTGCTCGCCGCGCGCCACGGCCTCGCGCACGAGCAGGCCGTGCTGGAGCGGTTCCGCGCGGAGCGCGACGTGGTGGAGATCCCGCAGCCCGCGCCGACGCACGAGGCGCTGACCGCGGCCGCCGAGCAGACCGCGCGGGCCCTCGACGACGGTGCGCCCGTCGTGTACCAGGCCGTCTTCTACGCCGACGGCTTCCACGGCCGGGCCGACTTCCTGGTCGCCGGCCCGCACGGCTACGAGCCGCACGACGCGAAGCTCGCCCGGCACGCCACGCCGGCCGCCGTCGTGCAGCTCACCGCGTACGCGGACGCGCTGGGGCACCGGGCCGGGCCGGCCATGCACCTGCTGCTCGGCGACGGCACCGACCGCGCGTTCCGGGTCGGCGACTTCCTGCCCCTGGTGCGCAACCTCCGCGACCGGCTGACGGCCCGCCTGGCCGCGCCGGCCGCGCTGCCCGACCGCCTGTGGGACGACGAGCGCCCGGCGTGCGCGACGTGCCGCTTCGCCCGGCACTGCGCCACCGGCCGCGAGCGGGCCCGCGACCTGTCGCTGGTCGCCGGCATCCGCGCCGACCAGCGGCGCAAGCTCGTCGCGGCGGGCCTGGGCACGATCGACGCGCTGGCCAACGCCACCCGGTCGGAGAAGCCGGCCACGATGTCGGCCGCCACGTTCACCGGCCTGCGCGCCCAGGCCGCGCTCCAGGTCATCCAGGACGACTCGCGCACCGAGGACGACCCGGTCGGCAAGGTCGCCTACGAGGTCGTGGCGCCCGAGGCGCTGGCCGCGCTGCCCGCGCCGAGCCCCGGCGACCTGTTCTTCGACATGGAGGGCGACCCGTTCGCGCTCGACGGCGAGGGCCTGGAGTACCTGTTCGGCGTGGTCGACGCGGACGCCGCGTTCACCCCGTTCTGGGCGCACACCCGGCCGCAGGAGAAGCGGGCGTTCGAGCGGTTCGTCGACCACGCGACCGCGGCCCTGGAGGCGAACCCCGGGGCGCACGTCTACCACTACGCGCCCTACGAGGTGAACGCCCTCAAGAAGCTCGCCGCCCTGCACGGCACCCGCGAGGACGCCGTCGACCACCTGCTGCGCTCGGGCGCGCTGGTCGACCTGTACTCGGTGGTGCGCAAGGCGCTGCGGGTGTCGCAGCGGTCGTACTCGATCAAGTACCTGGAGCCGCTCTACATGCCCGGCGCCCGCAGCGGCGACGTGAAGAACGCGGTGTCGAGCATCGAGGCGTACGAGGAGTTCCTGTCCCTGCGCGACGCGGACCCGGCGCGGGCCGAGGACGTGCTCAACGGCATCGCCGAGTACAACACCGACGACTGCGTGTCGACGCTGCGGCTGTACCGGTTCCTGCTGGAGGTGCGGGCCGAGGCGGGCATCGCGCCGCACGTGCCCGAGCCGTCGTTCACGCAGGAGGTCGAGGACGAGATCGCGGCGCAGCGCCGCGCCGAGCGGGCCGAGCGGCTGGCCGCCGTGGTGGACCCGCTGATCGAGGGCCTGCCCGACAACCCGGCCGAGTTCACCGACGACGAGCGGGCCCGCGCGCTGCTGGCCGCCGCCGTCGGCTACCACCGCCGTGAGACCAACCCTGCGTGGTGGGACTTCTTCCGGCAGCTCGCCGCGCCCCTGTCGGAGCTGGAGGCAGACAACGCGTGCGCCGTGGGGACGCACGTGCGCGCCGAGGACTGGGCGATGCCGTCGGGTCGGGTCCGCAAGGCGAAGCGCCAGGTCACCGTGGCCTGCGACCCGGACCGGCCGCACCCGTTCGCCACCGGGGACCAGGTGCGCCTGCTCTACCCGGGCACGCCGAACACCACCCGTGACGCCGTGGTGCTGGCCGAGTCGGCCGAGGACGTCGTGCTGCTGGAGAGCGCGGGACCGGAGTCGGTCGACGGCGCGGTGCCGGTGGCCGTGCTGCCGGGCAGCCCGGTCCGGCCGACGCCGAAGGACGAGGCGGTGTACGACCTGGCGGCGATGGTCGTGGACCGGCTGCCCGAGCTGCCGCCGCACCCCGGGATCGACCTGGTCCGCCGCACGCCGCCGCGCCTGCGGGGGTCGCGGGACCTGCCGCGCTCCGACGACCTGATCGCGGACGTGATCGCGGCCGTGGACGCGCTCGACGGTTCGGCGCTGGCCGTGCAGGGGCCGCCGGGTGCGGGCAAGACGTACCTGGCGGGTCGGCTGATCGCCCACCTGATCCGCGGCGGTCGCAGCGTCGGCGTGACGTCGACCAGCCACAAGGCGGTGGAGAACGTGCTGTTCGCGGCCCTGGCCGCCGGTCGCGAGCTGGGCGTGCCGATCCCGACCGCGAAGCGGGCCAAGGGCGCGCCGGCGCGCGACTGCGCCTGGGAGCAGCCGCGCGACAACCCCGCGCTGGTGCGCTGGCGCAACGACCAGGGCGCGGGCCACCTCGTCGGCGGCACGTCGTGGACGTTCGCGAACACCGCGCTGCGCGAGCAGCCGTTCGACGTGCTGATCGTGGACGAGGCGGGGCAGTTCGCGCTGGCCGACGCGCTGGCGGTGTCGACGTGCGCGCGCAACCTCGTGCTGCTGGGCGACCCGCAGCAGCTGCCGCAGGTCGTGCAGGGGACGCACCCGGCGGGCGCGGAGGCGTCCGCGCTGGGGCACCTGATCGGCGACGCCGACGTCGTCCCGCCGTCGCTCGGCTACTTCCTGGACCAGACGCGGCGGATGCACCCGGCGGTGTGCGAGCCGGTGTCGAACCTGTCGTACGCCGGTCTGCTGCGCGCCCACCCCAGCACCGCGGCGCGCGGCATCGCGGGCGTGGAGAGCGGCGTGTACGCGCACTCCGTGGCGCACTCGCACAACACCACCGGTTCGGTCGAGGAGGCCGCCGCCGTGGTCGGGCTCGTGCGGTCCCTGATGGGTCGCCTGTGGACGGACGGCGCGGGCGCGCGGGCGCTGGACGACTCCGACGTGCTGGTCGTGGCGCCCTACAACCTCCAGGTCAGGCTGGTGCGGCGGGAGCTGGAGAAGCACGGCCACGAGCACGTCCGGGTGGGCACCGTGGACCGCTTCCAGGGCCAGGAGGCGCCGGTGGTGATCACCACGATGACCTCGTCCGCCGCCGTGGACCTGCCGCGCGGGCTGGACTTCCTGCTGTCGCGCAACCGGTTGAACGTCGCGCTGTCGCGGGCGCAGGCGGTGGCCGTCGTGGTCTGCTCGCCGCGCCTGGTGGAGGCCGACATCCGCGACGTGGAGCAGTTGCGGCTGGTGTCGGGCATGGTGGGGCTGATGGCCGAGGCCCGGCCGTGGGTGTTCCCGGAGTAGCGCGGCTCCCGTCCCCACTGGGGTGCGCGCCACCCCCTCCGCGGCGCGGCGGTCGTCGTGATCCTCCTCAGGCGACGGCCGTGGAAACGCCCATAAGGGACTCAGAGCAGGCCTCATGTAAACGTTCAGTAGTTACCAATACCCCGATCGGGTTGTTATCTAACCCCGTATAGGGTGACCGCGTTCTCCTCAGCCCTCCCCTCAGGAGCAATTCATGCAGCTCGCCAGAGTCGGCGCTGTCCTCGGTGTCGCCGCGGCCGTCGTCACGACCGGCCTCCTCACCGCTCTGCCGGCATCGGCACACAACAAGGACTTCAAGGCGAAGTGCGAGGACGGCAAGGCCGTCCTCAGCGTGAACCTGACGCAGTACGCCCCGAAGACCGACGACAAGACGAACTACCTGAAGATCACGCTCGACGGGCAGCACTTCAAGATCATCGAGTTCGGCGACAAGCTGGTCGAGAAGTACTCGGCCGAGGTCGACCTCACCGTGCAGCACAAGTTCGCCGCCGAGGTCGACGCGTACGACGGCCACAACGGCAAGCAGTTCGACCACAAGACCGACCCCGCCGACAAGCGGCTGATCGTGGAGCCGTGCCCGGAGCAGGTGCCGCCGGTCGAGGAGCCCCCGGTCGAGCAGCCGCCCGCCGAGGAGCCCCCGGCCGAAGAGCCGCCCGCCGAGGAGCCCCCGGCCGAGGAGCCGCCCGCCGAGACCGTCCCGGTGACGACCACCACCACGGTCGCCACCACCCCGGCCCCGACCACGACCACCACGGCCGCGGTCGTGCCGGTCGCCGAGAAGGACGAGCTGGCGAGCACCGGTGCCAGCATCGCCATCCCGCTGGGCATCGGCGTCGTCCTGCTCGGCGGTGGCGCCGGCCTGCTGTTCTTCCTGCGCCGCCGCGCCTCGAACAGCTGAACGACCTGATCGGCCGGGAAGACGGCCGACCGACCGGAGCCCCGGTCACCCCTTCGCCGGGGTGGCCGGGGCTCCGTCGTGAGAGCGGCGTCGCGGGGTTCGGACGCGGGCTCAGACGCGGGCGTCCTCCAGGGCCGGGTAGTCGGTGTAGCCCCGCTCCGCGCCGCCGTAGAAGGTCGCCGGGTCCGGCGTGTTGAACGGGCCGCCCGCCGCGAGCCGGACCGGCAGGTCGGGGTTGGCCAGGAACAGCACGCCGAAGCTCACCGCGTCCGCCGTCCCGTCCTCGACCAGGGCCAGGTGCTCGGGGCCGGTCGTCCCGCCCGGGGTGAACGGGTTGAGGATCAGCACCCCGCTGAACCGCTCGCGCAGCTCCAGCGTCAACGCGCGCCGGTCCGCCTCGCCGATGTGCAGGTAGGCGATGCCGAACGGCTCGATCGCGTCGACCAGGGCCGGGTACAGCACCTCGGGGTCGTCCTCGACCATGTCGTTGTACGGGTTGGCCGGGGAGATCCGCAGCCCGACGCGGTGGGCGCCGATCGCCTCGGACACCGCGCGGACGACCTCGACGACGAACCGAGCGCGGTTCTCCACCGTGCCGCCCCACTCGTCGGTGCGCCGGTTGGTGCCGCCCGCCAGGAACTGGTGCAGCAGGTAGCCGTTGGCCCCGTGCAGCTCGACGCCGTCGAACCCGGCTTCCACGGCGTTGCGCGCGGCGGTGGCGAAGTCGGCGATCGTCCGCCGCACCTCCTCGCCGGTCAGCTCGACGGGCGTCACGTAGTCGTCCATGCCGGCACCGGTGAACAGGGTGCCCGCGGCGCGCACCGGGGACGCGCCCACCGGGTGCAGGCCGTCGGGCAGCAGGCTGGGGTGGCCGATCCGGCCGGTGTGCATGAGCTGGGCGAAGATCCGCCCGCCCGCGTCGTGCACGGCGCGGGTCACGAGCTTCCAGCCCTCGACCTGCTCGGGGGTGTGCAGGCCCGGCGTGTCCGGGTAGCCCTGGCCGACCGCCGAGGGCTGGATGCCCTCGGTGATGATCAACCCGGCGCCGGCGCGCTGCGCGTAGTACTCGGCCATGGTGGTGGTCGGCACGGTGCCGTACGCGCGGCTGCGGGTCATCGGGGACATCACGACGCGGTGGGGCAGGGTGGTGCCGGCCAGGTCGAGCGGCTCGAACGCGGTGGTCATCGGGTTCCCTCCGGTGGACGCGGTGTGCGCACTTACCTGTCCGAACAGCAATCACCGGCGGATCTATTCCGAGCAGGTCACCGTGACGGCGCTCACATCGCACGACGGCTACACTGGGGACATGGCAGGAGCAGCCCAAAAGGCCATGTCGACGCCGGTTCCGCGGTCCGCCGAGGGCGGCCGGATCAGTCATGCCATCTTCCGCGTGGCCCGCCTCCACCGGCTACTGGCCGGACAGCTGCTCAGACAGGCAGGACTGCACCCGGGGCAGGAGGTGGTCATGATGCACCTCTGGGACGGCGGGCCCCGCCGCCAGGCCGACCTGTGCGGCGAGCTGGGCACGGACTCCGCCACGATGACGCGCACCGTGCAGCGGCTGGAGCGCGCGGGCTTCGTGCGCCGCTCCCCCGACCCGGGCGACGGCCGCGCCGTGATCGTCGAGCCGACCGCCGCGAGCCAGGCGCTGCGCCGCGAGGTCGAGCGCATCTGGGCCGAACTGGAGGAGGCCACCGTCGGCGCCATGGACGCCGACCAGCAGGCCGAGACCCTGGAGGTGCTCGGCCTGCTGGAGTGCAACCTGGCGAAGCGGACGGGCCGCGACCAGGTCGCCGTCCCCCCGGAGGACTAGCGGGACAGCTGCAGCCAGGCGGCGGTGTCGGTCGGCAGCAGGCCGTCGGCGTCGAGCGGACCGCTGGTGAGCAGCACGCCGTCGTGGTCGGGCAGGGCGACCGGGTGGGCGGACAGGTTGAGCACGCACGCGAAGTGCCCGCCGCGGCGGAACGCGACCACGTCCGGCCCGAGGTCCAGCCACTCCATCGGGCCGTCGCCCAGGTCGTCCCGCTCCCTGCGCAGGTTCAGCACCGCGCGGTAGTGGGCGAGCATCGAGTCGGGGTCGCCGCTCTGCGCCGCCACCGACAGCGACCGCCAGTGGGCGGGCCTCGGCAGCCAGGACGGCCCTTCGTCACCCCACGGGATCGGCACGCGGCACCCGTCGCGGCCCCGGTCGGTGTGGCCGGAGCGCACCCACACCGGGTCCTCGCGCAGCTCGTCGGGCAGGTCGTCGACCTCCTCCAAGCCCAGCTCCTCGCCCTGGTAGAGGTACACGCAGCCGGGCAGCGAGGTGGTCAGCATGATCGCCGCCCGCGCCCGCTCGCGGCCCAGGTCCAGGTCCGTCGGGGTGAGGTGCTGGCGCCGCCCGAAGTCGAACGACGAGTCCTCGCGGCCCATCCGCGACACGTGCCGCGTCACGTCGTGGTTCGACAGCACCCAGGTGGGCGGCGCGCCGACCGGGGCGTGCGCGGCGAGCGTGGCGTCGATGACCCGGCGCAGCTCCCCCGGCTCCCACGGGCAGCACAGGAAGTCGAAGTTGAACGCCGAGTGCAGCTCGTCGGGCCGCAGGTAGCGGGCGAACCGCTCGGGGTCGGGCAGCCACATCTCGCCGACGAAGACCCGCTCGTCCGGGTACGCGTCGAGCACCCGCCGCCACGACCGGTAGATCTCGTGCACGCCGTCCTGGTCGGAGTACGGCGTCTCGGCGTCCGGCCGGGAGAAGTCCTTGACCAGGCCGTCGGCGACGTCGATGCGGAACCCGTCGACGCCCCGGTCCAGCCAGAACCGCAGGATCGACTCGAACTCGGCCCGCACCTCGGGGTTGGTCCAGTTCAGGTCGGGCTGCTCGGCGGCGTAGAGGTGCAGGTACCAGCTCCCGCCGTCGGGCGTGCGGCTCCACGCGGGGCCGCCGAACCGGGACTGCCAGTCGTTGGGGGGCTCGTCGCCGTCGTGGAACCAGAACCGGTCCCGGCCCTTGCCGGCCAGCGCCTCCCGGAACCAGGGGTGCTGGTCGGAGCAGTGGTTGGGAACGATGTCGATGATGACCCTGATGCCCAGCGCGTGGGCCTCGCCGATCAGCTTCTCCGCCTCCACGAGGGTGCCGAACTGCGGCTCGATGTCGCGGTAGTCGGCGACGTCGTAGCCGCCGTCCGCCAGCGGCGACGGGTACCAGGGGCTGAGCCAGATCGCGTCCACACCCAGCTCGGCGAGGTGGGGGAGCTTCCGGCGGAGTCCCGCGAGGTCGCCGATCCCGTCCCCGTTGCCGTCGGCGAAGCTGCGCGGGTACACCTGGTAGATGGCCGCACCGCGCCACCAGTTCATGTGGATTCCTCCCTCGGTGAAGGTGGTCAGCCCTTGACGCTGCCCGCGGTGAGACCCGCGAGCACGTGGCGCTGGAACACCAGGAACAGACCGATCATCGGCACGCTGGAGAGCACGAGGCCCGCCAGCAGCAGGTTGACCGGGGTGTCGGGGGCGAAGCGCTGCAACGCGACGCTGAGCGTCTGTCGAGCGGGGTCGGAGAACACCAGCAGCGGCCAGATGAAGTCCTTCCAGGCGGCCACGACCGCGAAGATGGACACCACCGCCAGGACGGGCCGGGACAGCGGGAGCACGATGCGCCACAGCATGGTGAGCTGACCGGCGCCGTCGATGCGCGCCGCCTCCAGCACCTCCACCGGCAGCTGGTCGAAGAACCGCTTGAGCAGGAACACCGTGAAGGCGTTGGCCGCGCCGAGCAGCCACAGCGACAGCGGGTTGTCGAGCAGG
Source organism: Saccharothrix longispora (assembly GCF_031455225.1). Classification (GTDB taxonomy): domain Bacteria; phylum Actinomycetota; class Actinomycetes; order Mycobacteriales; family Pseudonocardiaceae; genus Actinosynnema; species Actinosynnema longispora. The sequence continues at coordinate 4,789,489 of NZ_JAVDSG010000001.1, forward strand.
CCCAGGTCGGAGATGGTCAGGTAGGTGGGGACCAGCAGCACCGACGCGGGCATCATGAGCGTCACCAGCATCGCGCCGAGGATGCCGCCGCCCAGCACGGGTCGCAGCCGGGACAGCGCGTAGGCCGCGGGCACGTCGACCGCCAGCTGCACCGCCCACGTGCCGACCGCGACGACGAGGGTGTTCCGGAAGTACCGGCCGAGGTCCATCAGGTCCCACGCCTCGGCGTAGGTGCCCGGCACCCACGTCTCGGGCAGGACCGTCGGCGGCACCCGGGCCAGCTCCACGGCGGGCTTCATCGCCGAGAGCACGACCCAGACCAGCGGCACCACGAAGACCGCCGTGAGCACGACCGCGGTGACGACGAGCGCGACGGTGTGGCCGGCGCGCGAGCGCCCCGGCGCGATGAGCGTCCTCACGCGTCCGCCTTCCGCGTCGCGCGCAGGTACAGGGCGGTGAACGCGCCGAGCACCAGCAGCAGCAACAGGCTCAGGGCACTCGCGGTGCCGAAGTCGTTGTAGTAGAAGGCGTAGCGGTACAGCAGCAGGAGCACGGTCACCGTGGAGTCCTCCGGGCCGCCGCCGGTCATCACGTACGGCTCGGTGAACACCTGCATGGTCGCCACGACCTGGAGCAGCGCCAGGACCAGCAGCACGAACCGGGTCTGCGGCACGGTGACGTGCCACAGCCTGCGCCACACGCTCGCGCCGTCCAGCTCGGCGGCCTCGTACAGGTCGCCGGGGATGCCCTGGAGGGCGGCGAGGTAGACGAGCGTGGCGGTGCCCAGGTTGGCCCAGGTCGCGACGACCACCAGCGACAGCATGGACGTGTCGGCGCTGTCGAGCCACGCCGCGCCCTCCAGCCCGAGCCCGCGCAGCGCGGTGTTGAGCAGGCCCGGACCGGGGTCGTACATCCACTTCCAGATCAGTGCCGCCACGACCGGCGGCAGCATCACCGGCAGGTACACGATCAGGCGGAAGTACGCCCTGAAGTGACGCAGTTCGTTGAGCACCACCGCGAGCAGGAACGGCACCGCGAAGCCGAAGACCAGGGCGAGCGCGGTGAACAGCAGGGTGTTGCGCCACGCCGTGGCGAACAGGGGGTCGGCGAAGAGCCGTTCGAAGTTCTCCCAGCCCACCCACACGGGGTCGTCGACGAAGTCGACCTGCTGGAAGCCCAGCACGGCCCCGCGCGCGATCGGGTACCAGGAGAACACCGCGAAGCAGACCAGCGCGGCGGACAGGAACCCGTACGCGACCAGGTTCTCCGCGACGCGGCGCCGCATCACTTGACCTGCGCGAGGACGGGGTTCACCTTGGCCTCCGCGTCCGCCAGCAGCCGGGCGGGGTCGGCGTCGCGGTCGGTGAGCACGGCCTGCATGACGTTGTCGAGGATCGCGTAGACCTGCTGGGCGTTCGGCGGCTCGATCAGGCCCTCCGGGGTGGCGTCCACGTAGGACTTGAAGTTCGCCACGGGCACGGTCGCGAGCTTCTCCTTCAGCTCGGCCTGCCTGGCGGCGATGTCACCGGTCCAGACGTCGGACACCGGCGGCACGGGCAGGCCGATGGGCTGTCCCTGGTCCTTGTAGCGCTGGAGGTTCTTCTCGAAGCGGTCCGGGTTGAGGAACTTCCAGGAGATCCACTTCAGGCCGGCCCTGATCTTCTCCGGCGACGCCTTCGGGTTGAGCATGTAGCCCTCGCCGCCGATCAGCGTGCCCTCGCCGTCCGGGATGCCGGCCAGGCCGTAGTCGGCGTAGTCGCCCTTGAACTGGTTGACCAGGGTGGGGATGTTGTCCGGTGCGGCCAGGTACATGCCGAGCCGGCCGGAGCCCATCATCTGCTGGACGTCCTCGATGACGAGGAGCTGCTTCTCGCCCATGGTGCCGTCGGTCCAGCGCATGTCCTTGAGGTGCTGGAGGACGGCCTTGCCCTTGTCGTCGTCGAAGTCGGCGACCCACTTGTCGCCGTCCTGCCTCGCGATCCGCCCGCCCACGGAGTACATCCACGCGGTGAAGTGCCAGCCGCCCTGGTTGTTCTTGGAGTACTCGGCGAAGCCGACCTTGCCGTCGCCGAGCGCGGTGATCTTCCGGGCGGCCTCGCGGACCTCGTCCCACGTCGCCGGCGGGCGGTCCGGGTCCAGGCCCGCCTCGGTGAACAGGGCGCGGTTGTAGACCAGGCCCATCGAGTAGTTCGCGGTGGGGACGCCGTAGACCTTGCCGTCCTTGGCGAAGACCTCGCGCAGCTCGGGGCGGATGGCGTCGTAGTGCGGGACGTCCCGGACGTAGTCGGTGATGTCGGCCGCCTGGCGGCGGGCGATGAGGTTCGCCGGGTCGGTGAAGTACGCGTAGAACACGTCCTCCAGCTGGCCGCCGGCGAGCTTCGCCGAGAACGTCCTGGGGTCCATGAACCCCTCGCGCGGCTCGATGTCGATGTCGGGGTTGGCGGCCTCGAACTCGGCCACGTCCTCGTCGAAGACCTTGCGGTCGAACGCCTGCGTCCGCGGCGGCTGCCCGTTGACCGTGATCGTGACCTTGCCGCCGGCGGCGGTCTCCCCGCCGCCCGAGGAGCACGCGACGGCGGTGAGGCCCAGGCTGCCCGCGAGCAGCAGCCCCGCCGCTCTGCGAAGGCTGGATGAGTTCATGGGGCGGACCCTCTCCCTCGGCTGTGGTGTGGCGCACACGGTAGGTCCGCCCAACACGTCTCCGCAATATGTCTACGAAATTTCGCAAACTCACGACATCGCCCCGTAAACCACCTGCCGACATCCAGCACAAAAAGACCCGGCTTCCACCGGGCCTCATCTCCACGCGAGGGTCCAACGCCCAGGACCCCTGGAGGTTGGACTCTCGGGGCCTGGGCGTTGGACCCTCGGGTCAGCGGGGGGCCGGGGCCGTGGAGGAGCGGACCACCAGCTCGGGCTCGAAGAGGAGTTCCTCGTCCGGCACCGGGGTGCCCGCGATCTGGTTGGCGAGCAGCTCCACGGCGGCGCGGCCCATCGCCTCGATGGGCTGCCGGACCGTGGTCAGCGGCGGTTCCGTGCAGGTCATGAGGGGCGAGTCGTCGTAGCCGACCACGGACACGTCGCGCGGCACGTTGAGCCCCTGGCGGCGCACGGCGCGCACCGCGCCCAGCGCCAGCGGGTCCGAGGCGCACAGGACCGCCGTGACGCCGCGGTGGAGCAGGCGGGTCGTCGCGGCCTGGCCGCCTTCGAGGGAGAACATGGCGTGCTCCTCGAACAGCTCCACGCCCGCCGCCGACGCGCACGCGGCCAGCGCGGTCAGCTTGCGCCGGGACGGCATGTGGTCGGTCGGGCCGAGCACCGCGCCGATCCGCACGTGCCCGAGCGCGACCAGGTGCCCGAACGCCTGCTCGACGGCCACCGCGTCGTCGCACGACACGCGCGGGAAGCCGAGGTCGTCGATCGCGGCGTTCACCAGCACGGCGGGCAGCTTGCGGCGCGTCATCTGGCGGTAGTGCTCGTGCGAGGCGTCGGCCTGCGCGTACTGGCCGCCCGCGAACACCACGCCCGACACGTGCTGTTCGAACAGCAGCTCCAGGTAGTCCGCCTCGGTCACGCCGCCGGCCGTCCGGGTGCACAGCACCGGGGTGAAACCGCGCTGCGCCAGGGCGTTGCCGATTACGTCGGCGAACGCGGGGAAGATCGGGTTCTGGAGTTCCGGCAGCACCAGGCCGACGAGCCGCGCGCGTTCGCCGCGCAGCTGGGTGGGCCGTTCGTACCCGAGCACGTCGAGGGCGGTCAGCACCGCCGACCGCGTCGCGTCGGACACACCGGGCTTGCCGTTGAGGACCCGACTGACCGTCGCCTCGCTCACGCCGACCTTCGCGGCCACTTCGGCCAACCGCCGTTGCGTCATGGAGCAACTATACGGCAGGATTTTCACCCTGCTTGCGCTGGCTTGCAGACGTTTGCGAGCGGCCCGACAGGCGGCGACCCCGGCGGGGGCCGACCCCGTTGTCGCGCTTCCGGCCACCACCGGGTGATCCGTGGGGTACAAATCCCCTGTGAAGCGGTGGGTGGTGGCAGTGGTGGCGCTGGCAGGTCCGATCCTGGCCGGCTGCGGCACGCCGGTGGAGGGCAGGGCCGTGCCGGCCCCGCGGTCCTCGACCGCCGGGGCCTCCCCCGAGCTGGTCCGGTGGATGAACAACTACTGCGGCGTGGCGAACTACCTGATCGCCTCGGGCGGCGTGCAGTTCCCGCAGCCGGAGGGGGACCCGGCGGCGCTGAAGAAGGCGTTCTCCGACTCGCTGGGCCGGGTGGAGGACGTGCTGGAGGTCGCGCTGCACGACCTGGACGAGCTGACGCCCGCACCGCAGCCCGCCGCGGACACCGCCGTCGAGGTCATCGCCGGGCCGCTGGGCCGGGCGCGGGACAAGTTCGTCTCGGCGAAGTCGACCGTGGACGGCGCGCCCGAGCTGACCGCGGACGTGTTCTCCTCGGTCATGCAGGACCTGACCGAGGCGGTCACCGTGATGAACGAGGCCGTGGAGAAGCTGGACGTCGTGTCGCTGCCCGACGAGTTCAAGGACGCGGGCGAGCAGGCCGAGAACTGCGCGCGCTGACCCGCCGCCCGGCACCGGCCCGACGCGTCCACCGGTCGGCCGGACCCCTCACCGGTGCGGGTGACCTGCGACGACACCCTTTCCGCATTGGTGCGGAGACGGCCGGGCACCGCCCGCAAATCTGGGGGCGAGGCCCCCATGTGCGACGGGTTCGCGCATGACAGCTTTGGCCGCGTGTTCCCTTCCGCCGTAGACCGACCCCCAGCCGAGTGGTGGCTCAGCGGCGTCCGCGGGAGCACCCACGAGCTGGTCGTCCCCCGTGGACGGCCCTCATGGGCCGCGTTCGTGGAACGCGCCACCGCGACCGCGGCCCGTGCAGACTTCCCCGGCGGCGACTGGGCCGGGGCGTTCGCCTCCGCCCTGCACCCGCTGGTGCGCGAGGCGGTCCGCCGCGACCCGCGCCTCGACGACGCCTTCGCCCGCGACCTGGGCGCGCGGCTCGCCCGGGTCGCGGCCCGCACGCTGGTGCTGGAGCTCAACCTGGAGCGGGTCGCCGGCCGGCTCTCCGGGGACACCCCGCAGGCCCGGTTCGCCGACTTCGCGCGCACCGTGGACCTGCGCGCGCTGTTCGCCAAGTACCCCGTGCTCGCGAGGCTGCTCGGCCAGACCTGCCTCCAGGCGGTGGCGGCGCACGTCGAACTGCTCGACCGGTTCGCCCGGGACCGCCGCGAGATCGTGCGCGCCCTGCTCGGCGGCCGCGACCCCGGTCCCGTCGCGCGCGTCGAGACCGGCCGGGGCGACCCGCACGCGCGGGGCCGCTCGGTGGCCGTGCTGACCTTCGCCGACGGTCGCCGGGTCGTCTACAAGCCTCGCCCGATCGCGCTGCACGTCGCGTTCGCCGACCTGCTCGCGTGGTTCGACGGGCACACCGACCTGGGGCTGCGGGTGCCGCGCGCGGTGGCCCGGCCCACGCACGGCTGGCTGGAGTTCGTCGAGCACGCGGCGTGCGCCGACGAGGCCGGCGTCGGGCGGTTCTACCACCGGCTGGGCGGGCTGATCGCCCTGCTGTACGCGGTGGACGGCACGGACATGCACTACGAGAACCTGGTCGCGGCGGGCGACCGGCCGGTGCTGGTGGACGTGGAGACGCTGTTCCACCCGACCGCCGACACCACCGCGGACCCGGCGGCGCGCGCGCTGGCCCGGTCGGTGCACCGCACGGCCGTGCTGCCCAGCGTGCTGCTCGGCGAGCACGGCGCGCTGGACGTCGGCGGCACGGGCGGCGACCGCGAGCGGTACGCGGCCGACGGCGTGGCCTGGCTGCACCCCGGCACCGACCGGATGCGCCTGGTCCGCCGGCCCGCGCCCGCGCCGACCGCGCACAACCGACCCGTGGTGGACGGCGAGGAGGCCGAGGCCGCCGACTACCGGGACGCGCTGCTGGCCGGGTTCCGGATCGGCTACGACGCCCTCGCCGACCACCGCGCCGAGCTGCTCGGCAGCGGCGGCGAGGCCGGTCTGCTGGCCCGGTTCGCCGACCTGCCGGTGCGGTTCGTGCCGCGGATGACCCAGCTGTACGCGACGCTGCTCGACGAGTCCACCCACCCGGACGCGCTGCGCGGCGCCGACGCCCGCGACGACGCCCTCGACGTGCTGTGGGACGACTCGGCCGACCAGGAGGTGCTGCGCGCCCTCGTGCCGCACGAGCTGGCGGACCTGTGGGCGGGCGACGTGCCGCTGTTCACCACGCGGCCGGGCAGCCGCGACGTGTGGACCTCGACGGGGCAGCGGCTGCCGGGCCTGCTGCCGGTGTCCGGCCTGGCCGCCGTGACGGCGAAGGTCGCCGCGCTGGACGAGGTGGACCGGCACGACCAGCAGTGGCTGATCAGCGCCACCCTGGCGAGCCGGCCGCGCCCGGTGGAGCACCGCACCGGGCCGGGCTTGCCCGCGCCGGTGGAACCGGGCATCCCCGACCAGCAGCGGCTGCTGGTGGCCGCGTGCGGCATCGCCGACCAGGTGCTCGCGCAGGCCGCCGCCGACGACGGGCGGGTCAACTGGGTCGGGCTGGAGCTGGTGGACGACCGGTACTGGGCGGTGTCCGCCATGGGCGCGGGGCTGTCCAACGGCTACACCGGCGTCGCCCTGTTCCTCGCCCAGTTGGGCGCGCTGACCGGCGCGGCCCGCTACACCGGGTTCGCCCGCGACGCGCTCGCCCCGCTGCCCGGCCTGCTGGCCGCGTTCGCCGAGGACCCCGAGCGGGCGGTCGCGGTGGGCAGCGGCGGGATGCACGGCCTGGGCGGCGTCTGCTACGCCCTGGCGCGGCTCGCGAACCTGCTCGACGACCCCGACATCACCGACTGGCTGCGCACCGCGCTGGCCGTGGCGGCGACCGTCGAGCGGGTCGGCGAGGACCCGGCGAACCTGGTCGAGGGCTGGGCGGGCGGGCTGGCCGCGATGCTGTCGGTGCGGGCGGAGAGCGGGCTGCCGGAGGCCGCGCCGCTGGCCCGCGCCTACGCCGACCGGCTGCTCGCCGCGTCCCCCGGCGGCGACGGCTTCGCCCGCGGCCGGGCGGGGGTCGGCTGGGCGCTGCTGCGCTACGCGCGGGCGACCGGCGACCAGCGCCACGGCGTGGCCGGGCGGGCGAACCTGCGCGCCGACCACGCGCTGCGCCAGCGCCTGCTGGACGTGACCGAGGCCGACCACAGCTGGTGCTCCGGCCTGTCCGGCGCGGTGCTCGCGCACGCCGCGCACCCCGGCCAGCCGGTCGACACGCACACCCTGCACCTGGACCGCTGCCTCAACGCCCTCGCCGTGCACGAACCGCTGCGCGACCTGAGCCTGTGCCACGGCGAGCTGGGCGTGCTGGAGTCGCTGACCTCGCTCGCCGAGCAGGGGCACGCGCTGGCCGCGGCCACGCGGACCCGGCGCGCCGGCCTCGTGCTCGGCGTGCTCGACCAGTACGGGGCTCACTGCGGCACGCCCGGCGGCGTACCGTCTGCCGGGCTGCTGACCGGTCTCTCCGGAATCGGCTACGGGCTGCTCCGGCTGGGCTTCCCCGACCGGGTGCCGTCCGTGCTGCTGCTCGACACCCTGCGGAACACACACACCACCGAGGAGAACACCCGATGAGCGACGCCACCCCCGCCGCGGTCACCACCTGGAGCGAAGACCAGGACGGCGACCACCCCGCCGGCGAGATGGCGCTGACCCGCAAGACCAAGGCGGGTGCGCGCGCCCGCGCGCTGGCCGGCCTGACCCTGGCCGTCGGCGCGTACGCGGTGGTCGCCGCCGCGGCGGGCAGCCAGACCGTGAGCGCGCCCGGCATGCCGTGCTGACCGCCTAGCGGTCCGGATCGCCGAACTGCCCGCCCGCACTGGGGGTGCGGGCAGTTTGGCGTGCGGTCGATCAGCTTGGCTAAGGTCGGGACATGCACACCCGCGCGCCGGTCGTGGTCGGCCGCGACGAAGAGGTCCGCGTCCTCCAGCAGGTGCTGGCCGACGCCGAGGCGCGTCGCGGTCGTGCCGTGTTCCTCGTCGGGGAGCCGGGCATCGGGAAGACCCGGTTGGCGCGCTTCGCCGCCGCCGGCGCGTTCGACCGCGGGATGCGGGTGCTCCGCGGGCGCGGCAGCACCATCGGGCCGATCGTGCCGTTCCGGCCGCTGGCCGAGGCGCTGATGTCCTTGTTGCGCGCGGGTGACGGCCCGGACCTGCGGGAGCTCGGCCCCTACCAGTCGGCGCTGGGGCGGTTGGTGCCCGAGTGGGGTGTCGAGGAGCAGCGGCAGGTGCCCTCGGTGGTGGTGCTCGCCGAGGCGGTGCTGCGGCTGCTGGCCGTGGTCGGCCGGGACCGGCCGTGCCTGCTGGTGCTGGAGGACCTGCACGACGCGGACGTCGAGACGATGGCCGTCGTCGACTACCTGGTGGACAACCTCGACCAGGTGCCCGCCGCGCTGCTGGTGACCACCCGCGCGGACCCCGGGCCGACGCTCGACGTGGTGCGCCTGGCCGCGCAGCGGGAGGCCGGCGTGCTGCTGGAGCTGGGCCGGTTGGACGAGGGCCAGGTGCGCCGGATGGTGGCGCTGTGCCTGGAGGTCGACGACCGCCGCGTGCCCGACGAGGTCGTCGAGCGGGTGTGGGCGGACAGCGCGGGCAACCCGTTCGTGGTCGAGGAGATCCTGCACGGCCTGGTCAACGGCAACCTGCTGGTGCGCGGCCCCGGTGGGTGGCAGGTGCTGGGCGAGCTGCGCATCGGCGTGCCGTCCGCGCTGGTGCGGTCGGTCGCGCACCGCACCGACCGGCTCGGCCCGCAGGGCCGCGAGCTGCTGTCGGCCGCCGCGGTGCTGGGGCACCGGTTCCCGCTGTCGGTGCTGCGCGTGGTCGTCGGCATGGACGACCGGACCATGCTGTCGCACCTGCACGCGGGGGTGGCGGCGCAGCTCGTGACGCCGGACGAGCCCGTGCCCGACTGGTACGCGTTCCGGCACCCGATGACGGCCGAGGCGCTGCTCGCCCAGCTGCCGCCGCCGCACCGGGCGGAGCTGGCGCGGCGGACGGCGGACGCCGTGCGGCGGCTGCACCCGGACCTGCCCGGCGAGTGGTGCGCGCTGGTGGCGTCGCTGCGGCTGGACGCCGGGCAGACCGCCGAGGCGGGCGCGCTGCTGGCCGAGGCGGGCAGGCGTGCGCTGGCCGACGGCGCCGCCGGGTCCGCGGTGCGGCTGCTGGACCACGCGCACCGGCTGCTGGCCAGCGGGGTGGACGTGTCGGTCCGCGCCGAGGTGCTGGACTCGCTGCTGCCCGCGCTGGCCGAGGCGGGCCAGTTCGAGCGGGCGTTCGCGCTGGTCGACGCGGTGGCCGAGCTGAGCGCCGCGGGCCTGGACCGGGGACGGCGGGCCGACCTGCACGCCAGGCTCGCGATGGTCGCCAACACCGCCGGCCGGTGGACCGACGCCATCGCGCACGTGGGGACGGCGCGCACCCTGCTCGGCGCGGACGCGGACGACGAGCGCGAGGCGCGGCTCGACGCGCTGGCCGCCTACACCACGATGCACCTGGACGAGCCGAACCGGATCGAGGCCACCGAGTTCCTGGCCCGGCGCGCGGTCGACGCGGCGGAGCGGGTGCCGCTGCCCGAGGTGGGCTGCGAGGCGTGGCAACTGCTGGGCGTGCTGGCGCGGGAGCGGGACCTGGGCGAGGCGGCCGAGTGCTTCGGCCGGGCGCGGGCGCTGGCCGAGGAGCACGGGCTGACCATCCCGCGAGTCCACTCGGTGGTCCGGCAAGCGAGCCTGGCGTGGCTGGCCGACGGGTCGCCGGCCGAGCTGGCCGAGGCGCGCGAGGAGGCGCTGCGGGTCGGCGCGATCAACCTGGCGTACAACGTGGACTGCATCCTCGGGCTGGACATGGTGCTGCGCGGGCACTACGACGAGGCGGCGGACCGACTGGCCCGGATCGCCGCGGACACCCGCCGGCTCCAGCTCAAGCACCTGACGCTGTACGTGCTGATGGCGCAGGCGACCGCGGCGGCGCACCAGGGCAGGCGGGCCGAGGTGGACGCCGCGATCGAGGCGTTCGACCGGGTGGGCGGGGTCGGCTCGCAGGAGCGTCCGCTGTGCTTCGGGTTGGCGCGGGCGTTCTGCGCGCTGCTGGAGGAGGACCGGGCGGCGGCCGGTCAGGACCTGGCGCGGGCGATGGCGCACGAGGCGGAGACGCCGACGGTGTACCACCTGTCCGGCCGGCACGGGATGCGGTTGCTGCTGGGCGCGCTGTCCGGCGAGCTGGACCTGGACGGGTACCACGCGGTGACGCGGTCGGCCGCGGCCGGGATGCGGTGGAATCGGGTGTTCGCCCGGTTCGCGCTGGCCGTGCTGCTGGGTCGGGCGGGGCGCGAGGCGGAGGCGGCGCGGGCGGTGCGCGAGGCCCGGGAGGCGGCGTCGGCCTTCCCGCTGGCCCGGAACCTGGGGCTGCGCCTGGTCGCCGAGGGCGCGGTGGCCGACGGCTGGGGCGAGCCCGTGGCGTGGCTGCGGACCGCCGAGGAGTACTTCCACCAGGCCGGTCACGCGGCGGTGGCCAGCGCGTGCCGCGGGCTGCTGCGCCAGGTGGGCGCGTCGGTGCCGCAGCGCCGCACCGGCACCGACCGGGTGCCCCGCGTGCTGCGCGCGCTGGGCGTGACGGTGCGCGAGTTCGAGGTGCTGGAGCTGCTGGCGGGCCGGTTGGGCAACAAGGCCATCGCGACCCGGCTGCACATCTCGCCGCGCACGGTGGAGAAGCACGTGGCGAGCCTGATCACGAAGACCTCGCAGCGGGACCGCGAGGCGCTCAGCTGCTTCGCGGCGTCCCTCGGACCCGCCGACCGGCCCTGGTGACCGCCGCACCGCTGCGCTAGACCTGTGCCGGTGAAGACTCTCGCGGCGGCAGCGCTCCTGCTCGGCACCCTGCTCACCGGCGGGGTCGCGCAGGCCGCGCCCGGTACCGACCCCGGCACGACCCCCGGTCCCTGCGGCTACGCGGCGACACCGGACGACCCGGCCGCGCGCCCGGTGCCCCTGCCGCCGGACCCGCGCCGCACCCCCGACCGCGGCCACCCCGTCGTGCTGCTCGCGACGAACCAGGGCCCGGTGCCGCTGGTCCTCGACCGGGCGCAGGCCCCGTGCACCACCCAGAGCTTCCTGCACCTGGTGCGCGAGCACTTCCACGACCGCACGACGTGCCACCGGCTGACCGCCTACCCGACGTTGAAGGTGCTCCAGTGCGGCGACCCGTCGGGCACCGGGGAGGGCGGCCCCGGCTACCGCTACCGGGACGAGCTGCCCACCTCGCTGCCGCCCGCGCCGAACGACCCGACCGGTGAGCGCCGCACCTACCCGCGCGGCACGCTCGCGATGGCCAACGCGGGTCCCGACACCAACGGCAGCCAGTTCTTCCTGGTCACGGCCGACTCGGTGCTGCGGCCGAACTACACGGTCTTCGGCCGCGTCACCGACGCGGGCCTGGCCACCCTGGACCGCGTCGCGGCGGGCGGCGTCGCGCCGAACCCGGACAGCGAGCTGGACGGCCGCCCCGCGCTGCGCACGGACATCCGCCTGGCGCTGCGCCTGCTGTGACGGCTCACGGGCGGGTCACGGGACGGGTGCTGGTCACGGGGCGGGTGCGGCCACCCGGACGTCGGCGTTCCAGTTCGAGAACCGGTGCACCACGCGCTGGAACGTGGTGTCCTCCAGCGTCGTGAGCACCTGCTCGACCCGCACCGGCAGGTCGCCGGGGCCGACCCACACGACGGCGGTCGCGGTGAACCCGGACTCGTCGGCGGCGAGGAGCTGTGCCCGGCGCGTGGAGTCGGCCGTGCGCTCCGCCTGGACCCGCAGGTCGACGAGCATCGTGTACCGGTGCGTCGGCACGCCGTCCAGGACCTCCTCGGCGCGGGCCACGACCAGCGCGCCGGCCAGCGACCGCACGACCGCCGCCGGGTCGACCTCGTCGGGCAGGTCCCCGATCGTGGCGTCCGCCCGCACCGGGACGCGCTCCCCCGGGTCGTGCCTGGTCCAGGTCCCGCCGGCGGTGCGGCTGTACCCGGCGTCGGCCAGCACGACGACGTCGGTGCCGTCCTCGGTGAGCGACAGCAACCGGCCCTCGGGGGCGCGCAGCAGGTCGCCGTCGAGGCGCACCTCGCGGCCCGCCACGGCGTTCTCGGCGGCGAACCGCACGGAGCGCTGCTCGTCGGCGCGCGCGGCCGCGGTGGCGACCAGGGCCGCGCTGTCCTCGGCGGCCGGCCCGAGGGCCGGGGCGGGCAGGCCGCGGGGCTCCGCGCACCCCGCCGCCGCCAGGGCCAGCACGAGCGCCGACACCGACGTGACCACGGACCTGCGCATGTGCCTCCCACCGACGGTGATCCACCGCCATCCTCCCCCACCGCGCCGGGTGACGGGTCGGAACCCCGCGACTGCCTGGGCTACCGTCGCGGGCATGCCCCACGTGCTCTCGCTCAACGTCGGTTCCCGGGCCGGGTGCGACCAGGCGGAGGTCGGTCACACCGGCATCGGCAAGCGCCCCGTGACCACGCCCGTCGAGGTCCGCGCGCCGGGCCCCGCCGGTGTCGGCGGCAGCGGCCTGGTCGGCGACCACATCTCCGACCTGCGCCACCACGGCGGCGACCACCGGGCGGTGTACGCCTACGCGCGCGAGGACCTGGACGGGTGGGCGGCCGAGCTGGGCCGCGACCTCCCGCCGGGGCTGTTCGGGGAGAACCTGACCACGGTCGGCGTGGACGTGTCCGGCGCGCGCATCGGCGAGCGGTGGCGCGTCGGCGACCTCGTGGTGCAGGTCACGAGCCCGCGCATCCCGTGCCGGACGTTCGCGGCCGTGATCGGCGAGCGCGGGTGGGTGAAGGCGTTCACGCGGCGGGCCGCGCCCGGCGCGTACCTGCGGGTGGTCGAGCCGGCGACGATCGCGGCGGGTGACGAGGTCGTGGTGGTGCACCGGCCGGGGCACGGCGTGACGGTGCGGACGGCGTTCCAGGCCCTCACGCTGCGCCCGGAGCTGCTGCCCGACCTGCTCGCGGCCGGGGACGACCTGCCGGAGGAGCTGCGGCGCCGGGTCGGGCGGCGGCTGCCCGACCCGGCGTGAGCGCTACCGCTTGGCCACGAGCGTCAGCACGTCGTACTTCGCGACCGACTCGCCCTTCTGGTTCACCACGTCGGCGTCCCAGCGCACCTCGCCGTAGTCCTGGTCCTCGCGGGGCGTGATCTGCTTCGCCGTCAGCGTCACGGTCAGCTCGTCACCGGGGAACGTGGGCGTGAGGAACCGCAGGTTCTCCAGGCCGTAGTTGGCGAGCACCGGCCCCGGCTCGGGCGAGACGAACAGGCCCGCCGCGAACGACACCACCAGGTAGCCGTGGGCGACCCGGCCGCCGAAGAACGGGTTGGCCGTCGCGGCCTCCTCGTCGGTGTGCGCGTAGAACGTGTCACCGGTGAACTCGGCGAAGTGCTCGACGTCCGCCAGGGTGACGGCGCGCGGCCCGGCGACGACGCTGTCGCCGACCCTCAGCTCGCGCAGCGACTTGCGGAAGGGGTGCACGTCGGACTCGGTGCGCGGCGCGCCCGCGACCCAGCGCCCGGTGACCGCGCCGAGCACGCGGGGGCTGCCCTGCACGGCGGTGCGCTGCATGTGGTGCAGCACGCCGCGGATGCCGCCCAGCTCCTCGCCCCCGCCCGCCCGGCCGGGGCCGCCGTGGACCAGCGCCGGGAGCGGCGAGCCGTGGCCGGTGGACTCCTTCGCGTCGTCGCGGTCGAGCACGAGGACGCGGCCGTGCCACGGCGCCAGGCCCAGCACGACCTCGCGCGCGAAGTCCGCGTCGTGCGTGACGACGGAGCCGACCAGGCTGCCCGAGCCGCGCGCGGCCAGCTCGACGGCGTGCTCGACGCCGTCGTAGGCCATCAGCGTGGACACCGGGCCGAACGCCTCCACCTCGTGCGGCTGGGCGTGGTCGGGGTCGGCCTTGAGCAGCACCGGTGACAGGAACGCGCCGCGCTCGGCGTCGGCGTCCACCACGTCCACCCGGTCCGGTGAGCCGTGGACGACCTCGCCGACCTCCAGCAGCGCCTTGAGGGAGCGCCGGACCTCCTCGCGCTGCTCCAGCCCGGCCAGCGCGCCCATGCGCACGGTCTCGTTGGCCGGGTTGCCGATGACGACCTTCGCCAGCCGCGCGCTCGCGGCCTCCGCCACGGCGTCCAGCAGGTTCGAGGGGACCAGGGCGCGCCGGATCGCGGTGCACTTCTGGCCGGCCTTGGCGGTCATCTCGGTGACGAGCTGCTTGACGAACAGGTCGAACTCGGGGGTGCCCTCGACCGCGTCCGGGCCGAGGATCGAGCAGTTCAGCGAGTCGGCCTCGGCGTTGAAGCGCACGCCGTGGCGGATGACCGCGGGGTGGGTGCGCAGCAGCTGGGCGGTGGACGCGGAGCCGGTGAAGCCGACCAGGTCCTGCGGGGTGAGGTGGTCGAGCAGGTCGCCCGCGCCGCCCGAGACGAGTTGGAGGGAGCCCTCGGGCAGCAGCCCGGAGGCGATGACCAGCTCCACCAGCTTCTCCGTCACGTACGCGGTCTGCGAGGCGGGCTTGACCAGCGACGGGACGCCCGCGAGGAACGCCGGGGCGAACTTCTCCAGCGGCCCCCAGACCGGGAAGTTGAACGCGTTGATCTGCACGGCGACGCCCCGCAGCGGGGTGCAGACGTGCTGGCCGACGAACGTGCCGCCGCGGCTGAGCGGCTCCACCGCGCCGTCGACGTGGACCGTGTCGTTGGGCAGCTCGCGCTTGCCCTTGCTCGCGTAGCCGAACAGCACGCCGATGCCGCCGTCGACGTCGACCAGCGAGTCCGCCCTCGTGGCGCCGGTGCGCGCGGACAGGGCGTACAGCTCGTCGCGGTGCTCGCGCAGGTGCGAGGCCAGCGCCTTGAGCAGGGCGGCGCGCTGGTGGAACGTCAGCTCCCGCAGCGCCGGGCCGCCGACGCGCCTGCCGTGGTCCAGGGCCGCTGCCATGTCGATGCCGGCCGAGGAGATCCTGGTGATCTCCTCGCCGGTCACGGCGTCGTGCAGCGGTGCGCCCTCGGCGTCCGGGGTGTGCCAGCGTCCGGACACGTAGCTGCGCAACTTGGCCATGGGGTGTCGACCTCCTCGTCGGGCCGGTGGGTGTCCCGGCATGACCGACAGTAAAGCGCCCGCACTTTCATCGTGACTTGATTAAAGGTCATGCAGTAACTTCCGACCTGGCCGCCGCCAAAGTGAAGGGAGTGTCGATGAGGACACGAGTGGTGGTGAGTGCGGTCGCGCTCGCCTTCGGCGTGATCGCGGTACCGGCCGGGCAGGTGGGTGCCGCCCAGGTGGGGATCGCACCGGCACCCGCCGCGGCCCCGGGCGTGGGCACCATGGCGGTGACGTTCGCCGAGGAGTTCAACGGCGCCGCCGGCACGCGGGTCGACGGCTCCAGGTGGAACACGGAGACGGGCAACAACAACGGCAACAACCGCGAACACCAGTGGTACACGGACTCCGCGTCCAACGCGGCGATGGACGGCGCGGGCAACCTCGTCATCACCGCCCGCAAGGAGAACCCGGGCAACTGGAACTGCTGGTACGGCCGCTGCCAGTACACCTCCGCGCGGATCAACACCGCGGGCAAGTTCACCTCCACCTACGGCAAGGTGGAAGCGCGGATGAAGATGCCGCGCGGCAAGGGCATCTGGCCCGCGTTCTGGATGCTCGGCCAGGACATCAACTCCGGCAACCCGTGGCCGGGCAGCGGCGAGATCGACATCATGGAGTTCCTGGGCCACGACCTGGACACCGTGTACGGCACCATCCACGGCCCCGGCTACTCGGGCGCGGGCGGCATCGGCGCGGCGTACAACGGCCCGAACTTCGCCGACGGCTTCCACACGTTCGCGGTCGAGTGGACCCCGCAGGGCATCGCGTGGTCCGTGGACGGCACCGTCTACCAGCGGCGCGGACCGGGTGACGTCGGCGGCAACCAGTGGGTGTTCGACAAGCCGTTCTTCATCATCCTGAACCTCGCGGTCGGCGGCGAGTGGCCGGGCTACCCGGACGCGAGCACCACGTTCCCGCAGCAGTTCCTGATCGACTACGTCCGCGTGTCCACGATCGACGGCAACCCGCCCGCGGGCGGCTCGATCACCGGGATCGGCGGCAAGTGCGTGGACGTGGCCGGCGCGAACCCCGCCAACGGCACCCCCGTGCAGCTCTACGACTGCAACGGCACCAACGCCCAGCGGTGGACGCGCCAGGGCGACACGCTCCGCGCCCTGGGCAAGTGCCTCGACGCGGCGTCCGGCGGCACCGCCGACGGCACGCTCGTGCAGCTGTGGGACTGCAACGGCACCGGCGCGCAGCGGTGGGCCGTCAGCGGCGCGAGGGACATCGTGAACATCCAGGCGAACAAGTGCCTGGACGCGCAGAACAACAGCTCCGCCAACGGGACCAGGTTGCAGATCTGGACCTGTGGCGGAACCGCCAACCAGAAGTGGAACGTTGCGGCATGATCAGGACGTGCACCCACTGATCAGGGCCGAGGCGGCCACGTCCGAGCGCGACCGGCGACTCTCCCCGGCGGTCGTGGCGGAACTGGTCCGGGCGGGCGCGACGCGGATGCTCGCGCCCGCCTCCCTCGGCGGCCGTGAACTCGACCTGCCCACGTGGGTGGCGGAGGTGGAGGACCTGGCGCGCGCCGACGGCTCGGCCGGCTGGACCGCCATGACCACCAGCGCCACCTCGTCGCTGGCCTGGTACCTGCCGCCCGAGACGGCCGAGGAGGTCCTCGGGTCGCCCGGGTCGGTGCTCGCGGGCACCGCCGCGCCGCTCGGCCGGGCCGTCGCGGTCGACGGCGGCCACCGCGTCACCGGTCGGTGGGGCTGGGGCAGCGCCGTGCCGCTGTGCGACTGGGTGGTGGGCGGCGTGGTGACCGACGCCGGACCGCGCCTGGCGATCTTCCCGGCGGCCGACGTGACCGTGCACGACACGTGGCACGCGGCGGGCCTGCGCGCCACCGCCTCCCACGAGTGGGAGGTCGCCGACGCGTTCGTGCCGACCCGCCGCCAGGTGTGGCCGCTCACCGCGACCGCGGACGCGCCGCTCGCGCGGTTCCCGTTCCTCGCCTTCCTCGCCGTGGGCGTCGCGGCCGTCTGCCTGGGCGTCGCCGCCCGCGCGGTCGAGGAGGTCGAGTCGCTGGCCCGCGCCAAGACCCGCCAGTACGCCACCGCCGTCCTGGCCACCGAAACCGGCGCGCAACTCGACCTGGCCACCGCCGAGGCGAAGCTGTCCTCGGCGCGGGCGTTCCTGCGCGCCGAGGTCGCCGCCCGCTGGGCCGACGCGGTGGCGGGCGTCCCGGCGGACACCGGCGCCCGCGCCCGGCTGCGCCTGGCGTGCTCCCACGCCGCCGCCGAGGCCGCGGACGTCACCAGGCTGGCGTTCGCCGTCGGCGGGGGCAGCTCGGTGTTCGAGGACTCGCCCCTCCAGCGGTGCCTGCGCGACGCCCACGTGGCCGCACAGCACGCGATGGTCTCCCGGCGGCACTTCGAGACCTACGCCAAGGTCAGGCTGGACGTGCCCGTGGACACCGCGCGCCTCTAGCCCCGGCGCGGCTCCGGAATGCGGGCTGCGGCGGGGTCGTTGCACGGGGTGTGCTGCTCTCGGTGCTGGACCGCTCGCGCGTGCGCGCCGGGCGCACCCACGCCGAGGCGCTGCGCGACACCGTGGCGTTCGCGCGGGAGGTCGAGGAGCTGGGCTACCACCGCTTCTGGGTGGCCGAGCACCACGCCGTGCCCGGCGTGGCGGGGTCGGCGCCCACCGTGCTGGCCGCCGCGGTCGCCGCCGCCACGTCGCGCATCCGCGTGGGCACCGGCGGCGTGATGCTGCCCAACCACCGGCCGCTGGTCGTGGCCGAGCAGTTCGGCGTGCTCGAATCGCTGTTCCCGGGCCGGATCGACATGGGCCTGGGCCGCTCGGTCGGCTTCACCGGGGCCGTCCGCCGGGCGCTGGGGCACGACCGCGAGGACGCGGAGGAGTTCGGTCCCCGGCTGGCGGAGCTGCTCGCCTACTTCCGCGGTGACGGGCCGGTGCGCGCCTACCCGGCGCACGGCCTGCGCGTCCAGCCGTTCGTCCTGGCCACCGGCGCGGGCGCGCTGACGGCCGCCGCCCACGGCGTGCCGCTGGTGATCGGCGCGTTCCGCGGGGAGGACGCCATGCTGGAGGCCGTCGGCGCCTACCGCGCCCGCTTCACCCCGTCCCCCTGGGCCGCGGAGCCGTACGTGGTGGTGTCCACGACCGTCGCCGTGGCCGACACCGCCGAGCAGGCCTGGCGCCTGCTGCTGCCCGAGGCGTGGGCGATGGCCCGGTCGCGCACCCCCGGTGACTTCCCGCCCCTGGTCGCGCCGGACGACGTCCTCGCGGCCACCATGACCGCCCGCGAGCGCGCCTACTTCGAGCAGGCGCTCCGGGGTCACGTCCACGGCACCCCCACCGGGGTCGCCGAGGAGCTGACCGCCCTGGTGGAGCGCACCGGCGCCGACGAGGTCCTGGTCACCACCAGCACCCACGACCGCGAGGCCCTCCTGACCTCCTACCGCCTGCTGGCCACCCTCGTCGAGGGTCCAACCTCCAGGTCGCGGGAGTCCAACGCCCGGGTCCCCTGAGTTCTCCATCCGGACCAACCGGGCTGCGTGCCCGAATGAAGAACTCACGAAGCCCGGGTGTCGGACCCTCGCGACCTGGAGGGTGGACTCCCGGGGTCAGTCGCGCTGCTGCTCGGCGAGGAAGCGCTCGAACTCGGCGCCCAGCTCGTCGGCGCTGGGGAGTTCCTCGTCGTCGGCGATCAGCAGGTTCTCCGCCTTCTCGGACGCATCGGCGAACGCGTCGTACTGGCGCTCCAGCGCCTCGACGACCTGCGCGACCTCGGCGGACTCGGCCACCTGGCGGGCGATCTCGGCGTCGGTCCGCCGCGCGGCCTCGTTGAGGTCGGCGGCCTGGATCACCAGGCCCGTCGACTTCGTCAGGGCCTTGAGCAGTCCGAGCGCGGCGGTCGGGTACGCGCCCTGCGTGAGGTAGTGCGGCACGTAGGCGGCGAAGCCCATGGCGTCGAGACCGGCCTGCCCGAGGCGCAGCTCCAGCAGCGCCGACAGGTTGCCCGGCACCTGCACCCGGTTGAACGGCGACTTCTCGACGACCAGCTCGGGCCGGGTGGCGTGCGAGATCACCGACAGCGCGCGGGTGTGCGGCACACCCATGGGGATGCCGTGGAAGCTCACCGCGAGCCGCACGCCCCACCGCTCGA
Source organism: Saccharothrix longispora (assembly GCF_031455225.1). Classification (GTDB taxonomy): domain Bacteria; phylum Actinomycetota; class Actinomycetes; order Mycobacteriales; family Pseudonocardiaceae; genus Actinosynnema; species Actinosynnema longispora. The sequence goes on from NZ_JAVDSG010000001.1 coordinate 4,808,832, forward strand.
CGAGGGCGCGCACCGCCGCGACGACCGCCTCCCAGCGCCGGTCCGGCTCCGGGCCGGTCATCAGCAGGAACGGCGTGCCGACCGCGTCGTGCAGCAGGTGCACCACCAGCTCGGGCGCGGCGTAGTCCTCCCACCGGTCCGTGGCGTAGGTCATCGTGGGCCGCCGCGCGCGGTAGTCGATCAGGTCGTCGACGTCGAACCGGGCGATCACCCGGTGCTCGTGCGCGTCGAGCAGGTGCTCCACGAGCGTCGAACCGGCCGACCCGGCGTCCATGAAACCGTCGAAGTGGTGCAGCAGCACCGCTCCGGTCAGGTCCGGGACGTCGGAGTCGACCTCGAACAGCTCCTCCGGGTCCTGCGCCACGTCGTGCCTCCCCAAGTGCTCACCCTGCGGTCTTCTCCCGGTCAACGCCCGACGGCCGCAGGGCATTCCCGGAATCGTTGACCTCCAGTCCGCTCCAGGTCATACCGTCCCGGCATGGACATGGAAACCACCGCCTGGATGTCGCTCTACCACGCGGCGAACGCGCACGACGACAAGCGGCCGTTCTCGGCGGCCACGCTCCGGCGAATATGGGCGTTCGCCGCGCCGCACCGCACCCCGCTGTACCGCTACCTGGCGCTGAGCGTGGTGGGCGCGGTGCTGGCGGTGGTGACGCCGGTGCTGGCGGGGCGGGTGGTGGACGCGATCGTCAACGGGTCGGCCACGGGGGTGGTGCTGGGGCTGGCGGGCGTCATCGCGGGCATCGCCGTCGCCGAGGCCGGGCTCGCCCTGGTCACGCGGTGGCTGTCGGCGCGCCTCGGCGAGGACCTCATCCTCCACCTGCGGACCACGGTGTACGACCACGTGCAGCGGATGCCCGTCGCGTTCTTCACCCGCACCCGCACCGGTGCGCTGGTGAGCAGGCTCAACAACGACGTGATCGGCGCGCAGCGGGCGTTCAGCGACACGCTGGCCGGCGTGGCCGGCAACGTGGTGACGCTGGCGCTCACGCTCGTGGTGATGATCAGCCTGTCCTGGCAGATCACGTTGCTCGCGCTGGTCCTGCTGCCGGTGTTCGTGCTCCCCGCGCGGCGGATGGGGTCTCGCCTGGCGCGGCTGGAGCGCGAGGCCGCCAACCACAACGCGACGATGAGCACCCAGATGACCGAGCGGTTCTCCGCACCGGGCGCGACGCTGGTGAAGCTGTTCGGCAGGCCCGCCCACGAGTCGGCCGAGTTCGCGGCGCGGGCGCGTCGGGTGCGCGACATCGGGGTGCGCTCGGCGATGGTGCAGACGGTGTTCCTGACCGCGTTGACGCTGGTGTCGGCGCTGGCGCTGGCGCTGGTGTACGGGCTGGGCGGGTTCTACGCGCTGCGCGGGCAGCTCGACCCGGGTTCGGTGGTGGCGCTCGCGCTGCTGCTCACCAGGCTGTACGCGCCGCTGACCGCGCTGGCCAGCGCCCGGGTCGAGGTGATGAGCGCACTGGTGAGCTTCGAGCGGGTCTTCGAGGTGCTCGACCTCGAACCGCTGATCGGCGAGAAGCCGGACGCGCGGCCGGTGCCGGACGGGCCGGTGTCGGTCGAGTTCGACGACGTCCGGTTCGCCTACCCGGCGGCCGACAAGGTGTCGCTGGCCTCCCTGGAGGAGGTCGCGGTGCTGGACGGCCGCGGCGGCGAGGAGGTGCTGCACGGGGTGTCGTTCCGCGCCGAACCCGGTCAGGTGGTGGCGTTGGTCGGCTCGTCGGGCGCGGGCAAGTCCACGATCGCCTCGCTGCTGCCCCGGCTGTACGACGTGGACTCGGGTGCGGTGCGGCTGTCCGGCGTGGACGTCCGCGAGCTGACCCAGGAGTCGGTGCGCGACGCGCTGGGCGTGGTGACGCAGGACGGGCACCTGTTCCACGAGTCGATCCGGGCGAACCTGCTGTTCGCGCGGCCGGACGCGGCGGAGGACGAGCTGTGGGACGTGCTGCGGCGGGCGCGGTTGGCCGACCTGATCCGGTCGCTGCCCGACGGGCTGGACACGGTGGTCGGCGAGCGCGGGTACCGGCTGTCGGGCGGTGAGCGGCAGCGGTTGACGATCGCCCGGCTGCTGCTGGCCAGGCCGCACGTGGTGGTGCTGGACGAGGCGACCGCGCACCTGGACTCCACGTCGGAGGCGGCGGTGCAGGCGGCGCTGGCCGAGGCGCTGGAGGGGCGGACGGCGGTGGTGATCGCGCACCGGCTGTCGACGATCCGGGCGGCGGACCTGATCCTGGTGGTCGAGGCGGGCCGGGTCGTGGAGCGCGGCACGCACGCGGAGCTGCTCGCGGCGGGCGGGCGTTACGAGGAGCTGTACCGGACGCAGTTCGCCGAGGAGGCCGAGCCGACCACGCGCACAGGGGCCGAGCCGACCACGCGCACGGACGCCGAGCCGACCACGCGCACGGAGGCGGAGTCCGCTGTGCGTGCGTGATCGCGACGGCGGAATTCCGCGGTCCGGCACGGGGCGCCGGGGCAGAATCGCGCCATGAGGACCATCGGGTTGATCGGCGGGATGAGCTGGGAGTCGTCCGCCGAGTACTACCGGCTGCTCAACGAGGAGACGCGGCGCAGGCTGGGCGGGCACCACTGCGCGCCGAGCCTGCTGCTCACCGTCGACTTCGCCGAGGTGGAGGAGCTCCAGCGGACGGGGCGGTGGGAGCGGTCGGGCGAGCTGCTGGCCGACGCGGCACGCCGGTTGGAGGGCGCGGGCGCCGAGCTGGTGCTGCTGTGCACGAACACCATGCACAAGGTCGCCGACGCGATCACCGACGCCGTGGACGTGCCGTTCGTGCACATCGTGGACGCCACCGCGGCGCGGCTCGCCGGGTTCCGGAGGGTCGGCCTGCTCGGCACCCGGTTCACCATGGAGCAGGACTTCTACCGCGACCGGATGCGCGGGCACGGCATCGAGCTGGTCGTGCCGGAGGAGCCGGACCGCACGCTGGTGCACGACGTCATCTACCGGGAGCTGACCCGCAACCGGGTGGAGCCCGCCTCGCGCGCCGCGTACCGGGACGTGATGGCCCGGCTGGTGGAGCGCGGCGCGGAGGCGGTCGTCCTCGGCTGCACGGAGATCACGCTGCTGGTGGACGCCTCGGACGCGACCGTGCCGCTGGTGGACTCGACCCGCGCCCACGTGGAGGCGGGCGTCGACCTGGCGCTCGCCTAGGGCCCCGGTACGGCAGAGTGGTGGCATGGAGCTGACCCCGCGCGCCCTGTTCTCACTGGCGCGGACCACTGTCGAGACCGCCGTGTCCGTGCCCGGCCGGGTGCTGGACCTGCTGGGGGCCGCCGAGTCCGTGGTGCGCCGGGCCGATGACCTGGTCTCGCGCACCGAGCGGGTGCTGGCGGAGACGGAGGCGCTGGTCGGGCGGGCCCGCGCGGTCACCGGCGCGGCGGAGGGCGTGACGGCCGACGTCGCCCGCATCGCGCGCACCTCGCGGGAGCTGGCGGACGACTACGCGCCACTGGCCCGGAAGGCGCACCCGCTGGCGCAGCGGTTCGTCGACGAGCTGTCGCCGCAGGAGGTGGACGCCGCCGTCGAGCTGGTCGACCGCCTGCCGGTGCTGACCCGGCACCTGATCGAGGACGTGCTGCCGATCCTGTCCACGCTGGACCGCGTCGGCCCGGACATCCACCAGCTGCTGGAGGTCACCAACGACCTCCGGCAGGCCATCATCGGCATCCCCGGGTTCACCTGGATGCGGCGTCGCGGCGAGGAGAAGGACGAGGACTGACCGGTCGGGTTCCCCGGGAAATTCCGCCCGATCACGAGTGTCCCGCGAACAGTTCTTGTCACGCGCGTGAGCAGCAGGCCAGAATAATGCGCAAAACCTCATTCACGACCCATTCCCCGAGAAGGTGCGGAGAGCGTCAACGCGGCACCCAACACTACGTGAACAGCCACTTTGTCACCTGGGTGCGTATTCCGGAATCCGGAGTTGTGACGCCGCCGCAGGTGACCCCGCCACCCGAAAGGACGAGCGCAGGCGAGGTGCCGGAAGAATGTTTGACACGTCGTCGCGGCTGAATTTATCGTCAGCCGGGCGGAGTCCCAGGACGGTGCTCCGCCCGGCGGAGGCGGTGGCATGGCGATCTCACCGAACGGCGGGTTGGTGGGGCACAGCGCGGCGCTGCGGCTCTGGGCCCAGGTCCCGGCCGAGCTGGCGGAGAGGATGGCCCCGCTGTCCGGGGTCATGGTGCGGGACGCGGTGGGCGAGATCCGCCGGGTGGTGCCCGCGTACGCGCAGCCCCTGGAGGGGAAGTTCCGCGAGGTGCTCGTGGGCGCGGTCGAGATGGCCATCGTGAAGTGCTTCGACCAGATCACCGACCGCGACGGCGGGCAGGACGACTGGAAGGACGTGCTGCGCCGCAGCGGGCGCATCGAGTTCCTGGAGGGCCGCACCATGGACTCGTTGCAGACGGCGGTGCGGGTCGGCGCGCGCGTGGTGTGGCGGCACCTGAGCCGGCACGGCCGCGACCTGGGCGTGCCGACCGACACCCTGTTCACCCTCGCCGACGCGGTCTTCGCGTGGGTCGACGAGCTGTGCCGGGTGGCCGTCGAGGGCTTCGCCGAGGCCCAGGCCAACGCCGGCGGCGCGCTGGAGCGCCGCCGGCGGCAGCTGCTCAAGCTGGTGCTCGCCGAGCAGCCCGCGTCGCCGCGCTCGGTGGCGGACCTGGCGGGCAGCACGGACTGGCCGCTGCCCGAACGCGTCGCCGTGGTCGCCCTGGAGTACCGGGAGGACCAGCACCGGCTGCCGCCGGTGTCGCTGGGCCGGGACGTGCTGGTGGACCTGGAGAGTTCCACGCCGTGCCTGGTGGTCGCGAACCCCGGGGGCGGGCTGGAGCTGGACCTGCGCGGCCGGCGTGCCGCCGTGGGACCCACCGTCCCGCTGGCCGAGGCTCGGCAGTCGCTCGCGGTGGCCCGGCGCGCCCTCGGGTTCGTGCGGCGCGGTCTGCTGCCCGACGTGCCGTTCACCTCGTGCGACGAGCACCTGGTCACGCTGGCGCTGCTGTCCGACGAGTTCCTGGTGGGCCGGCTCAGCGCGCGGGCGCTCGCCGCGTTCGCCGGGCTCACCGTGAAGCAGCGGGAACGGCTGGAGACGACGCTGCTGGCGTGGCTGGAGACGCGGGGCGGCGTCGGCGAGATCGCCCACCGGCTCGACGTGCACCCGCAGACCGTCCGCTACCGCATGCACCAGCTGGAGGAGCTGCTGGGCGACCGGCTCGCCGACCCCGGCGAGCGGCTCACGCTGGAGATCGCCCTGCGCGCCCGCAGGCTGCTCGACCGCGCCCGCGACGCGCGGTCCCCGGTCCGGCGCGCCTGACCGGCGTCGGGCGCGGCCCGTCAGGGGTTCAGCTCGTGCCCCGGCAGGCCGGACGTGGTGTTGCGCTGCTTCATCTCGGCCTCGAACACGTGCCGGGCGCCGCCGAGCAGCCGGTCCCGCGCGTCCCGCTCCCACTCGCGGAAGGTCCGGTAGTAGCCGTCGTCGTAGTCCTCGACGAGCTGGAACGTCCACCGGCCGCGCACCACGTTGCGGCCGACCAGCTCGGCGTCGAGCCGGTCGGCCAGGTCGTCGTGCCCGGCCTCGCGCAGCAGCCGCACGGCCTCCTGGACCTGGGCGTCGGCGGTGCCGGTGAGCTGGTGGAACGAGAACAGGTGCCCGCGTGCCCGCTCGGTGGTCTCCAACGCCTCGGTGAGCTTGCCGACCGCCTCGACGGTGCCGTCGTCCACGCCCTCCGGCCGCCTGCCCTCGGCCCGCCTCAACCCGTTCCCGTTCACCTCGCCCATAGCCGTCCTGGTACCCGCGTCCGGCGGCGCCAACCCACCCCGAACGGCGGAACCGCCGCCGTTCAGGACCCGGCCGCGCCCAGCAGCAGGGACCGGGTCGAGCCCATGCCGTGCCGGTCCTCGTCGGCGGACATCGCGGCCACCTCGCGCAGCACCGGCTCCAGGGCGATCCCCTCGTCGCGGGCCGCCTCGCACACCGCGCGCAGGGACAGCAGCTCGTCGCGCGGGTCCGATCCCTGGTCCCGCAGGGAGATCAGCAGCAGCGACGACCGCACGCCCTCCGCCGTCGCCGGGAACGCCCGGTTCACCGCCCACCGGAACGACGAGCAGCGGCGGAACAGCGCGCGCAGCCCCGGCCGGGACGACTCGTCGGCCGCGTACCGGGCGAGCACCTCGGCGAGCAGCGCCTCGGCTTCCTCGCGCACCCCTGCCTCGTCCAGCGGGGCGGGGGCGGCCATCATCTTCTCCGCCCAGTCCGGGTCGTCGACGTCCACCGGCCTCTTCGCGATGGGTTCGAGCACGGCGTCCAGTCTCGCGACGCCCTCTTCGACGGCGCTCAGGTCTGCGTTCACAGGGCGACCGTATCCGGCTGGGGTCCGAGGTCCCCCGGAATTCGGGACTTTGGTCCCTGCTGAGCACCCCCCTCCGTGCCGAAAGCATGTGCACAGGCGGCGAAGGGGTGTCGATCCGAATGCTTCTGGTGAGTTCGCGCAGTGCGGTGGACGTGACCCGTTACCTCGACGCGGTCGTGGCGAACCTGAAGTCGGCCGGCGTGGCCGTGGCCCGCGTGGAGGTGGACCTGGACCCGTCGGCGCCCTTCGAGGCCCGCCTGGTGACCGAGCGGGGCAACGTCCTGCGCTGGCACCAGGACCGGGGGTGGGCCGGGCGGCGGGAGGGGGAGACGGCCGCCCGGCCCACGGGCGGCTACAGCGGGATGTAGACGCCGAAGTCCCGCGAGGCGGTGCGGAAGTCCTGGAACCCGATCCGCGCGCCCGCCGTGCGGGTCACGGTGCCCTTGGCGATCACGCCGCCCGACGAGGACGGCCCGTACACGGGACCGCCGCTGTCGCCCGGCCGGGCGGCCTGCTGCCCGTTCACCTGCTCGCCCTCGACGAGGTCCTCGCGGTCCGCGTAGAAGAACAGGACCTTGATGTTGCACACGGGGTTGCCGGTCACGCGGGCGCTGGTGACTCCCGACTGGCACAGGTACTCGCCGGTGTAGACGTCGCCCCAGCCGCGCACGACCTCGACGGAGTTGCTGTCGCCGCCGCCGACGTACTGCTGGTTCACCACGTTGCCCGTCGGGACGAGCATGATGTCGTGGTCGCCGTGCTTGGCCCCCGCCGTGCCGATGTACTCGCCGGTGGGGTCGGTGACGCGGACGCCGGGGTTGCCGCAGTGGCCCGCGGTGAGCAGGAAGCGGGCGTTGTCGCCGTTGCGGACGGCGAACCCGGACGTGCACGCGGCGTTGCCGAGCACGATGGTGGCACCGCCCTTCCAGGGCGGGTTGTCGTTCTGCCGGGACACCGGGACGAGCGGTTCCTCGACGACGGTGCGCACCGGCACGTCCACGGCCGCGTCGAGGCCGCGCGCGGCGGCCTCGGACGTGGTGCCGAGGACGAGCCCGCTGCCGTCGGCGGGCACCTTGATCGCGTGCACCCCGGCGCCGCGTCGGGCGTCGAGCACCTTGGCGGCCTCGCGCAGCTCCGCGTCGGAGTGGGCGGCGGCCTCGAACTCGACCGGCGCCTCGGCCCGGGCGGCGGCGTCGCGCACGGCGGCGGGCACGTCGCCCTTCCACCACAGCGCGACGTGGTCGTCCTCCAGGACGAGGCCCGCGAACCCGGCGTGGCCGCCGCGCAGCACCTCGGCCTGGATGGTGTCGGCGGTGCGGACGAGCGGCTGCTGCGCGAGCATCCGGTCCCAGTCGCTCACGGGCATCTCGGCGGCGGATGTGGGTGCGGTACCCAGGGCGGTCGTCGCGGCCAGGGCCGCGAACAGGGCGAGCGTCCTGCGTGCTGTCCTCACGAGCGGTGCTCCTTCGGGTCGCTGAGGCGCGGACAGCGGCGGAGTCACCAGAATATGGTCCAGACCAATGAAGTGTCACTGACACGACCGGACAGGAATGCCCGATCCCACCCGGCGCCCGGTCAGAACCTCAGGCGGGTCAGGTAGTCGTAGCCGATCCGGGCGGTGGCCAGGGCGTCGGCGGGCTGGTCGTTCTCCACGATGTACTCGGCGACCCCCGTCGAGCGGAAGATGCGGGCGAAGTCGATCGTGCCCTCGCCGGGGTCGGCGAACGAGCCGTCCGGCGCGCGGTCCTTCACGTGGAACTGGCGCACCCTCGGGAAGTGCTCGCGGTACAGCGCGACCGGGTCCACACCGCCGGCCACCGCCCAGTACAGGTCCAGTTCCAGGTGGACGTTGCGGCGCGACGTGCCCGAGGTGATCACGTCGAACGGCCGCGCGCCCTCGACGGCGGCGAACTCGTGGGCGTGGTTGTGGTAGCCCAGGCTCAGGCCCGCGCGGCGCAGCGCCTCCCCCGCCGCCTCCAGCCGGGTGGCGAACGCCCGCCACCCGGCCAGGGTCGCGTGGTCCGCCCACGGCACGACCACGTAGGTGTGGCCGAGGGTGCGGGCGTCGGCGATCACCTGGTCGAGGTCGCCGTCGATGCCGACGTGGGCGGACGTGGCGCGCAGGCCGGTGCGGCGCAGGACGCGGGCGAACTCGGCGGCGGTGCGCCCGTAGGTGCCGGCCAGCTCCACGCGGCGGTAGCCGATGTCCGCGAGCGCGGACAGCACGGGCTCCGGGTCGTCGCCCATGACGTCGCGCAGCGTGTAGAGCTGGATGCCGATCGACTGCCGCGGCACGCGGCGGTGGAGGTGCGGCGTCGCCGACGCGGTGGCCGGGAGCGCGGCGACGGCGCCGGTGCCGGCCGCCAGGGCGGCGCTCAGGAACGTGCGGCGAGTGGGCACAGGGGACTCCTCGTCATCGGGGTGACAGCCCTTGCAGGGAGAGCAGGAGGTCGCGGACGGCGGTCGCGGGCAGCAGGCCGGTGCGCTCGACGACGTCCGGCGGGGTCGGGGCCGAGCACAGGAGCACCGGACCGTCGGCGGGGTCGTCGGGCAGGCGGCCGTGCGTGCCGCGCACCACCGACGGGTCGAGCGGCACGGTCTTCATGGCGTAGCGCAGGCCGAGCTTCTTGCGCGCGAGGTTGCCGGCCGCCTTGGCCTTGGCGAGCCGGTCGGCGGGGTCGAAGAACAGCTCCGCCGGGTCGTAGCCCGGTTTGCGGTGGATCTCCACGCCCCGGGCGAAGTCCGGCGCGCGGTCGTCGTCCAGCCAGTAGTAGTAGGTGAACCAGGCGTCGGGTTCGGCGACCAGCACGAGTTCGCCGGACCTCTCGTGGTCCAGCCCGACGCCGGCCTGCGCGCCCCGGTCGAGCACCGCGTCCACGCCCGCCAACCCCTCCAGCACGGCCCGGGTCCTGGCGACGTCGGCGGGGTCGGCCACGTAGACGTGCGCGACCTGGTGGTCGGCCACCGCGAACGCGCGGGACGTCCACGGGTCCAGGTACTCCATCCCGGCCTGGCGGTGCACCTGGAGCAGCCCGGCGCGGCGCAGCGCCCGGTTCACGTCGACCGGCCGGCGGGCCGGCGTGATGCCGTACTCGGACAGGGCGACGACGGTGGCGCCGGCGGCGTGCGCGTCCCGCAGCAGCGGCTCCACCGCGCGGTCGACGTCGCGGGCCGCCCGCACGGCCTCGGGCGAGTCGGGGCCGTGCCGCTGGAGGTCGTAGTCCAGGTGCGGCACGTACACCAGCAGCAGGTCCGGCCGGTGCGCGGCCAGCACCCGCCGCGCCGCGCCGACGATCCACTCGCTGGAGGCGATCGAGGCGGTCGGCCCCCAGTACCGGAACAGCGGGAACTCGCCCAGCTCCTCGACCAGCCGGTCGTGCAGGTCGGGCGGTCGCACGTAGGCGTCGGGCGACTTGCGGCCGTCGGCGTGGTAGACCGGTCGGGGCGTGACGGTGATGTCCGTGGTGGCGCCCATGGCGTACCACCAGCAGATGTTGGCCGTGGTGTGGTCCGGGTCGCGGCGGCGTGCGGTCTCCCACACCTTCTCACCGCCCACGAGGCGGTTGTGCTGCCGCCACAGGAAGACCTCGCCGAGGTCGCGGAAGTACCAGCCGTTGCCGACGACCCCGTGCCCGGCCGGGGTCAGGCCGGTGAGGAAGGTGGACTGGACCGAGCAGGTCACGGCGGGCAGCACGGTGCCCAGCCCCGCCTGGAACCCGCGTTCGCCGAGCGCGCGCAGGTTCGGCATGTGCGGCAGCAGGGCGGGCGTCATGCCCACGACGTCGAGCACGACCAGCGGCGTCGTCACGAGCGCACCTCCAGCGGCAGTTCGGCGGCGGCCCAGCGCAGCTCGGCCGCGATCCCCTCGACCAGGTCCCGGTCGGCGAGGTCGCCTGTGCCGCGCTCCCCCGCGTCGGGCAGGACGGACCAGGTGTAGGTCTCCACCTCGACGTCCGGGTCGTGGCCGACCTCCCGGACCGCCGCGACCGCCTCCCGCAGCACGCCGGTGGTGGCGCGCAGCGGCGCGGGCGGCTCGGCGTGCAGCGGCACGTGGAAGTGCACGCGCCACGGCCCGCCGGTCGGCAGTTCCGCGAACGCCTCGGGCAGGTCGTCCGCCCGGTGCACGCGCCCGTCGACCAGCGCCCGCACCTGGTGCAGGTAGCGGGGTTCGGCGAACGGGCCGAGCACGGCGGGCGCGTCGGTCGGGTCGGTCAGCTCCAGCGCCGCCGACGCCTGCACCTTCACCACGCGCAGCCCCGCGTCGGCGATCGATCGCACGGCGGCGGCCGGGTCGGCGAACGACACGGCCAGGTGGCACGTGTCGAGGCAGATGCCGACGTGGTCGGGGTCGACGCGGCCCGCGAGGACCCGCACGGCGTCCGCGACGGTGTCCACCACGCAGCCGGGCTCGGGTTCGACGGCCAGCCGGATGGTGCGGCCGGTGCCGTCGGCCAGGGCGCGCAGCCCGGCGGCGGCCTCGGCGAGCACGTCGAGCGCGCGGGCGTGGTCGGCCTCGGACCACGGGTGCCGCCACGCCAGCGGCAGCGTGGAGATGCTGCCCGCGCCGCCCTCCGGGACCAGGTCGGCCAGCACGGTCGCGCAGTCGAGCGTGTAGTCCAGGCGCGCGGTGGTCGTCCAGTCCGGGTGGTAGACGGCGTGCTTGACGACCTCGTCGTGGAACCCGCCGTGCGGGAAGGCGTTGAGGGTGCGCACGACCAGGCCGCGCGCGTCGAGCGCGGTGCGCAGCCCGGCCCGCCGCGCGGGGTCCTCGGCGAGCGCCTTCGCGACCGGCGCGGACAGCCACAGGCCGAGGCCCAGCTCGCCGCCGACGCGGTCGCGCACCGGCACCGCGTACCGGTCGAGCTGGGCGAGCACGCCGCGCAGGTCCTCGGCCGGGTGGACGTTGGTGCAGTAGGAGAGGGTCACGAGCCACCGCCGCCGGCGGGGGTGCCGCGCAGGATGGAGTTGCCGGCGAACGTCGACGGCGCCTCGGGTCCGTCCAGGACGAGCCGCCCGCTCTGCCCGTAGAACGCGACCGGGTTGTGCCACAGCACCGCGTCCACGTCGGACTGGTCGAAGCCGGCGTCGAGCATCGCCCGCCCGGTGCGGTAGGTCTTGAGCGGGTCGGAGCGGCCCCAGTCGGCGGCCGAGTTCACCAGCACCCGCTCGGTGCCGTACTCGCGCAGGATCGCCACCATGCGCCGCTCGTCCATCTTGGTGTCGGGGTAGATGGAGAACCCCGCCCAGCACCCGGAGTCCTTCACCGCGCGCACGGTGACCTCGTTGAGGTGGTCGACGACCACGCGTTCCGGCGGGAGCCCGGACTCGCGCACCACGTCCAGCGTGCGGAGCGTGCCGGCGTGCTTGTCGCGGTGCGGGGTGTGCACGAGCGCGGGCAGGTGGTGCGCGACGGCGAGTTCGAGCTGCCGGGCGAACGCGTCGTCCTCCTCCGGCGTCATCGAGTCGTAGCCGACCTCGCCGACCGCGACCACGCCGTCCTTGGCCAGGTAGCGGGGCAGCAGGTCGACGACCTCCGCGCACCGCGGGTCGTTGGCCTCCTTCGGGTTCAGCGCGAGCGCGCAGTGGTGCCGGATGCCGAACTGCGCCGCCCGGAACCTCTCCCACCCGATCAGCGAGTCGAAGTAGTCCACGAACGACCCGACGCTCGTGCGGGGCTGGCCGAGCCAGAACGCGGGTTCCACCAGCGCGGTGACGCCCACCGCGGCCATGGACTCGTAGTCGTCGGTGGTGCGCGACGTCATGTGGACGTGCGGGTCGAAGATCCTCACGGCGTCCTCCCCAGCAGGCGCAGCGCGTCGGCGGGCACGTCCCGGCCGGCGGCCTCGCGTTCGGCGGCGTAGTCGGCGGTCATGCGCAGCAGCTCGTCGTCGGTCCGGTCCCGCAGGCCGTGCACGGCGGCCAGCGGGATGCCGGTGAACAGGCACTTGAGCACCCCGTGTCGCCACGCGTGCCGGTCGAGGTGGCGGGCGGCGAACGGGCCGAGCGCGGCGGCGACGAGGCGGGTGTCGTTGGCGCGCAACGCGTCCCGCACGATCGGCAGGCCCACGTCCGGGTCGGTGTCCGGGGTGAGGGCCCGCAGCACGCCGCGCCGCTCGGCGTCGTCGCCGTACCGGTAGAGGGCGGGCAGCTCGGTCGCGTCGGGCAGTGCGGCGACGAGCCGGGCGCGGGCCGCGTCGTCCACCGTGCCGTGCACCAGGCCGTCCGGGTCGTCGGCCCGCAGCGGTCCCCGGCCGACCTCGCGGCCGACGGCGGGGAAGAGGGCGCGGATCGCGGCGGGGTCGGCGCGGACGCGGCGTTCGGCCTCGGCCAGCCAGTCCCGGTCGGGGACGTCGGGCGCGGCGGCGGTGAGCGCGGCGAACGCCCGGCGGGCCACCCGCGGCGCGGCGTGGCTGTGCCGGGGCAGCTCGACGGCGGCCAGGCCGCGGTAGCCGGTGCCGTCCAGGGCGGCGAGGGTCGCGCGCAGGTCCAGGTCGCCCTCGCCGAACTCCAGGTGCTCGTGGACGCCCGGCAGCATGTCGTCCAGCTGCACGTTGACCAGCAGGTCGCCGGCCCGGCGGACGCACGCGGCGGCGTCCTCGGGTTCGACGGCGACGCAGTGCCCCACGTCGAGCGTGATGCCCAGCGGCGCGGGGTCGCCCAGCTCGGCGCGCAGGGCCAGCGCCTGGTCGAGCCGTTCGACGACGTGGCCGGGTTCGGGCTCCAGGCCCAGCCGCACGCCGGCCCGGTCGGCGAGGTCCACCACCCGCGCGACCCCGGACCGCAGCCGGTCCCACGCGCCGTCCGGTCGGGCGGCGGCGCCGGACCAGAAGGACACGCAGTCCGCGCCGAGGTCGCGGGCGACGAGGATCGCCCGACCGAGGAAGTCGACCCGCCGGTCCTGCCCCTCGGACACCAGGGTCGGGTGGTGCTTGCGGTGGGCGTCGAGCAGGTAGCGGGCGCCGGTCTCGACCACGACGGTGAGGTCCAGCTCGGCCAGCCGCCGGGCCACCGCGTCGACCCGGGCGGGGAGGTCGTCGGCGTACGGGTCGAGGTGGTGGTGGTCGAGAGTCAGCGCCACGCCCCGGTAGCCCAGATCGGCGATGACCGCGAGGGCGTCGTCGAGCCGGTGGTCGGCGAACCCGTTGGTGCCGTAGCCGAGCCGGAACGTCACGTCGGTCCCACCTTCCGCCCGAAGCGCCGCGCGAGCGGCAACGCGCACGCCACGGCCAGCGCCGACCGCAGCGGGCCCCGGGCCGCCAGCGCCGCCTGGAGGGGCACCATGCCGTGGATGCCGGCGACGGTCGCCGCCCGGACCCGCCCGGCGGAGGGGTCCTCCAGGGCGGCCAGCTGCGCGCGGCCCACGAACGCCGCGTACCCGAGCGCGCCGACCGCGGACCGGGGGCCGCGCGCGGCGACCGCCACCGCCGTCGCGCAGGTCCCGACCAGCGCCGCCCGCGCCACCGACGGCGACGTGCCGTGCACCTCGCCGCGCGACAGGGCGGTCACGCCGAGGGTGTGCGCGGCCAGCGCCCCGGCCGCGGGCAGGGCGGCCCGGCGGGCGCCGGGTCCGGCGCCCAGCAGCACGTCGAGCCCTCGGCACGCGGCCATGGCGACCGGCCCGAGGACCGTGTTCTTCAGGACCGCGTCGTAGGCCCAGACCGCGCCCGCCAGCGCGCCCGCCGTGGCCAGCGAGCGGCGACCGCCGGCGTACGCCGCCAGCCCCAGCCCCACCCCGGTGAGGCCACCCGCCACGGCCAGCGCGGCCCCCGGCGACACGTCCCCCGACGGGATGGGCCGCTCCGGGCGCTCCACCGCGTCCACCGCGCGGTCGGACCAGTCGTTGAGCGCCATCCCCGCCCAGTACAGGGCGACCGACGACAGCGGCAGCAGGAGCCGGCGACCGCGCAGGACGCCGCCGGCCCCCGCCACCGCGTCGCCGAGCACCGTCAGCGCCGCCGGCGCGCGGACCAGCCGCAGGTAGGGGTTCACAGGCCCTCCACCCACTCGGCCAGGTCGCGGGTCTGCCGGGCGAACCCGTGCTCGGTCGACCCGAGCGGGTCCTTGAAGAAGAACCCGAGCGCGCCCTGCACGCCCACCCGCCCGGCCCGGTGCGCCGCGGCGAGCAGCCGGGCCAGGTCGAGCACCAGCGGCGCGGCCAGGGCCGAGTCCAGGCCGGACCAGGTGAACTGCAACGACATGCGCGCGCCCAGGAAGCCCTCGAACGACACGTGGTCCCACGAGGTCTTGCGCTCGCCCAGGTCGGGCACGTTGTCGATGTGCAGCGGCGCGACGACGGGGTGCCCGAGCAGCGCGGCCAGCCCGGACGCCTTGGTGCGCAGCTTGCTCGACGCGTGGTCGGGGTCCTCCAGGGTGGCCCCGTCGCCGCCGCCGAGCAGGTTGGTGCCCGACCACGACAGCACCCGCAGCGCCCGCGCGGTGAACATCGGCGCGAGCACCGTGCGGACCAGGGTCTCCCCCGTCTTGCCGTCGCGCCCCGCGTAGGGCACGCCGACGACGGCCGCCAGCTCGTCCAGCGCGGGCAGCGTCACCCCGGTGGACGGGGTGAAGTCCACGAACGGGCACCCCGCCTTGAACGCGGCGTAGGCGGCCAGGGAGCTGGGCGGCAGGACGTCCTCCCCGGACGACAGGGCGCGTTCCAGCGCGGCCAGGTCGGCGTGCTCGGGGCGCGGCGGCGCGGGCGGCTCGGTGGAGGCCACGTTGACGACCACGACCCGGTCCAGCGAGTGCCGCGACCGGAACGACGCGAGGTCGGCGACCATCCGGGCGGCGACCTCGACCTGCGGGCCGAGCTGCGGCACGTCGCGCAGTTCGGCCTGCACCTCGGCGAGGCCCGCGGCGATGGGGCCGAGCAGGTCGGCCGGGACGACGCCCGCCCGCGCCAGGTGCTCGGCCCGCTTCGCGAGCGGGGTGGACACCACGTCGTGCCCGCCCACCACGAGCGAGTCCCACGGGGGCAGCACCCCCTCGGGCACGTGGGTGTCGAGCAGGGCGGTGACGCTGCCGGTCGGCGGCACCAGGCCGGCGCGCAGGCCCAGGAGCCCGCACACCGCCGTGGTCGCCACCGAGCCGCGCGCGCCGATCAACCACAGACCGGTCCGTCGCACTCACAGCTCCTTGATCCGGATGTCGCGGAACCACACGTCGTCGCCGTCGCCGTGGTTCTGGAGGCCGATGTGCCCCCGCGTCAGGTCGCGCGCGGGGTCCGTGCTGGTGAAGTCGTTGACCTTCACGCCGTTGAGGAAGACCTCGATGCGCTGCCCGCGCACGACGACCTCGTAGGCGTTCCACTCGCCGGGCGGCTTGAGCGCGCGGTCGCGGGCGGGGATGTCGGCCGACTGGAACGAGTAGACCGCGCCGGTGGTGCGGTCGGGCGCGTCGGTGGCGTCGATCTGGATCTCGTAGCCCCGGTCCACCGCCACCCACGGGTCGTTGCCGGGGTCGGGGAAGCCGACGAACAGGCCGGAGTTGTCGTCGCCCGCCACCTTCCAGTCGAACCTCAGCCGGTACGACCCGAACTCCTCGCCGAACCAGAGCAGGCCCATGCCGCCCGTGCTGCGCAGGGTGCAGCCCTCGTCCTCCGCGAACCGGCCGGGTCCGGCCTGCCGCCACCCGGTGGCGTCACCGCCTTGGTAGAGGCTGCGGTAGCCGGGTTCGGGCGGCGCGCAGGCCGAGGTGATCGGCTTGTGGCGCACGTGCCGCACGGTGTCGACGTCGAACAGCGCGCCCGCCGCGCCGCCCGTGAACACCAGGTACAGCGTCCGCACGCCGGTCGCGGTCACCGGTCGCGGCGCGAGGTCGAGGTAGGTGTCCCAGCCGCCGGTGGACGGGACGCTGATCGCCTCGTGCACCAGGGGTCCGGTGGGCGAGTCGGCGCGGGCCTCCAGCGTGCCGCCGATGCCGCCGGAGGACACCCGGTAGCCGAGGGCGGCGGTCTTCCCGAGGTCCACACCGGGGTAGGAGACCCAGTCGCCGTCGTGGATCTCGCCGACCCGCTTGCCGCCCTGCGCGGTGGACCGGTCGAGGACGGCGACGCCCTGCTGCCCGCCCAGGTCCTCCGCCGGCACGTCGGCCGTCAGCGCGACGCCGGGGCCGCGGAAGCGGATCGTGTCGACGTCGAACAGCGCGCCGCGACCACCCGTGAAGCGGAAGTACAGCCGCTTCGTACCGCCGGGGTCGGTGATCGCCGCGGGCGCGAGGTCCACGTGGTTCCGCCACCCGCCGGTGCCGGGGACGGTGACGGTCTGCACCAGCGGGCCGTTCAGCGCGCCGGAGCGGACCTCGATCCGGCCGCCGGAGGAGTCCGAGGCGACCCGGTAGCCGATGCCGGTCACGCCGGCCAGCGACACCGCGTCGAACGCGATCCAGTCGTTGTGGTGCACGTCGCCGACCTGCGCGCCGTCCTGGGCGGCGTCGTCGTGGACCACCGACGTGCCGCGCTGGGCGCTGTGCGACTCGGCCGGGGTGGCGCGGGTGGACTCCGCGGGGGGCGACGGCGCGCCGACCGCGAAGTGGACCACGTCCACGTCGAACAGGCTGCCGGTGCCCGTGAAGACCAGGTACAGCCGGTGCGTGCCGCCGGGGTCGGCGATCGCCGAGGGGGCGATGTCGACGTAGTCGTCCCAGCCGCCGGTGCGCGGCACGGCCACGGACTGGACGAGCGCGCCGGTGGGCGAGTCGGCGCGCACCTCGATGGTGCCGCCGTTGCCGCCGGAGGACACCCGGTAGCCGATGCCCGTGACGCCGCCGAGGTCCACCGGGTCGAACGCGATCCAGTCGCCGTCGTCGACGTGGCCGACGCGCTTGTCGCCCTCGGCGGTGCCCGCCTCGACGACCTGGACGCCGCGCGTGGTGGTGAAGTACTCGGCCTGCTTGTCCTTCGGCTGGAGGATCGCCTCGTCCTCGCCGGGCAGCGCGGGCGCGCCGGGGGCCCCGGTGTCGGTGTAGGAGGCGTTGACGACGCCGAAGACGTTGGCGTCCGTGCCGTGCCCGCCGTCGGACGGGGTGGCGATGACGCCCTCGCAGCCGGTGGCGCGGGACAGCGGGTGGCCGTGGCTGTCGTGGCCGAGGATGTACTCCACGACGACCTTCGAGCAGTCGACCGGTCCGTCCTCGGGGTCGGTGACGGTGACCCGGAACGGCACCTGGTCGCCGAAGGAGAACACCCGGCCGTCGGCGGGCGCGTCCAGCACCACGACGGGCGCGGTGTTGCCCGCGTCGACCACCACGCTCGCCGCGCCGACGAGGCCGGTCGGGTCGGTGACGGACAGCTTCGCGGTGTACCGGCCGATGGCCGTGTAGGTGTGCGTGACGGGTCCGGCGGTGGTGGAGTCGGTGGTGCCGTCGCCGTCGAAGTCCCACGCGTGGGTCAGCGCGTCGCCGTCCTCGTCGGCGGTGCCCGCCGGGTCGAACCGCACGGTGAGCGGCGCGGGCCCGGAGGTGCGGTCCGCGGTGAGCTTCGCGACCGGTGTGTGGTGGCCGCGCGTGTAGTCGATCCGGTAGACCGCCGAGTCGGGCGCGCCGCCGAAGTAGCCGCTGCCGTAGTCCAGCACGTACAGCGAGCCGTCCGGGCCGAACTCCAGGTTCATCGGCCGGGTGAGCGTCATCGAGTCGAAGAACGGGCTGATCGCGCCGCGCTCGCCGTTCCCGCCGACGTCGATGGTCTTGATCCAGCCGCGGTCCCACTCGTAGGCGAAGTTCTTGCCGTCGAAGAACTCCGGGAACTTCGTCCGGACGTCCAGGTCCGGGTCGTGGTGGTAGGTGGGGCCGCCCATCGGCGACTCGCCGCCGGTGCCGAACTCGGGCACGGACCCTCCGTCGTAGGGGATCCAGGCGGGCTGCACGGGCGGCAGGTCGACCAGGCCGGTGTTGCGCGGGCTGGTGTTCTTCGGCGCGGAGCAGGAGAACGCCTCGCCGGACGCGCCGGTCGCGAAGTCGTGGTCGACGTACGGGACGCCGTTCCCCACGCAGTAGGGCCAGCCGTAGTTGCCGGGTCCCTTGACCAGGTTGAACTCGACGCTGCCGCCGGGTCCGCGCGCCGGGTCCGCCGAGCCGGCGTCGGGCCCGTAGTCGCCCAGGTGCAGCCAGCCGGTGGCCTTGTCGACGGCGAACCGGAACGGGTTGCGGAAGCCCATGGCGTAGATCTCGGGCCTGGTCTTCTCCGTGCCGGGCGCGAACAGGTTGCCCGCGGGCACGGTGTAGGTGCCGTCCTCGGCGACCTTGATCCGCAGCACCTTGCCGCGCAGGTCGTCGGTGTTGGCGCTGGAGCGCTGCGCGTCGAACGCCGGGTTGCGGGTGGCCCGCTCGTCGATCGGCGTGTAGCCGTCGGAGGCGAACGGGTTGGTGTCGTCGCCGGTGGACAGGTACAGGTTGCCGTCGGCGTCGAAGTCGATCTCGCCGCCGGCGTGGCAGCACAGGCCGCGGTCGGCGGGCACCTGGAGGATCTTCTGCTCGCCGGCCAGGTCCAGCACGCCGTCCGCGCCGAGCCTGAAGCGGGAGAGCTGGTTGTGGCCGCGGAACCGCGCGAAGTCGGCCTCGTCGCCGTTCTCCGGCGCGTCGCCGGCGGGGGTGTCGAGGACCGGCGCGTAGTACAGGTAGACCCACCCGTTGGTGGTGAAGTCGGGGTCGATCGCGACGCCCTGGAGGCCGTCCTCGTCGTGGTTGTAGACCGGGACCCGCCCGGCGAGGGTCGTGGACGCCTCGGGCGTGGTCAGCCAGACGCGGCCGTCGCGCGAGGTGTGCAGGACGCGGCGGTCGGGCAGGACGGCCAGCGCGATCGGCTCGCCGGTCTCCTCCTCGCCGAGCGCGAGGGTGATCTGGTCGAAGTCCGCGTCGGTCGGCGGTCCGGTCGGGTCGTCGCCGGGCTCGCAGTCCGCCTCGGCCACGCCCAGGGCGTAGCGCAGGCCGCCGAGCAGGTGCTGCCGGAACGCGGGGTCGGCGTAGGACTCCCCGGTGTGGCCCATGCCCGTGTACCAGGAGCGGCCCTCGCCGGGGGTGTGGCACCAGGAGATCGGGTGGTCCCCGGACGGGTCGGTGGGCGCGTAGCTGGTCTCGTCCAGCGCGGCGAGGACCTTGACGTCCGCGCGCGGGTTCGACCGGTAGCTGTACCACTCGTCGGTGCGCGTCCACGTCGCCGGCAGGTGGGCCGTGGACGGGTGGTCGTGGTCCTCGACCTCCACCTCGGCCTGCTGGATGGCGGGGTGGGACTTGAAGTAGGAACCGACCAGGTCGCCGTACCAGGGCCAGGAGTACTCGGTGTCCGCGGCGGCGTGGACGCCCGCGTACCCGCCGCCTCCCTCGACGAACCGCTCGAACGCCTGCTGCTGGGCGTCGTCGAGCACGTCACCGGTGGTGGAGAGCCAGACCACCGCGTCGAACCGGGCCAGGTTGGCGTCGGTGAACGCGCCCGCGTCCTCGGTGGCCTCCACGGTGAATCCGCCGGCCGCGCCCAGCTCGGTGATGGCGGCGATGCCGGCCGGGATCGAGTCGTGGCGGAAGCCCGCCGTCCTGGAGAACACGAGGAGGTGCTCGCCGTCGGGGTGCGCGACCGCGGGGGTGGGGGCTGAAGCCGCGGTCACGAGCGCGGTGGCGGTGGCCAGCGCGGCCAGGCGGGCGGGTGGCCTCGTGGGCGTGCTTCGCTTACCTCGCACCGCATACTCCTCGTTCGCACGTCGCCGGGCTTCGAACGGTGAGGCTGTGGTCCGGCTCACAGCCGGACATGAGGGCAATTCTGTTTGTGTAGTACTTAAGTCCGCAAGGCTTTCGTTTGATATTGACGAAAGTCTTGCTCGAATGGACGAAAGTCCCGGACCGACGGACACCGAGCGTCAGGACCCCGGACGGGCGACTCGGAGTTGGACCTCACGCCACGTGAGGTCCTGGGGTCGC
Source organism: Saccharothrix longispora (assembly GCF_031455225.1). Classification (GTDB taxonomy): domain Bacteria; phylum Actinomycetota; class Actinomycetes; order Mycobacteriales; family Pseudonocardiaceae; genus Actinosynnema; species Actinosynnema longispora. The sequence continues at coordinate 4,829,103 of NZ_JAVDSG010000001.1, forward strand.
GGGGACGACGGAGGCGCGCGGGACCCGCACCGGCTCTACCGGCTCCGGCCGCCGCGACAGCTCGGCATGCCCTTGGAGGAGATCGGCGCGGTGCTCGCCGAGGGCGAGGGCGAGCTGCTGCCCGCCGCCACTCGGAGCCCTCAGCGGCGGCGGCGGGTCGCCCTCGCCACCAGCTCCGCCAGCAGCGGCTTCGCGGCCTGGTCCATCGCGGCGGTCCGCAGGGCGCTCAGCGCGCGGTCCACGCGCACCGAGATCAGCTGCTCGGCCCGCTCGACCGCGCCCGTCGACCGGACCACGTCGCGCAGCAGCTCGGCCCGCTCGTGGTCCAGCTCGGGATCGCCGTGCAGGGCCTCGATGACGTCCCGCTGCCCCGGTGTCGCCTGCTGCCACGCCAACGCCATCAGCACGGTCGGCTTGCCGTCGCGCAGGTCGTCCAGCGCGGGCTTCCCGGTGACCAGCGGGTCGCCGAACATGCCCAGCAGGTCGTCGCGCAGCTGGAACGCCTCGCCCACCGGCCGGCCGTACGCGCCGCACGCACGCACCAGCGCCGCGTCCCCGCCGGCCAGCGCCGCGCCGATGCGCAGCGGCAGCTCCACCGTGTACCGGGCGGTCTTGAGCCGGGCCACCCGCCACGCCGCGCGCACCGGGTCGACGCTCGGCCGCACCGTTCCCACCAGGTCGAGGTACTGGCCGGCGATCAGCTCGGTCCGCATGGTGTGCAGCAGCTCGCGCACCGCCGGCTGCGGTCCGGCCGCGGCCTCCGCGCGGCGCAGCAGCTCGTCCGACCAGGAGTGGCACAGGTCGCCGAGCAGGATCGCCGAGCTGACGCCGAACCGCCGTGCGCCGGGGTCCGCGCCGGACCGCTCGGCGCCGGCCCGGTCCGCGCCGAACCGCTCGGCGAGCAGCCGGTGCACGGTCGGCCGACCGCGCCGCAACGCCGAGCGGTCCATGACGTCGTCGTGGACCAGCGCGAAGGTGTGGAACAGCTCCAGCGCCGCCGCCGTGCGGAGCAGCGCCGGGTCGCCGGGCGCACCGCCCGCCGCGAGGAACCCGCTGTGGCAGAACAGGGGCCGCAAGCGCTTGCCGCCCGCGATGAACCCGGTCAACACCTCGACCATCGGCGGCAGGCACGGGTCGGGCGCGAGGCGTGCCTGTTCGACCAGGAAGTCGTCGATCACGGAGTCCACGTCGGCGCGGACCGAGTCGAGGTCGCTCCGCACGGCGTCGATGACGGTCATGGGTTCCTCCACGGGGTGGCGCACGTGCGCCGACACCGACGGGTTCCCGGTCGCCGGACCGTCACACACCACGTGCGTGTGACCGTGACCTGCACGTTCGTGTAGTTGCGGTGACGCTGGGGTGACCACCGGCAAGGACCGATCGGGGACGGATCGGGGACGAAGGGCGGCGTGGCGACCGCGAGCGGATTCCCCGGTGCCCCGATCGGGTATGCCAGGACCATGAAGTGGCGCATCGGTGCGGCGGCGGTGGCCGTGGTCGGGATCGTGGTCCTGGTGGGGGCGCTCGTCGTCGTGCCGAGGTTCGGCACCGACACCGTCGACCGCAGCCAACCGGCGCTGCTCCAGTCGCTGCGCGACCTGAGCCAGTACCACGCCGCGGCGGGCGACTTCCAGGTCGTGCTCGACATCGAGAAGGACGTCCGCCACGTCCCGGCGGCGCTCGCGGGCCGGCGCACCCTGTTCGTGGCGGCCGGCACGGTGAACGCCTACGTCGACTTCTCCGGCCTCGCCGAGGACGCCCTGGAGGTCGACGCGGAGAAGAAGACCGTGGAGCTGGCGCTGCCCGGCGCGACGCTGGACAAGCCGAACCTCGTGCAGGAGCGCTGCTACGTCTTCGCCGAGGAGCGGGGCCTGTTCGACCGCCTCGCCTCGCTCGTCGAGACGCAGGACCAGCAGCCGTTCTACGTGGCCGCCGAGCAGAAGATCGGCGACGCGGCCCGCGAGTCCGGCCTCACCGGTCGGGCCGACGAGAACACCCGCACGATGCTGACCGGCATGTTCACCGCCCTGGGCTACCAGCCGGTGTTCTCCGACGCCGCGTAAGCTCCCCGCCCGATGAGGCGGACACGATGAGGCGCAAGCAGCGGCCGGCGCTCCTGGCCCAGCGCCACGGCCTCGACCCGGCACGCCTGCGGCTGCCACCGGACGGGACGTGGGCGACCGTGCGCGACCACCTGGTCGAGCGGCTGCCGCGGGTCGCGCCCGAGCGCATCGACGCGATGCTCGCCGAGGGCGCGGTGCACGACCTGACCGGCCCCCTCGCGCCGGACGCCGCCTACGTCCCCGGCTCGTCGGTGTGGTTCCACCGCGACCTGCCCGACGAGGTGCCGGTGCCGTTCGACATCCGCGTCGTGCACCGCGACGACGCGATCCTGGTGGTGGACAAGCCGCACTTCCTGGCCACCATCCCGCGCGGCAGCCACGTCGTGGAGACGGCGCTGGTGCGGCTGCGCACGAGCCTGGGCCTGCCGCACCTGAGCCCCGCGCACCGGCTGGACCGGGTCACGGCGGGGCTGGTGATGTTCGTCGTCGACCCGGCGCTGCGCGGGAAGTACCAGACGATGTTCAAGGACCGCGTGGTGCGCAAGGAGTACGAGGCCGTCGCGCCGCACGACCCCGCACTGGAGCTGCCCCGCACGGTGACGAGCCGCATCGTGAAGGTCAAGGGCGTGATCACGGCGCAGGAGGTGCCCGGCCCGCCGAACGCGGAGACCCGCGTGGAGCTGGCGGGGCACCGGGGCGGCTGGGCGCGGTACCGCCTGCTGCCCTCGACGGGCCGCACGCACCAACTCCGCCTGCACATGGCGTCGCTGGGCGTGCCGATCCGCAACGACGACTTCTACCCCGTGCTGCGGGAGAAGCCGCTGGACGACTTCCGCGACCCCCTCCAGCTGCTGGCGAAGGTGCTGGAGTTCACCGATCCGGTGACCGGCGAGCACCGCCGCTTCACCAGCGGGCTGGAGCTGGCGCTCTAGTCGAGGTAGCCGAGCATCTGCGCGATCTGCGCGGTGCGCGACTCGAAGATCCGGTCGGCCAGGGCCTTGGCCTGCGGGTTGACGCCGCCCTCGCGCTCCAGCTTCGCGATGGACACCGCGTTGTGCTGGTGGGCGATCAGCAGGTTCAGGAACGCCTTCTCGAACTCGCCCGCCGGCGTGGCCGCGAGTTCCGCGATGGCCTCGGGGCTCGTCGAGTGGTCGCCGCCGTGGCCCGCGTGCAGCTGCGGGTCGTCACCGGCCTCCTCGGGCTGCTCCCAGTCCACGAGCCACTTCGTCATGGAGTCCACTTCGGACAGCTGGGTCACCTCGATGGCGGCGGCGAGCGTCTTGACCTCGTCGCGCACCCGGTGGTCCTTCGCCAGCGCCACGATCTCCAGCCCGGCCCGGTGGTGGGGTACGGACATCTGGAGGAACATCACGTCGGTCTGGTTGAACTCCTCCGTCTCCACCGCGGTCGACACCGGGGCGGCGGCGGGCTCGGGAGTCGAGCCACCCCCGCACGCGGTGAGGACCGCCAACCCGGCCAGCAGGGCCGCGAGGCGTCGCACGGGTCGTCCTCCTCTTCGGTTGTGGTGCTCGGACCGGGCGGCCCGCCCGCGCCGTGACAGGGAGGCGCGGACGGGCCGGTGTCACCGCGTCGCTACAGCTTCTGCCACAGCGCGGCGGTGTTCGGCGGCTCCCAGCCCACGAGGGACGTGTGGGCCTGGACGCAGCGGTAGCTCGCGCCGCCGTAGGTCACCTGCGCGCCGGTCTGGTACGCGGTGTTCGGCGCCCACGTGCCGCCCACGGGGGGCTGCGTCGTGGTCGGCGGGCGGGTGGTGGTGGTCGTCGGCGGCCTCGTCGTGGTCGTCGGCGGGGTGGTCGTGGTGGTCGGCGGGTTGCCGCCACCGCCGACCTGGAGGTCGACGCAGGAGTAGAACGCCATGGGCGTGTCGGCGATGTTCCAGATGGCCAGCAGCTTGATCCGGCCGGTGCGCCCGCCGAGGTTCACGTTGTGCGTGACGGTGGCGTTGGGCTGCCTGCCGCCGTCGTTGAACTCGGCGATCCGGGTGCCGCCGACGTAGTACTCCCACGTGCTGGTGGCGTGCCGGGCGGTGAGGGTCCAGTTGAACGCCACCGTGCCGCCGACCGAGGTGGTCGGCCACGCCTTGCTGTCGTCGTTGAGGGGCGCGAACGGGGTCAGCCCCGCGTGGCAGTTGCGCTGGCCCTTCGGACCTTCCACGCTCTGCGGTTCGTAGACGACGGGACCGCAGTCGGAGACGCGGCCCTGCGCGCACATCGCCTGCCGGCTCGGCGGCGAGGAGATGTAGCCGTGCGCGCTCGCGGTTCCCGCTGACACCACGACGATGAACGGCGCGATGCCCACACCGGCGAGCACCGCCGCCAGCTTGCGTTTGAGGTTCATGTCCAGCTCCTTCGGAGGGGACCCGGAACGAGGGCCCCCAAGGCAGGGTTCCAAATCCGCGGCGGCCGGATCACGCGCAGCGTCACAGCGTGCTAGCACCGTGCAACGCAACGCGACGTGGTCTAGACCATAATCGCGATCGTCATCCGGGTCAAGGACGTGAACCGACCGGAGCAGTGACGCGCACCCCCGACTGTGAACGGACGAACCGGCGGACGCCGGGCCCCCTTGCCCCGGGAACGGCGAAGGGGGCCGCGTCCTGACTCGCGGCCCCCTCCACCGTGCGCTCCGGTGGGCGATGCGGGTCGTCGCCCAGCGGCGCGGTCTCAGCAGTACAGGTTGTTGCCCGCCGGCACGCCGAGGATGCCGACGAACCGGTTGTAGGCGTCGACCCGGCTCTGGACCTGCGCCGGGTTGCGCCCGCCGCACTCCAGCGACCCGTTGATGCTGCGGATCGTCTCGCCGAAGCCGCGCTGGTTGACCATCGCGTCGTGCGGGGTCATGGTGCCCGGGCCGTTCTGGGTGTTCCAGTACCAGAGGGCCGTCTTCCAGGCGACCGAGGCGTCGTTCTGCACGAGCCACGGGTTGGTCAGCAGCGGGAGGCCGAGCGCGTCGCCCGCCGCCTTGTAGTTGAAGTTCCAGCTGAGCTGGATGGGACCGCGGCCGTAGTAGGCCGCCTGACCGGCGGGGCAGCCGTAGGGCTGGCCCGGGTCGCAGTAGTGCGGGTAGTTCGCCTGGTTCTGCTCGACGACGTGCACCAGGCCGCCGGTCTCGTGGTTGGCGTTGGCCAGGAAGGCCGCCGCCTCCTGCTTGCGGACCGTGTCGCTGCCCGTCTTGGCGAAGCCCGGGTACGCGTTCAGCGCCGCGGTGAGGCCGGCGTAGGTGTAGAAGGGGTTCCGGCCCGGGAACATCGTGTTGAACTGGCTCTCGCTCACCACGAAGCTGCCGTTCGCCGGCGGGGTGGTGGTGGTGGTGGTGGTGGTCGGCGGGTTCGTGCCGCAGGTGTGCGGCTCCCAGTACCAGGTGCTGATGACCGGGTCGTAGCCCGGGTTGTCGTGCTCGGCGATGTAGTAGAGGCCGTTGGTGTACCTGACGATGCTGCCCGCGGTGTACCACTGGCCCTGCACCCAGTTCGGGTGGTCGCAGGAGGTGGGCGGGGGCGTGGTGCCACCGCAGGTGCCCTGGTCGGCCCAGACCGCGGCGGAGCCGGGGGTCTCGTTCTGGGTCCACCACTGGGCACGCCAGTTCTTGCCGGCGTGGGAGGCCGTCATGCCGTTGGTGTAGACGGCTGACGAGCTCCACGCGGACGCGCACGCCGCGGCGGAAGCGGCGGAGTTGGCCGCGACGACCGTCAGTGCCGCCCCGACCACGACAGCGGCGATCGCCGCCACTACGCGGATTCTCGACACGTGATCACTCTTTCCCGTTGGAAGCGCCCATCGGACGTGACGAGGGCCACTCAACCGGAAATGGTCTACACCAGTCAAGAGTACGGCTCGGTTTTCGGTGTCGCCAGGCTTTGACCTGCACCTTTCCATGAGAGCGCGCTCACGGAGGTGGTGGTGCGGTTGAATGGCCCGGTGCAGTGGACGCGCTACTGGCGGGCGGCCGACCAGCCGCTGGAGGCGATGCACGCCCACTTCACGTCGCACCGCTACCACCGGCACAGCCACGACGCCTACTCCTTCGGGGTGACCGAGCAGGGCGTGCAGGCGTTCCGCTGCCGGGGCGGGGCGCACACCAGCACGGCGGGCATGGTGCTCGCCTTCAACCCCGACGAGGCGCACGACGGCCGCACCGGCGCCGAGGACGGCTTCACCTACCGAATCGTCCACATCGGACCGGATCTGGTCGCGGACCTGGTGCCCCGGCTGCCGCTGTTCCGCGACCCGGTGGTGCGCTCCCCCGCCCTGGCCGGCGCCCTGCGCGACCTGCACGCCGCCCTGCGCGAGGGCGCGCTGGCGCGGGACGAGCACCTGGTGCGGGCGGTCCGGGCGATGGCGGCCCACGTGACCCCGCTGCCCGGTCCGGCGACCGCGCACGGCGACCCGGGCCCGGCGCGGGACCTGGTCGAGGCGCACTACGCGGACGACCTGACGCCGGCGGACCTGGTCGAGGCGACGGGCCTGAGCCGCTTCGCCCTCTACCGCGCCTACCGCGCCCGGTACGGCCTGTCACCCAGCGAGCACCAGCGCCAGCGGCGGCTGCGCGAGGCCCGGCGGCTCCTGGCGGACGGAGTGCGACCGGCGGAGGCGGCGGCCGCGGCCGGGTTCGCCGACCAGGCCCACCTGACCCGCTGGTTCCGGCGCTGCTACGGCGTCACGCCCGGCGCCTACGCCCGCGCCGCGACCCGCTGACCCGCCGGCTCAACCGCGCCGGCCGCCCTCCGGCCCCACCTCACGGGCCACGTAGGCCACGACCCGCGCCGGCACCACCACCCGCTCGCCCTCCGCGTACCCGGGCCTCAGCGTGCGCGCCACCGTGCCCACCAGGGCCGGGTCGTCGGTCACCTCGGTCGACACCACCCGGCACCGTGCGCCGACCCGCCGACCGTCGGGCACGAGCGGCCGCACGCCGTTCGCCGCCAGCACGTCGCGGGTCCGCCACGCCACGTCCTCGGGCATGTGCGGCAGCAGCCCGACCACACCGCGCACCAGCGCGTCACCCCGCCGCGGGGCAGGCCGGTCGCGGGGCAGCTCCGCCGCCGCGGCGCCCAGCAGCACCGCGGCCACCAGCAGCGCCAGCGCCGGCCCCACGGGCGCGGCGACGGACGCGGGCGCGGACACCGCCGCCCACCAGCCGTCGGGCGTGGCCGCGGAGCCGACGACACCCCCGTTGGCCACGAGCAGCGACACCGCCGCCCGATCCACCTCCCCGACCACCACGGCGACCCGGTGGGTGCCGGACCTGGTGGGCGCCTCGTTGGCGCGTCCCGGCCGGACGACGACGGCCCGCGTGCCCTCGGGCAGCACGCGGGCCACCGCGGCGGCGACGGCGTCCGGGTCGCCGGGGTCGGCACCGGGGTCGGCCCCGGGCACGTCCCGGGCGGCGACCAGCGCGGTCCCCGCCAGCGCGCGGGCGTCGGTGGGCGGAGCACCGGGCGCGAGCAGGGCGCCCAGCGCCGCGAACGCGCCGAGCGCGGCCAGCACGACCGCCCCCACGACGACGGGTCCCTTGCTCACGGTTGCCTCCACGCGGACGACTACCGGTAGTTGTCGACCGCCGGAGGGCTCGGCCGGCGGGCCGTACGGGTGAATCGCCGCCGGGCGGCGGGCCGCTTGGGCCGTTCGACGCTCGTGCCCGGCCCCGGTGATCACGACACTGTCCGCATGGCCCACATCGAGCTGGACAACCCGCTCCCCGGCATCGCCGGGCTCATGACCTACCGCCCCGAGACCGCCGGACCGCTCGCCGAGCTGGCCGAGGTGCTGCTGCGCGGCCCGAGCACCCTGTCCCGGGGGGAGCGGGAGCTGATCGCCGCGCACGTGTCGGAGCTGAACTCGTGCACGTTCTGCGCCTCGTCGCACGCCGCGTTCGCCGCCGCGCAGCTCCCCGGGGACCACGAGCCGTCACCGAAGCTGTCGGCGTTGCTTCACGTCGCGGCCGCGGTGGCCGAGAGCGGGCGCGCGGTCACCGCCGAGCTGGTCGCGAGGGCCAGGGAGGCCGGCGCGACCGACTTGGAGCTGCACGACACCGTCCTGATCGCCGCGGCGTTCTGCATGATGAACCGCTACGTGGACGGGCTGGGCACGTGGGCGCCGGACGACCCCGCCGCGTACGCCGCGATGGCCCCGCGGATCGTGGCCGAGGGCTACCGCGCGCTGCGCTGACCGGAGCCCACCCGATGTGACGGGGGTCTCCCGCCGACCCTGTGCACGTTCACAGTCCGTGACCACCGGTTGACCGGAGGTCAAATTCAGTCTTGTGAATGTGCGCGCGGTCACCCTAGAGTCTCTGGGAGCGCTCCCAGGGAGCGCTCCCAGAAGCGTCGTCAACCGTCAGAGCAGACGGAGGAGACCCCGTCCATGAGATCGCTTCCCTCCCCCCGGTGGCGCCGTCGGACCACCGCAACCCTCGCCCTCGTGGCGGTGAGCGGCGCGCTGGCCGCCGGAACGGCCCAGGCGGCCGATTACGAGCGGCTGATCAACGGCACGTTCAGCAGCGGCACCGCCGACCCGTGGTGGGCCGGCACCGGCGTCACCAACCGGCTCACCAACGGTGAGCTGTGCGCGGCCGTCCCCGGCGGCACCGCCAACCCGTGGGACGCACTGATCGGCCAGAACGGCGTGCCGTTCGAGGCCGGCCAGTCGTACACGATGAAGTTCGACGCCCGCGCCACCACGCCGCAGCCGATCACGGCGAACCTCGGCGAGGGCGTCAGCCCCTACCGGGGCATCGCCTCGCACACCGTGCAGCTGACGACCACCAAGCAGACGTTCAGCTTCACCTTCACCTCGGAGCTGGACTTCCCCGACGCGGGCAGCGGCCAGGCGACGTTCCAGCTCGGCGGGCAGGCGGCGGCCAACACGGTCTGCGTGGACAACGTCTCCCTGGTCGGCGGCGTGAAGCCGCCGGGCGGCGACCCTGCCGTGCCGGCGAAGAAGGTCAACGTCGACCAGGTCGGCTACGTGCCGGGCCTGCCCAAGCAGGCGACCCTGACGACGGACGCGACCGCGGCGCAGACGTGGGTGCTGAAGAACGCCGGCGGCACCACCGTGGCCACCGGCCAGACCACCCCGAAGGGCCTGGACGCGGACTCCGGCGACCGGACGCACCTGATCGACTTCTCGTCCTACGACACGGTCGGCACCGGCTACACGCTGACGGTCGGCACGGAGACGAGCTTCCCGTTCGACATCGGGACCGACCAGGTCAAGAAGCTGCGCTACGACTCGCTGGCGTACTTCTACCACAACCGCAGCGGCATCGAGATCGAGGCGCAGTACGTCGGGGACGAGTACGCGCGCCCCGCCGGCCACCTCAACGTCGCGCCGAACAAGGGCGACGACGCCGTCCCCTGCCTCACCGGCCTCGACTGCGGTTACACGCTCGACGTGCGCGGCGGCTGGTACGACGCGGGCGACCACGGCAAGTACGTCGTCAACGGCGGCATCTCGGCGTGGCAGGTGCTCAACACCTACGAGCGGGCGAAGCTGATCGGCGACGCCGCCGCGCTGGGCGACGGCAAGCTGCGCATCCCGGAGAGCGCCAACGGCGTCCCGGACATCCTGGACGAGGCCCGCTGGGAGGTCGAGTTCCTGCTCAAGATGCAGGCGCCCGACGGCATGGTCCACCACAAGATCCACGACGTGAACTGGACCGGCCTCCCCCTGCTGCCGCACCAGGACCCGCAGGCCCGGCGGCTGTCCGCGACCAGCACGGCCGCGACGCTGAACACGGCCGCGGTGGCCGCGCAGGCCGCCCGCATCTGGAAGACGATCGACCCGGCGTTCTCGGCCAAGGCGCAGGCGGCGGCCGTGCGGGCGTACGCGGCGGCCAAGGCGAACCCGGCCAAGATCGCCGACCCGAACGACGGCACCGGCGGCGGCGCGTACAGCGACCCGGACGTCACCGACGAGTTCTACTGGGCCGCGGTGGAGCTGTTCACCACCACCGGTGAGGCGTCCTACCGCACCGACGTCACGTCGTCGGCGCACTTCAAGGGCGCGAGCCTGAACAACCGCGGCTTCGACTGGGGCGCCACGGGCCCGCTCGGCGACATCACGCTCGCCCTGGTGCCCAACGGCCTGCCGGCGGCGGACGTGGCGGCGATCAAGGCGAAGTTCGTCTCCGTCGCCGACGGCCACCTGTCGCAGATGGCGGCCCAGGGCTACCCGGCCCCGTACCGCCCGACCGAGGGCTACGACTGGGGCTCCAACGGCCTGGTGACCAACAACATCTCGGTGCTGGCGCTGGCGCACGACTTCACCGGCGCCGCCAAGTACCGCGAGGGCGTGTTCCAGGGCCTGCACTACCTGCTGGGCCGCAACCCGCTGTCGTACTCCTACGTCACGGGCTACGGCGAGCAGGCGGTGCGCAACGTGCACCACCGGCACTGGGCGAACCAGCTGGACCCGACCCTGCCGATCGCGCCGCCCGGCGCGCTCTCGGGCGGTCCGAACAGCGCGCTGCAGGACCCGATCGCCGCGCGCCTGCTCCAGGGCTGCGCGCCGCAGAAGTGCTTCGTCGACCACATCGAGGCGTACTCGGTCAACGAGGTCACGGTGAACTGGAACTCGGCGTTCGCGTGGGTCGCCAACTGGGCCGCGGAGAAGGTCACCACCGCTCCCCCGGTCGACACCACGCCCCCGTCGCGGCCCGGCGCGCCCACCGCGTCGGAGATCACCTCCACGGGCTTCAAGCTCGCGTGGACGCCGTCGTCGGACGCCGAGAGCGGCGTGCGCGAGTACCAGGTCGTGTCGGTGGAGGGTGACGCGCTGCGCGTGCTCGCCACCACCACCTCGCCCTCGGCGACCGTCACCGGCCTGCGCCAGGACACCGCGTACACGCTGTACGTGACGGCCAAGAACGGCGCGGGCCTGTCCTCGCAGTCCACGCAGGTGGTCGTGCGGACCAAGTCGGACGTGCCGACGGGGTCGTGCAAGGTGAAGTGGCAGGCCACCACGTGGAACGGCGGCATGTCGGCCAACCTCACGATCACCAACACCGGCACCCAGGCGTGGACGTCGTGGAAGCTGGAGTTCACGCTGCCCGGCACGCAGAAGATCACGCAGGGCTGGTCGGCGAACTGGTCCCAGTCGGGCCAGGCCGCGACCGCGACGAACATGCCGTGGAACGGCAACGTCGGCGGTGGCGGCACGGCCGGCATCGGCTTCAACTCCTCCGGCAGCGGCTCGGGTGAACCGACCGACTTCCGGGTGAACGGCCAGTCCTGCACCAAGGGCTGACCACGTGCCCGGTGGTGGGGCGACCCACCACCGGGCACACCGCGCACCACCGGCCGCCACATCCAGCCCACGCCTCGGCGGCCGGTGGTGCGTTACCTTGTTCCGGCCCAGGACTTCCCGGCACGCGGCTCACCGGTGGGCGTCCTGCCCCACCGGCCGCACCAGGATCTCGTTGACGTCGACCGTCGGCGGCTGCTCCACCGCGTACAGCACGGCCCGCGCCACGTCCTCCGGCGCCAGCTTCGGGTCGGCCGCCCGCGACGCCGGGATGCCGCCGGTGTCGGTGAGACCCGGCTGCACGAGCGTGACGCGCACACCGGTGCCGACGCACTCGGCGCGGATGGCCTGCGCCAGCCCCGTCACGGCCCACTTCGTCGCCGCGTAGAGGCTCCCCGGCCGCACGCCGCGCCCGGCCGCCGAACCGGTCAGCACGAGGTGACCGCCGTGCCTCGTCAACGCGGGCATCGCGGCGCGCGCGGTGAACGCGGGCCCGCACACGTTCGTCAGCACCATGTCGCCCCACTCGGCGGGCGGCGCACCGTCCTCCGCGGTGAACGAGGTGACCACGCTCGCGCCGGCGTTGGCGAACACCACGTCGAGCCGGCCCCACTCCTCCTCGACCCGCTGGACGAGCCCGGCGACCTGCTCGTACCGGGTCACGTCGCACGACGCCGACCACGCCCGGTCGGGTCCGCCCAGTTCGGCGGCCAGCCGGGCGGTCGACGACGCGGCCCGCGCGGCCAGCACCACCCGGTACCCGCGTGCCGAGGCCATCCGGGCGGTCGCCGCGCCGATGCCGCGACTCGCCCCCGTCACGAGGAACACCTGTTCGCCCACCCGGCGCAGCGTACTGGTTCGATCACCTGCCGGTGGCCGGGCAACGTTCTCGTCCCCGCCGGCGTCATAGGGGCGTATCCACTGATTGGGGGCACATGGACATCAACCGCAGGTTCGCGCTCGGGCTCGGCTCGGCGGCGGCCGCGACGGCCGTGCTGGGCACGGCCGGCACCGCGTCCGCCCAGGCGGAGCGGACCGAGGCGGACTGGGACGCGCTGATCCCGACGACGGCCGAGCTGGCCCGGCGGAAGATCGCGTTCAAGTACGGCGTGGCGACGCTGCTCGCCGGCGGCACGTGGTCGTCCCACATCGGCGTGGCCGACCCGGACTGCGCGGTGAAGCCCGCCGTCGAGGACCACGCGGACCGCGTCGTCGAGGCGTACAGCGTGAACAAGATCGCGGTGGCCGTCGCGGTGCTCGACAAGGTCGACCGGGGCCTGCTGCGGCTGGACCAGCGGGTCGACGTGACGGCGGACATCGTCATCCACGACACCGACGGCATCTTCGGCCTGGACGGCGCCTACCCGAGTTCGGTCACCCTGGGGCACGTCCTGGCGACCCTGTTGACGGTCTCGGACAACACGTGCGTGCGGTTGTGCGGCCTGGTCGTGCCCGCGCTGGAGCTGAACGAGATCCTGCGCGGCAAGGGCTTCACGCACACGCAGGTCGTGCCGGTGGCCAACCCGAACCGCTTCTTCCTCGGCACCACCACGCCGCGCGAGACGTCCGCGCTGCTGCAGAAGCTCGTGAAGGGCGAGCTGCTGTCCGCCGCGTCGACCGCGTACCTGCTGAACGTCCTGCGGTCGCTGACGTCGTTCACCGACGGCGTCCGGCTGGAGCTGTCCTCGCAGGAGCGGCTGAACGTGGCCACCAAGGCGGGCTGGTTCGAGGACGGCCGCAACGAGGCCGGCGTCGTGTTCGACGCCAACGGCAAGGCGATCGTCACCTACGCCCTGTTCGCCTCGGGCGCGTTCCGCGGCGACCAGGCCGTGAACGCCGGCAACTACGGCGCGACCCACCCGGCGCTCCGCGCGAGGGCCGCCCTGGGCCGCAGCATGTACGACTCGGTCCTGCGCATCACCACGAACGCCACCCGCGCCTACCGCGCCCGTCCGCACCACCCCTGGATCGGCGCCTGACACCGGGGGTGCGCCGGCCCGTCGAGGGGTGGGCCGGCGCACCCCCGTGCCACCGGACGACCCCTCCGGAGAATTTTCCCGCCGCACGTATCCAGCGGCCCGCACCGCGCTCTTTCCCACCAGGGGGGCAACACAGGGGGATCGACCAGCCGCACCCGCGAGTCGGAGGGGAGCCGACAGCGGGCACGGCGGGTCGTGCTCCACCTCTCAGGGGGAGACGGGAAGTCGGTCGTGGCCGCCGTCCACGACCGGCTCCCACCCCGTCGCGTGCCGGCGCACCAGGTCCGCCGCCACGTCGTCGGCGGGACGCGCCCACACCTCCTCGTTGAACACCTCCACCTCGACGAACCCGTCGTAGCCGGCCGCCGCCACCAGACCGGTCAGGCCCACCAGGTCCACGTGCCCGTCACCGGGCAACCCCCGCCCCAGCAGCACGTCGGCGGGCAGCGGGGTGACCCAGTCGCACACCTGGTAGGACGCGATCCTCGGGGCCGCCGCCGCCACCGACGCCTCCAGCGCCGGGTCCCACCACACGTGCAGGGCGTCCACCACGACGCCCACGACCCCCGGCGCGTGCGGGGCCGCCAGCTCCAGGGCCTGCGCCAGGGTCGACACGACGCCGCGGTCGGCGCAGAACACCGGGTGCACGGGCTCGATCGCCAACCGCACACCGGCGGACTCGGCGTGCGGCGCCAGCACCGACAGCGCTGCCGCCACCCGTCCCCGGGCCGCCGGCAGGTCCCGGTCGGGCAGCCCGCCGGGCACCAGCACCAGGCACCGCGCGCCCAGCGCCGCCGCCTCGTCGATCGCCCGCCGGTTGTCGTCCAGGCGCTGGTCGTGACCGGTGAAGAACCCGCCCCGGCACAGCGACGACACGGTCAGCCCCGCCGAGCGGACCAGGTCCGCCGTCCTCGCCAGCCCGTGCTCCGCCACCGGCTCCCGCCACAGGCCGACGCCCTCCACGCCGTGCCGCGCGCACACGTCGACCACCTCGGGCACGGACGCCCGCTTCACGGTGGCCTGGTTCAGCGAGAGCTTCACGTCAGCACGTCCAGCAGCCGGGCCCACCGCGTCGCGGCGAGCTCCGGGTCGGGCAGCAGGCCCGCCAGGTCGGCCAGCCGCAGCACCTCCCCCAGGTGGACGACGTCGCGCGCGGACTGCATCCCGCCGACCATCGTGAACGCGTCCTGGAACCCGCACACCCAGGCCAGGAACACCACGCCGGTCTTGTAGTGGAACGTCGGCGCGCCGAACACGTGCCGCGACAGCGCGGCGGTCGGTTCCAGCACCTCGTGGTACCGCGGGACGTCGCCCGCGTCGAGCAGGCGCAGCGCGGTGGACGCGGCGGGCGCGATGGCGTCGAGAACACCCAGCAGCGCGTCGCTGTGCCCGACCTCGTCGCCCGCGACCAGCTCCGGATAGGCGAAGTCGTCACCGGTGTAGCAGCGCACGCCCTCGGGCAGCGCGCGGCGCAGGCCCACCTCGTGCGCGGCGTCGAGCAGCGACACCTTGACGCCGTCCACCTTGCCGGCGTGGGCGCGGACCAGGTCGAGGAAGTGCCCGGTGGCCTCGCCGACGTCCGACGACCCCCAGTAGCCCTCCAGCGCCGGGTCGAACGCCGTCCCCAGCCAGTGCAGCACCACCGGCCGGTCGACCTCCTCCAGCAGCGCGGAGTACACCTTCAGGTAGTCCTCGGGGCCGCGCGCGGCGGCGGCGAGCTTGCGGCTGCACATCAGGACGGGCCGCGCGCCCGCCTCGACCACGTCAGCGAGCTGCTCGCGGTAGGCGGTGAGCGGGTCGGCGGTGTCGTGGTCGGTGCCGACGCCGGCGACCAGCCGCCTGCCCGTCCCCGACGCGGCGAGCGACGCCGAGCGCCTGATCAGCTCCAGCGCGGTGGCCCAGTCCAGGCCCACGCCGCGCTGCGCGGTGTCCATGGCCTCGGCCACGCCGAACCCGTGCGCCCACAGGTGCTCCCGGTACGCCAGCGTGGCGTCCCAGTCCAGGCGGGCGGGCGCGCCCGGCGCGTTCCCGCCGAACGGGTCGGCCACCACGTGCGCCGCCGCGAACGCGACGCGTGACGTGAACGGGCCGACGTCCCACGTACGCGGGTCGCCCAGCCGGTGCGATCGGAACGTCCTGTCCGCATCCGGCAGCCGCACGGTGGTCACGCGGGCACCTCGATCCGACGACCGGTGCGCGACGACTCCAGGCCCAGCGCCGCCAGCCGCACGCCGCGCGCGCCCGACCGGAAGTCGTGGCCGAACGGCGCGCCGCCGGCGACGTGCCGCAGGAACTCCTCCCACTGCACGAGGAACCCGTTGTCGAACACCCCGTTGTCGGGAACCTCCTGCCACTGCGACCGGAAGTCGATCGAGCTGGGCACGTCCGGGTCCCACACCGGCTTCGGCGTGACCGCCCGGGGCTGCGCCACGCACCGGCGCAGGCCGGCGACGGCGCTGCCGAGCGTCCCGTCCACCTGGAACTCCACCAGCTCGTCGCGGTGCACGCGGGTCGCCCACGACGAGTTGACCTGCGCCACCAGGCCGTCGGCCAGCTCGAAGACGGCGTACGCCGCGTCGTCCGCGGTCGCCTCGTAGGGCTCGCCGCGCTCGTCCCACCGGGTGGGCAGGTGCGTGACGGCCCGCGCCGTCACCGCCTCCACCTTCCTCCCGAACACGCCCTCCAGCAGGTAGCTCCAGTGGCAGAACATGTCCACCACGATGCCGCCGCCGTCCTCGGCCCGGTAGTTCCACGACGGGCGCTGCGCGGCCTGCCAGTCGCCCTCGAACACCCAGTAGCCGAACTCGCCGCGCACCGAGAGCACGCGACCGAAGAAGCCGCCGTCCACTAGCCGGCGCAGCTTGCGGATGCCCGGCAGGTACAGCTTGTCGGCGACCACGCCGTGCTTCACGCCCGCCGCGTCGGCCAGCCGGGCCAGCTCGGCGACCTCCTCGGGCGTGGCCGCGACGGGCTTCTCGCAGTAGACGTGCTTGCCCGCCGCGATGGCCGCGGTCAGCGCCGGGACGTGCGCGGACGTCACCT
This sequence comes from Saccharothrix longispora, assembly GCF_031455225.1. Classification (GTDB taxonomy): domain Bacteria; phylum Actinomycetota; class Actinomycetes; order Mycobacteriales; family Pseudonocardiaceae; genus Actinosynnema; species Actinosynnema longispora. The sequence goes on from NZ_JAVDSG010000001.1 coordinate 4,845,450, forward strand.
GCGCGTCGAAGTACACGGCCACGTCGGGGTCGCCGAGCGCCGCGTCCAGGTCGGTGGTCCAGCGGGGCAGGTCGTGCCGCTGGGCGATCTCCTTGAGCTTGTCGGCGTTGCGGCCGACCAGCAGCGGCTCGGGCACCAGGACGTCGTCGCCCACCCGCACGCCGCCGCGTTCGCGCAGCGCCAGGACCGAGCGCACCAGGTGCTGGCGGTACCCCATGCGCCCGGTGACGCCGTTCAACGCGATGCCGATCGTCCGCACAGCCATGCGCAACACTCCCGATTGTGGCTGGAAAGCGCTTTCCAAAGCGATGGACGACACGCTACGGTCGGTTCGTCGGCACCGTCAACCGCCCTGCGGGCTAGTCTCGCCGGACCAGGAGGCGGAAGGGGACGGCGTTGGCGTCGCGGCAGGTCACGCTCCAGGAAGTGGCGAAGCGCGCGGGCGTGTCGCTGGCGACCGCGTCACGGGTGCTCAACGGCAGCACGCGACAGGTCAGCGAGGAGCTCAGGGAGCGCGTGCTGGACACCGCACGCGGGCTGGGCTACCTGCCCAACGCCTCCGCGCAGGCGCTCGCCCGCAACTCCAGCGTCCTCGTCGGGCTCGTGGTGCACGACATCGCCGACCCCTACTTCTCCAGCATCGCGGCGGGCGTGACCCGGGTCGCCGAGGCCGCCGGGCTGGTCGTGGTGCTGGGCACCACCGGCCGCGACCCGCGCCGCGAGGTGGAGCTGGTCAACACGCTGCGCGCGCACCGGGCGCGGGCCGTGGTGATCGCGGGGAGCCGCACCACCGACCGGGCGGCGTCCGCGCGCCTGGCGGAGGAGATCGCCGCGTTCGCCGAGCAGGGCGGCCGGGTCGCGTGCGTCTCGCAGGCGAAGCTCGGCGCGGACACCGTGGTGCCCGCGAACCGGGCGGGCGCGCGGGCGCTGGCCCGGGAGCTGGCCGCCCTCGGGCACCGGCGGTTCGCGGTGCTCGGCGGGCCGCCCGGCCTGCTCGCCGCGCGCGACCGGGTGGCCGGGTTCAAAGCGGGGCTTGCCGACGCGGACGTGCCGCTGCCCGACTCCCACGTCGTGGCCAGCGGGTTCACCCGGGACGGCGGGTACGCGGCGGCGGGCGACCTGCTCGCCGCCGGGACCGGCGCGACCTGCGTGTTCGCCGTGAACGACGTGATGGCGATGGGCGCGATGGCGGCGCTGCGGGAACGTGGCCTGCGGGTGCCCGAGGACGTGTCGGTGGCCGGCTTCGACGACATCCCCACGCTGCGCGACCTCGTACCCGCGCTGAGCACGGTGCGGTTGCCCCTGGAGGAGATGGGCGAACGTGCCGCGCACCTGGTCCTGGACGGTGTCGCCGGGCAGCCGCGGACCGTCAAGGTGGCCGGTGAGGTGGTCCTCCGGGCGAGTACTTCGTCACCGAGCGGTATCGGACTGCGCTGACCGGCGGTTACCTTCTAAACTGGACACCCGTTCGACCACCCCTCACGAGGAGTGATCCCTTCCGTGCGCGACGCGCAGTCACCGGGCTGCAGTACCGAGCCGGGTCCGATACCCGGCTGCCAGCCCCACCCGGTCACCCGTCGAGGTGACCGATGACCATCCTGTTCAGCGTCCTCGGCCTCGTCGCCGTGGTGGCGCTCACCATCGGCACGTTCGTCGCGGTGGCCGCCGAGTTCTCCCTGACCGCCCTGGAGCGCAGCACCGTCGAGTCCCACGTCGCCACCGTCGGCGACGCGAAGGCGAGAACGGTGGAGAAGGCCCACCGGTCGCTGTCGTTCCAGCTCTCCGGCTCGCAGCTGGCGATCACCATCACCACGCTGATCACCGGTTACATCGCCGAACCCGCCATCGCCCAGCTGATCTCGCCGGTGCTGACGGGCGTGGGCGTGCCGCCCTCGGCGGCCTCGCCGATCGCGCTGGTCCTGGCGTTGGCGCTGGCCACCGCCCTGTCGATGGTGTTCGGCGAGCTGGTCCCGAAGAACCTGGCCATCGCGAAGCCCCTGGAGACCGCCCGCGCGGTCGCCGGCGTGCAGGCGAGGTTCTCGGCGGTGTTCCGCTGGCTCATCACCGCCCTCAACGGTTCGGCGAACTGGCTGGTCAGACGCCTCGGCGTGGAACCCGCCGAGGAGTTGGCCTCCGCCCGGTCGCCGCAGGAACTGGGCGCGCTGATCCGCTCCAGCGCCGAGCACGGCACGATCGACGAGGGCACGGCGACGCTGCTGGACCGCTCGCTGCGGTTCGGCGACCGCACCGCGGAGGAGCTGATGACCCCGCGCGTGCGGGTGGAGTCGCTGCGCGCCGACGCCACCGTGCTCGACCTGGTCGCCAAGGCCCGCGAGACCGGGTTCTCCCGGTTCCCGGTGCACAACGGCGACCTGGACGAGGTGCGCGGCATGGTGCACGTCAAGCAAGTGTTCGGGGTGCCCCGCGCGCAGCGGGCCACGACACCGCTGTCGGCGCTGACCAGGCCGGTGCAGACGGTGCCCGCCACCCTGGAGGGCGACGCCCTGCTGGACCGGTTGCGCGCCTCGGGCCTCCAGACGGCGCTGGTCGTCGACGAGTACGGCGGCACGGCGGGCATGGTCACGCTGGAGGACCTGGTCGAGGAGATCGTGGGCGACGTGCGCGACGAGCACGACCGCCGCGAGACCTCGCCGGTGCGGTTCCTGGGCGCGGACAGCTGGCTCGTGTCCGGGCTGCTGCGCGACGACGAGATCGCCGAGGCCACCGGGTTCCGCATGCCGGAGGGCGACTACGAGACCGTCGCGGGCCTGGTGCTCGCGCGCCTGGGCCGCATCCCGGTCGCCGGCGAGGAGATCCGGGTGGACGACTGGCGCATCACCGTGGTGGTGATGGACCGGCACCGGATCGCCGAGCTGCGGGTGACCAAGGACGGCCCCGTCGCGTCCGAGGACGCCGGGGTCGGGCACCTCGTGCCCGGTCAGGCCACGGTCGACGAGGCGGCGGCCGAGCGCGTCGTGCCCGCCCGGTCCGACCACGTCCGGTCGGGGGTGACGAGGTGAGCATCCTCGCCCTCTTCGCCCTGCTCACGGGCAACGCGTTCTTCGTGGGCGCCGAGTTCGCCATCATCACCGCCCGCCGGGACCGGCTGGAACCGCTGGCCGAGGGCGGCAGCAGCCGCGCCCGCACGGTCATCAAGGCCGGTCGGGAGCTGCCGCTGCTCATCGCGGGCGCGCAGCTCGGCATCACGCTGTGCTCGCTGGGCCTGGGCGCCCTGGGCGAACCGGCCGTGGCGGCACTGCTGGAGGTCCCGTTCCACGGCCTGGGCGTGCCCGCCGCGGTGCGCCACGGCGTGGCGTTCGCGCTGGCGCTGATCATCGTGGTGGCCCTGCACACCGTGCTGGGCGAGATGGTGCCGAAGAACCTGGCCATCGCGGGCCCCGAGCGGACCGCGCTGCTGCTGGTGCCCGTGCACTACTGGTTCTGCAGGCTGGTGGCGCCGCTGCTGCGCGGGTTCACCGTGGTGTCGACGGCGATCCTCAAGCTGGTCGGCGTGACCCCGAAGGACGAGCTGGAGTCCGCGTACACGCGGGACGAGCTGGCCCTGCTGATCGGGCAGTCCCGCCAGGAGGGCCTGCTGGAGGACTCGGAGCACCGGCGGCTGGCGCAGACGCTGTCCTCGACCGAGCGGACCGTCGCCGACGTGCTGGTGCCGCTGGACCAGGTCACGTCGGTGTCCGCGAGGCCCACCATCGGGGAGGTGGAGGCCGCCGTGTCGGCCACCGGCTTCTCCCGGTTCCCGGTGGAGTCGGACGGCAGGTTGATCGGGTACCTGCACGTCAAGGACGTGCTGGACCTGTCCGACGCCGACCCGGCGACGCAGGTGCCCGCCGGTCGCGTGCGCGGGCTGCCGCGGGTGCCGGTGGACGCCCGGCTGGACGAGGCGGTCGGCGTGCTGCGGCGGGCGCAGAGCCACCTGGCGCAGGCCGTGTCGGCCGACGGTGCCGCGCACGGCGTGGTGGCGCTGGAGGACCTGGTCGAGGAGTACGTCGGCACGGTCCGCGACGGCACGCACGTGCGGCACGAGCTCTGATCGTCGCGGGGCGGGCGCGGGGATTCCCCGCCCCGCCCCGCGATCAGCGCGTCACGACGCCGGCCGCACCGCCGGCAGCTCCCGCACCCGACCGACCCCCGCCGACCCGGACCCCACCGACCCGGACCCCACCGGCCCGGACTCCCCGGTCCCGTCCCCTTCGCGACCTGTCCCCCCGGGGTCGCCCGCCAGGTCGGGGACGCTGGTCAACTCCAGGTCCCGGGCGGCGGCGTGGTCCAGCGCGGCCACGATCCACGCCTCGAACTCGGCGTTCGCGGCCAGCGCCGCCCGCCGCCAGCGGTCCACCGCGTCGCCGGTCGCCGTCACGCGCGGCATCAGCGCCCGGTAGGACCTGCCGTCCGGGTCGCGCGACTCCCGCAGCGCCCGGCGCAGCGCCGTGCGCGACCACCGCGCCCGCTCCGCCCGGTCCAGCCAGCGGTCCTGCTCGTCGGCCGGCAGCGCCGCCACCTCGGCGTGGTGCTGGAACGGCAGGCCGGGTCTCCGCCGCGCCGGGGCGAACTTGCGCGCGATCCACGCGTAGTTGCGCAGCGTCTGGTAGTCGAGCCCGACCGCCTCGACCGCCCGGCGGTACCGGCCGGTGTACTTGTCCTGGCCGAAGACGAGCCAGTCCCCCAGGTACCACGCGGACGAACTGGCGATGCGGGAGATCCGCTGACCTGCCTGCTCCCACGACTCGAACGTGACGTCCCGCGGGAACGCGAGACCCACCGGTGTGGTGAGGATGCGTCCCTCGACCGGAACCGCCGGCCGCCTGTGCTGCGGTGCTGCGCTCACCCTGTCCACTTCTCGTCCCCCTGATCCGCTCGGACCCCATGCCTACCGCGAGGTCCTCACACACCGGTCAACTTCCGCTCACACCGGCGGACCGCGGACCGCCCGCGGTCGGCGGGGTGGGACCGGTGCGCCGGGCCCACCCGACTACGGTGGGTGGCGTGGACGCGCATGACGGGGAAGAGGACGACTTCGAGCCGGAGGAGCCGGAGGAGTTCGACGACGAGGAGGACGTCGAGGACGAGGACGACCTGTTCGGCGTGACGTCGGACGCGCGCACCATCTGCCACCTCTGCGGCGGCGCGGGCTTCATCGCCAACCCGACGGCGGCGGTCATCAGCGGCACCCCGCGCACCGTCGACAACGGGCGCGAGTGCCCGCACTGCACCGGCGCCCGCAAGTTCCCGGGCCTCGTCCCGCCGGTCTGACCGGCGGTCAGCCGACGGCCGCGGCCCGGCGCTCCTCCGCCGCCAGCTCCGCCTCCCGGAACGCGCGCGGCGAGAGGCCGATCCACGCCGTCACCAGGGCGCCGACCTGCACGACCGCCCCCACCAGCCACACCGCGCGCTGCCCGAGGCCCGCCGCCACCAGTCCCCCGGTCAACGCGCCGAGCGGGGTCAGGCCCCACGCCAGCGCCCGGTGGCTGGTCAGCACCCTCCCCAGCAGGCCTGCCGGGGTGAAGCGCTGCCGGCTCGACTGGGAGCACACGTTCCACACCATCACGATCGCCGACTCCGCGAACACGACCACGCCGATCGCCCACGCCCACGGCGGCAGCACGGCGATCAGCGCCATCGTCACCACCATGCCGACCTGGGCGAGCCGCATCGACCACGCGTAGCCGAGCCGGTCCACCACCCGGCTCACGACGAACGACGACGCCACCCAGCCGACGGCCATGCACGTCAGCAGCACGCCGTACCCGACCGCGCCGACGTGCAGCACCTCGTAGGCGTACAGCACGAACATCGACATCGCCGCGCTCGACGCGAACGACCCGAGCGCCACGGCCACCGTGATCGACAGCAGCAGCCGCGTCCGGACCAGGTACCACAGCCCCTCCGCGATGTCCCGCACCGGGTGGTGCTCGGACGGCGTCGCCGGCGTCGACCGCAGCCCGCGCACCACCACCACCGCCACGACGGCGGCCACGACGGCGACCCACGCGGGCGCGCCCAGCGCCACCCCGACCAGCACGCCGGCCGCGGGCGGCACGACGAACTGCACCACGCCCCGGTCGATGAGCATCAGCCGGGTGTTGGCCGCCGCCAACCGGTGGCCGGGCACCACCTCGGGCACGAGCGCGCCGGACGCGCCGTCGCCGAGCACCTGCGCCGAGGTCACCACGAACGCCACCACCAGCAGCAGCGGCAGGCTCAGCCACCCCGACGCGCCCGCCACCGCGAGCACGAGCGCCGCGCACGCCTGCACCGCGTACGCCGCCACGAGCACGGAGCTGCGCCGCACCCGGTCGATCAGCACCCCGGCGAACAGCGAGAGCAGCAGCCACGGCGACTGGCCCACGACGTTGACGAGCGACACCTCGCGCGGGTCGGTCGTGATGGTCACCGCGACGAGCGGCAACGCCGTCAGCATCAGCCCCTCGGCCACCGACCCGGACACCGCCGCGGCCTGCAACCGCCGCCACCCCCTGCTCATGGCCACACCTTGCCAACGGGCACTGGCGCGAACCGACGTTTTAGCGTGGAGTGAACCCATGGCCCTCCGCTTCGCCGTCTCGCCGCTGTGGGAGACGATCGCCGCGCTGCGCGTGCTGGCCGCGCCCGGCGCGTTCCCGGTGCACCAGCGCTGGTCGACCTGGGCCGCGGAGCAGCTCGAACGGCTCGGCGAGGACACCTCGCTGCTCCACGTCCTGGTGACCCGGCCGGTCGTGCCGGAGTTCCTGATCCCCACGCCGGGCGTGCGCTCGGTGGGCATCGACGTGGAGGTCGACGCGCTCGCCAAGGCGACCCCCGAGCGGATCGCGGCGGCCGTGGCCGACGATCCGAGGGTGTTCGAACCGGACGCGCTGCCCGCGGTGCAGCGCCGGCTCCGGGACGTGCACGACGCGATCATCGCGCCGGTGTGGCCGAGGCTGGAGGGGGTGCTCCAGGGCGACGTGGAGCGGCGCGGCAGGCGGCTGGTGGAGGCCGGCGGCCCGACCGTGCTGGCCGAACTTCACCCGGACGTGTCGTTCCGCAACCCGGTGCTCACGGTCAACGGCCGATCGGTGACGCTCGACGAGCGCGACCTGGTGCTGGTGCCCTCGGCGTTCACCTGGCCGCGCCCCTACCTGCGCGACAGCCCGGTGCGGTTCGCGCTGTGCTACCCGGCGCACGGCTTCGGCTCCCTGTGGGAGCGGGCGGCCCCCGCGCGCGACGCGCTGGCCAGGCTGCTCGGCGGCACCCGGGCGCGGCTGCTGTGCGAGCTGGAGAGCCCCCGGACGGTCACCGAGCTGGCGACCCGGCTGGGCGTGACGGTGGGCGCGGTGTCGCAGCACCTGGGCGTGCTGCGGGCGGCGGGCCTGGCGGTGAGCCGCCGCGAGGGCCGCGAGGTGGTGTCGCTGCGCACCGGCCTCGGGCTGGCGCTGGTCCAGGGCCAGGCGCCCTGACCCGGCCAGTACCCTGGCGAGGTGGGGGAAGTCCTGTCCGAGGCCGAGTGGACCGCGCGCCGCGACGCGCACGCGGAACGCGTCCGGCGCTGGACGGTCCCGCACCACGAGCGCCGGGCCGAGGGCCGCAAGCACCCCGTCCTCGACTTCCTCTTCTCCTACTACTCGCACCGCCCGTCGCGGCTGGAGCGCTGGCACCCCGGTCCCGGCGTGGTCCTCGCGGGCGACGCGGCGCGCGCCTACCTGCGGTGGCCCGCGTACCGGGAGACCGGTGACGGCGTGGAGCTGGACGTGGCGGCGTTCGCGCGGGAGCGGGCGTCCACGATCGCCTTCGCGCGGCGGCTGCTGACCGCGACGGCGTCCCGCGCGCCCCGGCTGGGCTGCTTCGGCTTGCACGAGTGGGCGATGGTGTACCGGCAGCGGCCCGAGGACGTGCGGCACAACGCGTGGCCGCTGCGCCTGGGCGGCACGGGCACCGACCGGGTCGTGGAGTCCCAGCGCGTGCAGTGCGGCCACTTCGACGCGTTCCGCTTCTTCACCCCCGACGCGCGGCCCCGCAACACCCTCCAGCCGACCCGCGAGACGCAGGTGGAGCTGGAGCAGCCCGGCTGCCTGCACGCCAACATGGACTTGTTCAAGTGGGCCTACAAGCTCGACCCGGCGACCCCGTCGGAGCTGGTGGCGGACTGCTTCGAACTGGCCGCGCGGGTGCGCGAGCTGGACATGCGGGCCAGCCCGTACGACCTGTCCGCCCTGGGGTACGAGCCGGTGGCGGTCGAGACGGCCGAGGGCCGCGCCGAGTACGTGCGCCGGCAGGCGGCGTTCGCCGAGGAGTCGGCGCCGCTCAGGGCGGCGCTGATCGGGCTGACCGGCGTGCTGACGGCCGGCCACGTCACCGGCAGATGACGGAACGTCACTTCACCCGCGCCGAAGATGTCGCCTGTTAGCGTGACGCCGGTCGGGATTCGCCAGCTGTGGTCGGATGCTGAGAGGGAAGACGATGTCTCGACACCGCGCGCTGCGGACCAAGGTGCGCCGCGGCATAGCCAAGTGGCCCGTCCTGATCGTCGGCCTGGTGGCCCTCCTGGTGCTCGGCTGGCTCGGCTACAGCTGGGTCGGGGGCATCGTGGAACGCCGCGCCGCGGCCCAGGCGGGTGACTGCAACGAGGGCGAGGCGCTGCTGCGGGTCGCCGCCACCCCGAGCGTCGCCGAGGCGATCAAGCAGGTCGCCGAGGCGTGGAGCGCCCAGCGCCCCGTCGTCTACGACCACTGCATCCGCACCGAGGTCCAGTCGATCGACTCCGAGGTCGTCCTGGCGGGCCTCACCCAGGGGTGGGACACGGCGGCCATCGGTGAGCGCCCGCACGCGTGGGTCACCGACTCGACGTTGTGGGCCAACCGGTTGAGCGCGCAGAACGCCGTGCTGCTGGGCGCCGCGCCCGAGTCGATCGCGACGAGCCCCGTGCTGCTGGCGCTGCACGAGGACGCCGCGCAGGCGCTCCAGTCCGGTTCCGCGTTCCGGTGGACCGACCTGCCCGACCTGACCGGCGCCACCGACGGCTGGGGCCGGTTCGGCAAGCCCGAGTGGGGCCGGTTCAGCGTCGCCATGCCCGACCCGGCGACCAACGCGGCCACGGCGATGGCGGTGCAGTCGGCGCTGGCGGGCGCGAGCCCGGACGGCAAGGGACCGGTCACCGCGGACATGCTGGCGCTCGACCCGGTCAAGTCGACGATGAGCCGGCTCGCCTCGTCCACGCCGGCCGAGACCCCCGCGGGCACGTGGGAGGCGTTGAACCTGCTGGCCGACGAGCAGGCCGTGAACGCGGTCGGCTACAGCGCGGTGCCCGTGTTCGAGGTGGACCTGTACCGGCACAACACCGGCAAGGACAGCGGCGCGGCGCCGTTGAAGCCCCTGTACGGGGTGGCCGCGGGCGGCCCGACGCCGGTGGCGGACTTCCCGTTCGTGCCGCTGGCGGGCGACTGGGTCGGCGAGGCGCAGGCGCGCGCGGCCCAGGCGTTCCGCGAGTTCCTCCAGGAGGACGCCCCGCAGGGCATCCTGGCGCGCGCGGGACTGCGGGTGGAGGCCACCACCGAGCGGCCCAAGCCGTCGCCGGGCGTGCGGTGGGCGGCCGTCACCGACCAGCTCGCGCCCGCCGATTCGAACACCACCCAGCAGATCTCGGCCGCCTGGGCGACCGCCGACGACGGCCAGGTCGTCACCGTGCTCGTGGACACCTCGAAGTCGATGGAGGAACCCGGCGGCGAGGGCCGCAGCCGGATGGACTGGGTCCGGCAGGCGCTGTCCGGTCAGGTCAACCGGTCGGTGTCCGGGTCGCTCGGGCTGTGGGAGTTCTCCGCCGGGCTGGACGGTGACAAGCCGTACCGCGAGCTGGTGCCGACCGGCCAGGTCGCCACCCAGCGCCAGGCGCTGCTGGACGGCGTGGCCCGGTTGGAGCCGCGGAGCGCCACCCAGCTGTACACGAGCCTGCTGGCGCTCTACGAGCAGCGGGTGCGCGGTCACGAGGCGGGCAAGCTCAACCGGATCGTGGTGCTGACCGACGGCGTGAACGACGGCGGCCTGACGTTCGACGAGCTGACCGGGGGCCTGGCCGCCCTGGAGCAGGGGGGCAAGGACGTGGCGGTCAGCATCATCGCCATCGGGCCGGACCCCGAACGCGCCCCCCTGGGCGAACTGGCCCGTTCGACCGGCGGCACCCTCTCGGTCGTCGAGGACGGCCGAGGCGTGGACGCCGCCCTGGCCCAACTCCTCTCCACCACCTGACCCACCCACCCCGCCCCACCGCGAGTCGTAAGTCCAGACCGGGCGAGTCGTACGTTCACGACCCGTGAGTCGTACGTTCACGACCGCCCATCGGCGCGGGCAGGGACGTCGGTCTCCTGAACGTGGAGTTCGTTGGGCCTGGACTTACGACTCGCCCGGTCTGGACTTACGACTCGCGCGGGGTGGACTTACGACTCGCGGGGGCGGGTGTAGGTGGCGGACAGGGCCTCGACGGTGGCGATCACGTGGGCGCGCAGGTCGGCCGGTTCCAGCACCTCCACGTCCGCGCCCAGCTTCAGGAGCTCGACCAGCGCGTGCTCCGGCGACTCGGCCGGCAGGCGCACCGTCGTCCACTCGCCGTCCGGCTCGACGAACTCCAGGGCGCGCGACGCGGCGAGGCTCAGCAGCACCCGCGCGCGCCGGAGCCCGCGCGGTGTCATCCGCACCACCACGTGCATCGCGCACATGCGCTCCTCGAAGCGCTCCGACCAGGCCGCCCAGTACTCGGCGAGGTCGAACCCGGCCGGCCGCTCGAACACCTCGTCCAGCGGTGCGCACTCCCCCACCCGCGACACCCGGTAGGTGCGCAGGTCCCCGGCGCGGGCCACGAGGTACCAGAGCCCGGCCTTGAGCACGAGCCCCAGCGGTTCGACGACCCGTTCGCCCGCGCTGCCGTCCCACCGCGCGTACCCGATGCGGACCCGCCGCTGCCGCCACACCGCGTCCGCGACGGCCGCCAGGTGCGGTGCCCCCTCCGCGCCCCGGAACCAGCCCGGCGCGTCCAGGTGGAACCTCTCCCGCACCCGCCCCGCCCGCGACCGCAGCTCCGGCGGCAGCGCCGCGAGCACCTTGACCTGCGTGGCCGCCACGACCGCGCCCAGCCCCAACTCGGCGGCGGGCCCCGGCAGCCCGGTCAGGAACAGCGACTCCGCCTCCTCGCCGGTCAGCCCGGTGAGCCGCGTCCGGTACCCGTCGAGCAGCCGGTACCCGCCGGCCGGCCCCCGGTCCGCGTACACCGGCACGCCCGACGAGCCCAGCGCCTCGACGTCCCGGTAGACGGTGCGGACGGACACCTCCAGCTCGGCGGCCAGCTCCCGCGCCGTCATCCGACCCCGCGACTGGAGCAGCATCAACAGCTGGAGCAACCGACTGGCGCGCACCCCTCCTTGTACCTGACAGGACCTGTCAGCCACCACTGCCACGGTGGGTGCATGACCAACCACCTGACCGCCGACGCCGAGCCGAAGTCCTGGACCGAGCAGACCTGGGACGGCCGAGACCACTCCGAGGTCACCGGCCCGAAGCGGACGACGGGCGCGATGACCGCCGCCTACCGGGGCGCCCTGGAGGGGGAGGGCGAGACGCGCTTCCTCATGGCCTACCCGGACGACGCCTCGTGCACGATGCTCGGCCACGAACTGCTCACCGCCACCCTCGACGGACGGCGCGGCACCCTGGTCCTGGAGCACGTCGGCGGGTACCGCGACGGCGTCGCGACCAGCGCGTTCACCGTCGTGCACGCCGAGGGCGAACTGGCCGGCCTCACCGGGACCGGCCGGATCACGTGGCCGCACGGCTCGGCCGGCCGCTTCGAACTGGACTACGAGATCGCCTGATCGGACAAAAGCCGTTGTCCGGCGTTTGTCGTGCGTCCGCACGGCCCGAAACCGGACAACGCCGGCCGGTGTAGAACGGTAGGTGCCGGCAGGGGGGAAACAGCCGGTATGGGGGCGGGCGAGGGGACCGGCGGTTCGGTCCCCTCGCCCGGAGAATCCCCCGCCCGCGGCGGAGAACCCCCGGGAGCGCGGCCCCGATCAGCCGCCGTAGGCGGAGACCGGCGGGCAGGAGCAGACCAGGTTGCGGTCGCCCTTGGCGCCGTCGATGCGCCGCACCGGGGGCCAGATCTTCGGCGCCGCGGTGCCCGCGGGGAACACGGCGGTCTCCCTGCTGTACGGGTGGTCCCACTCCGCGGCGATGGAGGCGGCGGTGTGGGGCGCGTTGCGCAGCGGGTTGTCGTCGACCGGCCACTCGCCCGAGCCGACGCGGTCGATCTCGTGCCTGATGGCGATCATCGCGTCGATGAACCGGTCGATCTCGGCCAGGTCCTCGCTCTCGGTCGGCTCGACCATCAGCGTGCCCGCGACGGGGAACGACATGGTCGGCGCGTGCAGGCCGTAGTCGGCGAGGCGCTTGGCCACGTCGTCCACGGTCACGCCGGTCGCCTTCGTGATGGGCCGCAGGTCGAGGATGCACTCGTGGGCGACGAAGCCGCCCTCGCCGGTGTAGAGCACGGGGAAGTGCTCGTCCAGGCGTCGCGCCACGTAGTTCGCGGCGGCCACGGCGGTCAGGGTCGCGCGGCGCAGGCCGTCGCCGCCCATCATCCGCACGTAGGCCCACGAGATCGGCAGGATGGACGCCGAGCCCCACGGTGCGCCGCTGATGGGCCCGACGCCGGTCTCCGGGCCCGCGGCGGGCTGGAGCGGGTGGTTCGGCAGGAACGGCGCGAGGTGCGCGCGCACGCCGATCGGGCCGACGCCGGGGCCGCCGCCGCCGTGCGGGATGCAGAACGTCTTGTGCAGGTTCAGGTGCGACACGTCCGACCCGAACTTGCCGTACTGGGCCAGCCCGATCAGCGCGTTGAGGTTCGCGCCGTCGACGTACACCTGGCCGCCCGCGTCGTGCACGAGCCCGCACACCTCGCGCACGGTGTCCTCGTACACGCCGTGCGTCGACGGGTACGTGATCATGATGGCGGCGAGGTCGGACCGGTGCGCCTCGACCGTCTCCTTGAGGTGCCCGAGGTCCACGTTGCCGTGCTCGTCGCACTTCACGACGACCACGCGCATGCCGGCCATCACGGCGGACGCGGCGTTGGTGCCGTGCGCGCTGGACGGGATGAGGCACACGTCGCGGTGCGCGTCGCCGTTGGCGCGGTGGTAGGCGCGGATCGCGAGCAGGCCCGCGAACTCGCCCTGGCTGCCCGCGTTCGGCTGGAGCGACACGGCGTCGTACCCGGTGACCTCGGCCAGCCACCGCTCCAGGTCGGAGACGATCGCGAGCAGGCCGGCGGCGTCCTCGACGGGCGCGAACGGGTGCAGCTCGGCGAACTCGGGCCAGGTGACGGGTTCCATCTCGGCCGTGGCGTTGAGCTTCATCGTGCACGAGCCGAGCGGGATCATGCTGCGGTCCAGCGCGACGTCCTTGTCCGACAGCGACCGCAGGTAGCGCAGCAGCGCGGTCTCGGAGCGGTGCGCGTGGAACACCGGGTGGGTCAGGTAGTCGGTGGTGCGGCGCAGGTCGCCGGGGATGCCGTCGGCGGTGTCGGCGTCGAGGCCGTCGACGTCGGCGACGGACACGCCGAACGCCTTCCACACGAGGTGCAGGTGGTCGCGGGTGGTGGTCTCGTCGCACGCGATCGACACGACGTCCGCGTCGACCTGCCACAGGTTGACGCCCAGTTCGCGGGCGGCGGCGACGACCTCGGCGGCCCGGCCCTCGACGCGGGCCCGGACGGTGTCGAAGAAGTCGCCGTGCACGACGTCGACGCCCGCCTCGCACAGGCCGGCGGCGAGCACCGTGGCCATGCGGTGGGCTCGGGTCGCGATGGCCTTGAGGCCCTCCGGGCCGTGGTACACGGCGTACGTGGAGGCCATGACGGCCAGCAGGACCTGCGCGGTGCAGATGTTGCTGGTGGCCTTCTCGCGGCGGATGTGCTGCTCGCGGGTCTGGAGCGCGAGGCGGTAGGCGAGCGAGCCGTCCGCGTCGACGGACACGCCGACGAGCCGGCCGGGCAGCTGCCGCTCCAGGCCCTGGCGGACGGCCATGTAGCCGGCGTGCGGTCCGCCGAACCCGACGGGCACGCCGAAGCGCTGGGTGGTGCCGACGACGACGTCCGCGCCGATCTCGCCGGGCGGGCGCAGCAGCGTGAGCGCCAGCAGGTCGGCGGCGACGACGACCTGCGCGCCGGCCCGGTGGACTTCCTCGACGAGGCCCGCGTGGTCGCGCACGGCGCCGGACGCGCCGGGGTAGGACAGCAGCACGCCGAAGAAGTCGCCGCCCAGGCCGAGACCTTCCAGGCCCTGCGACAGGTCGGCGACGACGACCTCGATGCCCAGCGGCTCGGCGCGGGTCTCGATGACGGCGAGGGTCTGCGGCAGCGTGTCCGCGTCCACGACGAACTTGTCCGACTTCGACTTGCCGGCGCGGCGCACGAGCGTCATGCCCTCGGCGGCGGCGGTGGACTCGTCCAGCATGGACGCGTTGGCCAGCGGCAGGCCGGTGAGGTCGCCGACCATCGTCTGGAAGTTGAGGAGGGCTTCGAGGCGGCCCTGCGAGATCTCGGGCTGGTAGGGCGTGTACGCGGTGTACCAGGCGGGGCTCTCCAGCACGTTGCGCAGGATCACCGGCGGCGTGGTGGTGCCGTAGTAGCCGAGGCCGATCATCTGCGTCATCGGGCGGTTGCGGGAGGCCAGCTCGCGCAGCTCGGCCAGCGCCTCGGTCTCGGTGGCGGGCGCGGGGAGGTCCAGCACCAGGTCGCGCTCGCGGATCGAGTCGGGCACGGCGCGCTGCGCCAGTTCCTCCAGGGAGCCGACGCCGATGACGTCCAGGATGCGGGCCAGTTCGGCGGGCCGCGGGCCCACGTGCCGGTCGGCGAAGGGGGTGCCGTGCTCGAGAGCGGCGAGGGGAATGCGGTCCTGCGTCATAAAGGCGCCTCCAGGGCTACGGGCACACTCCGGCCGTTGCCCTCCCCCTCTGTCTTCTGCCCGGCGCCGGGCGCCTGAGAGCTTCACCCGGTCTTCTCGACCGGGCTTGCACCGTCGGCGGGGTCGGTTGCCCGACCCGCTTTCCAGAGGCGTCTCACCCGCGCGGTCCTTGCGCCTGAGAGGTTCCGGGGAGGATTTGCTCCTTCGGCGCCGAGACTGGCTCGGACTCTCCCGCGCGGGATAAAGCGACTACCCGGGAATCGTACCCGGCGGCGGGGTCGGCGGTATCGCCGGCGCGACGTGGATCTCACCGGTTTGACCGCCGTCGAGGTGGGTACCCGCACACCACGACCCGTGTGCCCGCCGCACGGGCCGGCGCGCGTCGCGACGCCCGGCGGCGGGCTCGCCGGGTGGGCGGGCTCGCCCCGCGGGTGTCAGCCGATGGCGCGGGTGCGGCGGCGGCGGGACAGCTCGTCGTTGGAGGGTTCCACGATCTCGGCGCCGTCGGCGCGTTCGGCGGGGAACTCGTGGATCGTGCCGCTGATCTCCCGCATGGCGCCGCTGACCGCGATGCCGAAGACGCCCTGGCCGCCCTGGAGGAGGTCGACGACCTCCTCCGGCGAGGTGCACTCGTAGACCGTGGTGCCGTCGCTGAACAGCGTGATGCGGGCCAGGTCCTGCACGCCGCGCCGGCGCAGGTGGTCGACGGCGACCCGGATGTTCTGGAGCGAGACCCCGGTGTCCAGGAGCCGCTTGACGACCTTGAGGACGAGGATGTCCTTGAACGAGTACAGCCGTTGGCTCCCCGAGCCGTGCGCACTCCTTATGGTCGGGTTCACCAGGCCCGTGCGGGCCCAGTAGTCCAGCTGGCGGTAGGTGATTCCCGCGATCTGGCACGCGGCGGGGCCGCGGTACCCGACGAGTTCGTCCGGCAGCGAGGAGTCCGGGAACAGTTCACCCTGTTCTCCGGTTCCCGCCCGGATGGGCGCTTCCTCGACCACGCCTGCCTCCCCTCGGTCCGGTCACGACGACCGGCGACCAACGTGAAGCCGCCGCGGTGTCCGAATCACACCGTGGCAATTCACCTGAGCTCGACGGTAAGACCGCCTAGGGGGCAGGTCAACGCGACGCGCGGGACGTGTCTCAGCTCAACCTCAGGTTGAGATTGAGAGATCCGTCCGTTGTAAGCCATTCGGGCGACGTTTAGTGATCGTTTAGCAGAGGAAAACTGACGTTGTGTAACCCGAACGTGTTACACCAACGGGTGGTGCGAGGGATTGATCCACAACTCACCGCACACGCTCACGAAGGACTCGGCCCGGCGCGGAGCCGGCGGTCCGCCCCCTCGCAGGTGTCCCCCCGCCCGGCCGGTGGGGTAAACGCGGACGGTTGGTCGCACGCGGGACGACGGGCGCGGAACCCGGTGTCGTGCCGGCCCCGCGCCACCGCGAACGACAGATCGGCGATCGGTCGGCGATCTATCGGCGCGCGTGTCGGTATCGGTTCCGGGGGCCGGGCGCCTCACCGCGCCGAGTCGTCCACTCCGCGGTGTCGGACAACACCGGGCACCACGGTGACAGTTGTCCACAGGCGGCCACTCGACCACCACCCGGTGTCGGTGGCAGCCGGCAGAATCAAAGCAGGGGTCCCTGGAGGGGACCCCTGCGAAGCGTTCCGGGCGGTTGTTCCACGAGTGGCGCACCGTCGCCCGCACCACCGGCCGGGCGGACCTGCGCGGCCACCGGGAACGGCCCGCGGTCGTCCGGGCTCAGGTGTCGGCGCCCCGGAAGTCCTCCGGCGAGATCGAGTCCAGGAACTCCCGGAACTTCTCGACCTCGTCCTCCTGCTCGTCGGGGATGATCAGCCCGGCCTCGGCGAGCACGGATTCCTCCGCGTGGATCGGCACGCCGATCCGCAGGGCCAGCGCCACCGAGTCGCTGGGGCGGGCGGAGACGCGCACGTCACCGTCGAACACCAACTCCGCGAAGTACGTGCCCTCTTGCAGGTCGGTGATCCGGACTTGTTCGAGCTGCCTGCCGAGGGCGCCGATGACGTCCTTGAGCAGGTCGTGCGTCAACGGCCGGGCGGGCCGGACACCCTGCTGCTCCAGTGCGATGGCGGTGGCCTCGACCGATCCGATCCAGATCGGCAGGTACCGCTCGCCCTCGGTTTCGCGCAGCAGCAGGATCGGCTGGTTGGCGGGCAGTTCCACCCGCACACCGACGACGCGCATCTCGCTCATCGGGTCTCGCCTCCCTCAGCGCGCTGAATTCCTGGCGTCCCCGCTACCAACGAGAATGCCCCACGTACGGATTCGACGCTACCCGCCAAGCGGGCTCCGTGCGCAACCGCCCGACCCGCGCGCATCACGATGCGGACACGTGTTCACCAGGGCGAAACGCGTCCACCTGCGACGTCCCGCAATCCCGTCTTCACGAGGAGTGTGTGCAGCGTTACCGAAAGCGCCGTGACGTCGTCCACCCGCCCCTGCCGCGCGGCGGTCACCACGACGTCCGCGGCGGCCCGGAACGGGCGCAGTCGGCGCACGTCGAGGCCGTGGTCGGCCAACGCGCGCACGGTCGAGGCGATCTGCACCGCGTCGTGGTCGTAGGAACCGCCGGGCGACGGCGTGACGAGGCCGTGCTGCTCCAGGTCGGCCAGCACGTCGGGGCTGATGCCGGCGCGCGCGAGCAGCTCGTCGCGGGTGACCCGGTGGCCCTTGGGCGGACCACCGGCGGGGCACCCGGGAGCGCCGTCGGGCGAGCCCGCGTCGGCGGCGTCCAACTGCTCCCGGATCACCCGCAACGGCAGGTAGCGGTCGCGCTGGGCGGTCAGTACGTACCGCAGCCGCTCGACGTCCGCCGAGCTGAACTGCCGGTACCCGGAGGCGGTGCGCGCCGGGCGGACCAACCCCTCCGCTTCCAGGAAGCGGATCTTGGAGATGGTGACGTCGGGGAAGTCGGCTCGGAGCAGCGCCAGCACGGCTCCGATGCCCAACCCCCCGCGTGGCCGCCCGGCCGTCACCGGACCACCATCGTCAGGCCCCCTGGCCCCCGGCACCCGGACCGGTCAGGAACACCAGGCGGAACTTGCCGATCTGCACCTCGTCGCCGTTGGCCAGGACGGCCTGGTCGACGGGCTCGCGGTTGACGTAGGTGCCGTTGAGGCTGCCCACGTCGATCACCACGAACTCGCCGCCCTCGCGGCGGAACTCGGCGTGCCGGCGGGACACCGTCACGTCGTCGAGGAAGATGTCGCTGTCGGGGTGCCGACCCGCGCTCGTCGTGTCGCGGTCCAGCAGGAACCTGGACCCCGCGTTCGGACCGCGCTTGACCACCAGCAGGGCGGACCCGGCGGGCAGCGCGTCGACACCGGCGACGGCCGGCTCCTGGGCGGGCGCTTCGGCGCCCTCGACCTCGGCGAGGAAGTCGGCCCGGAAAACGGAGGTCCGCTCCGGGGACTGCTCGGGCGGGACGCCTGGCCCGTCGTTCGTGCTCACCTGAGCTCTCCTCCTGCTGCTGGAAGCGTCGAGTTCGTTAGAACCTACCGTGCCGGAACCCGTGTCTGAGGAGCGGCTCCCCCACCGACCGAAGAGCCGCCGGAAGATCGACGTCACTCCGATGCCGCCAACTCCTGGTACGCGGCGGCGTCGAGCAGGTCGTCGACCGCCGTCGGGTCCTCCAGCCGGAGTTCCACCATCCACCCCTCACCGTACGGGTCGGAGTTCACCAGATCGGGCTGCTGGTCCAGGGAGTCGTTGCGCGCGACGACCTCGCCGGCGAGCGGCGCGTAGATGTCGGACACGCTCTTCGTCGACTCGACCTCGCCGAGGGTCTGACCCGCGCCGACCTGCTCGCCGAGCTCCGGGAGCTGCACGAACACGACGTCGCCGAGTTGCTCCTGGGCGTAGTCCGTGATGCCGACGCGCACGGTGTCCTCACCGGTGCGCAGCACCCACTCATGTTCCTCGGTGTACTTGAGCTCCTCGGGAATCACCGCGGCGCGCTCCTTCATGACGGTGGATCTTCGGTGCCGGATCTTCCCACGTCGGGTTCAGGCGGGCGCGACCCCCGGCCGCCGGCGCACCGCGAGGGTGAACTGGTAGACGTACAGGGCACCGGACCAGAGGTACAGGGCGGCGCCCCAGGCCATGAAGGCGCAGGCGATCGGCAGGGCGATCCGGGCCGCGGTGGACGTGCCCTGGGCGAGCAGCAGCATGGGGAACGCGTAGAGCAGGTTGAACGTGGCCGCCTTGCCCAGGTAGTTGACGTCGAACGGCCCGTAGCCGCGGGCGCGCAGCACGGGCAGGCAGGCGCCGACGAGGATCTCGCGGCCCGCCAGGAGCGCGACGAGCCACCACGGCACGATGTCGCGCACGACGAACGCGATGAGCGTGGCGAGGATGTAGAGGCGGTCCGCGGCGGGGTCGAGGAGCGTGCCGAGCCTGCTGGTCTGGTCGAGCCAGCGCGCGATCTTGCCGTCCAGCCAGTCGGACAGGCCCGCGGCGACGAGGACGACGACCGCCCAGCCGTCGGCCCGCGGGCCCAGCAGGAGGTAGAGGAAGAGGGGCACGCCGAGCAGCCGCAGCACGCTGAGCGCGTTCGGGATGGTCAGCAGCCGGTCGGCGGGGTCTCGCGGCACGGCCTGGACTCTAGCGCCGCCGGGCGCGCGCGGACGTCATACCGCGGGCCCGACCGCCCGGTCGTGCCGGGCGGTCACCGTCGGGTCGCGGTCAGTGGTGGCGGGTGCGGCTCCACCCGCGGCGCTGGAGTTCGTCACCGCTGAGCGCCTGCGGGCGGCCCCGGTCGTCGACACCGACCCAGCGGGCGCGGAAACCTTCGAGCACGTAGGCGTGGCCCTTGCTCCAGACCACGCTGCAGGGAGCCGTCGGCAGCGGTCCGGCGCCGTGGGAACCGGCGCGGGCCGTCCTGGGCTTCGCGGGCTCGGTCTCGGTTTCCGTGCTGGTGCTCATGTGAATTCCCTCCACCGGGGTTGTCGTCCGCGGCTCTCGCGGCGTTATCCCCGTCACTCGATTCTGGGTGCCCCGCCGGGGAATCCGAAACCCGTTCCCGTGCTGTCTCGCCCACCGGGTGGTTCGGATCGCCGAGTTGCGCGGAACCCTTACCCCCAGGTGTAGCCGACCCGGCCGCAATCGAACCGTTCACCGTCCGTCACCCGCCGCACACCGAAAAGCGCACTACACTGGGGCCGATAAGTCGCTGCCGGCGCGCTTGTGGTGTCCCCACGGGCTCCGTACGGTGGTGGCCGCAGCGGTTGAGCCCACAGCCGCGCCGGGGAGTCCGGCCGGCGAACGCGCGTCCCGCTGCGCAGCAGCCCTGTGCGTCGAGCACTTCCGGGCTCCGATCAGCTGTCCAGGTGAAGAGGAGACCCTCGTGACGGTTCAGGACCCGAACGTCGTGGCGACGGCCGGAGCCGAGTCCGCCGCGTCCAGCAACCCCCGCGCGGGGCAGGTCGGGCTCACCGTCCGGCAGGCCGGCGCGGGCGCCACCGTGGTCGGGGTGAGCGGGGAGATCGACATGCTCACCGCACCGCAGTTGCGCGCCGAGGTGCTGCGGCACCTCGCGGCGGGCACCACGCTCGTGCTCGACCTGTCCGGGGTGAGCTTCCTGGGCTCCGCCGGTCTGGCGGTCCTGGTGGAGGCGGCCCAGCACGGCAAGCGCCGGGACGCCGCGTTCCGCGTCGTCGCCGTCGCGCGCGCCGTCACCCGCCCGTTGGCCGCCACCGGTCTGGGCGAGGTGTTCAGCGTGTTCGAGTCGGTCGAGCAGGCGCTGGGGGCCGACGAGGCCCGTTGAGCCCGGGGACCGACGGGCCGGGAGCCCTAGGGGTGGTGCGGCACGACGTCCACGACCCGGTCCACGCCCGCCGCGACGAGAGCGCGGCGGGCGTGGTCGTCTTCGGGCGCGCGCACGACGACCCGGTTGCCCGCCGCCGCGGCGGCCTCGGCGACCGGGCGCAGGCTGCGGATCAGGCCCTCGGCGCGCGAGCCGAGGGCGCGCAGGTCGACCACGACGGGCACGGTGCCGCCCCGCGCGGCGGCGAGGATGCGCCTGCGCACGGCAGGCGCGAACTGGGCGGGCACGTCGCCCTGCACCACGACCTCCACCCACCCCTCGCGCTCGGTGACCACCACCGGTTCGCGGGGCGCCGACGTGTAGGTCCCGCGCGCGGTGCGGCCGGGTGTCATGCGCAGGGTCACGGTCGTGCCGGTCGGTTGGCGGTCGATCAGCACGTCGTCGACGTTCTCGTGCATGAGCAGCAGCCCGCGCCCGCGCGTGGTCAGGGCCGCGGGTGGCACGCGCCACGTGCCGTAGTCCGCCACCACGACGCGCACGCTGCCGTCGGGCCGGGCGTCGGCCTCGATGTGCACCACCCCGTCCTCACCGGGCGGGTAGGCGTGCTCCACGGCGTTGCTGGCGGCCTCGTTCACCGCGATGAGCAGGTCGTAGCGGTCGTCCTCGGTGAGCCCGGAGGTCGCCAGCCAGCTGTCGAGTCGTGCACGGACCGCCGCGAGCCGAGTCGGCTGTGCCGGGAACTCCACTCCCCAGTGGCGGTCCGCGAGTTGATCGGTCAAGGGCCCTCCCCGTCGCACCTGTCAGTCTTCCCTCCCCGCGTGTCCGCTACACGTGTGAGCGACGATCAGTTCGGGTATCGATACCGTCAGCACCACAACGAGACAGAACGGACGACGAGGTGAGCGTGTCGCACACTGAGCCGCAGAGCGGCGAGTCGGAAAGCGCCCTGGCCGGGGTTGAGCTGCGGATGGCGGCTGAGCCTACGCAGTTGTCGATCGTCCGGGCGGTGGCCGCCGACATCGCCATGCGCCAGGACTTCGACCTGGACTCCATCGAGGACCTGAAGCTGGCGGTGGACGAGGCGTGCTCCACCCTCATCTCACTGGCCACGCCGGGGGCGGTGCTGATCGCCCACTTCGTGGTGGCGGACGGTTCCGTGCAGGTTTCCACGAAGGTGGGTTCGCAGCGCTCCGCCCCCCCGGATCGGGAGAGTTTCGGCTGGCGGGTCCTCAGCGCGCTGGTCGACTCCGTGACCACGTGGGTCGCGCCGCAGGCCGACGCGTACGAGGTGCACATCGACCTGGTCAAGCGGTCGCTGGGGACGGTGGATGCGTGACGGCGCCGGACGAGGGCAAGACCCGGTCGGGCACCCAGGGTGATTACGACCACCTCGCTCCGCTGTTCGTCCGGCTCGCCGCGACGCCCGCCGACGACCCGGCGAGAGAGCGGCTGCGCGACGAGCTGGTGACCGAGCACTTGCCCGTGGCCAAGCACATCGCCCGCCGGTTCGGGCACCGGGGCGAGCCGTACGACGACCTGGTGCAGGTGGCCACGGTCGGGTTGATCAACGCGGTCGACCGGTTCGACCCGGAGCGCGGGAGCGACTTCCTGTCGTTCGCGGTGCCGACGATCATGGGCGAGGTCCGGAAGTACTTCCGGGACTCCAGCTGGTCGGTCCGCATGCCGCGGCGGCTCAAGGAGCTGCACCTGGCGATCAACGCGGGGTCGGCGAGGCTGTCCCAGGAACTGGGGCGCGCGCCGACCCCCAGTGAGCTGGCGCAGCACCTGCAGCTCAGCCGCGAGGAGATCCACGAGGGGCTGGCTGCGGGCAACGCGTACCACTCGGCGTCGCTGGACGACCTGCTGGTGGCCGACGACAGCTCCATCTCGCTGGGGAGCACCCTCGGCGAGGAGGACCCGGAGCTGGAGGCGATCGAGCAGCGGGAGGCGCTGCACCCGCTGCTGGAGAAGCTGCCGGAGCGGGAGCGGAAGATCGTGGTGATGCGGTTCTTCGGGAACATGACGCAGACCCAGATCGCGCAGAAGGTCGGCATTTCGCAGATGCACGTGTCGCGGTTGTTGGCGAAGACGCTGCGGCAACTGCGGGACGGTTTGACGGAGTAGACCGGTTCTTCTGTCGCGGAGGCCGCCTGACGAGGTTCGTCGGGCGGCCTCCGCGTTTCCGCACTGTGGTGCGGCAGCCGGTGGGAGTGGTCCCGTGGGAGTGGTCCCGTGGGGGTCGCGGTGTGCGGTTGTTCGCCCAGGTCGGCCGTTATCCGCCGACACGCTGGGGTGAACACGGGTCGGAGAGTGTGCGCAACCGGGATCTCGCCCATCGGTTGAACACGAGGAACGCCGGGCGACCACCGCCCGACCCGGCCGGCTGAGGTGCGCCGGGCCGGCGGGGTCCGCGGACGTCCGGTGGCTCGTCCGGCGCGGGAATCGCGGGATCGCGGAGACGACGAAGACCCCGTTGCCGGGCTGCGTTGACCGGCGGCGGGGTCATCAGGCGGTTCGGGACCTCGGGTGTGGGCCTGTCCGCCGCGAGGGGGTGCGGCGGACCGGCCTGGCCGTGGTGGTCGCGGTGTTCTCGACCTGGGGTGGTGCTGGGGTCCATCGGTGCCCGCGGGCCCTGGCATCGGTCGGCGGCGGGGTGTCGCTGTGCCGGTACTGCCGGGGCGCTGCTTCGTGCGAGGTCGGTGGCGCGAGGTCCGGGGTGGGTGCCCGGTGCCGGGGGTTCCCGGCTCAGGCGGCGGTTCGACGACGGCCGGCGATGATCCGGCGGCGTTCGTCCTCGCCCATTCCACCCCAGACGCCGTAGGGCTCCTGGACCGCCAGGGCGTGCTCGCGGCACTGGAGGAGGACCGGGCAGTGGGAGCAGAGCTGCTTCGCCCTGTCCTCGCGGGCGGCCCGGGCGGAGCCCCGCTCGTTGTCCGGGTGGAAGAAGACTGCGCTGTCGCTGCCTCGGCACAGTCCTTCCTTCTGCCAGTCCCAGACGTCGGTGACGGGCTTTGGCAGGCGCGCGGTGCTGGTCATCGGATGGACCCCCTTGCGGTCTTCAGGTGCTTGATCACGGCTTACCCGCTGTTCCGGGGAGGGCAAACGTGTCGTGCCCGATCGGATCAGGTGAGTTGGGACGCTTCCTCGGAACGGGGAGACCCCACCCCGCGGAGTGGGGAGCCCTCGGCCCGCGCGGGGCGGGCGGAGGGGCGGCGGTGGGAGTGGGCGGGAGGAGGGACGGGTGGGCTAGAGCGCGGGGGCCACTTCGGTGGACCAGAACTCGAAGAAGCTCTCCTGGTCCGGGCCGATCTGCGCCACGTACAGCTCGTCGTAGCCGGCCTCGGCGTACTGGCGCACGGTGTCCACGTACGGCTGGACGTCGGGGCCGGTGGGCAGGGCCGAGGCGACCATCTCCTCGGTGACCAGGGTCGACGCCTGCTCGAAGTGCTCGGGCGTGGGCAGCAGCTGGGCGAGTTCGCCGGGCAGCTGCTCGTTGGGCCACAGCCGGTAGGCGGTCTTGGCGCCCGCTTCGGCGGTCGGGGCGTGGCAGACCTTGAAGCCGGCCTGGGTCGGCTTGTCACCTCCCCCGGACGAGCGGAACTCCGACACCAACGAGTCATCGGGCATGGTCGAGCAGAAGCCGTCGCCGATGCGGCCGGCCACTCGGGCCGCGTGGGGGCCGAAGGCCGAGACGTAGACCGGGACGGGTGATTCGGGTCGGGTGTGGAGGCGGGCGTTCTCGACCGTGTAGTGGCGTCCCCGGTGGGTGACGGACTCGCCGGTCCACAGGGCGCGCATCACCTCGACGGCCTCGTCGAGCATCTCCAGGCGTTCGGGGGCGGAGGGCCACCTGCCGCCGAGGATGTGCTCGTTCAACGCCTCCCCCGTGCCCACGCCGAGCGTGAACCCGCCCTGGCACTGGACGGCGGCGGTCGCGGCGGCCTGGGCGACCACGGCCGGGTGCAGGCGCACGGTGGGACAGGTGACGGCGGTGGTGACGGGGAGCGTCGTCGCCTCGGAGAGCGCGCCGATCACGGACCACACGAACGGGCTGTTGCCCTGCTCGGAGTTCCAGGGGTGGTAGTGGTCGGAGATCCAGAGCCGCTCGAAGCCCGCCTGTTCGGCCCACCGGGCCTGCTGGACGAGTTCGCGCGGACCGAACTCCTCGCACGACAGGAAGTAACCGATGCTGACCATGCGGCCCGGTTACCCGTCGACAACGCGCTCAACCACGGCGGATGGACGATCGACGCGAACGGGAGGACGCCGGTCAGAGCGGCAGGAGGACCCGGCCGCCGAGGACGAGGGCGCCGATGGTGACGGCGGCGAACAGCAGCACCCACACGAGGCCGGGGACGCCGGTGATGCGGGCCAGCTGGTCGGCGTCGGACCGGGGCGCGCGGCCCCGGGCCCGGCGGCTCTGCAGCTCCCCGACCGGGCGGACACCGCCGAGCAGCAGGAACCAGGTGACGAACAGGGCGAACGCGGCCTGCCACTCGGGGGTGGCGTACCAGGAGACGACGAACATCACCGCGCCGGTGAGGACGACGGACAGCACGCCGAACGCGTTGCGGATCATCACGAGCATGGCGGCGAGCAGCGCGACGGTCGCCCAGAGCAGGGGCCTGACCTGCTCGGCGGTGACGAGCGCGGCGGCGCCGAGGCCGAGCAGGGACGGGGTGACGTAGCCGGCGAAGTACATGAGCACGACGGCGACGCCGGTGGGTCGGCCGCGCGAGACGGTGACGCCGGAGGTGTCGGAGTTGAGCTTGATGCCCTCCAGCCTGCGGCCGGTGAGGACGGCGACGAGGGCGTGCCCGGCCTCGTGCGCGATGGTGATGGTGTGGCGGCTCCAGCGCCAGACGCCGGGGCCGGCCACCAGGACGAGCGCCAGCACGGCGGGCGCCCACTTCGCGAAGGTCGACATCGCGGTCCAGCATGCCAGGCCGGGGCTTGACCTGGAGCGCGCTCCGGCACCCAGGCTGGCGGCATGAGGAAGCAGCGCATCGGTTCCCTGGAGGTCAGCGCCCTGTGCCTGGGCACGCTGCCGTTCGGGAAGTTCGTGGACGAGGAGACGTCGTTCGCGATCATGGACCGCTTCGTGGAGGCGGGTGGGACGTTCCTGGACACGGCGAACAACTACGTGTTCTGGGACGGCGGCACGGGTGACGAGAGCGAGGAGGTGGTGGGGCGCTGGTTGGCGGCGCGCGGCAACCGGGACGAGGTGGTGGTGGCGACGAAGGTGGGCGCGCGGCCCCGGACGCCCGGCACGGGGTTGGAGAACGCGGAGGGCCTGGCCGGTGACGTCGTGCGGTCGGCGGCGGAGGCGAGCCTGAGGCGGTTGGGCACGGACCGGATCGATCTGTACTACAGCCACGTCGAGGACCGGGCTGTGCCGTTGGAGGAGACGCTGGGCGGGTTCGCGTCGCTGGTCGGGGCGGGTCGGGTGCGGGAGGTGGGTGCGAGCAACCACGCCACGTGGCGGTTGGAGCGGGCGCGGGCGGTGGCGCGGGCGAACGGCCTGCCCGTGTACGTGGCGGTGCAGCAGCGGTTCAGCTACCTGCGGCCGCGGCCGGGGGTGCGGCTGCCGGAGGCCGGGCACGTGCACATGACCGACGAGCTGTTCGACTACGCGGCGCACGAGGGGGACGTGGCGCTGGTGGCGTACTCGACGCTGCTGGCGGGGGCGTACCGGGACAAGCCGCTGGGTGAGGCGTACGACCACCCGGGCACGGCGCGGGGGTCGGCGGTGCTGCGGGAGGTGGCCGCGGAGCTGGGGGCGACGGTCAACCAGGTGGTGCTGGCGTGGGTGCTGAGCCGGGGGGTGCTGCCGCTGGTGGGGGCGAGTTCGGTGGCGCAGCTGGAGGAGACGCTGGGGGCGCTCGACGTGGAACTGGACGACGACCGGCTGCGGCGGCTGGCCGAGGCCGTGTGACCCGGTGACGCGATGACCCGGTGACGACGACGCGGGCACGGTCCGGGTGGACCGTGCCCGCGTCGGTGGTGGGTGGGGCTGTCAGCGGAAGTGCCGCGCCCTCTGCTGCTCGGCGACGGCGGGGTCGATCGGGTGCACGGGTCGGGCCGTCACGGTGGGGTCGGTGGACTCGACCCGGTCGTCGTGGTGCCGGTCGCCGTGGGTGCGGTGGGTGTCGACGCGCTGCGTGGGCAGTTCCCGCGTCTCCGCGTCGCGGATCGAGTCGTCCCGGTCGACCGGGTGGGCCTCGACGGGCTCGACGGTCTCCTCCGGCACGACGATCTTGCGCCGGGCGGGCAGGACGGCGATCAGGAGGCCGACGAGGGCGAAGCCGAGGTGCAGCCAGTTGTCGTTGGTGTTGAGCGCCAGCGGGTTGCCCAGTCCGGAGACGGGGTTGCCGGAGAAGACGCCCGCGAGCGCCAGGCCCCACAGGAGCACGGCGCCGTAGGCGAGGAAGACGATCCAGCCGTAGAGGCGGGCCAGGCCGGAGCCGGTGGCCATGAGCAGGCCGAGCACGCCGAACGCCAGGTGGATCGTGTTGTGCAGCGGGTTCACCGCGAACCCGAGCACCATGGCGTGCTGGTCCCCCGCGAAGTCGCCGAAACCGGTGCGCAGGAAGCCCACGACACCGAACGCGAGGAAGACCAGGCCGAGGAGACCAGCCAGCACCTGGGCGGGCTGGAGACCCGCGACCTTGACACGGCCGACGGTCGAGTGGGTCATCACGCCCTCCAAACGAGGACCACGAGCCCGTGTTTCGGGCTCCGGACGCCCACCGACTACCCGACACGTCCGCGTGACAAACAGGGTGGGGGCGGGCGCGCGGACCCGCCCCCGGTTCCCAACAGGAGTCGATCACCCCGCCGTGCCGGGGTTCCCGCGACCCGCCCCACCCCGTGGAGATCGGGCCCGCGCGGCGTGCGGAATTCATCCGGCGATTGCCGCGATAAATGGGGCAATAGGTTTTGCGAATAGATCCGGGTGTCGGCGGTCCGCGGTGGGACGATGCCGGTGGATCAACCCAAGCCCAGGTCAGAGACGGGACGTACGCGTGGCCGAACCGTTCCAGTCGGTGTTCGAGTCGCTCACGGAGGTCCCCTCGGTTCTTGTCGGTGTCGCTGTGGCGTGTGTGTTTACTATCTCGTGCCGCACGGGTTCCGGTCAAAGCGATATGCGGTCGGGGAATGTGTCGGCGGAGGGTCTGCGCCAGATCATGGAGTAGCGCCAGAACAGCCGTCGGCGGAACCGGGCGCCCGGCACGACCCGGTCGGCGACGGCGCGGACCTCGCGCAGCGACCGCTCCGGGTCGGTGACGGGCACGGCGTGGACGGGGTCGTCGCGCACGAGGCGGGCGGCGAGGTTGAGCGGCACGGAGGCGAGGCTCGCGGCGCGGTCGAGGAGGCCCTCCTCGCGGGCCAGGCCGAGCACGGCGAGGACGCCGCCGGGCCGCACCAGCGACCGGAGTCGGCGCAGCCCGGGTTCCAGCGGCAGGTGGTGCAGGGCGGCGAGGCAGGACACGAAGTCGTAGGGGCCGCCGAGGTCGTCGACGAGCACGTCGGCCCGCCGGAACAGCACGCCGGCCGCGGCGGGTTCGACGTGCCGGTCCACCGCGGTGACGGTGAGCCCGCGGGCGGCGAGCGCGGCGGCGAACGCCCCGGCTCCGCAGCCGACGTCGAGCGCGGTGCGGGCGTCGGCCGGGACCTGGCGGAGCAGGAAGCCGTGGTGGTGGGCGTTGTGGTCGAAGTGCTTCACACCCACTCGACGCGCGGGGTCCGGTGGAGGTTGGCCGCGCGCCGCGATCACTTGACCTCGACTTACCTCGAACTCCTAGCGTGGCACCGTCGATCATGGAGGGGGAACCGCGATGCGCGCCATCCGCCAGTACGAGTTCGGGCCGGCCGAGACCCTGCGCCACGAGGAGGTGCCCGCCCCGGAGCCGGGCGCCGGGCAGGTGCGGGTCGCGGTGTCCGCGGCCGGGGTGCACCTGCTGGACACGACGATCCGCGCGGGGGTGGGCGGCGGGCCGTTCCCGCTGCCGGCGCTGCCGATGACGCCGGGGCGGGAGGTGGCGGGCGTCGTCACGGCGCTCGGGGAGGGCGTGGAGGGCCGCTGGCTGGGCGCGCGGGTCGTCGCGCACCTGGGTCGGGCGAGCGGCGGGTACGCGGAGGCGGCGGTGGTGGACGCGTCCTCGCTGCACGCGCTGCCCGGGCACGTGTCCGAGGAGCACGCGGTCGCCATGATCGGCACGGGCCGCACCGCGGTCGGGGTGCTGCGCGTCGCCGAGCCGACGGCCGACGACGTGGTGCTGGTCACGTCGGCGGCTGGCGGGTTGGGCGCGCTGTTCGTGCAGGCGGCCAAGGCGGTGGGCGCGAAGGTCGTGGGCGCGGCGAGCACCGCGAAGCTGGACCTGGTCGAGCGGGTGGGCGCGGACGTCGCCGTCGACTACACGCGGCCCGGCTGGGCGGAGGGCGTGGGCGAGGTGACGCTGGTGCTCGACGGCGTGGGCGGCGAGCAGGGGCGGGCCGCGCTGGAACTGCTCGGCGTGGGCGGCCGGATCGTCCTGTTCGGGTGGTCGGCGGGTGCGCCGACGCGCCTGGACACCGGCGACCTGTACCGCCTGGGCATCACGGCGGCGGTCGCGGTGGGGCCGCGGATGACGCGGGGCACGTCGCTGCGAGGACTGGAGGAGCAGTCGCTGGCGGCGCTCGCCGAGGGCCGGTTGACGCCGATGACGACGGTGTTCCCGCTGCGCGACGCGGCCCGGGCGCACGCCGCGCTGGAGGGCCGCGCCACCACCGGCAAGGTCGTGCTCAGGCCGTGAGGGCGGGTGGTCCCCGTGCCGCCGCGGCGGCACGGGGACCTCTCCCTCCCCCCGGCCCCTCCCCTAGACGGGCACGGTGACGATCTGCTCGCCGTCGAAGTTGCGCACCTCGACCGCCTGCACGTCCTCGGGCGCGATCAGCGCCGAACCATCCAGGTTCGTGCCGTCCTTCTCCCCTGCCGAGGAGACCAGCCAGCTGCCGGCCTCCTGCCTGCTGCCGTCCTTGGCCACGACGAACAGCCGGCACTTCTCGTTCTGCGCGATGCCCGCGACGGACGCGTTCACCCGCACCCACCCGGCGGCCGGTGTGACCTGCACGGTCATCCGCGCGCCGGTCTCCGGGTCGGTCGCCGTGCCGACCCTGGTGCCCGCGGGGGGCGCCGGCGGCTGACCGGTCTGCGCCACGCCGCCCGGGTCGGGCGCGGTGCCCCGGCCGACCGCGAAACCGCCGCCGAGCACGACCGCGGCCACGGCCGCCGCCGCCAGGCCCAGGCCGACCCGGCGCCGCCGCACCTGGCCGCCGCGTTCGGCCCGCACCTGCCGCAGCGTCCGCTGGAGCAGCAGGTCGCCACCCTCGGGCGGCCCGTCGAGCAGCGCCTCGGGCGGCACGTCGCCCATGGCCTCCTCCATCGCGCGCAGCTCGGCCAGTTCGGCGCGGCACGGTGCGCAGGTCGCCACGTGGTCGTCCACCGCGCGCACCTCCCGCTCGTCGAGCGCGCCCAGCACGTAGGCGCCGAGCAGTTGTGGAACGTGGTTCGTGGTCATCCGGCCACCCCCTTCAGCGCGACCTGTTGTCCGACGAACGTCTCTCTCAGGGCTCTCAGCGCGTAGTGCGATCTCGATTTCACCGTTCCGGGCGGCACGCCGAGCGCCTGGGCCGCCTCGGTCACGCTGCGGCCGCGGAAGTAGATCTCCATCAGCACGTCGCGGTGGTCGGGCGACAGCCTGTCCAGCGCTTCGAGCACCACCACGGAGTCCACCACGGAATCGGCGTGGTCGCGCTGGACGGGTTGCGCCGTCGGCGTCTCGGCCACCTCCTGGGGCCGGGCGGCCCTCGCCCTGATCCGGTCGGTGACGATGTTGCGCGTCACGGTGAGCAGCCAGCCGCGGACCGAGCCCTTGCCGTTGACCAGGGCGTCCGGGTGCCGCCAGGCGCGCACGAGGGTTTCCTGGACGACGTCCTCGGCGGCCGCCCGGTCCCCCGTCAGGCGCGTCGCGTACGCGAGCAGCGCCCGACCGTGCTCCTCGTACAGGGACCTGATCAACGCCTCGTCGGCCGCGGCCTCCCGTTTCCGGGACCACAGAGCCGCCATCCACCCACTCCTCTCGTCTTCCCCGTCGACACGGACACGGACCCGGGGTGGATTCGGTTCAACGGCGGCGGGGGTTTTCTACGAGCAGGTCCCGCCCGCGTTGAGGCAGGTCACGACCCGGTCCATCAGCGCGTCCGGCATGGCGTTGACGAACATGGCGTGGTCGGTCCGCGGGTCGCGGACCTGCTCGGGGAAGCTGTCGATCGCGAACGGCCGGCCCGCGGGCACGTCGTAGGCGACGCGGACGCGCAGCTTGGGCACCGGGAACGTGCCGGGCCGGCACACCCCGTTCGAGCCGGGGAAGTCGAGGTGCGCGCGGTGGCTGGGGCTGTCGGTGTTGCGGCCGTCCCAGCAGCCGGGGAACTCGAAGGTGCGCAGGACCCGGCTGCCCGGGTCGCACCCCGGGTAGCGGTCGGTGTGCCGGTCCTCGAAGCCGGTGCAGCTCCACCGGGCGTTGCCGCGGCCGCTGCTCAGCGCCGCGGGGTCGCCGGTGATGGCGCGCAGGAACGGCGGCATCGCCACGACCTTGCTGACGGGGTTGCCGGTGAACGTGATCACGACGCTCTCCGGGGGCACGACCTCGCCGGTGTTGCCGTGCGCGCCGCCGCCCCGCGCGTGCGCGTCGTGGCCGGTGGTGTCGGTGAGCCGCAGCACCGGCCAGTAGTAGGTGGACCGGTCGCCCGAGGGGCACGAGGTGGCGCCCGCGGCGAGGGACTCGTCGGTGGAGTGCGCGTCGGTGGTGAGGTTGCCGACGTACTCGTGGGTGTGGTGCGCGCCGAACGGTTGGCCGGGGGCGCTGACCACGTTGTCCGCGTTGAGGTGGCGTTCCCCGTTGCGCCCGCAGTCCAGGGTGAACGTGCCGGTGGAGGCGTCCCGGGTGGTGGTGACCTGCTCGTGGGCCACCGGTACCTCGTCGATGGGCACGGTGCGGCCGTCCGCGCAGCCCGTCGCCAGCACGAGGACGACGAGCGGGGGTAACCACCTCACGGGACCAGCTTATGGGTGTCCGGCCGGCCGTCGGCCGTGCGGGCAGCCGAATCCGGCGCCCCCGGCCGGGTGGGGGCGCGGGTCGCGGCGGTTCACCTCGCGGTGGCGGTGACCAGGGTCCGGCCGTCGGTGGTGACGACGCTGACGGCGGCCAGGTCGCGCGGGTCGACCACCACGGCCCCGGTGACGGAGGTGTCCTCGCCGCGGGAGGCCACCCAGCCGCCGGCGAGGTAGCGCCTGCCGGCGGTGTCGGTGACGACGAGTTCGCACCTCTCGCCCGGGTCGATGCCGTCCAGGTCGGCGCGCAGCCGCAACCAGCCGTCGGCGGGCGTGGCGGTGACGGTCATCCGGACCCCGTCCGCCGCGGTGGCGACCAGGACCCGTTCCCCCGGCACGCTGTGCTGGCCGAGGTAGACGCCGCCGGCGAGCACCGCGGCGGCGAGCGTGGTGCCCACCGCCGCGGTGACACCGCCGCGGCGCCGGTGGTCGCGCACCCGTTCGGCGCGGACCCGGCGCAGCGTGCGGTCCAGGATCGGATCGTGCATGTTCTCTCGTTCGGCTAGTGCTGCCCGGGACGTGCTCCGAGCGGCGACGGGTTGCGGCGGGTGTGCCGGGTGCGGCGGGGGTGGTGCATCGGCGGGACCTCTCGTGAACGGCGGAACACCCTGCACACGCGCCGGTCGCGAGTTCGGTTCACATCGCGGGCGGTGTTCTTCGGCGGCTCGCGGACCGGCGTGCGCGACGGCCGGTCCCCGTCAGGCGTACAGGCCCTCGTAGCGCGGTCCGTGGGCGGTGTGCACGACCGTGCGCTTGACCTTGAGCGTCGGCGTCAGCTCGCCCTCGTCCTGCGAGAGATCGCGGTCCAGGACGGTGAAGCGCTTGACCTGGGAGGCGGTGGAGAAGTGCGAGTTGGCCTCGTCCACGACCCCCTGGAGCAGGGCGCGCACCTCCGGGGTCCGCGCCAGGGTCGGCAGGTCGGTCGGCAGGCCCCGGTCCCGCGCCCACGGCACGATCTCGTCCTCGTCCAGGGTGAGCAGGGCGACGAGGTAGGGCTTGGTGTCGCCGTAGACCACGGCGTGCGAGACCCAGCGGGACTGGCGCAGCTGGTTCTCCACGTTGGCGGGCGCGATGTTCTTGCCGCCCGCGGTGATGATGATGTCCTTCTTGCGGCCGGTGATGGTGACGAAGCCGTCCTCGTCCACCTCGCCCAGGTCGCCGGTGCGCAGCCAGCCGTCGGTCAGCACCTCGGCGGTGGCGGCCGGGTTGTTCCAGTAGCCGGCGAAGACGTGCGGCCCCCGCATGAGGATCTCGCCGTCGTCGGCGATCCTCAGCTCCAGCCCGGCCATGCCGTACGTGCCGACGGAGCCCAGGCGGTGGTGGGCGAGGGTGTTGACGGTGCCCACGCCGGTCGACTCGCTCATGCCGTAGCCCTCCAGGACGGGCACGCCGGCGGCGGTGAAGAACTCCAGCACCTCCACCGAGATCGGCGCGGCGCCCGAGAGGGCCTGGCGCAGCCTGCCGCCGAACACCGCGCGGACGCGGGCGAACACCGGGTCGACCCGCTCGAACGCGGCGGCCAGGTCGGGCGGCAGCGGCTGCCCGGCGGCCTGGAGCTCCCGCACCGCCAGGCCGACCCGCACCGCTTGGCGCAGCTGGTCCTCCGGCACGCCCGCGGTGGCTACGGAGTAGATCTTCTCGAAGATCCGCGGCACGGACGGCAGGAACGTGGGCCGCACCTGCGCCAGCTCCGGCACCACCTCGGCGGTGTCGCCGCCGAAGAACGCGAGCGTGCTGCCCGTGTGGAGCGCCGAGAGCGCCACGATCTGCGCGAACACGTGCGCCAGCGGCAGGAACAGGTACACGACGTCCTCGGGCAGCGTGTAGGACAGCTCCTCGGTGAGCCGGCACATCGTGAGCCAGTTGCGGCTGGTCAGCACGCAGCCCTTGGGCGGGCCGGTGGTGCCCGAGGTGTAGATGACCAGCGTCGGGTCGTCGGGGCGCACCGCGGCGCGGCGGTCGTCCAGCTCGCCCGGCAGGGGGGACGTGCGGCCCCGCGAGCGCAGCTCGGCCAGCCCGCCGTCCTCGACGACCAGCACGTCGCGCAGGTCGGGCACCCGGTCGCGGACCGAGTCGACCTTGGCCCGCTGGGCGTGGTCCTCGGCGACGAGCAGCACCGCGCCGGAGTCGGCGATGATCCACGCGCACTCCTCGGGCGCGCTGGACGGGTAGATCGGCACCACGACGCCGCCCGCCGCGAGCACCGCCAGCTCGACCGCCAGCCACTCGGTGCTGGTCCGCCCCAGCACGCACACCCGGTCACCCGGCCGGACACCCAGGTGCACGAGCCCCGACGCCAGCTCCAGCACCTCCTCGGCGACCTCGGTGAACGTGACGTCGTGCCACGCGCCGTCGCGCCGGTGGCGCCACGCCACGCGGTCGTCGTGCCGGTGGGCGGCGACGAAGGGCAGGTCGGCGACGACGCGCGCCGCGGGTGCGGTCATGGCGGTGCTCCTCACTGGGCTGATCACTGGGCTGCTCACCGGGTAGTGCCGGTCACCGGGCGGTGGCGGTCACCGGCGGCGGGCTGGACGCGCACGCGGACGCCGTTGAGCACGGCGGTGCCGGACAAGGGGTCCAGGGCGAGGTCGTCGGTGAGCCGGTTGACGTTCACGCCGGGGTGCGCGGCGGCCACGGCGAGGCGGGTGCCGGGCCGGTCGTGGCCCCAGCCGTGCGGCAGGCTCACCACGCCCTCGGCCATGTCGGCGCTCACCTCGACGGTGGCCTCGACCTCGCCGACGCGGGAGGTGACGCGGGCCGTGCCGCCGTCGACGAGGCCGAGTTCGCGCGCGTCGGCGGGGTTCACCAGCAGCGTGCACAGGCGGCCTTTCACCAGGGCGGGCACGTTGTGCAGCCACGAGTTGTTGGTCCGCAGGTGGCGGCGGCCGACGAGGAGCAGGCCGTCGCGGGGTTCGGCCAGGGCCGCGAGGACGCGGGGCACGTCGTCGACGATGGGCCTCGGGCACAGCTCGATCCGTCCGGAGGGGGTGCGCAGGATCTCGGGCAGGCGGCTGGTGAGCGGGCCGAGGTCGAGGCCGTGCGGGTGGGCGAGCAGCTCCTCGACCGACAGCCCGTGGACGCCCTCGCGCAGGCGTGCGTCGAGCAGCTGCTCGTCCCGGGTGAGGTCCGCCGACGGGTCGGTGCCGGCGAGGGCGTCGAGGTCGGCGTCCGGGCCCAGGCCGGCGGCGATGGCGGTGAGCCGCAGCAGGACCTCGCCCTCGTCGAGCGCGCCGTCGGCGAGGGGCACGGCGGGCCGCGAGTACTTCGCGACGTTGCGCACGGCGAACGACAGGAACGCCAGGTCGTAGTGGGCGCGTTGGCCCGGCGGCGGTGGCGGCAGCACGACGTCGGCGTGCCGGGTCGTCTCGTTGAGGTACGGGTCGACCGAGACGACGAGTTCCAGGTCCGCCAGGGCCGCGTCGAGGCGGTCGGAGTTCGGGGCGGACAGCGCCGGGTTGCCCGCGACCGTGATCAGCGCCCGCACCCGGCCGGGACCGGGCGTCCCGATCTCGTCGGCGAGGGTGGCGACGGGGAACTCGCCCGCCACCTCGGGCAGGCCGCGCACCCGGCTGCGCCACCGGCCGGTGGTGAACCCCTTGCCGGTGCCCGTGCCGCGGCGGGTGTGCGCGGGCAGCGGGAACATCGCGCCGCCCGGCCGGTCCAGGTTGCCGGTGAGGACGTTGAGGACGTCCACGAGCCAGCTGGCGACCGTGCCGAACTCGACGGTGGTGGTGCCGATCCGGCCGTAGACGGCGGCGCGCGGTGCGGCGGCGAGCCGGTGCGCGAGGTCGCGCGTGAAGCGGGCCTCGACGCCGCACCGCCCGGCCACCGCCTCGGGGGTGAACGGGCGGGCCAGCTCGCGGACCTCGTCCACGCCGACCGTGTGCTCCCCGAGGTGTCCCAGGTCCACCAGGTTCGCCGCGAACAGCTCGTTGACGAGGGCGAAGAGCAGGAACACGTCGGTGCCGGGGCGGATCGGCACGTGCTGGTCGGCCGCGGCGGCGGTGCGGCTGCGGCGCGGGTCGACCACCACGAACGCCCCGCCGCGCCCGCGGAGCGCCTTGAGCCGGCCGGGCGCGTCGGGGACCGTCCACAGGCTGCCGTTGGAGGAGAACGGGTCCGCGCCGAGCAGCAGCAGGAAGTCCGTGCGGTCGACGTCCGGGACGGGGATGGTGTAGATGCCGCCGAACAGCAGGCCGCACGCCACGTGCTTGGGCATCTGGTCCACTGTGGACGCGGTGAACACGTTGCGGGTGCCCAGGGCCTTGCGCAGGCCCGGCGCGTACAGGCCGCCGGCGAGCGAGTGCACGGTCGGGTTGCCCAGGTAGAGGGCGACGGCGTCGCGGCCGTGCTCGGCGGTGATCGCGGTGAGGCGGCTGTCGACGTGGGCGAACGCCTCCCGCCACGACGCGGGCGCGAGTTCACCGTTCCGCTTGACCAGGGGCGTGCGCAGGCGGTCGGGGTCGGCGTCCAGCGCGCCCAGGGACGCGCCCTTCGGGCACAGGAACCCGCGGCTGAAGGTGTCCAGCCGGTCGCCGCGCACGGCCGTGATCCGGTCGCCGTCGATCGTCAGCTCCAGCCCGCACGTCGCCTCGCACAGCGGACAGGTGGTGTGAGCGGTGCGCATGCGCGTCCCCTTAGCGGTCGTCCCGTGTGGTGCCCTGCTCCCCGGCGCACGGCCGGAGCCGTCCCGCCGAGGTCAACCCGGTCAGCTCGCTCAGCGCGGCGGCCACCATCCCCGGCCGGGCCAGGCAGTCGTCGAGGCGGAACCCCGCGACGGCGCGCGACCCGAGGCCCACCGGGTCCACCGCGAACGGCTCACCGTGGCCGACCAGGCGCCCGAACGGGGCCAGCACGGCCAGCGCGTCCTCCACCGTGCCGCCGACCACGACGTCCACCGGCCCGCCGGCGAGCAGCCGCTCGCGCACGTCGGGCGCGGACGGGTCCACCGCGGCGTCCGCGCCGAGCCGCACGGCGAGCCGCCGCCGCGCCTGGGTGGGCGCGGTGGCGATCACCCGTCCCGCGCCGAAGCCCACCGCGAGCTGCACGACCAGCGCGCCGACCGGACCGGCCGCGTCGTGCACCACCACCGACTCACCCCGTCGCAGGTGGGCGCACGTGCGCAGCAGGTGCCAGGCCGTGACGCCGTACCGCGCCAGCGCCAACGCGGCCACGTCGTCGAGGTCGGCGGGCAGCGGGTGCGCGACACCGCCGACCACCAGCTCCCGCCGACCCGCGACCTCGACGACCTCCACACCCCCCAACCAACCCCGCCCACCCCCACCCGGCTAAGTCAGGACACCACAACAACTAAGCCGCGAGTCGTAAGTCCCGCCCGCGCGAGTCGTAAACCCAGGCCCCGCGAGTCGTAAGGCCAAGCCGGGCGAGTCGTACGTCCAGGCCCAGCGAGTCATGCACTCGCGAGTAGGAACTCGTGGGGCGCGAACTTACGACTCGCGCGGCCTGGGTTTACGACTCGCGCGGCCTGGGTTTACGACTCGCGCGGCCTGGGTTTACGACTCGCGCGGCCTGGGTTTACGACTCGCGCGGCCTGGGTTTACGACTCGCGCGGCCTGGGTTTACGACTCGCGCGGCCTGGGTTTACGACTCGCGCGGCCTGGGTTTACGACTCGCGCGGCCTGGGTTTACGACTCGCGCGGCCTGGGTTTACGACTCGCGCGGCCTGGGTTTACGACTCGCGCGGCCTGGGTTTACGACTCGCGCGGCCTGGGTTTACGACTCGCGGGGGGTGGGGTTACGACTCGCGGGTGGGGTGGTGTCCAGGGTTCTGGCCAGTTCCAGGCGGGAGGTGACGTTCAGCTTGGCGTAGATGCGGGAGAGGTAGACCTCGATCGTCCGGGGGCTGTAGTGCAGGGCCGCGGCGATGTCGCGGTTGCGCATGCCCTGCTGGACGAGGCGGGCCACGTTCGACTCGGCCTGGGTCAGCAGGCCCCGGGGCGCGGTCCGCGTCCGGGGGACCTTGGCACCCAGCTCCCGCAGGCGGGCGCCCGCCTGGCGGCGCAGGCCGTGCGCGCCCAGCCGGGAGAACGTGGCGTGCGCTTCCAGGAGGGCCGGGACGGCGGGGGCGTGCCGGCCCAGGGCGAGTTGGGCGCGGGCCCGTTCGAAGACCAGGCCGCCGGTCTCGGCTTCGCGGACCGCGTCACGGAGGAGGTCCGGGTCCCGGTGCACGAGGCCGCCGACCCGGCGCACCGCGGTCCGGGTCCAGGGGGACACGCGGTCGGCGGCCACGGACCGGAGGGTCGCCAGGGTGGCGCGGGCCTCGTCCACCAGGTCGTGGGTCAGGGACAGCTCGACCAGCCTGGCCAGGAGGACGCAGCTGTACGCGGACGCGCCGTCCGGGGCCACGGCGGCCGAGAGGGTCGCGCGGGCGGCGGTCGCGTCACCCCGGGCGGCCAGGTAGTCCGCCATGGCCAGGGCGTGCAGGCCGGCCATGTTGGGGCTGGTCGGCGGGGGCAGCCCGGCCAGGCGGGCGGCCACGTCCAGCTCGCCGCGCCACGTGCGCACCTCCAGTTCGATCGCGCGCAGGCCGTGCAGCATCATCAGCTCCTGCCGCGCCTCCAGCTCCGCGGCGGCCCGCCCGAGGCGTTCCAGGCAGGCGTCCCACTCGCCGCCGAACCAGTCGAGCGCCACGCCCGCCATCTCCAGCTCACCGCGGAACGCGTGGCCGCCGGTGCGCTCGCGCAGCTCCTCGGCCCGCCGCAGCCGCCACGACGCGTCGTGCACCAGTCCCGCGAGCGCCCCGGTCGAGGCGCCGACGGCCAGCGCCTGGAGCTCCAGCGCGGGCTGGTCGGCGGCACGCAGCGCCCGGTTGGCGTACTCGACGGTCTTGTCGTGCCGGAACAGCATCGAGGTGATGACGGCCAGCCGGTCGAACACCACGACCCCCTCGGCGGCCGACGCGACCGGCATGGCCTCGGTGCGCTCGGCCTCGGCCAGGGCGTCGGCGTGCCGCCCGGTGAAGACCAGCAGCAGCGCGCGCTGGGCGTGCAGCGCGGCGGGGGCGGCGCCGGCGGCCGACTCGGCGTCGGCCAGCTCGGCGTCGGCGAGCCGCAGCGCCTCGGCCAGCCTGCCCACGAGGAACAGGCAGCTGAGCACGACGACCGCGCACCGCGACCGCTCGGGTCCGGGTGGCAGGGCGTCCAGGGCGGCGAGACCGGGCGCCGCGGCGGCGGCCGGGCGGGACGCGTGGGCCAGTGCCCGGCACTGGGACGCGAGCAGCGCGCCGCGTTCGGGCGCGGCGACCGGCAGCAGCTCCAGGGCCCGCGCGCACAGCGCCGCCGCCGTCTCGGGGGCGGTCGCGCGGTTGGCGTCGGCGGCCCGCGCCATCACGCGGACCGCGCGCAGGTCGCCCGGCGGCGCGGACTCGGCGAGGTGCCAGGCCAGCTCCAGCTCGTCGGTCGACAGGCCGCGGTCGAGGTCGTCGAGCAGCCGGGCGCTGATGAGGCTGTGCAGGTGGCGGCGCTGCGCGGGCCCGATCTCCTGGTACAGGGCCTCGCCGACGAGGGCGTGCGAGAACCGGTAGCCGCGGTCCGCGTCGCGCACCACGATGTGCGCGCGCAGCAGCTCGTCGAACGCCGCCACCACGTCGTCCTCGGGCAGCGACGCGACCCGCGCGAGCAACCCGATGCGGTCCAGTCGCACCCGCCGGAACACCGACACGGCCCTGGCCACCGCACGCGTCCCCCGGTCGAGCGGGGCGACGCGGCGCAGCACCGCCTCGCGCCTGGTCAGCCGGATCGCGGTCGGCGACACGGTCAGCCGGGCCCGGTCGCCGTCGACCGCGACGAGGTCCAGCTCGCGCAGCGAGCGGGCGATCTCCACGGCGAAGAACGGGTTGCCGTCCGCGCGCCGGCACACCTCGTGCGCCAGTCCCTCGTCGACCGGCGTGCCCAGCACGGACTCCACGATCCGCGCCACCTCGCCGCCGCCGAGCGGCGCCAGTTCCAGCCGCACCACCTCGGCGTGCCGCTCCAGCCGGTCCAGCAGTTCGTCCACGCCGCCGTTGACGTGGTGCGAGCGGGTCGCGGCCAGCAGCACGAGCGGCGCGGCGGTGACCCGGCGCAGCACCACGGCGAGCATGGCCAGCGAGTCGTCGTCGGCCCGGTCGAGGTCGTCGAGGACCAGCGCGGCGGGCCGGTCGGCGGTGAGCGCGGCGAGGGCGCGGGCGACCAGTTCGCACGCCCGGCCGAACCAGCCCGCGTCCGGTTCGCCGGTCGGGGCCAGCGCCTCGGCGTCCCCCGCCGTCGCGGCGCACGACCGCAGGGCGGTGGCGACCGCCGCGTACGGGATGCGCCGGCTGACGTCGTCGGACTCGGCGGCCAGCACCGCGCAGCCCCGGTCGCGCAGCCCGTCCCGCGCTCGCGCCAGCAGGCTCGACTTGCCGATGCCCGGCTCCCCCGACACGACGACGGCGACCAGGCCGGCGGCGGGCACCCGGTCGACGGCCGCGGCCACGGCGGCCAGTTCGGTCTCCCTGCCGAAGAACTCGGGGGCAGAGGACAAGGACGGCCTCCCGTCGTTGGGGCTTCGTCACCCTACCGACTGAGGAATCCCTACTCACGTGTCGTGGCTCACGGTGGTGGCATGGTGTCCCACCACCGCAGCACCGGGAGGGTCGATGACGGTCCAGGGCACCTGCCACGAGGACTTCGCCGAGGTCCGCGCCGAGTTCGAGGCCAACTTCGCGCACCGGGGCGAGGAGGGCGCGGGCGTGCACGTGACCGTCGACGGGGAGACCGTGGTCGACCTGTGGGGCGGTGACGCGGGCGGTCGGCCGTGGCGCGAGGACACCCTCACGCACGTGTGGTCGTGCACCAAGGGCGCGACCGCGCTGTGCGCGCACGTGCTGGCCTCGCGCGGCGACCTCGACCTGGACGCGCCGGTGACCCGCTACTGGCCGGAGTTCGGCGGCGCGACGACGCTCGTGCGGGACCTGCTGGCGCACCGGGCGGGGTTGGCCGCGCTGCGCGAGCCGGCCGCGCCGGGCCTGCTGCGCGACTGGGCGGCGACGACCGCCGCGCTGGCCGCGCAGGAGCCGTTCTGGGAGCCGGGCACGCGGCACGGCTACCACGCGCTGACCTTCGGCCACCTGGTCGGCGAGGTCGTGCGGCGGGTCAGCGGGCTGGGCTTGGCGGAGTTCTTCGAGAAGGAGGTCTCCGGGCCGCTGGCGCTGGACTTCTGGCTGCGGCTGCCGGAGGACCTGGAGCCGCTCGTCGCGCCCACCCTGCCGCCGCCGCCCGGGTCGCCGGTGTCGAGCCTGTACCGGCGGGCGGTGGCGGAGCCGGGGTCGGTGCAGGCGCTGCTGCTGACGAACGACGGCGGGTACGCGGCATCGTCGAACACGCGGGAGGCGCGCGCCGCCGAGTACGGGTCCGTGGGCGGCATGGCGAACGCGCGGGGGTTGGCGCAGATGTACCGGCCGCTGGCGCTGGGCGGCGGGTACAACGGGGTGCGGCTGGTGGACGAGGCGCAGGTGGCGTCGATGTCGGCGGTGGAGTCGGCCGGGTTCGACGAGGTGCTGCTGGTGCCCACCCGGTTCTCGGCGGGTTTCATGAAGTCCGCGGGCAACGGCCACCTGCCGCCCGCCGACCGGGGTGTCGTGCTGGCGGAGGACGCGTTCGGCCACTCGGGCATGGGCGGGTCGCTGGGTTTCGCGTCGCCGGCGGCGCGCATGTCGTTCGGGTACGTGATGACGCGGATGGGGCCGGGCGTCGGCGTCAACGAGCGCGGACAGTCCCTTGTGGACGCCGTGTACCGCGCGCTGGGGCACCGGCTCGCACCGGGCGGCCCCTGGTTCCGCTGACTACGATGGCCGCGTGATCGAGGTGGTGCGCGGCAGGTGCGTGGCGGCGTCGCCGGAACGCGTGTGGCAGGTGGTGTCGCGCGCGTCGAGCACGGCGGCGTGGCTGGCCGACTGCGACCGGGTGGACGTCACCTCCGGCGCGGGGTGCGGGGAGCGGCGCACGCAGCACGGCCGGTGGGACGGCCACGTGTCCGAGGTCGACCAGGAGGTCGTGGAGTTCCGCCGGCCGACGGTGATCGCGTGGCGGCACGTCGCGGAGCGCCTCGACGGCCGCCCGGCGCCGCGCTTCGCCCTGCGCACCGAGTTCCGGGTGGAGCTGGCGGCCACCGCGGACGGGGGCACGGTCGTGCGGCTGCGGTTGCTCCAGGTGCCCGCCTCCGAGGTGCGGGGGCTGCTGCTCAGGGTGTTCGGCCGCCGCCGGGCGGCGTCGGCGATGGACGCCTCGCTGGACCGGCTGGTCGACCTCGTGGGACGCCCCGTGCCGCGCTGAGGGACCCTGCGCTGAGGGACCCCGCGCCGAGGACCCCGCGTTGGCGCCCCTGCGTCGGACCCCCTGCGTCGGACCCCTTGGGCGTCACCCGGCGATGCCGTAGACCGACCGCAGCCACACGCACGTGAGGGTGTCGACCAGCTCCCGGTCCTTGGCCGCGGAACGGCGGGCCCGCGAGCGCGCCAGGAACGCCTGCTCGTTCATCTGCACCAGGATCGTGGCCAGCGCGCGGGAGTCCGGTCCGGGCGGCGCGACGCCCGCGGCCCGCTCGATGTCGATCTGGTCGGCGGTGGAGTCGATGAAGCGCCGGGCCACCCCCGACCAGAACTCGCGCATCGACGGGTCCGTGTCGCGGGCGCGGACCGCGGCCCGCAGCACCGGGCCGTGCCGGCGCCACAGGGCGAGGCTCGCGCCCAGC
The DNA here is from genome assembly GCF_031455225.1 of Saccharothrix longispora. Lineage (GTDB taxonomy): Bacteria > Actinomycetota > Actinomycetes > Mycobacteriales > Pseudonocardiaceae > Actinosynnema > Actinosynnema longispora. The sequence continues at coordinate 4,888,085 of NZ_JAVDSG010000001.1, forward strand.
GCCCGGCGGATCGAGTCCTCGGGCGGCTCGCTGCCGCGCCGCAGCCAGGAGGACGCGGACTCGTAGACGGCATCGAGGATCGCGCCGGACAGCGCGTGCAGCACGGCTTCGCGCGAGGCGAAGTGGAAGTAGAACGTCGACCGGGAGATGCCCGCGCCGGAGGCGAGCTCGTCGACCGCGATGTCGTCCAGGGAGCGCGTCTGCAACAGGCGCGAGGCGGTGTCCAGGATCGCCTGGGTGGTGAGGTCGCCCTTGCTGGGCCTGCGCCGCGACCCGACCGTGCCGGCACGTGGGGACATGGCGGACATCCTCTGGCGGCCGGCACGGCGGTCGCAAGGTGCGCGAGGGCACCGGTGCCAAGTCGAGAGCCGCCCGCCCGACCACCCGGTCATGGGGCCACCGCGGCCGTGCGGTTCGCGGTCGGCGCGCGGGAGCGGTAGAACTGGGCGGTGGACCCCCTCTGGGCATTGCGGCAGGTGGCGTTCCAGCTGGAGCGCGCGGGTGAACCCACGTACCGGGTCCGGGCGTTCCGCCGGGCCGCGGACGTCGTGGCGGGGCTCGCCGACGGCGAGCTGGAGCGGCGTGCCGCGAACGGGACGCTGACCGACCTGCCGGGCATCGGCAAGTCCACCGCCGGCGTGATCACCGACGCCCTCGCCGGGCGGGAGCCGTCCTACCTGGCCAGGGGGCGCGAACCCGTCGTCGGCGGCCAGGCGTTGCGGGCGCTGCTCAAGGGCGACTGCCACACCCACTCCGACTGGTCGGACGGCGGCAGCCCGATCCGGGAGATGGCCGAGGCGGCCCGCGACCTCGGGCACTCGTGGGTCGCGCTGACCGACCACTCGCCGCGCCTCACCGTCGCCAACGGGCTGTCCGCCGACCGGTTGCGCCGACAGCTGGACGCGGTGGCGGCGGTGAACGAGGAGCTGGCGCCGTTCCGCGTCCTGACCGGCATCGAGGTCGACATCCTCGACGACGGCGCGCTCGACCAGCACGAGGACCTGTTGGCGCGGTTGGACGTCGTGGTCGCCGGCGTCCACTCGAAGCTGCGGATGCCCGGTCCCGCGATGACGCGCCGGCTGGTCGAGGCGGTGTCCCACCCGCACGTCGACGTGCTGGGCCACTGCACGGGGCGGCTGGTCACCGGCAAGGGGCGGCCGGAGTCCGAGTTCGACGCGGAGGCGGTGTTCGACGCGTGCGTGGAGGGCGGCACGGCGGTGGAGGTCAACTCGCGGCCGGAGCGCCGCGACCCGCCGGGCAGGCTGCTGCGGCTGGCGGTGGCGATGGGCTGCTCGTTCGCGATCGACAGCGACGCCCACGCGCCGGGCCAGCTCGACTGGCTGTCGTACGGCTGCGAGCGGGCCGAGGAGTGCGGTGTCACGCCGGACCGGGTGATCAACACCCTGGACGTGGACGAGTTCCTGGCCCGCTGACGTCCCGGTGCCGGCGTCCCCGGCGGAGGAGCGTTCAGCGGCCGGCGGTGGCGGAGCGCCGCACGCGGGAGGCGCGCAGCAGGTGGCCGTACCACGGCACGAGCGGTCCGGTGCGGCTGTCGACCAGGCGCTGCCACGTGGCGCGGCACAGCCCCAGGAACGGCGCAGGGTCCCACTCGGCGGCCAGCGCGGCGAGCGGCCGGTCGCCGACGTTGCCCAGGGCGTAGCGGCGGTCGAAGCCGTAGGACACCGGCACCGCCGCGCCGTTGGCCTCGACCACCAGCGGCGTCAGCCAGCGGCCCAGTGGCAGCGGGTCGTCGACGGGTGCGGCCATGAACGCCTCCGGGCTGCGGGCCAGCATGGTGCGCGGCACGGCGTCCAGCTGCACCGCCATGCCGTGCTCCTCGGCGATGCGGCCCAGTTCGACCGCCGCGTAGGCGAGTTCGACGGCGTCGGGCCGCTCCCCCGCCATCAGGCGGTTGGCCGCGCCCTCGGGTTCGAGCGGGTGCACCTGGAGCAGCAGCGCGCCGGCCCCGTGCGCGGCGAGCGCCACGTCGCCCAGCTGGGTGGCGTTGCCCTGGGTGAGGGTCGTGATCACGCCGACCGGGATGCCCGCCTCGGTGAGCCTGCGGATGCCCGTCAACGCCTTCTCGAACGCGCCCGGCTGGTCGCGGATGCGGTCGTGCGTGGCGCGGTCGCCGTCCAGGGACACGGCGACGAGGTCCACGGCCCCGCGCACCAGCCCGATCCGGCGCTGCGTGAGCGCGACCGCGTTCGTGGTGACCGTGGTGCGCATCCCGGCGTCGCGGGCGGCGCGCAGCAGGGCGGGCAGCTCGGGGTAGAGGAACGGTTCGCCGCCCGACACGTTGAGCACGTCGTAGCCGAGCAGGGCGGCGTCCCGCACGACCCGCGAGAGCACGCCGATCGGCACGGACTCGGTGACGTCCGGCCCGGAGCTGGAGTAGCAGTGCAGGCAGCGCAGGTTGCAGAGCCTGGTCGGGTGCACCTGGAGCACCGCCCGACCGCCCGTGTGCCCCGCCATGCCGCCCTCCCGCGTCCCGGATACCCATATGGAGGACCGAGCGGCCGCGCTGATACGTCCATCCGTCACCGAAGGACCCCTGGACGGGAGGAGCCCTGGACGGGAGGAGCCCGGAGTCCCGCGCCGGACGGGTGCCGCGATGGTGCGGCAATTGCGGAATTCCGAATGTGCGATCCGGGTCGATCTCGATTGGCGCGGTGCTGTGGTGCCGCATCGCGCACCGGGGTCCGGTGCGTCGCGCGAGTCCCATTCACGTCTTATGCCTGAAAGGGATTCCTCCCCGTGGACGGTCGGGACTTACGGACAGCACGCCCGCGCAGGACCCGGACGGCGGTGGGACTGGCGGCCGCAGGCGTGGCGGTCCTCGCGGCCGGGGTGGTGATCGGCCGGTGGGACGCGTGGTCGCCGTCCCCGCGGGCAGCATCCCTGCCGGCCACCTCGGCGCCGGCCGCGGGGCCGGGCGCCATCCGACTGGCCGACCTGGAGCCGGTCGGCAGCACCTCCGTCGACGAGGCGTACGCGGAAAGCCCGTGGCAGGTCGCGGCGGCGCGGGTGAGCGGGGTGGAGCACCGCGAATCGATTTCCGCGAGCGGCGCGTGGTGTTCCTCGGCGCGATTGGAGTTCGCGGTCGAGGGCGAATACGAACGGCTCACTGCGCGGGTCGCCATCGCGGACGATTCGCAGCTCACCAAGGCGCTCGACTTCCACGTGCCGGCCGACGGCGGCGGCTGCCCCGGTCCGGAGCGCGTCGGCGTGTGGGTGGGCCCGTCGTTGACGAAGGCCGGCCCGGCGTCGGGGTGACGCCGGGCCGGCCTTGGTCGACGGGTGGTTACTGGTAGCAGGGCTTGTCGAACGTGAAGTCCTTCGCCGACGGGCCGGTGAAGAAGTCCTCCACCAGGCCGACGCCGGTGGCCGCCTGCTCGTCCGGCTTGTAGATCAGCGTCTGCCGGAACGTCGACTCGTCCGGCGTGCCGGTGAACTTGCCCGCGCCGGTCGGCAGCATGCCCTCGTAGTCCACGGACTCCAGCTGCCGCACGGCGTTCAGCACGCCCGCGCGGGTCAGGTCCTTGTTCTCGGCGGCCTTCTGCAGCGCCGCCTTCAACGGGTACGCCCACACCCAGCCCGCGGTGTAGCCGTCGTTCGGCGTGACCGACGGCAGGGCCTCGCGCAGCGCCTTGTGGCCCGGCGTGTCGGTCGCCCAGGACTTCCACGGCGCGGACTGGAGGTACAGCGCCTTGATCGCGGGCGCGGCCGGGCTCTGCATCAGGCCCATGTTCCAGGTGGGCGAGGTGCCGATGAACTTGCCCTTGAAGCCGCGCGCCGCGGTCTGGCCGATGATCACGGCCGCGTCGGTCGGCCCGGTGGTCAGGATGACCACGTCCGGCTGGTTGGCCAGCACGGCGTCGATCGCGCCGCCCTGGTTGTCCTGGCCGGTCTGGGTGACCGCGTCGGCGAACTGCACGCCCCGCTTCTCCGCCGCGATCTTCGCGCCCGCCGCGGCGTCGTCGCCGTAGTCACCGGGCAGGTGCACGGCCATGACCTTCTTCGCGCCCAGCTCGTCGACCGCGTAGTCGACGGAGTTCATCGACTCGACGCAGTAGTTCGCGCCGGACTCCAGCACGACTTCCTCGTGGCCCCAGAGCGACGTCCACGACGCGGGCACGCTCACCATCTGCGAGTTCTCCAGGTCGGGGAGGATCGCGGCGGTCGTGGGCGAGCCGAGGGTCTGGGTGAGGGCCAGGATCTTGCCCTTCATCTCCTGGTACACCTGGTTCTGGATCTGCGGGTTGTACTTGTTGTCCGCCACGTACGTGGTGACGTCCACGTCGTAGCCGCCGATGCCGCCCTGGTCGTTGACGCGCTTCCAGAACGCCTTCTGCGACTCGGTGATCGGCACGGCCAGGGTCTTGAACGGCCCCTCGGTGAGGTCGGAGATCGTGCCGAGGTAGATGCAGCCGCGGTCGGCGTGACCGGTGTCCTCGCAGGGCTCGGACGTCACCCCGAAGTCGACCTTGATGCCGCCCTTGCCCTCGACCGCCTCCCCGCCGTCACCACCCCGGCAGGCCACCGAGGCCAGTGCCACCACGGACAACAGCGCGAGCACCGCTCTGTGCCTTGCCATCCCATCTCCATCCTTGGTACGAGGTCAGTACGAGAAAGGCCAGGTGCGCCAGTAGTTGCGGACGCGCACCCAGATACCGAACAGGCCTCGTGGCTCGACGATCAGGAACACCACGATCAGCAGCCCGTAGAGGACCGCCTCGACCTGGAACACCGTGACCGCACCGGTCGCGTCGGAGCTGACGAACGGCAGCACCGCGGGCAGTTCCCTGGTGACGCGCGGCAGCAGCGTGATGAACAGCGCGCCCATGACCGCGCCGGAGATGGTGCCCGCCCCGCCGATCAGCACCATCGCGATGTACTGCACGGACAGCAGCAGGCCGAACGAGCCGGGGTCGAAGAACCCGTTGACCACGAACAGCAGCGATCCCGCCACGCCCGCGTAGAAGGAGGACACGGCGAACGCCAGCGCCTTGTACCGGGACAGGTCGACGCCGATGGCCGCCGCCGCGAGGTCCCGGTCGCGCACCGCGGCGAACGCCCGCCCGATCCGCGACCGCACCAGGTTGCGGGCCAGCACGCCGAAGATCACCAGCAGGACGAACATCAGCAGGTACAGCTGCTGCGGCCCGGTGAAGAACTCCGACGGCCGGTCCAGCCGCACGCCGAACAGCTCGGGCACCGCCGCAGGTCGCCCCACGCCCGGCCCGCCGGTGAGCGACGTCCACTCGCGGAACACGTGCTCGCCGAGGAACACCAGCCCGAGCGTGACGATCGCCAGGTACAGCCCGCGCAGCCGCACCGCCAGCGGCGCCACGACCAGCCCGGCGAGCCCGGCCACCAGGCCGGAGGCCAGCAGCCACACGGGCAGCGACGTGACGCCGAACCCGAGGACGCGCCCGTCGGGGTCCCCGGACAGCGCCGCGCCGGTGTAGGCGCCGATGGCGAGGAAGAACGCGTGCCCCAGCGACACCTGCCCCGCGTACCCGGTGGCGATGTTGAGCCCGATCGCCCCGATGGCCGCGACGAACCCGGTCGCCAGCAGCATCAGCAGGTCGTCGGCGAGCATGAACGGCACGAGCAGCGCGAACGCGACGAGCGCGCCCGTCCACGCCCGCTTGGGCCTGGTGTTGAGGAACGCGGTGTCCTGCGCGTAGGACGTGTAGAGCTCCGGACGACCCTTCACAGGCGTTCCACCTCCCGGCTGCCGAACAGCCCGTAGGGCTTCACCAACAGCACGACCAGCATCAGCACGTACGGCGCGACCAGGGCGAAGTTCGGTCCCAGCCACGGCGCGACGCCGTCCTGGTAGGTGCCCACGAGCGATTCGACGACGCCGACGGCCAGCCCGCCGACCACCGCGCCGCCCAGCGAGTCCAGGCCGCCGAGGATGATCGCGGGCAGGGCCTTGAGCGCCACGATCCACAGCTGCTGGTCGACGCCCGCGCCGGTGGCGACGAACACCCCTGCCAGCGCCGCCAGGCCGCCCGCGATGGCCCACGACAGGGCGAACACCGACCCCACCGAGATGCCCTGCGCGAGGGCGACCTCCTGGTCGTGGGCGACGGCGCGCATGGCCAGGCCGACGCGGGAGAAGCGGAAGAACGCGAACAGCACGGCCACCACGACCACGGTGGTCGCGAACATCACCAGGTAGCGCTGCTGGACGTCCACGCCGAGCAGGGACACCGTGTCCAGGCCCCACGGGTCGCCGACCTGGCGCACGTCCAGCCCGATGAACGCGTTGGTGACCACGCGCACCACGACGTCCACGCCGATGGTGATGATGGCGACCACGAACACCGGCTTGCCGATCATCGGCCGCAGCACGGTCCGCTCCACGCCCAGGGCCAGCACGGCGATGACGAGCGCGGCGACCGGCACGGCCACGAAGAACCCGACTTCGGCGGTCAGGTAGCTGACCAGCACCGCGCCGGCGAGCATGAACGCCGGCTGGGCGAAGCTGATCACCCGCGTCGACTTGTAGATGATCACGAAGCCGAGGGCGAGCAGGGCGTAGATCGACCCCGTGCCCAGGCCCCGGACGAGGGACTGGAGGAACTCGCTCACGAGCGCCCCCCTGCGTTCGTCCCCCGTGCGTTCGTCCCCCGTGCGCCCGTCCCCCGTGCGTTCGTCCCGCCGAGGTACATGTCATCGACCAGCTCGCCGTAGACCTTGGCGAGCGCGGACCGCTTCACCTTCTGCGTCGCGGTCAGCTCGCCGTCCTCGTGGTCCAGCTCCTTGGGCAGCATCCGGAACTTCTTCACCTGCTCCACGGACGCGAACCTCTCGTTGACCTCCAGCACGATGCCCTGGACCAACTCCCGCACCTCGTCCTTCTCCGCGAGGTCGCGGTAGGTGGTGTAGGCGAGCTTGCGCTGCCTGGCCCAGTGGCCGACGGTGTCGTGCTCGATGCCGATGAGCGCCACGAGGTAGGGGCGCTGGTCGCCGAGCACGATCGCTTCCTTGATGTACGGGGAGGTCTTGAGCGCGTTCTCGACCTCGGAGGGCGCGACGTTCTTGCCGCCCGCGGTGATGATGATGTCCTTCATGCGGTCGGTGATGCGCACGTGCGTGCCGTCGACCCACTCCCCGACGTCGCCGGTGCGCAGCCAGCCGTCGGCGGTCATGGCCCGCCGGGTGGCGTCCTCGTCGCGCCAGTAGCCGGCGAACACGCCGGCGTGCCGGGTCTGGATCTCGCCGTCGTCGGCGATGCGCAGCTCCACGCCGGGCTGCGGTTCGCCGACCGTGCCGACCTTGACGCGGCCGGGCCGGTTGCCGGTGGCGATGGCGCTGTTCTCGGTCATCCCGTACACCTCGTGCACGGGCACGCCGATGCCCATGAAGAAGCGCAGCACGTCCGGCGAGATGGGCGCGGCGCCGGACGAGGCGTAGCGGACGTGCCGCATGCCGATGCGCGTCTTGAGCGCCCGGTAGCAGAACACCCAGCCGATGCCGTACTTCAGGCGGGTGGCCGCGGTGTGCCGGCCGCCGTTGCGGACGAGGGCGTCGCCGAGCCGGTCGGCGACGCGCAACCAGAAGCGGGTCGTGACCCGCTTGAGCCGGGTGGCACTCGCCGCGCTGATCGTGATCGACGCCAGCACCTTCTCCCAGATGCGGGGCACCGCGAACAGGATCGTCGGCTGCACCTCGCGCAGGTTGGGCTGCACCGTCTCGATGGACTCGGCGAAGTGCACCCGGATGCCCGCCGACGCGCTGAACCACGTGGTGAAGATGCGTTCGGCGACGTGGCACAGCGGCAGGTAGGACAGCGTGACGTCGTCCGGCGACGGCGGTGGCGAGGTGAACCCGCCGCCCTCGACGAGGGTCTCCACCGCGAACTCGACGTTGGCGACGGTGAGCATCGCGCCCTTGGGCGGGCCGGTGGTGCCGGAGGTGTAGATCAGCGTCATCACGTCGTCCTGCTCGACCTGGCGCATCCGCTGGTCCACCGCGTCCGGGTGCTCCTCGCGGTGCGCCGCGCCGAGGGCGAGGAAGTCGTCCCAGGCCAGCAGCAGCGGGTTGTCGTAGCGGCCCCGGATGCCGCGCGGCTCCAGGTAGACGATGCGCTCCAGGTCGGGCAGCGCGTCGAGCACGGCGAGCGCCTTGTCGACCTGCTCCTGGTCCTCGGCGATCAGCACCCGCGCCCCGGAGTGCGACAGCAGGTAGGCGACCTCGCTCGCCGGGTTCGTCGGGTACAGCCCGACGGTCACCGCGCGCACGGCGACCGCGCCGAGGTCGGCGTAGAGCCACTCGCGGCGGTTCTCCGAGTGGATCGCGACCCGGTCGCCGGGGTCGACGCCGAGCGACAGCAGGGCGTGCCCGACCAGTTCGACCTGGTCCCAGTAGCCCGCCCAGGTGACCTCGTGCCAGATGCCGAAGTCCTTGGCGCGCAACGCGACCGCGCCCGGGTGGGTGCCCGCGCGGTCGCGCACGCGGGTGGCGATCGTCGTGGGCGCCGTCACGCCGCACCTCCCACGGTCCGGTGGTCCTCGCCCAGGTAGGCGCGCACCACGTCCGGGTCCCGCTGCACCTCGGCGGGCGTGCCGGTGCGGATGGGCTTGCCGAAGTCGAGCACCATGACCCGGTCGGCGAGGTCCATGACCAGACCCATGTCGTGCTCCACCATGACCATCGCGATGCCCAGCTCGTCGCGGACGTCCAGCACGAACCGGGCCATGTCCTCGGTCTCCTCGACGTTCATGCCCGCCACGGGCTCGTCGAGCAGCAGCACCTTCGGCTCCATCGCCAGCGCCCGGCCCAGCTCGACGCGCTTCTGCACGCCGTAGGGCAGCAGGCCGACGGGCAGCCGCCGCCACTGCTCCAGTTCGAGGAAGTCGATCACCCGCTCCACGGCGGCCCGGTTCGCCAGCTCCTCGCGCCGCGCCCGGCCGACCCACGCGAACGCGGCCAGCGCGCCGTAGCGCATGTGGTTGTGCCGGCCGAGCATGAGGTTGTCGACCACGGTCAGGTGGGCGAACAGCTCGATGTTCTGGAACGTGCGGGCGATGCCCATCGCGGCGAGCTTGTGCGGCCGGGTGCCGAGCACGTCGCGGCCCTCGAACCGCACCGAGCCGGACTGCGGCCGGTACACGCCCGACAGCACGTTGAAGATCGACGTCTTGCCCGCGCCGTTGGGTCCGATGATCGCGAACAGCTCGCCCGCGCCGACGTGGAACGACACGCCGTCCACCGCCGTGACGCCGTCGAACGCGAGCGTCACGTCCGACATCTCCAGCACCGGTCCGCTCACGACAACCACCGCTTCCGCCGCTTGTAGTGCTTCACGTCGCGGAACGACCGCACCGCGCCCTCGCCGCGCAGGCCCAGGTAGAACTCGCGGACGTCCTCGTCGGCGAGCAGCGCGGCGGCGGGTTTGTCCATCACGACCTTGCCGTTCTCCAGCACGTAGCCGTGATCGGCGATGGACAGCGCCATGGTGGCGTTCTGCTCGACCAGCAGCACGGTCGTGCCGTCGGCGTTGATCTTCACGACGAGGTCGCGGATCTGCTGCACCATGAGCGGGGCGAGGCCCAGGCTGGGCTCGTCCAGCAGCAGGTAGCGCGGCTCGGACATGAGCGCCCGGCCGATGGACAGCATCTGCTGCTCACCGCCGGACAGGTAGCCCGCGCTCTGCCGCCGTCGCTCCCTCAGCCGGGGGAACAGCTCGTACATCCGCTCCAGGTTCTGCTTGATCGACCGCGGCCTGGTGTGCCCGCCGACGCGGAGGTTCTCCTCCACGGTCAGCTCGGCCAGGATGCGCCTGCCCTCCAGCGCCTGCTTGACGCCGAGCGAGGCGATCCGCGCGGGCGGGGCCCTGTGGATCGGCGTGCCGTCCAGGGTGACCTCGCCCCTGGTGACCTTGCCGTCGTGCACGTCGAGCAGGCCGGACAGCGCCCGCAACAAGGTCGTCTTGCCCGCGCCGTTCGCGCCGAGCAGCGCGACGATCCGCCCGTCCGGGACCCGCAGGCTCACGCCGCGGAGCACCAGCATGACGTCGTCGTAGACCACCTCAAGGTTGTTCGCCTCCAGCACCGGCGCCTCCGTGGGATGCCCCCGTGGGATGTCGGGAGGCGGCCAGTATGGCCCCGATCACAGCGTTAACTACCACCGTTCGCAAACCGTGATGAACCCGACCGCCGGGTGTTCGGCTTTCACGATTCTGTTGCTCGGTCCTGTGTGGACGGGTGTAGCCCACCTGGACGCCGGGTATGCCCCCGGCGACGGACCCTGGGGGTCGGGGAGGAGTGCTCGCCACCATGAACGGCTCGGACGTGGAGCTCAGGATGGCGGCGAGGCCGGCCTACCTCTCGACCGTCCGCGCCGTCGCGGGCGCGATCGCCCGGTCGACGCCGTCGCTGGCCATCGACCTCGTGATCGCCGTCGACGAGGCGTGCACGGCGCTCATCGCGCGGGCCCACGCGCACGCGGAACTGCGGTGCCGGTTCGACCGCGACGGCGATTCCGTTCGGTTTCACGCAGAGGTCCGGTCATCGGCCGTCACCGTCCCGGACCACCACTCGTTGTACTGGCGGGTCGTCAGCTCCGTGACCGACGCGGTGGCCACCTGGGTGGACGGAGACGGCCGGTTGCTGGTCGAACTGAGGTGCCGGGCATGAACGCGGTGGACTACCAACCGCTGTTCCAGGAGTTGGCCGCGACGGACGGGAGCAGGCACCAGGAGGTGCGGGACCGCCTCGTCACGGAACACCTCCCCCTGGCGCACCACATCGCCGACCGGTTCGCCGAGCGCGGCGAGTCGGTGGAGGACCTGCGCCAGGTGGCGGCCCTCGGGCTGATCAACGCCGTGGACCGGTTCGACGTCACGCGCGGCATCGACTTCCTCGCGTTCGCCGTGCCGACGATCACCGGCGAGGTGCGGCGGTACCTGCGCGACCTGGGGTGGGCGGTCCGCGTGCCGAGGCGGTTGAAGGAGCTGTGCACCGCGATCGACGGCGCGCGGGTGGAGCTGGCGAGGCGCACCGGCCGCACGCCCACGCCCAGCGAGGTCGCCCGGCACCTGGGCATCGGGCTGGACGAGGTGTACGAGGGGCTGCACGCGGCGTCCGCGTACCACCTGCTGTCGCTGGACGAGCACGACGAACTGGTCGCCGCCGAGGGAGGGCTGGTGTCCGACGACCCCGCGCTGGAGGTCGTCGAGCTCCAGCACGCGCTGGACCCGATGCTGCGGGGGCTGCCCAAGCGCGAGCGGCGGATCATCGTGCTGCGGTTCTTCCGGAACATGACGCAGAGCCAGATCGCCGACTCCGTCGGGGTGTCGCAGATGCACGTGTCGCGCTTGTTGAGCAGGTCGCTGGCCCGGTTGCGCGACCTGCTCGACGACTAGCCCCGGGCGCCACCCGTTCGCACAAGACCACCGCTGGACTCTCCTCTCCGTCTCCGTTCCGACACCCCGCTGACACCGACGGGGCACTTGCGGGGCACGTGCGTGCCATCCCACCCCCGAGAAGCGGTTGCGGTGCGCAATCCCCGGGTATCTCCCGGGTGACCACGAGCCAGGAGGGTCGGATGCACACGGAAAGCCTGCACGGCGTCGTCGGCGTAGAGGGACCGTTCGTCTCCGTGTTCCTGGACGTCGGCGAGCACGTGGACCTGCGCTGGCGGGCGATGCGCGACCAGCTCCAGGCCCAGGGCGCGGACGCGTACCTGGTCGCCCTGGCGCACAACGCGATCACGTCCGGCGAAACACCGCGCGGCCTCGCCGGCCGGGGCCTGGTGGTGGGCGGCGGCAGGGTGCTGGTGGACCGCTACGTCCCCGTCCCGCCCGCCGGCTACACCGCCCGCTCCGGTCCGCTGCCCTACGTCCTGCCGCTGATCGACCTCTCCGAGCCCCTGCTCCCCCACGTGGTCGTCCAGGTGGACGAGCACGGCGCGGACCTCAGGGGCGTGGACTCGACCGGCCGCCCGGTGGCGGTGGCCTCGGTGGGCGCCCGCCGCCCGGACCGCCTGCTGGACGCCACCGAGGTGGCCGACATGACCCAGGAGGCGACCTCCCTGGTCGACCGCCTGGACGCGCAACTGCTGGTCCTGGCCGGCTCGCTGAGCGGCAGGCGCTCCCTGCGGATCGCGCTCCCCACCCGCTACCACCACCTGGTGGTCGAGGTCGAGGGCCAGGCCGACCAGGCGGTCCTGCACCTCGCCGGCCGGGCGAACCAGGACGCCCGCCGGGCGGTGGTCGAGCGCTTCCGCGACGAGTCGGCCCGCCTCACCGGGCGGGCGGTCCACGGCCTGGGCGCCGTGACGGAGGCCCTGGACGCGGGCCGCGTCTCGACGCTCCTGGTGACCGACACCCTGATCGGCTCGCGCGAGGTGGAGGGCGGTCGGGCGGACGAGGTCCTGCCGCTGCGCGCCATCGCGGCGGGGGCCGGGATCGCGGTGGTCGGCGGCGCGATCCGCCTGCACGAGGACGTCGGGGCACTGCTGTCCGGGTGAGCCGCCCGGCGGTGACCACCGAGCGCGGCCCGCGGGCACCCGCGCACGGGAGCCTCCGCGCGCGGGAGCCCTACCGCCTCTTCTTCCCCAGCAGCCGGAGCACCGCCCGCTCCACCTCTTCCCGCTCCGCCGACCTCGGCCGGATGACCACCCCGTCCTGGAACGCCTTCACGACCCTCGGGTCGACGTAGGACTTCCTCGCCACCGCCGGGGTGTTGCCGAGGTGCTCCGACACCTCCCTCATGACCGCCGCCTCCACCCGCTTGCGGCCGCGCTGCGAGTCCGGCCTGCCCTCCCTGGCGAACGCCGCCGCCGCCAGCACGGTCGCGTGCCACGTCCTCAGGTCCTTGACCGAGAACTCCGACCCCACCATCTCCTTGAACTTCTGGTTCACGTCGTCCGAGTCGACGTGCCCGCCGTCCGCGTCCGCCAGCAGTCGCTCGGCCGACCCCGACCGGCCCCGCAGCAGCGCCCGCACGGCGTTCGCCAGCGCCGCGTCCTCGACCTCGGTGCAGAACTCGATGCCGCCCTTCGCGGGGTAGCGGAAGTCGACGACGCTCCCCCGCACCGTGACGTGCGAGCACAGCAGCGTCGCCACGCCGTGCGTCCCGTTGTCCGCCGCGTACGTCTCGCCGCCGACGCGGAACACGCCCTGGTCGAGCACCGCCAGGGCCACCGCCAGGACCCGCTCCCGGGTGCGGCCGCGGCCGTCCAGGGCCTCGGCGACCTCCCGGCGGAACGCGGGCAGCGCGGGCGCCAGGGCCAGCACCCGGTCGTGCTTCTCCTCGTCCCGGTCCCGCCGCCACCGCTCGTGGTACAGGTACTGGCGGCGGCCGGCGGTGTCCGTGCCGACCGCCTGGATGTGGCCGTTCGGGTGCGGGCACACCCACACGTCGCGCCACGCCGGCGGGATGACCAGGGCTTCGACCCGCTCCCGCGACCCCTCGTCGACGGGGTTGCCCTCGGCGTCGGTGTAGCTGAACCCCCGGCCGCGCCGGCGGCGGTGCCAGCCCGGTGCGGACGGGTCGCTGCGGCGGAGTCTCACCAGGCGCGTGTTCCCGGGGCCCATGATCCGAAACTCGATGATTCGATTCCGCCCCGATTGGGTATGTGGACCGGCATGACACAGCCGTGGACGGTCGGGGTCGAGCAGGAGTTCCTGCTCGTGGACCCCGAATCCCGCCGACCCGTGCCGCTGGCCGAGTCCGTGGCGCAGCACGCCGGGGCGCGGCTGGACGTGCAGCGGGAGCTGACGCCGTTCCAGATCGAGGTCGCCACGCCGGTGTGCGAGACCACCGAGCAGCTGATGGAGCAGGTGCTGCTGGGCCGGACCCACCTGGCGAAGGCCGCGCACGCCGCGGGCTGCCGGCTGATGGCCTCGTCGGTGCCGCCGATCGGCACGGCCGGGCCGCCGCCGGGCACGGACGACCCCCGCTATCGTCTGATGGAGTACTCCCACCGCAAGATGATCGGCGGCTCCGGCGTCTGCGGGATGCACGTCCACGTCGGCGTGCCGGACCCGGACACCGCGATCCGCATCGGCAACGCGCTGCGCCCGTGGCTCCCGACGCTGCTCGCGCTGAGCGCGAACTCGCCCATCGAGCAGGCCGAGGACACCGGGTACGCGAGCTGGCGGTCGATCGTCTGGTCGCGCTGGCCGATCAGCGGCCCGCCGCCGCACCTGGGGTCGGCCGCCGAGTACGAGGCGCGGGTCGCCGCGCTGGAGGCGACCGAGGTGCTGCTGGACACGGGCATGGTCTACTGGGACGTCCGGCCGTCCGAGCAGCACCCGACCGTCGAGGTGCGGGTCACCGACGTCCCGCTGACGGCGCACGAGGCGGTGGTGATCGCCGAGCTGATCAGGGCCTTCGCCCGGACCGCCGCCGAGTCGGCCGACGCCGCGCCGGTGGACGACCTGCTGCTGAAGGCCGCCTACTGGCGTGCCTCGCGCGACGGCGTGGACGGCCTGGCGGTCGACCCGCGCGACGGCCGCCTGCTGCCCGCCCGCGACCTGGTGGCCGAGATGGCGCGCTGGTGTGAGAACGCTCTCGATGACGCGGGGGCAGTGTCTCTGGTCCAGGATCACCTGGAATGGTTGCGCAGTCACGGAAGTGGCGCGGCCCGGCAACGCCGCGCTTTCGGAGCGTCACCGGACGCCCGTGAACTGGTGGACCTGGTCTTGGCCGAAACGGTCGACGAGGGCCGTTGAGTACTACCGTGGAGTACGCGCCGCATGGGCGGCGCTGGTGAGTGAGAGGAGAACCGGCGTGCCAGATCCCGCGGCGACGCTCGCTTCCGTGCGGGTCGAGAGGCCGGCGGACGGCGTGGTGGTGCTGCACGTGTCCGGTGAGTTGGACACGAGCAGCGCCGACGAGCTGGCCCGACCGCTGAAGGAGCACCTGGTCGAGAACGTGCGGGGCGTTGTCGTCGATCTCGGCGGCGTGCGCTTCCTCGGCTCGGCCGGACTGGAGTCGTTGGTCGTGGGCAACCAGCGCGCGGACTCCCTCGGAGTCGCGCTGGTGCTCGTCGCCACGACCCGGGCGACCGTGCGGCCGATCCAGGCGACCGGACTGGACGCGGTGTTCACCGTCGTCGGTTCGGTCGAGGAGGCGCTGGCCCGCTTCTAGGCCTTCGGGCCCTTGGAGCACGGTCGACGACAGACGACAGGGGGCACCGCTCTCACCGGAGAGCAGTGCTCCCTTCGCAGTGCGGCTCCAGAGCAGCGGACGAGAACACCGCTCTCTACAGGAAGCGGCGGACCGTCCTGATGGCGCAGCGCACCGCCCCCACCGGGGGCAGTGCGCCCTCCGGCGGGACGACCCAGCGGGACTCGACGGCGGGGATGCTGCGCGGTCCGCGCCAGTAGCGCACGTCCGGGGGCGGCACGGGGTCCGGCGTCGGCTCCGGGTCGGGCCTCGCGAGGAACAGCCAGCGCAGGCGCGGGCCGGGGATCGCGAGGATCGGGCCCAGCGGGCCCGCGGAGCGGAGTTGGTGGCTGACCTCGGCGCCCCAGCTGGCGGGTACCTCCACGGCGACCGCGCCCTCGGTCAGCACCAGCGAACCTTCGACGTGCCAACGTTCCATGCCCGCCGATGCTCACGTGGCCTCGTGACGGGACTGTGTCCGCCCGCGGCGCGTCCCGTTAACCCTGCCCGATCACCCCGGCCCGATCATCCCTGCCCGATCATCCCTGCCCGATGTCCTCGAACCAGAGTTCGGGCCTGGCCGCGATGAAGTCGGCCATCATCCCCGCGCACCCCGGGTCGTCCAGCAGGGTGATGCGCACGCCGTGCTCGGCGAGCCAGTCGTGACCGCCGTGGAACGTGCGGGCCTCGCCGATCACCACGTGGGGGATGCCGAACTGGCGGACGAGCCCGGAGCAGTACCAGCACGGTGACAGCGTGGTGACCATGACCGTGTCCCGGTAGGACGCCCGGCGGCCCGCGTCGCGGAACGCGGCGGTCTCGGCGTGGGTGGAGGCGTCCCCGTCCTGGACCCGCCGGTTGTGGCCGCGCCCGAGCAGCCCGCCGTCGGCGGTGAAGAGCGCCGCGCCGATCGGGACGCCGCCCTCCCCCAGTCCCGCGCGGGCTTCCGCCACGGCCACGGCCAGCATCTCGTGTGCGTCCACGGGACCAACCTAGCCGGGACGCCGATCGGGCGACCCGGGGACGACCCGGGGACGACGCGGGAGGCGCGGTCAGGCCCCGAAGCAGAGGAAGCCCGCGCTCGCCGCGTAGGCCTCGTGACCCGTGTCGCGGTGGGCCTCCTGCGCGCGGGCCAACGCCACCGCCGGCGGGTCGCCCTTCCCCAGCCTCCGGTGCAGGTCCACCATCAACGGCGTGGTCACCTCCGCCGGCACGGGCACGACCGGCGCGACCAGGGTCCGGGTGCCCAGGCCCAGCAACGCCGCCGTGAAGCCCATCAGCTCGTCCCCCGGCCGCACCGCCGACAGGCCCGAGTCGCACGCCGACAGCACGACCAGCGCGGGCGGGCGGCGCAGGCGCTCCAGGTCGTGGACGGTGAGGGGTCCGTCGGCCAGCTCCAGGGCGGAGAACAGCGGGTTGTCGGCGCGGAACGAGCCGTGCGCGGCGACGTGGGCCAGCGGCGCGCCGTCCATCGCGGCGGCCACCGCGTCGACCGTCGCGTCCGCGCCCACCAGCACCGAGGCCCCACCGGCGAGCGGCGCGATGGCGGCGATCTCGGTGGGCGCGGCGGGCAGCCGGGGGCCGGCGGCCAGCACCGCCCGGTCGTGCGGGACGACGGACGACAGCGCCGCGCGCAGCCACACCGTCGCCGACGGCACCACGGTCACCGACCGCCCGCGGCAGCCGGGCAGCGCCGACCAGGGCAGGCCGCCGAGCTGGCCGGTGGGCGCGAGCACGAGCGGCCGGTCGTCGAGGCGTCGGCGCAGCGGGGCGAGCAGGCGGGTGTCGAGCAGCCGGGCGGTGTGGTCGGCCCCGCCGCGCACGGCGGTCCGGTCGAGGTGCCCGGGCAGGGTGACGAGCCGGTGCAGGGCGAACCTGAGCAGCCGCACCTCGCGCAGCGCCCCGTCGAGCGGCCCGAGCCGGTGCAGCGAGGCGCGTCCCCCGGCGACGACCACGGCCAGCAGGTCGCCGTCGTAGTCGACGTACTCGACCAGCGCCCGCTCGCCGAGAGCCTGGGCGAGGTCGCGCACCGCGGGCGGCTTGAACACCGCGCCGCCGCCGCTGGTCTGCCGGGTCAGGTCGCGCACGCGCTGCTCGCCGCGGACCTGGCGCTGGCGCAGCCCGGCGGACGGCTTGCCGGCCAGCAGCGCGATCTCCAGGTCGGCGCTCACCGCGCGCAGCTCGGCGAGGGCGTCGGCGAGCCCGGAGTCCTCCGGCGGTCGGGCGGGCGTCATCCGCATGGCGCCCGCCCGCCACGCCTCCGCCCACGACAGCACGCGCCCCGCGTGGCCGCCGGCGACGGCCGTGCGCAACCCCTCGAACGCCAGCGCCTTGCCCTGGGCGCCGCTCGACGCGCGCAGCTCGACCGCGCCCAGGGACACCCGGTACTCGTCGAGCAGCCCGAGCCCGCGGCGCAGCGCGATCTGCGCGCCGCGGGCGTTGCCGAGCAGGTCGCGGCGCAGCGCCTCGGCGTACCAGCCCTGCACGCGGTGCGCCGCCGTGCCGCCGCGCCGGGCCGCCCCCGCCGTGGTCAGCTCGGCCACGGCACGCCGCCGGTCGCCCAGGTCGCGGGCGACGAGCGCGGCGTCGACCCGCGCCTCCAGCCCCGCCATGCGCCAGCCGAAGGCCTCCAGCCGGGACGCCACGCGCACGAGCGCGGTCACCAGCCCGCGGGTGCGCTGCCCGCTGAGGTAGGCGGCGCGCAGCTCGACGTGCCGGGCGCTCGCCTCCCACACCTCGCGCCGCTCGCGCCGGAAACCCCTGCGCGCCGACACCGCCATCTCCACGGCGCGCTCCAGGTCGCCCTCCAGCAACGCGATGCGCGCCCGGTAGAACTGGGCCTCGGAGCGGGCCAGCACGAGGTCGCCGACCATCTCCTCCAGCGCCCGGTCGGCCGCCGCGCGGGCCTCCTCCAGCAGCGGCACGGACACCAGCAGCTCCAGCCGGTTGATCAGCAGCGCGGGACGCGGCACGGCCAGCCGCCGGTACTCGCGCTCGGCCTCGGCGAACATCGTCAGGGCACGCGGCACGTCGCCCGCCCGGGAGGCGGAGATGCCCGCGTTCCACCGCACGTCGGCCACGGCCAGCTCCTGGCCCAGCGACCGGTACAGGGCGGCGGCGCGGTCGAAGTCCTCGTCGGCCGCCTTCAGACCGCCGGTGTAGGCGCGCAGCAGGCCGCGGTTGTTGCGGGCGCGGGCCTCGCCGAGCCGGTCGCCGGTGCGGCGGGCGGCCTCGATGGCCGAGTTGTACTCGCGCTGCGCCTCGTCGTAGCGGCACAGGTAGTGCAGCACGAGGCCGCGCTGCATGCGGGCGATGTCGGCGTCGCCGCCGTCGAGCGCGCCGAGCGCCTCGTTGACCGCGCGCAGCGCTTGGGCGTGCCTGCCGGTGGTGGACAGCACGAACGCGAGGCTCACCCGGGCCAGCGCGGCGAGCCGCGCGGAACCGACGCCCTCGGCGATGCGGACGGAGCGGCGCAGGTGCCGCAGCGCGCCGTCGAAGTCGTGCAGCTCGCGCAGCGACAGGCCGATGGCGCGTTCGGCGGTCGACGCCTCCTCGGCGTCGCCGGAGAGCCGCGCGGCCCGCAGCGCCGAACGGCCCATCTCGATCGCCGCGCGCGGGTCCCGTTGCCGGGCGTCCAGCGCCGCCGCCGCGGCGGATTCCGCTGCCACGAAACCCACCTTATTACCAAGACCCCTGTGGTAGCTTGATCAAGCTCGCACCTCCGTCGACGCTGCTGTGAGGCTGTGGTGTCCCAACCATCGAACCGTGCGGAGCTGTACCGCCAGGTTTTCGACCAGGCGATCAAGGAGCACACGGCTTTCCGGTTGCACGCCGAGCGTGGGCGGGAATTCCTGTTCGTGGCCCGTGAGCTGCTGACCATCCCCCAGGACGTCGACCGGGTCGCGCGGAAACTGACGCAGAACAACATCGTCAACGAACGAGGTCGCGATTTCGCCGGAATGAGCCGGTTGATCCTTCCGCGAAATTCCGACGACATCCCCCGCATCGTGCGGTTGTTGCGCGACCCCCTTCAATGGCCCGGTGAGCGGACGCCGTTCGTCCAGCCGCACCACGCGATGGTCGGCCACGGCGGCAACATGCACGGGCACCCCGGGCAGCCGCCGCAGGTGGCCGGGCCGCTGCCGGCCCCGGACGGGGCGCGGCTGGGCCAGGGGAAGGGCGTCACCGTCGGCGTGCTCGACACGGGCGTCTCCAAGACCGCCGAGGCCGACCACCCGCTGTGGCTCAAGGGCTCGTTCCTCCCGAGGGCCGACGAGGTCGATGCCGCCTACGCGCACGACGACGTGTTCGCCGTGGAGGGCGGGCACGGCACGTTCGTGATGGGCGTGGTGCGGCAGGCCGCGCCGGGCGTGCGCCTCGACCCGGAGCGCGCGCTGGACCCGGCGGGCCTGGGCACCGAGGAGGACTTCTTCCGGGCGCTGACGTCGTTCGACGAGCGGGTGCAGGTCGTCAACATCTCGATGGGGTGCTTCACGCTGGACGACGTGGCCTCCGAGCCGGTGCGCCGGGCGGTCGCCCAGCTGCCCGCCGACGTCGTGGTGGTGGCGTCCGCCGGCAACCAGGGCACGAACCGGCCGAGCTGGCCCGCCGCGCTGAGCGGGGTCACGGCGGTCGCCGCCGTCGCCCAGGAGCGTGACGGCGCGCGTTCACCCGCCTGCTACTCCAACCACGGCCACTGGGTGGACGCGTGCGCGGTCGGCAACCGGACCAGCACGTTCCTCAAGGGCCGGTGGCAGCTGCCGGGCCTGCCGGCGGAGGTCTACGACCGGTTCGCCTACTGGCTGGGCACGTCGTTCGCCGCGCCGCACGTGGCGGGCCGCATCGCCGAGACGATGACGACGTTCGGGTTGTCGGCGGTCGACGCCCGCGCGAAGCTGCTCGGCGGGAAGCCCGAGTTCTTCCCCGGCTACGGGATCTTCGTGGACTAGTCGTATCTGCGGGGGGCATGGTTGCTCCGTAGTGTGTGGCAGCGAAGAATCCGATGTCCCGGACCCGGCTCGGGCCCGCGCCCGAGCACGCCGGGGCGCAGGCGCGGCATCCCCTGGACAGGAGGAGGGGACGTGACCCCTGCATCGCCGATCGGCGCGCTGGTGGGCGCCGCCGCGGACGGGGACCAGCGCGCCTGGCACGAGATCATCGACCGGTACACGCCGCTGGTGCTGTCGGTGGTCTACAGGCACCGGCTGCGCCCGGCGGACGCCGCGGACGTCAACCAGACCGTGTGGCTGCGGCTGGTCGAGCAGATCGGCAGGCTGCGGGAAGCCGACGCGCTGCCGGGGTGGATCGCCACGACCACCCGCAACGAGTGCCTGCGCGTCCTGCGCGCGCAGCAGCGCCTCCAGCCCTACGACCCGCTGTCCGAGGACGAGCCGGCCAGCCCGGTGGACGCGGTCGCGGACCTGGACGAGGAGATGGAGGCGTCGCAGCGGCTCCAGGCGCTGCGCGACGGCTTCCGGGCGCTGCCCGCGCAGTGCCGCGAGCTGCTGGCCAAGCTGATGGCGGACCCGCCGCCGAGCTACGCGGCGGTCAGCGAGGAGCTGGCGATGCCGGTGGGCAGCATCGGGCCCACCCGCATCAGGTGCCTGGACAAGCTGCGGAAGACCCCCGCGGTGCACCGGTTGTTCAGCCCGAGACCTGGTGGAGGAGGTGTGGTCGGTGTCGACGGTCGATCCGGGGTGGGAAAGCGATGACGTGCTGCTGCGCGACCTGAAGGCCGCGCTCGACGAGCAGGCGGGCGTGCCCGGGCACATCCGCGACGCGGCGCGGGCGGCGTGGGCGTGGCGCACGGTCGACGCCGAGCTGATCGCGCTGACCAGCTACGACTCGGTGCTGGACGGTGAGCTGGCGAGCCGGGCGCGGGCGGCGCAGACGGCGCGTCAGCTCGTGTTCGACGCCGAGGGCGTGTCGGTGCAGGTCGAGGTCACCGAGGTGGGCGTCGCGGGCCAGGTGCTGCCCGCGCGGCCGGGCCGGGTGGTGCTGCTGACGGCGACCGGTCCGGTGGAGGACGCGGAGCTGGACGAGGTGGGCATGTTCCTGCTCGGCCCGCCGCCGCGGGGGCCGGTGCGGCTGCGGTGCGAGGTGGGTGACGACGTCGTGGTCACCGAATGGGTGAACGTGTAGCGGTCACCGCGTGAGGGCTCGCCCGGAGGCGGGTCAGGAGGAGGTCGGGAACCCGGGGGCGTCGCCCCGCGGGTTCTTCGAATCGCGCACCCCGACGCGCGTCCCGAACGCCACCGCGACAGCACCGCCGTGGTCGGACACGCCCGGGGCGGGGCGGGCGACGGTGATGATCTCCCGGCTGGTCGCGGTCAGCGGCGCGCGGTCCCAGGAGCCGTGGCGCCCCACCACCTCGAACCCGCTCTGCGCGAGCAGCGCGTCGACCTGTTCGGCGGTGGTGAACCGCAGGGTCGCCCGCTCCACCACGTCCTCCGCCCAGTCCGGGCTGCTGTGCGTCTCGCTGAACCGCACCAGGCCGTCCCGCACGTCCTCCACCCGGTGCTCGACGCGGACCCGCTCGCCGTTCTCGCCGGTGATGTCGACCTGTGCTCGGGCGTCCACCGCTCCCACGCCCGCGCGCCGGGGTTCCGGGTCTCGAAGGCGTACCGGCCGCCGGGCCGCAACGCGCGCCGGACGGCGGTGAACTGCGCGCGCACGTCGTCGTCGGTGAGGAACACCTGGAACACGTGCCCCGTCATCACGACGAGGTCGAACTCCGCCTCGTACCCGGCCGTGCCCAGGACGCCCTCGACCCACTCCACGCCCTCGTGGCGGCGGGCCACGGCCAGCGCGTGCGGGTCCGGGTCCAGGCCGACGAGACGACCGGTGTGCCCGGACGCGCGGGCGGCGTGCAGCAGCACGCCGGTGCCGCAGCCGACGTCCAGCACGGCGTCGGCGGAGCGCACCAGGTCGAGGTGGAAGTCGTCCGAGTCGCCCCGGGTGTTGATCGCGTCGTACAGGGCGGCCGTCTTCGCGCGGTCCTCCGTCATCCGGCCGAGTGTGGCCCGACGCGCGACGGGCCGCGAGCGGTTTTCCGCTCACGGCCCGTCGGGCGGACGTGGTCGAACCCGGTCGACCGGGTCAGGCGAACGTCGGCTGCCGCATGGCGTGCTGCACCAGCGTGATCAGCGTCTGCTTGGTCGACTGCCGGTTGCGCGCGTCGCACGGGACGATCGGCACCGCCTGGTCGATCGTCAGCGCCTCCCGGATGTCCTCGATGCGGTGGTGCAGCAGGCCGTCGAAGCAGTTCACGCCCACCACGTACGGCAGTTCGCGGTCCTCGAAGAAGTCGATCGAGGCGAACGCGTCGGACAGCCTGCGGGTGTCGACCAGCACGACCGCGCCGATCGCGCCCCGCACCAGGTCGTCCCACATGAACCAGAAGCGGTGCTGGCCGGGGGTGCCGAACAGGTACAGGATCAGGTCGCTGTCGAGCGAGACGCGGCCGAAGTCCATGGCCACCGTGGTGGTCATCTTGTTCGGCGTGCTCGTCAGGTCGTCCACGCCGACGCTGGCCTCGGTCATCACCGCCTCGGTGGTCAGCGGGACGATCTCCGACACCGAGCCGACGAAGGTCGTCTTGCCGACGCCGAACCCGCCCGCCACCACGATCTTGGTCGACGTGACGGACGTGCTCGGCACCGCGGGCGACCCGGGCCGTCCGGGAGCGCGACCGCTCATGTTGCTCTGCTTTCCCTAGTAGACCGTCGCATCTAACCTTTGGGGTATAGGTGGCGGAGTTTGACGCGTGCGTCGTCGGTGGTGAACTGCCAGTCGACTCCCCGCTGGTTGGCGTTGGTGGCGTGTTGCCAGGCGGCGAGTTCGGCGTTGAGGGTGTCGAGGTCGCTGATGCGGCGGTCGAGGCATTGCCGGGACAGTGCGGACAGTTCGATCTCGGCGATGTTGAGCCAGGACCCGTGTTTGGGGGTGTGGTGGATCTCCAGGCGCTGGGCCAGGGCGAAGGCCTCGCCGGGTTCGAAGGCCTCGTAGAGCGAGGCGATGCCGTGGGTGTTGAGGTTGTCCATGACCAGTACCACGGTCTCGGCGTCGGGATAGTCCACGGTCAGCAGGTGTTTGACCTGCCCTGCCCAGTCGATCTTGGTGCGCTGGGCCAGGGCGTGCACGCGGCGCCATCCGCGTAAGGGCTCGGCCCACACGAAGATCGAGCAGGTGCCGCACCGGGCGTATTCGCTGTCCTCGCGGGCATCCTTGCCCGGCCGGGCCGGCAGCGGGTCGCGGACCTGGCCGAGGAGCTGGAAGGGTTTCTCGTCCATGCACACCACGGGACGGGCGGGGTCGTGCGGCCGGGCGTAGACGGCGAGGACGTCCTCCATGCGGGCGGCGAACTCGGCGTTGGCCCGCGGCGGGATGTTCCAGGACTTCCTCAGATGAGGACGCAGTTCCGTTTTTTCAAAACCCGGCCGATGGTCGAGTGGTCCAGGTCCGGGATGTCCTCGGTGAGCTGGACGTGTTTCTCCAGCAGTCGCAACGACCACCGGGCATACCCCTCCGGCGGCGCCGAGCACGCCAGGGCAATCAGCCGGGCCTCCACCTCCCCGGTCACCGGGGACGGCACCGGCGGAAGGTCGCGCTTCTTGCGCGAGATCGTGGCCAGGACATCGCCGCCGGTCTCGGCGAACCGCCTGGCGACCAGCCGCAGCGTCTCGCCCGAGACCCCGAGCCGCGCCGCGACCACTTCCTTCGAATCAGGCTCGCCTGCCGAGGTGTCCAGCGCGAGCAGCACCCGGGCCCGCATGATCGACGACGCCGGATGCACACCCGTCGTGGTCCACCGGATCAACTCCTCACGATCCCGTGCCGACAGCCTGACCGGCCGCTTCAAATGCGATACCACCACACCAGTCCTTGTCCGGCAGGGGAAAGGGACCTGCCGGACAACAGCCTCCCAGCCGCAAGCGCCACAACTAAGCAGCGACACGCTACTAGTAGTAGGAGGACCGCCGGGTGGGGCTCAGCTGCGCATCGCCACGTGGAGCCGCGACCGGATCTCCGGGGTCAGCTGGATGCCGACCCGCTCGACCAGTCGCGTCATGGCGTAGCCGATGAGGCCGATGTCGCAGTTCGGTGCGGCCAGCACGGCCAGGCAGGACCCGTCGCTGATGGACATGAGGAACAGGTAGCCCCGTTCCATCTCCACGACGGTCTGCTTGACGTCACCGGCCTCGAAGCACCGCGCGGCCCCGAGGTTCAGGCTGACCAGGCCCGACGAGACGGCCGCGAGCTGCTCGGCGCGGTCGACCGGGAGGCGCTCCGAGGACGCGAGCAACAGGCCGTCCGCCGAGACCACGATCGCGTGCGCCACGCCCGCGACCCGGCTGACGAAGTCGTCGACCAGCCAACTGAAGTTGTTCAGTTCTTCGGCTGCGGAGGTCACTTCTGCTCCTTGTTGTCTGCGTTGCCGAACGACAAGCCCTCCCAGGGCATCCCGGCTTCGTCACCGGACTCGCGGCCCAGCTGCACACCTCGCTGGTAGGTGGCGAAGCGCTGCCGCAACCGGTCCGCGGACCGGCGCGGGGGCGCGGTCGCGAGGCCGGCGGACGTGGAGCCGTTCGCCGACGGCTGGGCCGACGGCGACGATCCCCGGGGGGAGGGCGCGGTGAGCGATCCGGGCACCAGGCGCGCCTTGGGGACGCGCTTGGGCAGACCCGCGGTGGTGGTGTCGTCCACGGGAGCCTTGAGCGTGTCGGTGGCCGTGGACCACCCGTCGTCCGCCGCGCCCCACCCGGCCGCCGTCCCCGACGTGGGGATCGCCGACGGCGCGGGCTCGCGCTTGGGCAGACCCGCGGGCGTGGAGCCCTTGGGCTCCGGCGGGACGGGCTTGGGGAGCGGTGACGGCGCGGGAGCGGCGTGGGCCGGGGCGTGCTCCGCCTCGGCCGGGTCCACGCGCTGGGCGTAGACCGTGCGCTCCGACGCGGACCCGTCCGAGTCCCCGACCAGGTCGACCCGATCGGCGAACATGGTCCTCTCCGCGGCGGTCTCGGGCGGCACGCTCCGGCCGCCGTTGAGGTCGCCCTGCACGTGCACGGGCGCGTCGGCGGCCTCGCCGCCCTGGAACCAGCGGGACAGCACGTCCTCGTAGATGGGCAGGCGCTGGGTCGAGGCGTCGTCCTCCTCGATCGCCGGCGGGGGCGTGGGCTCGTACTCGGCCGCGCCCGGCGGGTAGGAGTAGTCCGGTGCCTCGTCGGCGGGCGGCGGGACCGTCTCGGTCACCGTGGCGGTGAACAGGTCGGTCGACGGGCTCCGCTCGACCTCGAAGTAGCCGTTGGGCTCGGCGGTGTGCGTCTGCACCACCGGGAACGGCGCGGGCGTCGCGTCCGGCGGGGCGTACGCGCCGGGTGTGGCGTCCGGCGTCCACTTGGGGACGCCGGCGAGCACGCCGACACCGCTGGTCTCCACGTCCGGGTTGGCCTGGCGCTGCGGCAGGGCCAGCGGCGCGGGCTTCGCGGCGATCGGCTCGGGTCCCCGGTGCAGCAGGCCGACCGGGAGGACGACCTGGGCCGTGACCCCACCCTCTATGTCGTCGTTGTTGCTCAGCGTGACCCTGATCTCGTGGCGCTTGGCCAGCTGGCCGACCACGTACAGGCCCATCTCGCGGGCCACCGACACGTCGACCTCGGGCGGGTCGGCGAGCTTGGTGTTCGCCTCGGCGATGTCCTGCTCCTGCATGCCGACACCGCGGTCGTGGATGCGGATGGACACCTCGCCGCGCCGGGTCTCGATCGCCCGCACCGTGACCTTGGTGGTGGGCTTGGAGAACGCGGTCGCGTTGTCGAGCAGCTCGGCGATGAGGTGCGCGAGGTCGTTGACCACGCGGCCCTGCACGCGCATCTCGGGCGCGGGCGCGATCTGGATGCGGGCGTACTTCTCGACCTCGGACACCGCGGCGCCGAGCACCTCGGAGATCGGCACGGGCCGGGTGACGCGGCGGTTGACCGTGGTGCCGGAGAGCACCAGCAGGTTCTCGCTGTTGCGGCGCATCTGGGTCGCCAGGTGGTCCAGCTCGAACAGGCTGGCCAGCTGGTCGGGGTCCTGCTCGTCCTGCTCCAGCCGGTCGATGACCGTGATCTGCCGCTCCACCAGTGCCTGCGAGCGCCGCGACAGGTTGATGAACATGTCGTTGACGTTCGCGCGGAGCGCCACCTGCTCGACGGCGAGGCGGACGGCCTCGCGCTGCACGGCGTCGAACGCGCGGGCCACCTGGCCGACCTCTTCGGTCGTGTTGATGGGCACCGGCACCAACGCCTCCTCCGCGGCGCGTTCCGGGTCGCGGTGCGTCCGGATGCGCTTGATCGCGTCGGGCAGGCGGTTGCGGGCCACGTCGAGCGCGGTGCGCCGCAGGACGCGCAGCGGCGTCAGCATCGAGCGGGCGACGAACGCCATGAGGGCGAACGCGATGATCAGGGCGACGGCGACCAGGGCCGCGTCGCGCCAGGCGTTGCCGCGGGCGGTCTCGGTCAGCTCGACCGCCGCCCGGTCGGCCTGGCCCTCGATGTCGCGGGTGACCGTCCGCAGCAGCGCCGCGGTCTCCTCGCCGACCCGCATGACCTCGGAGTCGTTGATCCCGACCTCGCCGGACTCGCCCTGCTGCACCTGGGCGAGCTGCACGAGCCGGTTGCGGCCGTCCACCGCCGGGCCGGACACGGTGTCCGACAGCAGCTGGCGGTTCTCCTGGCTCGCGACGTTCGCGAAGTCCGACAGCGCGGCGTCCAAACGGGACTGCGCGGCGCGCAACGCGTTCAGCTGGCCGGGCGCGAACTCGCCGCGCTGCGCGACCGACAGCAGGATGGAGTTCTGCTGCGACAGCTGCTCCTTCGCGCTGTACAGCGCGAAGTTGGCGCCCGCGAGCGGCGTCAGCGTCCCGTTGCTCAGGCTGCTCGACGTCGCCCGGTGCACCTGCGCGAGCGTGGCCAGCACCTGGTTGTACGCGGTGTGGACCGAGACGTCGGGGTACCTGCTGTTGGACACCGTGTTGCGCAGGGCGAGCAGGCCGTCGAGGGACTGCACCGCCTTCTGGAACGCGTCGCGCACCGATTCGTCGATGCCGCTCGTCGCCGCGGCGACGTCGCGGAAGCGACCGACCTCGCTGTCGACCTTGCTGGACCGCGTGACGTACTCCCCGGCGCCTTCGCCGCGACCGCCCGCCACGAACCACACCGCGGCGTCGCGCTCCAGCTGGAGCGCGTCGGAGACCGCGGCGGCCTGGGCGGACAGCTGGAGTTCCCGCTGGACCTTGCCGAACAGCTCGACGTCGTCGAGCTGCGTGTTCAGCCGCAGCCCCGCGAGGGTCAGCGTGCTCAGCGCGGGCACCAGGAGCACCACGGCCAGCTTGCTGCGCAGGCGCCAGTTCCTCAGACGCCACCGGGACACGCCCCGGTCGGCGGGAACCGCGCCTGTGCTGGGACCCGAGTCGGGCGGACCGCTCTCGGCGGTCCCCGTGTCGAGTTGAATCCGCTCCGGATCTCTCCCGGAGGCGTGGTCGTCGTGACCGCGCACCGTCAGCACACTCCCCAGCCCCCCAGCCAGTGATGAAACGAGACTTCCCTGCAAACCCGGGCGATCTTGGTGGAAAAAAGCCCGGAGTCATACCGCCGTTCGGACGAGGACCCGTGTAGTCGGTAAATCAACCATTGTCGCGCGGACCACAGCTGGACGCGCTAAACGATCGCTAACCGGGTTCACGGGTATTTCACGCCTCGGACCCGAACGGGAAACGCCCGAGGGGGGAGCCCGACGGGCGGGCTCCCCCTCCGGGGGTCAGCCCTCGGAGCTGACCAGCATCGGCTTCACGTCGAAGTCGTTCTCGAGCAGCCCGTAGGTTCGCATCAGGTTCGAGACCCGCTGCAACCGGGTGGCGTCGAGCGTCGTCGGGTACTCGCCGAAGTGGACCAGACCAGCGGTTTCCTTGTCCACCTTGGCGTACTCGACGAGCAGCGGCTCGACCGTGGGGCGGTCGGCGGCGTCGCGCTGCCCCTTGGCCATGGCGCGCTGGAACGCCTTCACCGTGTTGGGGTTCTGGTTGGCGAACTTGCCGGTCGTGCCGTAGCCCGCGATCGGGATGCCGTCCGTCGGGCCGGACGCCGCGTCGAGCACGGTGATCTGGCCGCTGACGCGCTGGGCCTTGCTGATGAAGGGCTCCACCATGAAGGCGGCGTCGACGGTGCCGTTCTGCACCGCGGCTTCCATGTCGGGGAACGCGAACTCCTTGAACGTCACCTTGGACACGTCCACGTTGTTGGCTTCCAACGTGGCCTTCGCGGTCAGCTCGGCGATGTTCTTGAAGGTGTTGATCGCGATCGTCTTGCCCTCGAGGTCCTTGGGGGACTTCACGGCCGAGTCCGACTTGGACAGGATCAGGAACATCTCGGGCTTGGCCTGGTAGCCGTCGCTGACCAGCTTCAGGCCGTCGACGCCCTTCGCGGCGCCCTTGGACTCGGCGAGGAAGAACGAGACCCAGTTGCCGAACGTGATGTCGAGCGAACCGTCGATCAGGCCCGGGATGGCCGCGGCGCCACCCTGGATGGTCTTGACCTCGACCTCAAGACCCTCCTCCTTGAAGTAACCCTTCTTGATCGCGACGTGGACCGACGCGACGTCGAGGACGGGGATCAGGCCAAGGGTGATCTTGGCCTTCTCGACCTTGCCCGGAGCTGCGGCCTCGGCGGGCTTGTCCTCGCTGCCGCTGCCGCCGAGCGCGCCACAGGCGGACACGCTGGCGAACAGGGCGACGGCGGACAGCACGCCGAAGATCCTTCGAGCCGAGAGGCCGACTCTTCGAGTCATGGGGGGCATCTCCTGTTGGAGTGACGACTTTGCGGGGGCAGGATGCACGATCGACGGGGGCGTTGGTGAACCACTCAAAGTGATCCGAGCGGCTCGACAACACCCGGTCGACCGACACTCGAAGGCTGATCCACTACCTTCGGTGAGCATCTTTGCACAGGCTGTCCAGAGGTTGGGGTATGCGGTGAGTGATCTTGACACCGAATGGGCCGTACAGAGCAACCGGCGTGCGGTGGGCATCGTCGGCGCGGGCCCGGCGGGATTGACCTTGGGTAACCTCCTGCACGAAGCGGGAATTCCCTGCGTTGTGCTGGAAAAAGGCACCCGGGAGTACATCGAGGCGAGGCCCCGCGCGGGGGTCCTGGAGCACCGCGCGGTGCAGATGTTGACCGAGCACGGGCTCGCCGACAGATTGCTCCGAGAGGCGGATCGGCACGGGGCGTGCGAATTCCGCGTGAACGGGCATGCGCACGAGGTGGACTACTCCACGCTGTACGACGGCCAGACGCACTACATCTACCCGCAGCAGGAGGTCGTCCGGGACCTCGTTCGGCACTACGCGGACGAGCGCGGCGGTGAGGTCCGGTGGTCGGTCAGGAACGTCGAACTGCACGACGTCACCGGACCGGAACCGGCTCTGACCTGGACGAACGCGGACGGCACGGAGGAGCGGCTGGAGTGCTCGTTCATCGCCGGCGCGGACGGGTTCCACGGCGTGAGCCGGCGGAGCATCCCGGCCGGGGCGCTCCAGGAGTTCACCCACCAGCACGGGATCGAGTGGCTGAGCATCCTGGCCGAGGCCCCGCCATCCACCCACAAGGTGATTTACGCACTTCACCCGGATGGATTCGCGGGTCACATGCTCCGCAGTTCTACGGTTTCGCGCTACTACCTGCAGGTCCCGGTGGACGACAGCGTGGACAACTGGCCGGACGAGCGGGTGTGGGCGGAGCTGCACAAGCGGTTGGCGCTCAAGGACTCCGACTGGAAGCTGGTCGAGGGCCCCATCATCGAGAAGCGCATCCTCGACATGCGCAGCCACGTGGTCGAACCGATGAACCACGGGAACCTGTACCTGCTGGGGGACGCCGCGCACATCATCACCCCGGTGGGCGCCAAGGGCATGAACCTCGCGCTGCACGACGCGGAGGTGCTCGCGGATGCCATCGCCGCCTACCACCGAACGGGCGATGACACCGGCCTCCGAACGTACTCCGAGGTGTGCTTGCGCAGGGTCTGGCGTGCGCAGGAGTTCTCCCAGTGGATGGTCTTCATGATCCACCGTTCGCCGGAGCCCTTCCTGAGCCGTTTGGGGCAGGCCCGGCTGGAGCACCTGATCGGCTCCCGGTCCTCCGCGGGCTATTTCGCACAAAACTACGTGGGACCTTGAGGAGGACGACCGTCGATTAACGGCACCGCCGCCGCGTGACGCGGCCCGGGCCGTCCAGGATGCCGTCGTCCGTTTTCGCGGAAACCGGGCGCATTCAGCCCGGCCGACGAGCGGGGTGACGGCGGAAGCACCACCGGTTCGATTCCGGAATGCGTCGGGAACACCACCGCGCAGCCGGACCGGACACCCCGGCGCCATTGCCCGCCGGACCCCTCCGTCGCCGTTTCCGACATTGCGCGGCGACGACCGCTCCGCGCCTCCCCGGCGCGGGCGTGTGCCCCGGGTCGTCATGGACGAAACAGTGGGTGGAGACCCACACACAAACCACGCTGCGTGATCCCCGGGCCGATCGGCCGCCTCGCGGAAAGATGTCGAATCGTTGCGAACGACCGTCGTCGAAATACGTCGGGCGCATCGGTCGGAAATGATCCCCGGACGGCGCGGGAAAGCCGGGCACGACAACGGGCGACCCCCGGCGCGGCCCCTGAGAGGCCCGGTGCGCCGCGGATCGCCCGCCGCTGGTGTCCCTACCCTATGCGAAGGTTTTTCACGTCGTAGCGCGTTCCTCGGCCTCGGCGCGCGAGGTCTCGGCGCGCTCCGCCTCGGCCCACCGCGCGGCCTCGTCGTCGGCCGTGCGACGCGAGCGGATCACCCGCGAGGTCTTGCCGACGTTGAGCAGGCGCGCCACCTCGGCCCGCAGCGCGACGAACTCGTCGGACTCGCGGGTCGTGATCTGGTCCCGCTGCGCGGGCAGGTCCACCTTGAGGTCGGCCACCACCGACGCGGGCGAGGTCGACAGCACCAGGATGCGGTCGCCCAGGTAGACGCTCTCGTCGATGTCGTGCGTCACCACCAGGACCGTGGTGTCGTGCTCGGTGCGGACCTTGAGCAGCAGGTCCTCCAGCTCGAACCGGGTCTGCGCGTCCACCGAGGCGAACGGCTCGTCCATCAGCAGCAGGGCCGGGCGGTAGGCGAGCGCGCGGGCAATGGCCACGCGCTGCTGCATGCCGCCGGAGAGCTGCCACGGGTACTTGCGCTGCGCGCCGGCCAGGCCGACCCACTCCAGGGCCTCGGCCGCGCGGGCCTTCCGCTCGGACCGGCCGAGGCTGCGGCGCAGGGGGAACTCGACGTTCTTCTGCACCGTCAGCCACGGGAACAGCGAGCGGCTGTAGTCCTGGAACACCACGGCGAGGTCGTCGGGCACGCCCTTGACCTGGTTGCCGTGCAGGCTGATGTCGCCCTTGGTGGGTCGGATCAGGCCCGAGATGGTGCGCAGCAGCGTGGACTTGCCGCAGCCGGACGGGCCGACGACGCAGACCAGCTCGCCTGCGCCGACGGTGAACGTGAGGCCGGCGATCGCGGTGTGCGCGCCGTCCTTGGCCTGGTAAGTGTGGCCGAGGTCGGCCACTTCGAGCATCGCGGTCATACTTTTTCCTCCACCGTCGCGGGGGTGCGCTCCTGCTTCGGTTGCCACGCAAGGGCTTTGCGCTCGAACGCGAGGAGCACGGTGTTGAGGGCGTAGCCGAGGACACCCAGGAGGATGATCCCGGCCCACATGTCGGGGAAGTCGAACTCCCGCTGTGCGACGAGGAGTTGCGACCCGATCCCGTTGTCGGTGCCGACGAGTTCGGACACGACCATGAGCACCAAGGACAGCGACAGGGAAACCCGCAGCCCGGCGAAGATCTTCGGCGCCGCGGAGGGCAGGACGACGCCGAGGACCCACTGGGGCTTGGGGATGCGGAACACCGCCGAGGTTTCGTACTTCGTCGCGTCGACGGAGCGGGCGCCGTCGACGCTGTTGAGCAGGATCGGCCACAGCACGCCGAAGACGATCGTGACGAGCTGCATCTGGGTGCCGACGTTGAACAGCAGCAGGAACACCGGCACCAGGGCGGGCGGGGGGATGGAGCGCATGAAGGTCAGCAGGGGACCCGCGTACTGCATGCCCTTGGGCGAGCGCCCCAGGGCGACGCCGAGCGAGATGCCGATGACGGCGGCCATCGCCCAGCCGGCGAGCAGCCGGCCGACGCTCGGGAACACGTGCTCGAACACCGTGTCGGTGAGGAACAGCGTGTTCAACGGCCCGGTGAACCACAGCTCCCGCGCCGATTCCGCGATCACCGTCGGCCGCGGGAAGAACGGGTCGTCCGCGTACCAGGTGACGAGCTCCCAGACCACGACGAGGCCCACGAACACGCCCCAGCGCTGCACGAACCGGTTCACGACCGACCACCTCCCGGGGTGACCGCGCTCCAGGCGACCCAGCGGCGCTGCGCGCGCTCCAGCCCCTCGTTGAGGAGGTAGCCGAGGATGCCCGCGACCGCGGTCCCGGCGAGGACCAGGTCCATCCGACCGGCGCCGCTGCGCGCTTCCATGATGAACTGCCCGAGCCCGCCCGAGCCGCCCGCGAGCAGCTCCACGCTCACCAGCACCACCAGGCAGGTGGTGGCGGCGAGCCGGATGCCCGTGAAGACGAACGGGAGGGCGCTGGGCAGCGCCACGGAGAACAGCACCCGGACCCGGCCGGAGCCGAACACCCGGGCCGTCTCCACGAGCAGGGGGTCCAGCTCGTCCAACGCGTAGATCGTGTTGAACAGGATGGGCCAGATCGCCGCGTACACCGCGAGGCTGATCTTGGTCTCCGGCCCGATGCCCAGCAGCACGATCGCCAGCGGGATCAGGGCAACCGAGGGGATCGGCCGCAGGAACTCCACCACCGCGCGGGTGGCGTGGCGGACCGACGGCGCGGAGCCCAGCACCAGACCGAGCGGGACGGCGATCCCGATCGACAACGCCACGGCGATGAGGAGTGCGAGGACCGTCGCGAGGACGTCCCGCAGGAAAGCCTCGTCGCCCAACAACTTCACGAGTTCCACCGCTACTACGGACGGCGGCGGAAAGTACTCCGAGGGAACCAGTCGGGACCGGCCGAACAGCTCCCATACGAGGAGGAACCCGGCCACACCGAGCAGTCCTCGGGTGAGCGCACGCACGCGCAACGCCTCTTCCCAGTTGATCAACCCCAGCCAACCCGGCTCAATCTAGAGAGTGAATCGGTTCGCCACAATGAGTGGCGGGAAAACTTCATGATGTGATCTTGCGATTCGCATCGGCGCCGCCGCGCGACGAGCGGCGCGCGCGGTCCTCGACGTGCTCCCGCCACCGCGTCCGGGTGATCCGCGGGGGACGCCGGGGGGACGAGCCGCACCCCGGACACCGGTCCCCCGCCGTCCTGCTCCGACCGGCCGGGCGCCACGTCCCGCGCCCGGGCCGACAGTCCTCTTGGGACACCGGCGGCCGGTGTCCCGCCACGACGGGCGGTCGGCCCCTACAGGCCGACGGCCTTGTACAGCGACCCGACCTCCTGCCGGTTCAGCACCCGCATGGACCCGGGCCGCTGGTTCCCCAACCGGACCTCGCCCACGGCCGTGCGCACCAGGTGCTCCACGGGGTGACCGACGTGCTCCAGCAACCGGCGCACGATGTGCTTGCGCCCCTCGTGCAGGACCACTTCCACCAGCGCCTTGCCGGGCATGGCCGAGATCAGCTTGAACGAGTCGACCTTGATCGGCCCGTCCTCCAGCTCGATCCCGGCGCGCAGGGTGCGCCCGAGGTCCCTCGGGATCGGCCCGGGCACCTCGGCCAGGTAGGTCTTCGACACGCCGTAGGACGGGTGCATGAGCCGGTGCGCCAGGTCGCCGTCGTTGGTCAGCAGCAGCAGACCCTCGGTGTCCGCGTCCAGCCGGCCGACGTGGAACAGGCGCTCCTTGCGGTTGGCCAGGTAGTCGCCGAC
The DNA here is from genome assembly GCF_031455225.1 of Saccharothrix longispora. Taxonomy (GTDB): domain Bacteria; phylum Actinomycetota; class Actinomycetes; order Mycobacteriales; family Pseudonocardiaceae; genus Actinosynnema; species Actinosynnema longispora. The sequence goes on from NZ_JAVDSG010000001.1 coordinate 4,922,223, forward strand.
GCACGGCCGGTGCGCGTCGTCGTGCATGGTCGACAGCACGCCGCGCGGCTTGTTCAGCACGAGCGTGGTCACGTCTTCCTTGAGCACGACGCGCACGCCGTCCACGTGCACGACCGCCGTCTCCGGGTCGATCCGGCGGCCCTGCTCGCGCACGACCTCGCCGTCGACCTGGACGCGGCCGAGGTCGATCAGCTCCTCGGCGACCCGCCGCGAGGCGATACCCGCCTTGGCGAGCACCTTCTGGAGCCGGATCCCGTCGGGATGAGCCGGGGAGCCGGAGGCTTGGTCAGACATCGTCGATCGCATCCACTTCGGGCAGCAGGGGAGCGATCGGCGGCAGGTCGCCCAGTGACGACAGGCCCAACCGCTCCAGGAACAGTTCGGTCGTGCGGTAAAGGATGCCACCCGTGTCGGAGTCCGTGCCCGTCTCGGCGATCAGGCCGCGCGCGACGAGCGTGCGGATGACGCCGTCGACGTTCACCCCGCGCACCGCCGCGATCCGGGCCCTGGTCACGGGCTGTCGGTAGGCGATGACCGCGAGGGTCTCCAGCGCGGCCCGCGTGAGCTTGGCGCGCTGCCCGTCGAGCAGCAGCTTCTCCACGAATGGCGCGAAGCGGTCCCGTGTGTAGAACCGCCAGCCGTCACCGATTCTACGCAGGTCGATGCCGCTGCCCCGTTCGGTGTAGCGGGCGGCCATCGCGCGCAGCGCCGCCGTGACCCGCTTCACGGGCTGCTCGAACACGCCGGCGAGCTGCTCCTCGGAGATCGGGCTGTCCACCACGAGCAGCACGGACTCCAGCGCGCCCTCGAACTCGACGTCGTCCGCCAGGTCCGGCAGCCCGCCGACCTCGGCGTCCTCGGGCACGTCGGGCTCCGGTGACGGCGGCGTCCCGGCCTGGTCGGTCCCGCTCACCCGTACTCCTCCTCGTCGTCGCCGCCGGCCGCCCGGACCTGCTCGTCGCTCCCCACCCACGTGATGCGCAGCTCACCCAGCGGGTCGGGCTGCTCGAACGCCAGCGCCCTCTCCCGGTACAGCTCCAGCAGCGCCAGGAACCGGGCCACGACCTCCATGGTCCCGGTGCACCCGGCGATCAGCTCGGCGAACGTCGTCGTGCCCAGCTCGGCGAGCCGCTCGCGCAGCAGGTCGGCGTGCTCGCGGACCGACACCCGGTGCTGGTGCACGTGCGCCGTGGACACCGTGGGCGGCGGCTTGGGGCGGAACGCCACGGCGGCGATCTCGGAGAACCGCCGCGCGTCGACGCCCAGCATCACCTCGGGCAGCAGCCCCTCGTACCGCTGCTCCAGCGCCACCGACCTGGGGTAGCGCCGGTAGGCGCCCTGCTCCAGCTCCGCGAACAGGGCCGCCACCTGCTTGTACGCCCGGTACTGGAGCAGCCGGGCGAACAGCAGGTCGCGGGCCTCCAGCAGGGCCAGGTCGTCCTCGTCCTCCACGTCGCCGGCGGGCAGCAGGCGGGCGGCCTTGAGGTCGAGCAGGGTGGCCGCGATGACCAGGAACTCGGTGGTCTCGTCCAGGTCCCACTGGTCGCCCAGGGCCCGGATGTGGGTGATGAAGTCGTCGGTGACCTGGTGCAGGGCCACCTCGGTCACGTCCAGCGTGTGCTGCGAGATCAGCTGGAGCAGCAGGTCGAAGGGGCCCTCGAAGTTGGTCAGCTTGACCTTGAAGCGGCCGTCGTCAGGGGGCGTGACCTGCTCGGCGGGAGGCGCGTCCCCGCTCACCGCTCGCGCAACCTGCGCACGAGCAGCGAGTCCTCGCCGTGCCCTTCGAGGTCGTCCAGGACGATCGCGATGGCCTCGCGCACCACCCGGCCCCGGTCGACCGCCAACCCGTGCTCACCGCGCAGCTCCAACCGGGCGTGCTCCAGCGCCAGCAGCTCCTCGTCGGACACGTACACCGTGATCTTCGTGGAGTGCTTCTCCCGCCCGGTCCCGCGCCGCCGGCCGTCGCCGACCTCCTGGGAGGGCAGGTCGGGCGTGGACCCGGTGAGGCGGAACAGCTCGGACGCGCCCGGCAGCGATGGGCGTCGGGTCACCGGGCGATCACCTCGCGCGCCAGCGCGCGGTACGCCTTCGCCCCCGCCGAGCGCGGCGCCCAGCGGGTGATGGGCTCACCGGCGACGGTCGTCTCCGGGAACCGGACGGTGCGGTTGATCACCGTGTCGAACACGACCTCGCCGAACGCCTCGACCACGCGCGCCATCACCTCGCGGGAGTGCAGCGTGCGCGGGTCGTACATGGTGGCGAGGATGCCGGTGATCTCCAGCTTCGGGTTCAACCGCTCCCTGACCTTCTCGATGGTGTCTATCAGCAGCGCGACCCCGCGCAGGCTGAAGAACTCGCACTCCAGCGGGATGAGGACGCCGTCGGCCGCCGCGAGCGCGTTGACCGTGAGCAGGCCCAGCGACGGCTGGCAGTCGACCAGCACGTAGTCGTAGTGCTCCATCACCGGCCGCAGCGTGCGCACGAGCGTGTGCTCCCGGCCCACCTCGGACACCAGCTGGATCTCCGCGGCGGACAGGTCGATGTTGCTGGGCAGCAGGTCCATGCCCTCGACCGGGGTGCGCATGATCACGTCGCCCACGCCGACGTCGCGTTCCATTATCACGTTGTAGATCGTCTGGTCGAGCTGGTGCGGGTGCACCCCCAGGCCCACCGACAGCGCGCCCTGGGGGTCGAAGTCGACCAGCAGCACGCGGCGGCCGTACTCGGCGAGCGACGCGCCCAGGTTGATGGTGGACGTGGTCTTGCCGACCCCGCCCTTCTGGTTGCACACCGCGAGGATGCGCGCCGGGCCGTGCCGGGCGACCAGCGGCGGGTCGGGGATGAAGCGCAGCGGGCGGCCGGTCGGGCCCATGTCGCCCGCCACCTGCTCGGTGGCCTCCTCGTCGGGCGGCGCGGCGTGCGGGGCGAGACTCAACTCGACCGAGGCCCGTGGCACACCGGACCGTGGCGGTGGTGGCGGGGCTGGTGCCCCCCACGGTCCGCCCGCGTGCTCCGGTGTCGACATCTCGCCTTCTCGATCCCTAGTCCTCTGCCTGGGCGAAGCCTAGGCGCGTGGGGGGCCACCAGCAACGCGCCTCGCCGAAGGGCGAGCCGCGTTCTCCGCCGGTCCTCCACGCGGCCTCCGCGGCGACGCGACCGCCGCGCGACCCGCGCACGGCCCTCAGCGCAGCGCGCCGGTCCGGTCGACCGCGCGCAGCACCACGTCGAGGAGCCCGGGGAACAGCTGGTCCAGGTCGTCGCGGCGCAGCGACACCCACCGCTGGTTGCCGCACGCCCTGGTGCGGGTGATGCCCGCCTCCCGCAGCACCCGCAGGTGCTGGGACAGGGTGGACTTGGCGACGTCCACCATCAGGGCGCCGCAGAGGCGCTCACCGTCGGCTTCGATCTGCCGCACCACGGCCAGCCGGGTGGGGTCGCTCAACGCGTGCAGCACCGCCCCCAGCTCGATGTCGGCGGGCTCGGGCTCGTCCAAGTTCGGCACCTGGTCGGCACCTCCGGCTCGTCGGGACCTCTTCCTGGCATGCGCGGCGTGCGCCCACGGTACCCGCGGAGCGCTCATGTTCCGGCCGTACCGCCGCCGGCCGTACCGCCGCCGGCCGGGCCGCCACGGGGGACGCCGGTGGCGCGAGGATGGGCGGTCGCGTACACCTCGCGCAAGGTCGTGACCGTGACCAGCGTGTACACCTGCGTCGTCGTGACGGAGGCGTGCCCCAGCAGCTCCTGCACGACGCGCACGTCGGCGCCGCCCTCCAGCAGGTGGGTGGCGAACGAGTGCCGCAGGGTGTGCGGCGACACCTCGGCGGTGATGCCCGCCCGCTCGGCGGCCCTCTTGAGCACGGTCCACGCCGTCTGCCTGGACAACCGCCCGCCGCGGGCGTTGAGGAACACCGCCGGGCCGGCGCGCTTGGCCAGCACCGGCCGCGCCCGCACCAGGTACGCCTCCAGCGCGGCCAGCGCGGGCCGGCCCACCGGCACGATCCGCTGCTTGCCGCCCTTGCCGTCCAGCAGCACGGTGCGCTCGTCGGCGTCCACGTCGTCCACGTCCAGGCCGACGACCTCGGAGATCCGCGCGCCGGTGGAGTACAGCAGCTCCAGCAGCGCCCGGTCGCGCAGGTCGGCGGGCCGGTCGCCGGGGGTGTCGAGCAGGCGGAGCACGTCGTCCAGGGGCAGCGCCTTCGGCAACCGCTTCGGCGGTCGCGGCGGGCGCACCGCGCGGGCCGGGTCGTGCGCGGTGATGCCCTCCACGTGGGCGAACCGGTGCAGGCCGCGCACGGCGACCAGGGTGCGCGCGGCGGAGGACGCCGCCAACCCGGACTCGCGCAGCGAGGCCAGGAACTCCCCCACCGCGGCCTCGGTGACGTCGTCGAGGTCCGTCACGCCGCGCTCGGCCAGGTGCGCGGTGTAGCGGCGCAGGTCGCGGCGGTAGGAGTCGAGCGTGTTGCGGGCCGTGCCGCGTTCGACGGCCAGGTGGTCCAGGAAGGCGGTGACGGCCGCTCCCGCTCGTCCCGAGTTCTCCGGCTCCACGTCGGGCAGTCTGGCGCGTCCGGCCGCCGGGGGCGAACCGGGGCGGCCGGCGCGTTCCGACCGGGCCGGCGGCCACGGGCTGTTAGCGTTGACGCGTGTCGGAACCACACTCGGTGCGCATCGGCGACCAGCAGCGCGAGGAAGCGATCAGCGCGTTGAACGACCACTTCGCGGCCGGCCGCCTGGAGATCGGCGAGTACGAGCAGCGCGTCGGGTACGCGTCGGGCGCGCAGACGGCGCAGGAACTGGCGGCGCTGTTCCACGACCTGCCGCAGCCGCACCCGGTGTTCCTGCCCCCGTCCTACCCGCCGTCGTACTCCCCGCCGCCGACCGCCGGGTACCAGCAGCCGGGCTACCAGACCCCCGGCTACGGCACGTCGTACGCGCAGGGCCACCCCACCGCGGGGTACCCCGCAGCCGGCCACCCGGGTTACCCCGGCTACGGCCCTGACGCCCCCTACGGCGTGGACCCGCTGACCGGGCAGCCGCTGTCGGACAAGTCGCGCATCGCGGCGGGCGTGCTGCAACTGGCGCTGCCGTTCGGCATCGGGCGGTTCTACATGGGTGACACCGCGATCGGCGTGGCGCAGCTGCTGACGTGCGGCGGGTGCGGCATCTGGTCGCTGGTCGACGGGATCATCCTGCTGGTCAACGGCGGCACGGACGCCCAGGGGCGCAAGCTGCGCGACTAGGTCGCGACCAGGTTGCGCACCAGCGCCCACGCGACGGCGACGACCAGGACGGGCACGCCCACCCCGCGCGACAGCGGCGGCGTGGGCCGCCCGGCGCGGTGGGCCCGCAACCAGCGCGCCCACAGCCACGCCAGCAGCGGCAGCCCGGCGACGAGCATGACCGCGTTGAAGTGCCAGGCGGCGGCGAGGTCCCCGTGCAGCAGGGCGTGCACCATGCGCGTCGAACCGCAGGCGGGGCACTGGACACCGGTGATCGCGTACAGGGGGCAGGGCGGCAGCAACGCGCCGGGCTGGTTGGGGTCGACGACCAGCAGCACCCCGCACCCGGCCACCGCCGCCGCGACCACCGCCCACGGTCCGCGCACCCACGATCCGGGCACCCACGGTCCGCGCACCCACGATCCGGGCACCCACCGCGCTCGCACACCCACACCGACATTGTCCACCAGGGTCGCCGCCGGACCCGACGGGTCCGGCGGCGGGGACGCGCCCGGCCGCGAGGGCCGGGCGCGTCCCGCGCTACCGCTCGGAGCGCCTGGCGAACCGCGTGGGCCGGTCGTGGAACGGCGCGTCCGCCGGACGCCCGGCCGCACCGCCCGCCACCACCGCGCGCGCGGCCAGCAGCCCGGCCACCGCGGGCCCGTTCACGATCTCCCCGGCCAACGCCATGGCCACCGCCTCGTCGAGGGGGAAGGTCCGCGCTTCGAGATCGGCCTCCTCCTCCCCCTGGACGTCGCGGTCCACCACCGACAGCCCGCGCGCCAGGAACACGCGCACCACCTCGTCGGTGAAGCCCGGCGACACGGCGACGTCCACCAGGGTCACCCACTCGGTCGCCGCCAGCCCGACCTCCTCGGCCAGCTCGCGCGCGGCGGCCTCCCGGGGCGACTCGCCGCCCGCGTCGAGCAGACCGGCGGGCAGCTCCCACAGCCGCCGCCCGAGGGGGTGGCGGTACTGGTGGACGAGCGTGACCCCGCCGTCGTCGTCCAGCGCCACGACCGCCACCGCGCCGAGGTGCTCGACGACCTCGCGCTTGGCCGTGCCGCCGCCGGGCATGGCGACCTCGTCCACCCGCAGGGCCACCACGCGACCCACGTGCACGTCGCGCGACGACACCGTGGAGAACTCGTGCCGGGTCACTGGACGGCTCCCGCGGCGACTTCCAGGGAACCGCCGGCCAGCGGCAGGCGGTCGGCGAGCCGGTAGTCCAGGGCGGCCTTCACGAACGCCGCGAACAGCGGGTGCGGGCGGGTCGGCCGGGACTTCAGCTCGGGGTGCGCCTGCGTCGCCACGAAGAACGGGTGCACGTCGGCGGGCAGCTCGACGAACTCCACCAGCCGCCCGTCGGGCGAGGTGCCGGAGAACACCAGGCCCGCCCCGGCCAGCCGGTCGCGGTAGGCGTTGTTGACCTCGTAGCGGTGGCGGTGCCGCTCGGACACCTCGTTCGCGCCGTACGCGAGCGCCACCTGCGAGCCGGGCACGAGCTTCGCCGGGTAGGCGCCCAGGCGCATGGTGCCGCCCATGTCGCGCTCGCCGGCGACGACGTCCTCCTGGTCGGCCATGGTGCTGATGACCGGCGACCCGGTGTCCTCGAACTCGGACGAGTTCGCGTCCTCGATGCCCGCGAGGTTGCGCGCCGCCTCGATGACCAGGCACTGGAGGCCCAGGCACAGGCCGAGCAGCGGGATGCCGCGCGTGCGGGCGTGGGTGACGGCGCCGATCTTGCCCTCGATCCCCCGGACCCCGAACCCGCCGGGGACGAGGATCGCGTCGAGCCCGGCCAGCGCGTGCGACGCGCCCGACGGCGTCCGGCACTCGTCGGACGGCACCCACACGATCTCGACCTTGGTGCGGTGGGCGAACCCGCCCGCGCGCAGGGCCTCGGTCACCGACAGGTAGGCGTCGGGCAGGTCGACGTACTTGCCGACCAGGCCGACGCGGACCTTCTCGGACGGGTTGTGCACGCGGTCGAGCAGGTCCCCCCACACCGTCCAGTCGACGTCGCGGAACGGCAGGTCGAGGCGGCGCACCACGTAGGCGTCGAGGCCCTCGCCGTGCAGCACCTTGGGGATGTCGTAGATCGACGGCGCGTCGACCGCGGCGACCACGGCGTCGGTGTCGACGTCGCACATGAGCCCGATCTTGCGCTTGAGCGCGTCCGGGATCTCGCGGTCGGCCCGGCACACGATGGCGTCGGGCTGGATGCCGATGTTGCGCAGCGCCGCCACCGAGTGCTGCGTCGGCTTGGTCTTGAGCTCGCCGGACGGCGCGAGGTAGGGCACGAGCGAGACGTGCAGGAAGAACACGTTGTCCCGGCCCACGTCGTGGCGCACCTGCCGGCACGCCTCCAGGAACGGCAGCGACTCGATGTCGCCGACCGTGCCGCCGACCTCGGTGATCACCACGTCGGGCGCGACGCCGTCCGGGCCGGGCTCGGCCATGGCGCGGATGCGCCGCTTGATCTCGTCGGTGATGTGCGGGATGACCTGGACGGTGTCGCCCAGGTACTCGCCGCGCCGCTCCTTGGCGATGACCTCGGAGTAGACCTGGCCGGTGGTCACGTTCGCGTCACCGGACAGGTCGCGCGCCAGGAACCGCTCGTAGTGGCCGATGTCCAGGTCGGTCTCGGCGCCGTCGTCGGTGACGAACACCTCACCGTGCTGGAAGGGGTTCATCGTGCCGGGATCGACGTTGAGGTACGGGTCCAGCTTCTGCATGGTGACCCGCAGACCGCGGGAGGTGAGCAGCTGACCGAGGCTCGACGCGGTGAGTCCCTTGCCGAGGGAGGACGCGACGCCCCCGGTGACGAAAACGTGCTTGGTCGTACGTGCCTGCTGCACCAAGGAGGCTCCCGTGGTCAAGAATTCCGTAGGGCTGACAGCCCTGTCCACGGGCCCTAACGCTAACACGCCGCCCGTTACCCAGCGCGCTGGTGGCCCGGTTGTGGGTCACTCGTCCGGCCCAGCGCCCGGCGTCGGGCCGGGCGGCGGTGCCGCGGGCCCCGTCCGGGGCCGGTGTCAGCCGGACGCGCCCGGGGCGGGGGCCTCCGCGTTGCCGGCCGCGCCGTAGCGACCGGCCCTGCCCTCCAGCTGCTCGCGCAGCGCGAGCACGGTCACCACCCGGCCCGCGGCCAGGTCCAGGGTGTCCACGGTGGAGAGGACGGAGGTCGCGGCCGTGTCCGCGCGCACGACGCCCACCGGGCCCGTGCCCTCGGCCGAGCCCTGGCCGCCCGCCAGCACGGCGCCCGCGCCGGAGCGGTCCAGCTGGGTGGCGAAGCGGGCGACCACGGCGGCGCGGTCGCCCGCCGACTCGCCGTCGACCCGTCCGCCCGTCAGCACGACGGCCAGTTGGGCGGGGCGCAGGCCCTGGCCCGGTTTGACGAAGCCGGCGCTGGACAGGCCGCCCAGGGCCGCGGCGATCTCGTCCTCGGTGGCCTGCGGCTGGTTGGTGTCCTTGCCGATCAGCAGGACCGAGCCGAGCAGGCCGCCCGCCCTGGTGCCCGGGTCCGCACCGGCGGGCAGCGTGGTGCCGACCGGTTGCAGCCTGGCCACCATGCCCAGCAGCTGGTCCGCCTTGTCCGGGTCGGCGAACGCGTCGGTGAGCTGGAGCTCCCCGGTCACGGTCGCGCCCGCCGCGCGCAGCAGCTCGGCCAGCGCGTCGCGGTCCTCGGGCCTCGCGTCGGCGGCCGTCACCAGCACCACGGTGCGGTCGGCCAGCTGCCCCTCCACGGCCAGCGGTCCGACCGAGGCGGCGAAGCGGTCGGCGTCGGCGACCCTGGCGTCCAGGGCGTTGCGCTGCTCCTGCAACGACGCGACCTCGCGGCCCAGCGCGCCGTTGTCGTCGGTCAGGCCCGACAGCAGGCGGCCGCTGATGGCGGTCGAGCCCAGGACGACGCCGACGGCCAGGGCCAGGAACACGGCGGCGACGGAGACGACGTGGTAGCGCAGCGAGATCACCCGGACAACCCCTTCACCCACTCGACGGCGGAACGGAACGCGTCGACCACCACGTCGACGTAGACCTGGCCGACGCCGGAGACGGCCAGCGCGGCCGTCATCGCGACCACGGCGGCCAGCACCAGCAGGACGACCACTCCCGTCGACACGCCGCTCCGGTGCAGGGCGGCCACCGCGTGGCCGTCCACGAGCTTCTCGCCGAGCTTGAGCCTGGTCAGGAACGTCGACGGGGTCGACCCGGCGTTGCCCCGGTCGAGGAACTCGCGCAGGCCCGCCCGGAGGCCGACGGTGACGACCAGGCTCGCGCCGTGCGACTCGGCCAGCAGGAGCGCCAGGTCCTCCGCGTTGCCGGACGCGGGGAACGTCACCGCGCCGATGCCCAGGTCCTGGATGCGCTCCAGGCCGGGCGCGTGCCCGTCGACCTGGGCGGGCACCACGACCTCCGAGCCCGCTCTCAGCGTCTCGGTGCCGATGCCGTCGGGGTCGCCGACGATGACGTCCGGCGCGTACCCGGCCGCGTGCAGGGTGTCGGCGCCCGCCTCGACGCCGAACAGCACCGGCCGGTGCTCGCGGATGTACCTGCGCAGCGCGCGCAGCTCCTCGGCGTGCCGGGGGCCGCCGCAGACGACGAGCACCTGCCGGTCGCGGATCGGCAGGAACAGCTCGGGCACGCCCACCCCGTCGAGGAGCAGCGTCCGCTCGCGGCGCAGGAACTCGATGGTGTTCGCGGAGAACGCCTCCAGCTGGGCCGCCATGCCCGCCTTGGCCTCGACCACGGCGTCGGCGACCGACTCGGCGGTCTGCTCGACGCCGCGCGCCACCTCCTTGTCGCCGACGAACACGCCGCCCTCGTGCAGCCGGACCTTCGCGCCGTCCTTCACCTCGCGCAGCACGGCGGTGCCGACGGCGTCGACCAGCGGGACGCCCGCTTCGACCAGCAGCTCCGGGCCGAGGTTGGGGAACCTGCCGGAGATCGACGGCGAGGCGTTCACCACGCCCACCACCCCGGCGGCGACCAGGGCCTCGGCGGTGCGGCGGTCGAGGTCGACGTGGTCGAGCACCGCGATGTCGCCGGGACCCAGCCGGCGCAGCAGGTCGCCCGAGCGGCGGTCCACCCGCGCGACCCCGGTGGCGCCCGGCAGCTCGTGGTGCGTGCGGTGGAGCAACCCGGAGAGCTTCATGCCCCGATGGTGGCCCACGTCCCGCGCGGTTCGGCGGGCAACACGCCGAGCGGATCGGGGCTGGTCAACGAGGCCACGGCTCCACAGTGGACGGATTTCCCCCGGTCGGGTGACGTTCGCCGTCGACGTCGTCCCCGTTGATCGGCCGCACCTCGATGACCGGGACCGGGATGCCCAACGGCGGGGTGTCCACGTCGTCGTCACCCGCTCGGGGCGTTTCCCCGTCGGCCGTCGTGGGCACGGGCCACTCGTGCGCCAGGACCACGCCCGCGAGCACCAGCGCGGCCGCCGCCAGGACCGTCCACGTGCCGGAGCCGACGAACTCCCGCTCGTGGGTGGCGGCGCCCGTGCCGAACAGCTTCGACGTCGTCTCCACCGCCGCCCACAGGGTGCCCAGGAGCAGCCCGAGCCCGGCGACGGCGGTGCTCCGGCCGATCGCGGCCGGTCGCGGTGGGCGCAGTTGCAGCACCGCCCCGAGGGCGACGAGCGCGGCGGCCGCCACGAGCGCGTGGCCGTAGACCGGGATGCGGTCCTGTTCGTCCACGCCGTCCACGCCCTCCACCCCCTCCACGCCCTCCACCCGGAACGGGGGTTCGACCACCGACTCCCAGCCGGTCAGGGCGTACGTGCGCGCCTCCGAGGCCGCGCCGGGCCCACCGCCGAACTCCTCGGTCATCCCGTACAGCGGCAGCAGCGAGCCGAGGACGACCAGCAGCGCGCCCGCGCCCAGGACGACGATCGCGGTGGTGCGGCGGGCCGCTCGGGTCATGGTCGGTCCTCCTCGCCGATCGCGTCGGCACCACCGGTACCGCTCCCACCAGCAAAGCGGTCCGGGAGCGCCCGCGCCACCCCCGACGGGTCCACGGGGGCGGGCGGGATCAGGGCTGCCGGTCGGCGGCGGTGTAGTCGGATTCCGGGAGCCGGGCCACCTGGACCCGCGCCACCGGGATGCCGTGGGGCGGGGTGTCGGTGTCGTCCCCGCCCACCACGTCGTCCCCGCCCACCACGTGGACGGGGCCCGCGGGCACGGGGTCGGGCCGGCGGGCGTGCACCAGCACCGCGCCCACCACCGCCGCCACCGAGGCCAGGACCAGCACCCAGACGCCCTCGCGGACCTCCTGGACGTAGCCGTCGGAGTCGTTCGCGCTCGACGCGACCGACGACGCCACGCCCATGCCCGTCGTCCACACCGAGCCGATCAGCAGGCCCGTGCCGCCGATCGCGACGCCGCGGGCCGGCGCGGCGCGGCGGCCGGGCAGCAGCGACGTGCCGGCGGCGACCAGCAGCACCGCGGCGGCGACCGTGATCGGCACCCCGTACCTGGTGGCCCGCACACCCAGCATCAGCCCGACGTCGATCCCGTCCGCGCCGGTCGTGGTCTCCCACGCCGTCGTGACGAACCCCAGCCGCGCGTCGTGGTCGGCGCCCTCCCGGAACAGCGGCAGGAACGTGCCCACCACCGCCCCGACCGCGGCCGCGACCAGCAGCACGGCGCCCAGCGGGCGCCGGCTCACCTGCCGCGTCCCTTGCGCCGCACCACCGGCGCGCTGTCCTTGTCGGCCTTCGCCGCCGCCAGCAGCTCCTCGGCGTGCGCGCGACCGGTGTCGGTGGAGTCCATGCCGGCGAGCATCCGGGCCAGCTCCACCACGCGCTGCGACTCGTCCAGCCTCCGCACGCCCGAGCGGGTCAGGATGCCGTCCGCGGTCTTGTCGACCACCAGGTGCCGGTCGGCGAACGCCGCCACCTGCGGCAGGTGGGTGACCACGATGACCTGGTGGCTGCGCGCCAACCTGGCCAGCCGCCGGCCGACCTCGACCGCCGCCCGCCCGCCGACGCCCGCGTCGACCTCGTCGAACACCAGCGTGGGCACCGGGTCGGAGTGCGACAGCACCACCTCCAGCGCCAGCATCACCCGCGACAGCTCACCGCCCGAGGCGCCCTTGTGCACGGGCAGGGCGGGCGCGCCGGGGTGCGCGATCAGCCGCAGCTCCACGTCGTCCACGCCCGAGGCGCCGGCGTGCAGCGGCCTGCCGTCGACCTCCACGGCGTGGGCGTCGCCCTTCTCCGCCACCCGCGGCCGCACCGCGACCTCGATGTCGGCGTGCGGCATGGCCAGGCCGGTCAGCTCGTCCGACACCGCCCGGCCCAGCTCCTCGGCCGCGACCGTGCGGGCCGCCGTCACCTGGCGCGCGTAGACCGCCAGCTCACCGGCCAGCTCGTCGCGCCGCGCGGCCAGCGCCGCCAGCGCCTCGTCGGAGGTGTCCATGCCGGTCAGCCGCGACGACGCGTCCTGCGCCCAGGCGATCACACCGTCCACGTCCGCCGCGTACTTGCGGGTCAGCGACTTCAGCTCGGACTGGCGGGCGAGCACCTGCTCCAACCGCGCCGGGTCGGCGTCCAGGTGCTCCAGGTAGGACGCGATCTCCGCGCCCACGTCGGCCAGCAGCGTCTCCGCCTCCACCAGCCGGGGCTCCAGGTCGCGCAGCTTCGGGTCGTCCGAGGCGATCAGCCGCCTGCGCGCCTCGCCGATCAGGCCCAGCGCGCCGGGGGTGTCCGGGTCGCCGTCGGCGGACCCGGCGACGGCGTACTGCGCGCCGGACGCGGCCTCCCGCAGCTGGTCGGCGTCGGCCAACCGGCGGGCCTCGGCGACCAGCTCCTCGTCCTCACCGGGCTTCGGGTCGACCGCGTTGATCTCGGCCAGGCCGTGCCGCAGCAGCTCGGACTCCCGGGCCAGCTCGCGCGCCCGCTCGGTGCGCTCGGTCAGCTCGGTCGTGACGCGCAGCCACTCGTCGCGGACCTTCCGGTAGGCCCGCAGGGGCGCGGCGACGTCGTCACCGGCGAACCGGTCGAGCACCGAGCGCTGCTCGGCGGGCCGCAGCAGCCGCAGCTGGTCGTTCTGCCCGTGCACGGCGAGCAGCTGCTCGGCCAGCTCGGACAGCACGCCCACGGGCACGGACCGGCCGCCCAGGTGGGCGCGGGACCGGCCGTCTGCGCCCACCGTGCGCACGGCGATCACGCTGCCGTCGTCGTCGGGCTCGCCGCCGACCTCCTCGGCGACCTTCGCCGCCGGGCTGCCCGCGGGGGCCTGGAAGCGGCCCTCGACCACCGCCTTCTCCGCACCGTTGCGCACGCGCGACGCCTCCGCCCGGCCGCCACCCAGCAGGTGGAGGCCGGTGACGACCATCGTCTTGCCCGCGCCGGTCTCGCCCGTCACCACGGTGAAACCGGGGTCTAGTTCAAGGGTGGCCTCGTCGATCACACCGAGGCCCTGGATGCGCATCTCGGCCAGCACGACTCGAACACTACTGGGCGATACCGACGGACCGCGTGTTCGGGGGAGGGTGTCCCACTGTTGATCTACCTCGGAGATCCCCCTCCGGCGCCTACGGCGCGGACGGCCCGCGCCACCCCTGCACCGGCAGTTCGAACTTCTCCACCAGCCGGTCCGTGAACGGCCCCTGCCGCAGCTTGATCAACCTCAGCGGCGTGCCGCCCTCCACCACCTCGACCCGCGCGCCCGCCGGCAGGTCGATCGTGCGGCGGCCGTCGGCCGTCAGCACCGCCGGGTAGCTGTCCGGGTCCACCTCCAGCGCCACCACCGACGCCGGCGACACCACGAGCGGCCGCGCGAACAGCGCGTGCGCGTTGCTCGGCACCACCAGCAGCGCCTGCACGTCCGGCCACACCACCGGCCCGCCCGCCGAGAACGCGTACGCCGTGGAACCGGTGGGCGTCGCCACCAGCACGCCGTCGCAGCCGAACGCCGACACCGGCCGCCCGTCCACCTCGACCACCACGTCCAGGATGCGCTCCCGCGTGGACTTCTCCACGCTGGCCTCGTTGAGCGCCCACGTGGTGCCCAGCAGTTCCTCGCCCGCGAACGCGGTCACGTCGAGCGTCATCCGCTCCTCGACCTCGTAGTCGCGGTCCACGACGTGCCTGATCGCGTCGTACAGCGCGTCCGAGTCGGCCTCCGCCAGGAACCCCACCCGGCCCAGGTTCACGCCCAGCACCGGCACCCCGGCCGCGCGCGCCAGCTCCGCCGCCCGCAGCAGCGTGCCGTCACCACCCAGCACGAACACCAGCTCCGCGCCCTCGGCGGCCTTCTCGTCGGCCATCACGACCTCGGCGTAGCAGGACGGGTCCAGTTCGGGCGCCTCGTCCTCCAGCACCCGCAACCGCACGCCGCCCGCCGCGAACCGCGTCGCCACCTCCTGCGCGACCAGCACGTTGCTCCGCCGCCCGGTGTGGACGACCAGCAGGATCTCCCGGGCCATGCCGTCCCCCTCCGTTGGGGCCCTCACCGAGGGCCTTCCGCGACGGCCTCGCGCACGAGCCCGGCGGCGGCAGCCCCGTCCAGGGGTTCACCGCGGCGCAACCAGGCGAAGAACTCGACGTTGCCCGACGGCCCGGGGAGAGGGCTGGCGATGACGCCGTGCAGGCGCAGCCCGAGACCGGCCGCGGCCGAGACGACGTCCAGCACCGCCTCGGCGCGCAGCTCCGGGTCCCGCACCACACCGCCCGAGCCGAGGCGCTCCCGGCCCACCTCGAACTGCGGTTTCACCATCGGCACCAGGTCGCCCTCCTCGTCGAGGCACCCCACCAGCGCGGGGAGCACCAGCCTCAACGAGATGAACGAGAGATCCGCCACCACCAGTTCAACGCGCCCGCCGATGTCCTCCGGCGTCAACGCGCGCACGTTCGTCCTGTCCTTGACCACGACGCGGTCGTCGGTCCGGAGCTTCCAGTCCAGCAGACCGCGCCCGACGTCGGCCGCCACGACCTGCCGGGCCCCCGCGCGCAGCAGCACGTCGGTGAACCCGCCGGTCGACGCGCCCGCGTCCAGGCAGCGCCTGCCCTCCACGGCGATGCCCGGGAACGCCTCCAGCGCGCCGACGAGCTTGTGCGCGCCCCGCGAGGCGTAGTTCGGGTCGTCGTGGTCGCGCACCAGCAGCGCGGTGTCCAGCCCCACGGCGGTCGCGGGCTTGGTGGCCACGGTGCCCTGGACGGTCACCTTGCCCTCGGCGACGAGTTGGCTCGCGTGCTCCCGGGACCTGGCCAGCCCGCGGCGGACCAGTTCGGCGTCGAGCCGAGCCCTGCGCGGCACCGGGTCAGACCTTGTCGATGCTGGACAACGCGGCGGTCAGCGCCGTGTGCGCGTCGTCGAAGCGGGCCACGTGCTCGACCACGTCCAACTGCTCCAGCCCGTCGAGACCCGCCAGGGCGTCGTCGATCCCGGCCACGGGGTCGCGCGGCGGGCCGGGGAGGGGAACCTCGAAGCTCACGGTTTCACGGTAGCCGATGCAGGATCGACAAGTCGGCCGCCACGTAGGTGGGACGGCGGGCGTCGGCGAGCGCCGCCACGTCCGCCTCGGTGGCCACGCCGGTGAGCACCAGCAGCGAGTCCATGCCCGCGTTCACCGCGCCGTCGATGTCGGTGTCCAGCCGGTCGCCCACCACCAGGGGGCGCTGCGCGCCGGCGGACTTCGCCGCCTGCTCCAGCAGCGGCGTCGCCGGCTTGCCCGCCACCAGGGGCTCGACGCCCGTCGCCGTGCGCAGGGCGGCGACGAGCGCACCGTTGCCGGGGAGCAGGCCGCGCTCGGTGGGCAGCGTCGCGTCCACGTTGCAGGCCACCCACTTCGCTCCCGCCCGGACCGCCACGCACGCCTCGGCCAGCTCGCGCCACCCCAGCTCCTGCGACAGGCCCTGCACCACCGCGGCGGCCCCCTCGGCCTCCCGCGTCGGCTCGAACCCGCGCGCCCGGACCTGGTCGGCCAGCGCGTCCGTGCCGAGCACCAGCACCGCGGAACCGGCCGGGACGAGGCCCACCAGCATCGCCGCGCCCGCCTGGGCGCTCGTGCTCACCTCGTCCACGCTCGTGCGGAAACCCAACTCGTCCAGGTGATCGGCGACGTCCTCGGGCGACCGGGACGCGTTGTTCGTGACGAAGCGGACCGCGACACCGTGCTCCCGCGCGGCCGCCACCGCCTCCACCGCGCCGGGCACGACCTCGCGCCCCCGGTACACGGTGCCGTCGAGGTCCAGCAGCAGAGCGTCGTAACGGGCCAGCAGCACGGGCGCCTCCTCCGTCATCACCACACGTCCCCACAAGTGTGGAGGCCCGGCACCTGTCGGTGCCGGGCCTCCCGGTGTGACTTCGCTCCCGCGCGTGCGGTGCCCTGTGGTGTCAGTCCTGTGGTGTCAGTCCTGCGGGCTGAGGTCGAACGCGCGCTCGGCGGCGTCCGTCTCGTTGTCGTCGTCGGCCTGCGCGGCGTTGAGGAACCACTTCACGGCTTCCTCGTTCCGCCCGGCCGCCTCCAGGTTGTCGGCGTACGCGTAGAACAGGCGGGCGCTCCACGGGAAGCGCTTCTTCTCGTCCAGGTCGTCGCCCTGGAGCGCCACCACGGCCGCGTCCAGCTCGCCCATGTCACGCCGCGCGCCGGCCGCCACGATCCGCAGCTCCACGGCCTCTTCCGGCGACAGCGACAGGCCCTGCGCCTCACGCGCCAGGTCGATCGCCCGCTCGGGACGCCCCAGCGCCCGCTCGCAGTCGGCCATCACCGCGAGGTGACCGGCGCCGTGCGACATGCGCCGCGCCGCCCGCAGCTCCGACAGCGCCTCGGCCCACTCGCCGGCGTGGTAGGCGGTCAACCCGGCCGCCTCGCGCACCACCGCCACCCGAGCCGCCTTCGAACGCGCGTACCGGGCGTGCTCCAGCGCCTGCTCCGGTTCGGAGTCGATCAGCAGACCCGCCGCGGCGAGGTGCCGGCCCACGATCTCGGCCAGGCCCTTCGGCAGGCCGCGCAGCTCCTGCTTCACGTCGGGGTCGAGCACGGAGATGTCCGCGTCCTGCGGCAGCTCGGGCGTGCGGGACCGGGTGAACACCCGCTCCTGCTGCTCCTCCACCGGGACGGCCGAACCGGCCGCCGGGCCGCCGGTCTCGTCGACCTCGTCCTCGGTGTCTTCGCGGTCCTCGTCGTCGTCCCGGACGTCGGTGTCGGCGTCGGTCTCGACACCGGTCCCGGCGTCGTCCGTTACCGGCTTCCCGGTGACAGCGGCGGTCACGGGCTCGACGTCGTCGACCTCGGTGCCCCCGACCTCCGCGACGGTCGCCTCGGTGACCTGCTCGTCGCCCTGGGCGATGCGGTCCTGGAACCGCGCGGCCCGTTCACGGCTGCGCTCGTCCCGCTTGTCATCCGGGCGGTCGACGCGCGGCTTGTCGTACGAACGCCGGTCGTCCCGCTTGAAGCCGCCCGCGCGGTCATCGCGCCGCTGGTAGCCGCCCCGGTCACCGGACCGGTCGTCACGTCGCTGGTAACCACCGCGGTCGCCTGATCGGTCATCGCGACGGGGGTACCCACCGCGGTCACCGCCCCTGTCACCGCTCCGGTCGCTTCCCCGGTCGTCGCGCGGCCGGAACTCGCGCCGCTCGCCGCCGCCACTGCGGTCGTCACGCTTGAACCCGCCAGGCCGGTCGTCGCGCTTGAAGCCACCAGGCCGGTCGTCCCGACGCTGGTAACCCCCGCGCTCACCACCGCTGCGCTCGCCACCGCCGCGGTCATCACGCCGCTGGTAACCACCACGGTCACCGGACCGGTCATCGCGACGGGGGTACCCACCGCGGTCACCGCCCCTGTCGCCACCGCGATCGCCACCACGGTCGTCACGCCGCTGGTAGCCGCCCCGGTCACCGGACCGGTCGTCACGGCGCGGGTAACCACCACGGTCGTCCGAGCGGTCGTCACGGCGCTGATAGCCACCGCGATCCCCACCTCGGTCGTCACGCTTGAACCCGCCGGGACGATCGTCGCGCTTGAAACCACCAGGCCGGTCGTCGCGGCGGAACCCACCCGACCGGTCGTCGCGCGGCCGGAACTCGCGCCGCTCGCCGCCGCCACTGCGGTCGTCACGCTTGAACCCGCCAGGCCGGTCGTCGCGCTTGAAACCACCAGGCCGGTCGTCCCGACGCTGGTAACCCCCGCGCTCACCACCGCTGCGCTCGCCACCGCCGCGGTCATCACGCCGCTGGTAACCACCACGGTCACCGGACCGGTCATCGCGCGGCCGGAACTCACGGCGCTCGCCACGATCCGAGCCGCGGTCATCGCGCCGGTCGAAACGGGGACGGCTGTCATCGCGCCGGAACCCGCCCCGATCACCGGAACGGTCGTCGCGTCGCTGGTAGCCACCGCGGTCATCGCCGCGGTCCGTGCGAGGCCGGTCGGTCGAGTCGCGGCGGACGGCACCGCGGTCGTCGTCACGTCGCTGGAAACCGCGGTCTTCCCGCGGCTTGTCGTAGCGGGGCCGCTCGCCCCTGCTGTCATCGCGGCGGACACCGCCGCGGTCATCACGTCGGTCGCCGCCACGAGGCTTGTCGTAGCGCGGCCGGTCGTCCCGACGCTGGAAACCACTCGGACGCTCGCCCCCACGAGCGTCACGGTCACCGGTGCTCGGCTTGCGACTTCCCTGGGAACGGCCACCGTCGTCGGATCGGCGCGGTCGGTCTCCCTGGCCACGCTCACGGTCGCCGGGTCGATCCCCGAACCTGGACACTAACTCCTCCTACTGTGGACACGCCGAAAGGGCTTGCGGTTAGAGCACATCTGACTGTGCCCCCACCACAAGCCCTTTCGGGGAAGAATGTTCGGCGGCGTCCTACTCTCCCACACCCTCACGAGTGCAGTACCATCGGCGCTGGAAGGCTTAACTACCGGGTTCGGAATGGGACCGGGTGTTCCCCAACCGCAATGACCACCGAAACACTATGAAATTACCAACCCGTAGGCACCACACCCAGATCGGGCATGATGGTCCGGTTCGGTTCTTTCAGAACCGCACAGTGGATGCGTAGCATGTTTGTGAGCAAGTCCTCGGCCTATTAGTACCGGTCAACTCCAGCCGTTACCGGCCTTCCATCTCCGGCCTATCAACCCAATGGTCTCTTGGGGGCCTTAACCCACGAAGGGTGGGATACCTCATCTAGGAACGAGCTTCCCGCTTAGATGCTTTCAGCGGTTATCCCTTCCGAACGTAGCCAACCAGCAATGCCCTTGGCAGGACAACTGGCACACCAGAGGTCCGTCCGTCCCGGTCCTCTCGTACTAGGGACAGCCTTCCGCAAGTATCCTACGCGCGCGGCGGATAGGGACCGAACTGTCTCACGACGTTCTAAACCCAGCTCGCGTACCGCTTTAATGGGCGAACAGCCCAACCCTTGGGACCTACTCCAGCCCCAGGATGCGACGAGCCGACATCGAGGTGCCAAACCATGCCGTCGATATGGACTCTTGGGCAAGATCAGCCTGTTATCCCCGGGGTACCTTTTATCCGTTGAGCGACCACGCTTCCACAAGCCATGGCCGGATCACTAGTTCCGACTTTCGTCCCTGCTCGACCTGTCGGTCTCACAGTCAAGCCCCCTTGTGCACTTGCACTCGACACCTGATTGCCAACCAGGCTGAGGGAACCTTTGAGCGCCTCCGTTACTCTTTGGGAGGCAACCGCCCCAGTTAAACTACCCACCAGGCACTGTCCCTGATCCGGATCACGGACCGAGGTTAGACATCCAGTACGACCAGAGTGGTATTTCAACGACGACTCCACAACCACTGGCGTGGCCGCTTCACAGTCTCCCACCTATCCTACACAAGCCGAACCGAACACCAATACCAAGCTATAGTAAAGGTCCCGGGGTCTTTCCGTCCTGCCGCGCGTAACGAGCATCTTTACTCGTAGTGCAATTTCGCCGGGCCTGTGGTTGAGACAGTCGAGAAGTCGTTACGCCATTCGTGCAGGTCGGAACTTACCCGACAAGGAATTTCGCTACCTTAGGATGGTTATAGTTACCACCGCCGTTTACTGGCGCTTAAGTTCTCAGCTTCGCCCCGAAAGACTAACCGGTCCC